>PBVO01000046.1 GCA_002729015.1 Candidatus Poribacteria bacterium
CCTTGGGCTCATGCACCAGCCGTTATCGAAGCTCAGGGGATTGAATTAATCGCTGGATCTGACGTCCGTCCAGAACAGTTGGATGACTTTAAAAATCGTTGGGGAGTCACCACTCTTTATACCGATTATCTCGAAATGATCAAACAAGAGCAACCAGACTTAGTTTGTGTAACCACAAAAACAGTAGAACGGGCTGAGGTAGTTATCAGATCGGCAGAAGCCGGTGTAAAGGCTATTTATGCAACTAAACCTATGTGTCGGAGTTTAGCTGAAGCTGATGAAATGATCGAAGTCTGCCAGAAGAACAATACTATTTTAGCCATTGCTTGTCATAAGAACTGGAGCCCTTGGTTCCAAGTTTGTTTGAAAACCATCCGGGAAGGTCAAATTGGCTCTTTTATGTCGATGGTATGTAATTACAGTTGGAACCTAGCCAACGGACATAGCCATACACTATCGCTTTTTCGCCAATTTGCTGATTCTCCTGCTAAGTGGGTTTTTGGTCGTATGAATAGCGATGAAGCAGCCAAAACTGATAAAGATCTTAGTGGTAATGGTATGATCTATTACGAAAATGGAGTCCAAGGTTTTTTAAATTCTGGCGGTTGGCTAAATATTGATTTCATTGGAAAGGATGGTTGGATCAGCGCTCGTAATGAGCATGCTGATTTCGAGTTTTGGGGTCGGCACCCGTCGACTAGAGAACCGATTCGTCGGCAATTTCCTAATCCCAAACGCCCTAAAAGTTCTCAGCAAGCCGCAATCGAAGGGGTAGTTGGAAATCTACGAGAAGGTACCACTCCACTTTGTCCTGGTGAGTACGGACGGGAAGCTTTGGAAATTGCTATTGGCTTACGTGAGTCTCATCGACAAGGTGGACAAAAAATAGATTTACCTTTAGCTGATCGTAGCTTGTCTCTGGGTTGATTACCATACAGAATTCTGGAAAGAATCATGATGGAAATTACAGCTAGACAATGGGAAGAGTTCGATCGGGAAGGATTTCTGTTTTTAGGTCAGGTGGCAACTGATAAAGAACTAGCCGATATGCAACAACGAATTGATGATATCATGTTGGGCCTAGCTCGAGTTAACTATGACCAAATTATGATGCAGTTAGACCGAGAGCCTGATACTGGCCGACCAGGTCCACAAACGAGGGGACACAAAGGGTCAACACTCCTGTATCGTAAAATTCAACAACTAGAGTTTGACCCCTTTTTTCTGTCTTACATGAGACATCCAATTTTTGAGGCTATCTGCCAGCGGACTTACGGTCAGCAAGCACCAATCAGTTGTTACCGAGCTATGTTCATGAATAAACCTGCAGAAGAGGGTACTGACCTTGCTTGGCATCAAGACCGATGGGACGATCTTGATCAAGATCCCGAAATAACTATTTATACAGCGCTTGACTCAGCCTGTCGTGAAAACGGTTGTGTCCACGTAATTCCAAGGTCTCACCGAAACAAGTTCAACTCATACCAAAAGGCTGGGCAACTTAACCCCCAGCAATTGGAGGAAATCACTAACCAAGCACAAACGAAGCCATTGGAGCTATCAGCTGGTGAAGTTGTGCTGCTACACAATTGGACACTGCACAAATCGGGTACTAATCGAACCCAAACTCCACGTCGAGCGTTTAGTGTTTGCTATATGCGTGCGGACACTAAAATTCAGCCTCCACAAAGTGGAGAATTTCCAATCATATTTGGTGAAGGCGCACTGACAGAGGAAAATTTACCCAACTATCAACCATCAATTATCTATGTTTGAAAATAAAGGTACCGCTTAGTAAATAGTACCAAGAAACAAACGGACTAAGAAACAGTGGATCTCCACTGTTTCTTAGTCTAAAGATAATCAGATTCTGGTTATTTTTCTTTTACTGTTCGTTAGGAGTTAACCTGATCTGACTCCAAGTGATAGCTAGCTTGTCTCTGGCCTCAACAGCAGTTGAAAACTCTTTAGCCCCGATTTGCATGCTCATTTTAATCTCGGCGTCACTTAGAGCGCGATTCCATAACCGAACTTCGTCAACAGAGCCAGGAAAAGCTTCTCCGGCCCAAGTACCGATTTGTACAGCATCCTTGTTGGCTGCGGGCAAAACAGGATTCTTCGACTTTTCCTCGTGTGTAGCTATGCCATCAACAAAGATCCGGACTAGTCCATCATCCGCAGTCGTATGGGTATAGGCAAGATAATACCATTGCCCAACCTTGAGTTTAGTTTTGTTGTCGTTGATATCCTTGAATCCACCTTTGGCTCCGTTAGTCCAGACTTTGATTCCATTTGATGGGTTCATTCCATAGCCAAAGCTGATGTGGCGTCCACCAGTGGCAGGTGGGTTTTTTCTGATGCCAAAAACTACAGCATGAGCGCTAGGTAGTTTGTCTAGTTTGACCCAAGCTGCTTGAGTAATTGCTCCTTCAATATGAAAGACTTTATTATCGTCAACTAAAACACGATCGGATGATGCAGAAAATTGAAGAGCTTTGCCAAATTTACCCGCGACCCACTTAGCATTCCCTTCAACGGAACCTTTTAGCTCATTACTGGAAACGTCTGCGACAGACTTTCCTGTTCCTTCATCAAAGGACATATACATAACCAAGCCCTTTTTCAAATCAACGTCCTTGATACCGGCTTGAACCGTCAAACATGATAAGGCTACTAATACTACAATAGCAATAGAACTAATTTTACGAAACATGTTACAACTATCTCCAAATTTTGGTTGGTAAAAAATTAGTGAAGATTTATAATCCTCAATTTCTCAGGCTATCATACCAAGGAAATATACAAAGTCAAGATTTAGTATTAATAGAAGTGAAAAGTAATATTTCGACCTTATCGAATTTAAAAAATATCTAACAAATTATGCCACACGTGAGATCAATCGCAATTTATGCGTACTTACTGGTAATTATTTCCGATTTTCCCTCAAAATTTATTATTACAAGTCCACCAAAATCTTCTTCCGCCAAATGACTAATAATCTGTTAATAAAATTAAAACAAAAAAATTAGAAAACATATGATTTCTTTAATCGATTTCACTGAAAATCTTGCCAGTAGCGTGAATCTCGTGTTAAGTTAATGCATTTAATGGAGTGAAATAAATGAGAATTGAGGTTAGTTCTAACGAGTTAGAGCAGGGAGAGCTATCGAATGATCACCTTGAACAGGCTATTAACAATATTCGGGTAGAAGGGTACACGATTCTTGGCAATATTGTCTCAACCGATCATTTAGATTTCTTGCATCAGAAAATGACAGATGATTCCCATTCTATCATCAGTGCAAACGCTGAAAGGTGGTCTGGTCGTCTTCAAATTGGTCAATTGCAGCAAGGACCACCACCTTTTGCCCCGTATTTATTTACTGATATTGTTTCCAATCCCATTGTTGAGCACCTTAGTATCACACTATTAGGGAAGGGAGCCTTTAATGGATTTTATAATGGTAATACCAATGCACCAGGTAGTACTCAACAAGGTTTGCATATGGATGCTGGACATCTGTGGCCAAATCTGAACCCTTCTCACCCTACTGTTTCAGTAGTAGTAAATATTCCAACAATAGAAGTAACGGAGGCAGAGGGTGCAATCGAACTCTGGCCAGGAACACATTTGATTGGAGATGTTTCCCGAGGCTTAGATACTGAAACAGAAGAAAATAGACGCAAAGTACGGCCTCCGGTTCGAGGTGAAACACAAAAGGGTGATGTGCTCATCCGAGACATGCGCCTGTGGCACCGAGGTACATCTAACAGATCTGATCAGTACCGACACATGATTGCTTTAGTCCATAACGTTGGTTGGTTGCGTAGGGGTCAAAGACTTCGTTATGTCAAAGGATGTGAGTCAATTTTTCAAAATTGTCGTGTGGATCCACACACAGTCTTCCTAGACGAATCCCACGACTATTTATTTGATTATCGTGGGCCTAATGTGTAACCCGTAAAGTTGGTCTGCGTCACTTTTTAATCAGTTTTTGCATCGACCGAAGTTCTTTTGGAGGGTCAAGTAGGCGACCGAATTCTGCGAATGAGACCTCGGCAACATAGATATTTCCGACGGAATCCGTTGCAACAGCATGTGGAGCATAGAATCTTCCTGGTTGATCTCCAAAGGCTTCATTGCCAAGCCGAACAATAACTTCACCTTTCCCATCCAAAATAGAAATCCTTGGACCTAGCTGACCTGCAACTTTGTAAGCTTCTTCACCACCAGCATAATATTCACCTACATAAATTAATCCATCGCTGACGTGGACAGCTGCTGTTCTGGATAGATCTCCCCATCTTGCTTCTAACTGCCCTTCTGGGTTGAAAACCTGTATGCGTCGATTTTCACGATCGCCAATATATATGTAGCCATCAGGGTCAATATCAATATCATGAACTATATTAAAACTGCCCAATTCTGTTCCTGCTTGCCCCCAAGAATTCAGTAAGTGCTTGCCATCAGGCGAAAAACGGTGCACTTTGGCATTACCATATCCGTCAGCTACCAAAATATCTCCATTTCTCGGATCGATAGCTACGCGAGTCGGACTACAAAACGGCTTACCACTCATAGCGGGTGAGTGTTGATATGGCTCATTAAGCGTCATTATGAGTTTACCTTCTGGTGTAAATTGTCGAATAGAATGATCTACATTATCAACACACCAGACAGTATCGTCTGGGGCAATTGTCACTGCATGAGGATTGGTGAAAATACTCCCATGCCCCCAACTCCGTACTACGTTACCTTCGGTATCAAACACAATCATCGGATGATTGCCTCGATTAAAAACATATACATTATCTTTAGAATCAATGTCTACCGAAGTTGCCTCTTTATAGAACCAACCTTCGGGTAAGTTACCCCAGTTTTCACCTGAAACCTGATACGTATAATCACCACTACCGAGTATTGTCATATTACCTCCATCTAAAAGTTGTGGTTAAGACGAGTCATTCAATTTATAGATTGCCTTATATTTTTTGAGCTATGTCTCCTCAAAGTTAATATAAATTTGCGTTTTCTCCATAGTCAACACCATTGAGTTTTTGCGTTTCAAAAGTCGATATTTTACGAGTAGAGACTTGACCAATTTTACGCTCTCTGAATTGTTGTTTAACTTTTTAAGTTTCATATAGCACCAGAGATACAGGTCTCTATAAACCCAGATGTTTCATAATCAAATTACATTCGGAATATTCCTAATTTTCAACTAATCAGCATATGAAATCGGGTGGTTCTATTAACATAGGTTTTACAATACCGGTTTGAAGGGGTCGGTAACTGATCGCATATTGAATATACCAGTAACAAGATGATACAAAGCATAAATCTCAAAAGAAAAGGGAATATAGCCACCATAACCAAGTAATGGCATTTCAAAAACTTTCAAAAAACCGACAAAAGGTACCCGATAAATCCATTTCGGGTAGGAATAAAAGTTCCACATCTCCCAAAAAAAACCACATATCAGGCATCCAACAGCTAATGAAAAGGCAGGCCTCCAGTCGCCACGATTTGTATGACTTAGTAGCGAATTGTGGCCAAGCCAAGCGTTGATGGGATCTAAAATAAAGTGAACCGACATCCATACAAAGGGGAAGAAATAGCGGGGACGGTATATTAGTAAGCCTAACATTGACCAACCCAATATAAACATCAATATTGTATTCCGTGGCCGTATAGTAAACCGGATACCCCTCAAAGGTCGCCGGGTCCAGTCAAAAGTCGAAACCCATTCTGCAGTACCAAATACTGCTGGTATTACCGTTGAAAAACTGATTGAGGCGAAAATAGCATACTGAAGGCTGGTAACACTAGAGCGCCCTTCATAAAACCAGTTTTGAGTTCGCCAATTTATGAACTCAAATAGCCACCAACTGGGTGAAGAAATGACAAACAAAAGGCAGTAAGCAAAAAAGTTCCGGGTAAGTATAGAATTTCCCTTTCTTAAACAAGTCAGAGCAGAAACAGTTAAGCAATAGCCCAACCACAAAGGGAAAAAACCAACCCAGCCAAAATGAGAAATTAGAAGTGGACTTTCTGAACTCGTCAGCCAATTGGGTACTAACCAATTCAGCGGCCAAAAAATAACAATTAAACCAATACCAACCCGACCATGAAACGGAAAAACCATTAATTTCAACAACCTTTGTTATCCGCAAGATTATATCATGTTATAAGTAAATGTAGGCTCACTTATATTATTAAGTTGTCTGGTTTGAGTTTGACAAGGCTTATTGAATAACGTTATATCCTAAATCTCGAGCGAGAAAGCAAGTCAATTTCTTACCGAGAGGGTATAAAATCCTTTTTATTAATCTAGGTATGAGCCTTGATCTACTGCTCAGAAAGTGCTAATAATTAAAAGAATTTGTTTCCTGATGAGTGGAGATTAGGAGTAATTCAACATCCGATACACACCGAAAACCGATTGAACCAAGTGTGAAAAAATTCTGATTTATGGAAGGAATTCCGCTCAGACGAATAGCAACTCGCAGGCCACTGTCTTGAGTGTTATTCCAGGATCTACCTCTAAAACACGTCGTTTTTGGTGATTGCGACTTTGGTTGGAGGGCATATTGGCCGATTGTAGCTGCAAGTTTGTGTCGTGAAACCAATCAGAACAACATTTCCAGACATTCTCGCTCATATCATAGAGTCCAAACCCATTGGCAGGGAAACTACCAACTGGATTGACACGATGCCATCGGTCTTTCCAGCTTTTCCCTCGGCAATTAGCTTGATATTGGTAAGTCAGGTCTCCCCAAGTATAACGATTGCCAACAAGTCCTTCCCTCGTCCCATACTCCCACTCGAACTCGGTTGTCAATCGTTTCCCGATCCATTGAGCGTAGTTATTTGCGTCAGGCCAACTTACAAAAACTATGGGATAGTTACCCTCAGATAAATAATGAGCAACTTAGTGCCAGAAACGTTCAAAATTCCAAATATTTACTCTGGCCAAATCGGGGTGATAATGACAATCGTGAATAAATTACTTAAACTGACCAACTGTCACTTCATGTATATCCATATAGAAAGAACTAACAGTTACTTGATGTACCGGCTGAGACATTAGGATCCAATGGGTTTCCTCATTTTTGACATCTTCCATAGAAAATCTGCCAGCAGGAACCAAAACCTAATCAACTTCCATTTGTGTAGGTGATGCTTTGAGAGATAAGTTGTTATTTACTAAACCAAATCATCTTTAGCTAAATTTTCGCAACTACAGAAGGCAAGAAGAAGTAACCAAATCGTCATATTTAGGGTCTTGACTTTTCTTTTCATGGGCTTTCTTCCTTATAATTCTTCCTACTAAATCTGATTCTATTTCAAATTGGTAGATTTCACAAATTCTATTTTGACAATTATGTTGAGAAAAACCTGTCTGTATTTGTACCTGCTAAACTAGACCATGCTGTATTTGACTGATATAATCAGCTAGTCGAAAACGTGATATAAGATCAAAAGGAGTATATTTTGGCACTTAATTGGAACAGCCGACGCCTGACTCAAGGTTGGCAGAAAGGGATTACAGCATTTTATTATGGTCTCGGATTCGATGATGCCGATTTCAACCGAGCTCAGGTTGGTATAGGAACACCATTACTAGATGGTAATCTATGTAACATGCATGCTTACGAGCTAGCTCAGCAATTAACTGATGGTTGTAAATCGGCCGGGTTAATTGGTTTTCCCTTTGGAACACTAGGGGTGAGCGACAACATAACACAAGGGCACGAAGGGGGAAATGGCAGCCTACCATCTCGAAACATGATTGCCAACTCAGCAGAATGCGTAGTATCAGCACATGGATATGATGCTTTAATTGGCTTACATAATTGTGATAAGAATGGTCCTGGATTTGCCATGGCGCTGGCCAGACTAAATTATCCTGGACTAATCGTTAGTGGTGGAAGCATAATGCCTGGTTGCTATCAGGGAAAGGACATTACCATTTTGGATGTTTATGATTCCCAAGCAGCGGCCAACGTTGGGGCCATCAGCCAAGATGAGGCGGATGAGATATTGCAATTAGCTTGTCCTGGAGCAGGTGGGTGTGGTATCGCTGCATCCTTCAACACTTGGGGTATTGCTATGGAAGCTATTGGCTTGATGGCTCCATATAGTAGTTCCATACCAGCCATGAGTGAAGAAAAGCGAAAAGAATGTCAAAAAACAGGAAAGTTAGTTCATAATTTGCTCGAAGCTGATATTCGACCGAGAGACATTTTGACTAAGGCTGCATTCATTAATGCCACCGTTGCCATTGCTGCTGCAGGTGGTTCCACCAATGGTATCCTTCACTTGCTGGCATTGGCGTTGGAAGCTAAAGTAGATTTCAGCTTAGTCGACATACAGAAAGTTTTACGAACAACTCCCGTCCTCGCTAGTTTTGCTCCTCGCGGTAATCGAACAATGGTTGATTTACACAACCTGGGTGGAACACCTCTATTGCTAAAGCACTTGTTAGTCAATGGTCTTTTGGACGGAGACTGCCTAACTATTACAGGCGGAACAGTATCAGAAAATTTAACTGATGTGCCATTAGTACAAAATGACCAAGATTTACTTGCCCCATATAATCGGCCTTTTAAACGCTTTGCTGATATGCAAGTCTGTTTTGGTAATATTGCCCCAGGTGGAGTAGTTTTTAAAGTATCCAGTATGGAAAGTTCAACTTTTAGTGGATTGGCAATTTGCTTTGACGATGCAAGACAGGTAGCACAAGCAGTTGAAGCTAAACACATACAACCAGGTATGGTCATTGTTCTGAGAAACCTTGGGCCAGTAGCATGTGGAATGCCCGAAGTCCTGGTGGCCACAGCGGCACTTTCTGTCCCAGAGCTTGATGGTAAAGTCGCTTTCCTGTCTGATACCCGGGTTTCTGGCGTTTCACATGGGGCCATTGGTGTTCACTGTGCTCCAGAAGCAGCAGTCGGTGGACCAATCGCTTTCGTTGAGAACGGAGATCGCATTTCGTTTGACCTTCTGGCTGGTGATATTCACTTACACGTCGACGAAGACACGCTTGCCACAAGAAGGGAAAATTGGCACCCACAAACATCGATGGGTGAACCTAGAGGATACTTAGCTGATTTTTGCGCAACAACTGCCCAAGCTAATCACGGTTGTGTTAGTAGAGCCTACTATCCGAAATATCGATAAAAACCTGAAGATTCAAGAGGCAAGATAAAGTATTGTTTTTATAAGAACTTTAGGTCTGTTTATGAGCCTCGTTGGATTCTGTAAATTTCCTTAATTCACTAGGTAATTATTCAAGACTCGTCTTGCTAATTTCTTGGATAACTGTGTTTAGATTCGTTGCCATCTGTTCAAATAAATATTGAAACATAAAGACACTAGCTCTTAAGGAGAAAATAATCATGGCAAACCCTATGATTATCTGAAAAGGAGGAGCAATTACAAAAACATTGATTTGTGGTATTGCACGAGTTACAAGAGCCATAGCCACAGTCGTCAAAAAAGAAGCCACAAAAACAGGTGCTGAAATCTGGAAGCCAATGGCGTAAATTTGGCCAAAGATAGTTGTTATTTGTGAATTGAGGTTGGCACTAATGTAAAAGTCGCCAAGGGGGATCATATCAAAGGTTTGGACCATAGATTGAACAAAAAGGCGGTGGCCTCCAATACTAATGAAAATTACCAGAGCAAAAAGGTTATACAATTGCGAGATCAACGTTGTTTGTTGATTTTGCCCTGGGTCAAGAAGCGTTGCTGTGCTTAACCCCATTTGGACACTGATCAACTCACCCCCAAACTGAATACCAGTGAAAATCAATTGGGCTGAAAGACCGATGGTAAAACCAATTAATAACTCACGTAGAATATCTAAAAAGAAAATATAAATTGAGGTTGGAGCTACGAAGAGTATCGAATTTTGCAGAGGAAAAATAACCAAACTGAGTAATAAGGCTAGAGAAATTCTTAAAATTGTTGGAAAAGAACTATGATTGAAAAAAGGAGCAAAAATGACGACGCTTCCCAAGCGAAAGAAAACCAACATGAAATGAACAAAATAATCAGGAGAGAGCGAAAACCCTTCGTTCATGCTGATTGAATGGTCACTGTAGATAGTAAGAATAATTAGTAATTAATTCTCGAGCGAAGGTTTCCATAACTCGAATCATAGTAGGCAATAACAGAATGATGATCCCAAAAATGGCGATAAGTTTTGGGATAAAGCTGAGAGTCATTTCTTGTATTTGAGTTGCTGCTTGAAAAATACTAACAATCAAACCGATCACCAGTCCGGCAATCAACGGTGGTCCTGCTACAATAAACAGAACTTGCATTCCTTGCCTAATAATGTAAATTGCTGCTTCTTCTTTCATTTTGTCTAAAATTTAAACCCAGAAATTAGAGAAACAGTAAGTAAATTCCAACCATCGATGAGTACGAATAATAGAATCTTGAAGGGAAGTGAAATAGTTACAGGAGGTAGCATCATCATACCCATTGCCATTAGGATGCTGGAAACTACCATATCGATTACTAAAAAAGGAATAAAAATAATGAAGCCTATTGTAAAAGCAGTGGTCAATTCGCTAATTACGAACGCGGGAATTAATACTTGAAGTGGTACGTCATCACGAGTTGCCATTTGTTCAACTTTTCCCAATTGTGCCATCAATTTGAGGTCGGTGTTTCGTGTTTGTTGAAACATAAAATTTCGCATTGGCTTAACTGCTCGATCAAAAGCTTCTCTCTGAGTAATCTCTTCAGCTAAGTAGGGCTGTAAAGCTTGATTGTTTATTTCTTTCCACACTGGGGCCATGACAAAGAAAGTTAAAAATAGAGCCAGTCCCATTAGTACTTGGTTTGGTGGAATTTGTGGAATGGCTAGACCTTGGCGTAGGAATGCAAAAACCACCACAAATCGGGTGAAGGAAGTCGTTAGAATTAAGAATGAAGGCGCCAAAGATAAAACGGTTAGCAGAAAAAAAATCTGCAAAGTTACATTCAGATCTTGGGGGTCTGTACTTTGGTCAACACTGAAATTTAATCGGGGGAGCGGTATTGGGTCTGACGAATCTTGCGCCAAGCTAACCTTTGGCACAGAAAAACAGATCAACCCCAAAATGCTAACTAAGGCTAACAACCAAATTCTACGACGGTTAGTCATGATTTAGATTTGCCAACTTCAGTTACTAAATCGATTTAGAAACTGTTGGATTTTGTTCGCACGCCCTTCGTCCCCACCGATAGAATCTGGCCGCTTTAACCAATTATCAATCTGATCGATTTCATCTTCGTCTAGCGTAGCCAAATATGAGATTTGGCTATTGGTGACACCAACTACGTGAACTTGATCAATGACCCGAATCAAGCAAATCGACTTTCCTGGTTGTAACGATTCCTGAAAGAGCAGGCGAACAGGCCTTAGGGAATTTATATTGGCAGTTGGTGAAATGAAGCGTTTGAGTAAAAAAATTGTCACAAAAATAGCAACAATAATAATAACTAACCAAAAAGTGGTTTTCAGGACAATACCGATCCATGCTAAGGATTGACCGGGAGGTGGAGTGAAGTCGTTATCTGAAGTTGATGCTTGCGACCAAGTAGCTGTTATTGGGTAAAAGCAGCAAAAGACGACACAAATAAAGTAATACCAAGAAACTCGGTTTGATTGCGATACCAAGGTAGATGACATACCAAGTCACTTCATTGTTTTTTTGATTAGGTCTTCAGGTGTCACAATACTAGTAATCCGAACCCCCAGCCGCTCCTCAAATGCCACGACCTCCCCCTTAGCTATTAAACGATCATTAATCAAAACATCGACAGAATCACCAACCATACTATTGAGTTCAATCACATTACCGGGAGTAAAAGCCAGAATATCCCGAAGTGGTTTTCGTGTCCGTCCTAATTCAACTACAACATCTAAATTGATATCTTGTAACAATTCCAATGCATGTGGAGTACTTTGTAGAGCAGTTGTACCTTCAATAGTTTCCTCAACAGTGAAATCTTCACCTACAACATCCATCCCACCAATTAATTCTTCCGGACTATTTTCATCAAGGTCAAGTCCATCATCACCGGAAAGAGTATCTTCGCTAACAGTATTCTCGTCTATTTCTACCACTTTCTGCTCCTATTTTTTTTCTACAGGTCTTCTTCATACAGACTGGTAATTTTGACAGCCCTATTTTTTTCATATCGACCAAGGCGGCCGTAAAATCGGGGTTGTTTTTCGACTTCCACGATAACTGGGTCTATTATCTGATTGTTTCGGACTTGAGTATCGAGTTCAATCATACTCCCAATCTTTAGTTGGCTTAAGTCGCGCATGGGTAAGCTAGTTTTTGGCAAGACAGCCCGAACCCAAACGTTTGTTTTGCTAGCGCCTTCTTTCACCTGTGATTTTTGAGAAGCTCTTTCCTGTTGCTCTAGTTCAACGGACATGCTTGAATTACTAAGTTCCTCTAATTCATTTTCTGACAAGATTGGTTCAATTACACTAGACGAATAGCAAATACTGATCTTTCCTTGTACATCAGCAAACTTAACACTGATAACGACATAGGTCATTTGGTCGGCTATTGTTCCTCCCTGAATTGACTCAGTATCAGTATCAACTGCTTCTAGAACAAATTTAACATCTGGCCTGAGTTGTCGCCAAGTCGAATTCATACTAACCAAGATCTCTTCGAATAAGCGTTCAATAATTTTTAGTTCGATTTCTGTTAACCGGCGCGTATCATCTATGGATGTTAATCCTCGTGCACCTAAAAGTCTTTCCACCACCGGGAATACTAGTTCTAAATCTACTTCAACCACGATGTTACCTGTAGCTCCGGGCAGCTTGATTCGTCCCAAACAGGATATTTCGGGCAAAGACATAATATAATCGCCATAGCTGAGTGCATCAATAGATGCATGCTCGACATCGATCAATGCTCCGAGCATACCGGACAAAGACGTACCTAAAGATCGAGCCATTTGCTGGTGAAGTGCGATAACAGTTTTATCATAATTTCTGGAGGTATATCCTCTTTTTTCACCAAGCCTAATAGGTTCATATTTTTTTTTGCTAGGATCACTGCCTAGTGAGGATTTACCTGTTAGACTGTCAAGCAGGCCAGAGCCATCAGTATCACTTTCTAAATCATCAACTGGGCTACCACCTGAAATTAAATCATTTATCTCGTCTTGTGATAAAGTTGTATCATCTGTCATTTTTTGCCTGTAAGAAAGTAATTATGACTAATTATTGACTACCAACATTTCATAGAATATTACTTTTTTGATTGGATCTTTAGGAAAATGTGTTTTAAAATTTTTTTTTGGTTGGCCTTTTTTTACTTTCTTTTCACTTCCTGCTCCGGAAAACTGGTTAAACACGTACATATTGATATGATTCCGAAGAGCTTGAGCATATTGGTCCCGATCATCTTTGTCATAGCTTTGCAGTTGAGCAGTTGTCTTCTCTCCTAGAACTAGGGTAATTTGCTCTCGGATGTTGCCTCTCAAAATATCTTGGACTTCTGGCGGTAACCCATTCCATCGTTGTATGACCTTAGATTCAACGATTAATTGTAACCGAACCATCGCCAGCTTAGTGTAAGCGTCACTGGGCTGAACCGAGACAAGTTCAGCGGTAATTGGGGGAATGAAAATACCACGTGAATCCGGATTGATTTTGTATCCGAAAATATCTCCCTGAAATTGGGTTTGGGCTACCTCTTCTTCATTGGCAGATTCCCCTCCATAGAACAGTATCGTCCCTAACACCGCAGTTCCAGCTACCAAGACTAGCAGTATAGGATATACGACAAAAAGAATGCTGCGTTTCTCTGCTTGAGCGTCTTGGTCATCAAGGCTTTCCGCCAAGTCTTTCTCTGTTTCTTTAGTCGTAGAATCATCGTCAGTAGGTTCGTTGTCAGTAGGTCCAATATTTTCAGTCATGGGTTAAATCCGTCTGAAACCTCGTACTTGTAAGCAGATTACAATCAATGTTAATATTTGCTTGATCTCATTATACGAAGTGAATAAATTATAAATGTCAATCTTTGAACCACCAAAGGATGTACACTTCATATCTCTCATGGATTTTCCTGATGTGTCAGGACAACACTCTTGTTTATACAGTATAGTTCGCCCGACTTTCGTCATCATTTTTCTTCCGCACCAGGTCGTGTGTATTTATAAAGATTCTTAATGTTAATTCCAACAACAAAATCATCGAACTCAGCATATTCCGGCTTAGAAAAAATATCACGCTTCATCCGTACCAGAATCTGATCCCCATATTTTGAAAGGTTTGCTGCATGTTTCAAATCATTACTGGTCTGGTTGGACAAAACTAAAAAGCATATCTCTTTGATCCTCAACTGTATTACTTGCCAAGTTTTGTTTTCTTGTAGTATATTCCAAGTTTCGCTTTCTTTTTCAACCAGTTTCTTGAATTCGAGTTCAACACCAAATTGTTTAGACAATGCCTCACGATCTCTGGTGTTGAACATTAAAGGCGTTTTTTTATCGAACAGGTCGTTTTTATCAGTCCCATCTACAGTATCAATAAGCCTTCTTTCTTCCCCGGCGGAAGTGGGGGGGGCAGCGTCAGATTTGGGGGTCGATGAATAAATTAGTGGAATTGCAACAGCAACAGCTGTCGTAGCAATCAGTATAAAAGGAAAGAAAGATATAGCAGGGTCGATCTTGATCTTTTCTTTCTTTGAACGGTCAACATTGGTATCTTCTGTCATAACGATTCTGCTTAGCTGCAATTATAACGCAGACTAGAGTACACAACAAGAACAGAATATATTGATTAAATCAAAAGAAGAAACTATTTCTTTAATCGGACAATCCTCTTGGTTTTTCAAAACGATGTTCAATGAAAATTTCGATTCTTCTATTGTCTTTATCTTCTTCAGCAGAAGGTAAAGGTTTTGTATCTGCATAAGCCTTGATCGCAGTATTGTTTTCTTTGACGTAAGGTACTCCGTTCGGTGGACCAACTTTTGTCAAGAATTTTTGAACGGCCCTGGCCCTAGCATAAGACAACTGCCAATTATCTTCATATTTCCCACCCACAACTTGATTTTGGTCTGTGTGGCCAGCTATGAAGATTCGATTACCCCCCAAACTTTTGAGTTCTTTCGCCACCTCCAGAAGTACTTCTTCCATCCCAGNGCTCAACTNCGCTCCACCCGATTCAAATTGAATACTAGGATTATTTTCTAATGTCAGACGCAAACCATCTTTAGTAATATCAACGTCTATTGTACCTTTAGGAAACGATTTTTTCATACGGTAGCCAACACCTCGCATGCGTTCTTCTTCGGTGTTGTATTGTTCTCTTACTGGCCGTTTTTGACTTTTCCTCTTAATTGGGCTATCGAAAGAAGGCATCATACCAAAAGATTTTGAAAAGGCTTCAGAAACCGAAGTAAATTTAATCGGGTCAAAAGTAGCCATACATAACATTAAGACAAAGAACGTTAGAAGTAAGGTTACCATGTCCGAGTAGGTAGTCATCCATTCTGGTGCCCCATCTGGNTATTCATTCTTTTCATTACATTTTTTACACTTAATTTCACCCATCGAAATTCCCTACGAAGCATCTAGTGCATCTTGGTCTTTTGGTGCTAAGAACGATTGGAAACGAGCACGCATTTGTGGAGGTGCAGTACTTGATGCAATCATCACTACGCCTTCGATGGCAATTTCACGATAGGTGATCTCAGCTTTAGACTTAGACTTTAGGTTGTCACAAACTGGGGCAAAAAGGCAATTAGCAAAAACAGATCCGTAGAGTGTAGTAAGTAGAGCGCCTGCCATACCTCCAGTCAAAGCACCCATATCCATGGTTGCCCCCCCCATGCTACCAAGCATAGCAATCAGGCCAAAAAGCGTACCAATCATTCCGAAGGCAGGGCAATATTTATTCATGGTGTCAAATACCGAGGCTCCTGTCTCGTGTCGGCCAGACATAAATGTCAACTCACCCTGTAGCGTGTCCCGAATGTCATCCGAATCTCGTCCATCAACTGCTAGTTGCAGGGCCTTTCGCAAAAAAGGATCATCTAACTCGGCCACTAGTGATTCAACTGAAAGGATTCCACCTCGGCGTGCCTCNGTCCCAATCTCAAGCAATTTTTTCATCATTTCGATTGACTGTTCTGATTCCATTTGTGGAGCCAGAACTTGACCGAAAATCTTGGCAAAGTTACCAATTTGAGCTTGGGAAAAAGTAATCAAGGTTGCACCTGTCATACCACCTAAAACACAGATAAGACTAGCAGGGTCAATTAATCTTTGTAAAAAGGTTGGGTTAGGTAGACCAAAGAAACTTGTACCGACAACGTATAAAATACATACTAAAACTACAACAAACCCAATTATACTTGTTAGATCCATAAATAAATCTCACTCGACGAAATCGCTCAATATTAACTATACATCGGAACTGTTAATATTGGCGTTTCGTCTTCAACTTTTCTTTGTTAATAGATCAATTAAAACTGATTACCGTTTCAAATTAATGAGTTCATTCATAATATCGTCGGAAGTAGTAATTACCCGNGAGTTAGCTTGTAATCCACGTTGAGCCATAATNAGTCTGGCAAANTCTTCNGCAATATCGACGTTAGATTGTTCTAGTTTTTTGGAGACCAATTTAGCCTGAACNGTAATNCCNGGTTCNCCAACNATNGCTCCNCCAGAGTTAACCGANTCGGAATACATACTGTCNTGTACTTTTAGTAAACCNGCNGGGTTATTNAACTGAGCTAAAACTANNTGAGCCATTGGNCGNCGCTCACCATTGTCAAAGTTAGCTGAAACCAGACCTACATCATCAATATCAATGGTCTCNATACTTCCTGGCGGATAGCCATCAGGTTCGACTGATGTGGTCGTCGAAGCCGAGGCGAAGTGGGTTATCCCGTTAAAAGATTGTTCTAATCCGACCCCAATTTCGATCTCAACAAAATCGGCGTTATTACCCGGGTCAAAACTCAGAGCAGTTGCTCCTTGTTCATATTCAAAGGCTTGTAATGAACCATCAGAATTAAAACGAATAGTTCCGGATCCACCACTCTTGATCTTCTCATTGCCTGATAAAGTTACATCCCAGCTCCATTTACCGGCTTCCCGTGTTTTCTTGAAATTGAGGTTTAAGTCATGTGCTTGACCCATATTATCAAAAACTGTAGTAGACATAATGTGTGTTACGTCTTCAGCTTTCTGAGTGTCAAAAAAACTAAAGCTACTACCAAATTTGGAGCGTTCTACTCCTGTTCCATCGGCCGCTCCTATCTGGATCTTTTCTAGTTCACGATCCAAACCTAAACCACCATTGATTTTAATTGATCCGTCGGCCTCAATAGAGACAATTTCTTCCGGCTCTGCCGTATACAACTGGGTTGTTGGATCTTTTTCTGCNGCATCAACGNTNGTTCCATCCGGATTTTTTCGTACTCTTTGAAAAAGTGCCTTTTGTAAACCAGTTCGTAATTCCTGAAGCGTAGTATCGTCAGTAATAGGTATATCGGCTGGAGTAGCTCCTTCAGTTTGTAAAACTGANACTTGACTGGCATTCAGTTCATTACCGCCGATAGTAGCCGATTTCAGTAAGATTAGATCATTAGCCTGCAAGTCCAATCGATTTCCTTGTGCATTGCGTAGTTTGACGAGCTTGTCGGTGTCTTTAGCAATATGTGCAAATTCGTCTGAATCTACAGTATCTCCAGCAGTAATTAGCACTCGTCCGTCCACATTTCCAAAAGCTTGGTTAAGTGCACTACTAGTATCACTAATCATAGTTAACCTAACCCCATTCGCGGCTGCTGCGAATCGGACTTGACCTTCTGCTGGAGGAGGATCTAAAGCTGTGAAAAAAGTGTTGAATCCGTTAGCTGGATCATTAACCACATTTACTAAATCTTGAACTGTAGTGAAATCAATACCATAGGTGAAAGTTTGTTGAACAGGCGCTGTGCCTGCAACTGTATCTTCAAAACCTATAGTTAAAGTATCCATTCCTCTGGTTAAGTTGAGAAAAGTTTCGGCTGTTCCATTAGCATATAAACCACTGAAATCCTCACTAGGGTCAGCCGTAGCCATAAAAGGCTTAGTTTTTGTAATTGTACCTTTAACACTAACTTCAGAACTGAGATTACCACTAAAGTCCACTTTAGTTGTATCTTGGGCTGGAATCTTTTTATCAGCAGGAATTTCCAGAGGGCCAATACCTCCGGATACAGCACCACGTGCATCATACTGTTTACCCATAACTGNCATTCCCTGATTGTTAACGATCATTCCATTTCCGTCGAAATGGAAGTTTCCATTTCGAGAATAGAAATTGTCGTCCCCATTATTGACAACAAAGAAACCGTNCCCTAAAATAGCCAAATCTGTTGTACTACCTGTTTCTTGCAAATTGCCTTGGGTAAAAATCGACTTCACTGCCCCAATGGTAGTACCCAAACCAATTTGACTAGGGTTAACTCCACCCATACCTCCACTTGGAGGTTGAGCTGGAGCGATGGTTTGGTTCAAAGTTTCTTGAAAAGTAGCACGAGAGGTTTTGTAACCAACAGTATTAAGGTTGGCGATATTATTACCAATCACATCCATTTGGGTCTGATGGGCACGGATCCCAGCTAACCCATTAAGTAGTGATTTTGACATGTATTTTTCTCCTGTCTATAAGCTTACTGGATTTTATGATGAGGCTATCCAGNTCATCATAAGCAAAAAATAATTAAAATTTAATTTGTAGTAGCTAAAACTTTACTCGGATCAACTAATCGNCCATCAACCGATAGCATAGTTTTGCCATTCTTATTTGAAATACCGGCGACCTTACCTTTGGTCAAAGCAACAGGTAGAACTACTTCTCCTGAGCTNTTAATTCCTTGTATTTCAAATTTATAGGTGCCATNAGGGAGNGGTTGATTNTCTGAATTANGCCCATCCCACTCAATATCTAATCGATCAGCTTTATCGGTATTAAGATGTAAGGTGTCAACTACTCGACCAAATCTATCTTTAATATTGACCGTCAAATTAGCTGCAGAAGGAACATCCGCTCCAAACTGAACTGGTTGGCCAGCGGTTAGTTCTACTTTGTTTCCCGGCGTTAATACTGATTTACCAATGTACTGAACGGTTGCAGCATTAACTACTTGCTGATAAAGACCACTTTGTTTGGTGATGTTTTCATTAACTTGTTGCATCTGCTCCAAGGCGCTAAACTGAGCTGTTTGAGCGATGAATTCATCGTTTTTCATCGGGTCTAGTGGGTCTTGATACTTGAGTTGTGTGACCAAAAGTTTCAAGAATTGGTCTTTTCCCAGTTCTTGCTTTCGGTCGACTTGAAGGGTTGGATTTTTTTGCATGAACCCTGGCAACCCAGACTGCTGTTTAACATCCATTCCAATAACCTCTCCATCTTAGCGTTTGGTCGCTTAGTTTGGTTAACTAACAGAGATTGACTTCGGTAAATAAGATACTTGAGAGCTACTTGGTTTTTCCAAGCAGCTCTCAAATGTCATGTTTAAATGACTAAGTTCAATTGGTTATTGGCATATTGCGTGCCAACTTTGGATGGGCCTTCAGAGCGGTGAATTGACGAAATAGGTGGGTCTGCCGAGCGTAAATTTCCACCGGAACGCATCTGTCGCTGATAATCAGCGAAAAATAATCCCTGTGAGCGAGATTGGTGGAAATTTCTTCCGCTGTCAATCGAAACCTCTAAGCCGGTTAGATCTATGCCTTGACTTTGAAAATCTGACTTAAGATCCGATAACTCGTTCATCAACAACTGCTGGGCTTCTGTCGAGCTAGCTTGTATCTGAACTGCCACGGCAGAGTTTCCATCCAAATCTCGACGTTGAGAGACACGAACCATTAACCGGCCCAATCGTGCAGGCTGCAGCTGAATAGTCATCTCTCGGTCAGATTCCTGACGGCGATCAGCCTGTAGTGATTGAATTTCACGGATAATGTCTTGTCTGGCTTCTCGAACGCGTCGAACTTCGGCAAATTGAGAGCTGACTTCATCTTGTGGTGAAACACCTTCCATTTCACTCATCTGCTTTTGAGGAGTAGTTGACAGAAACTCCATTCGCTGGGTCTCATTTTCTTGCTCCAAAACAGTAGTAAATGAATCGCTTTCAGTGGAGCCAAGCTCATCTTCTGTTAGGCCGCTATTGTTACCATCATTTTGGCCGAATGCCATTTGCGAATCAAAAGACTGACCTAAAGTACTACTATTTACCTGAGGTCCAATAGTATTTCCAGTTAATGAAATTGTCTCCGTAGATTCACTAATGGAATTTACAGATATCGTCGGTGTGACTGTGGGTTGGTTACCACCAAGTAATGGATTTGAAATTCGGTGATTCTGTCTTCCTAGTCGATCACCCAGCACTGACTCTATTTCTACATTTAAAGGCAAACCGTTTATATCTAAACCATTACTCAGTGGGCTAGGCTCCAATTCATTGGAGGCCTGTGGCCCCATAACAGTTGGGCTAGGTAGGTTGTTAGACCTCACCGTCAGTGGTTGAGTACCATCCGAAAAGTTAGTTTCAGAAATCTGCGTTGATAACTGAGTCGAAGTCGCCAAAAGCGGATTCTGAGCATTGCCAAAATTAGGATTTGTAGACTTAACTGAACCATCAGCTATCATCTGATTAGGCATGAAAGAAACTGAATCTCCTTCTGGTACCGTATTCCTTTTATAGCTAGTAATATGCATCGACGACACATTGAGTCTATTTAACACAGACTCAACCGGTACTTCTGCTTCTAGGCCAACAGAATTCGCAAATTCGGTTTGAGCAGATTGCCGTTGACCTGACAAATTAAGCTGTGATAGAGAACTCTGTAAAGATCTTTGCACAGAACTCAGGACCACCGGGCTTTCAGATTGAAAGGTTAAGCGTACAGAACTATCGTTAGCCTCCACTTGTAATCGGGCTCCCATAGCTACCCGATCAATGCCGTTAGGAACACTAACTTGTAACAACCCATCCGACGCTGGTGCGACTGGTTGTTCCATTGCCGCTGCTAGATGTCCAAGCATCTGTTGAGTAGCTTTGATTTGGCCGATTGTGGTTGAACTAGCTGGTAACACCTCCATTTCTTCAGTTGATGACAAGTCTAGGCCAAAGGTCATTAATGGCAATGAAGTAGAAATGGCCGTATTAGGCTTTTCAACGAGCACCTCTTTTACTTGCGTCGATATTTTTTCTACCCAATCTGCTACTGGTGATAGCGGCAAGTCAGTAGTCGTAGGAACAGATATCTGGGTTTCTGAACCAGGCACTGCCATTGTCAACCTATCTGAACCAACGCCAAACACCACGTTGAGCTGTTTGACTGGATCTGATTCAGTTGAATTAATAGACAAGTTCTGCCTCAACGACCTATCTGCTAAACCGGTCGCTAGACGTTGGATTTGGCTTGCTGCCTGTTGTATTTCGGTTTCTGATAATGAATTTGGTCCAACATTGTTCAATTGACTGATTTCGTCAATCAATAATGACTCTGTAATGTTGGTTACCTCCAACTCATTGGCTTTTGATCCAATCATTGATTGGGTAAGTCCCAGTTGGTTCTGATCATCATCTGCCTGAATTGTTGACCAATCCACTTGCTCGGTGTTGAGATAGCTCCTTCCTGCTTCAAACCGAAAAGTCATTTGCGTAGATGGAAAAGTGGAAAATATTTCTGCTCGCACATGTGAAGATGATTCATTTAGAGCGACATCATTAGCCTTAATCGGGTTGGTTACCCCTAAATTCGATACCGTCATAAGTGCAGGATGCCCAAATTGACTAGCAGACTCTATTTCATTGCCAGTACCTTCAGAATCAACTGATTCAAACAGCTGAACGGTAGTCAGCAAATCTGTTTCATTCTGATCGTTTTTTCTTGATACTGTATGACTTTTGGCCGTCAAGATGTGAGCTACCAACTGAGGATCGAAATCAGGTTCCTGAAACATTAACAATGGTAGCTGGATCTCTGTTTGATCCAATTCCATTATTAGTTGCTGCCCAGTGAACTGAAGGTTTAACCGCGCCAATTCGACTGAAGTCAATTTGGCCTGAATCGATTTCACAATCTTCGGAAGAATTTGCCTCATCTTACCGAGATTCGATAATTGGTCCGTTTGTTTATTCTCAGTTGCAAAACTTTCAATCCAATTCGCCAAGTCTGAAACCTGCTCGGCCATCGGCGAGTCCGATACCAAAGATTGCTCCAATTTCCATTGATTACCGAAACTCAAGCCAGTCAGTGTTGGTTGCAAATTTGCATTCGAACTAACATCAGAAGTATTCAGTAACAGAGATAGTTGGTTGGCTTGGGATTGAGAATTAAGACCGATTGGGGCCGACGACAAATGAGTAGTAGTCGGCTGTAACGAACTACTTATCGAATCAGTAGGTGAACTGGTGCCGCTACCCACTTGAGACTGGTCTATCGCTACAGATAGAACATTGGCAAAATTACCAACCTCTTGATCAAGTGAAGTGCTGGACAGAGTCTGCTGCGACTGCACATCCATGCTGGCTCCTAAACCTTCCGAAGTAGCAGAAGGGGCAGTAAAAAATAAACTAGACATTAGTCATTAGCCCTTTCTTCTTTTTGAATTGTAAACTTACTGATTTTTGTAGCGAGAATCTTATTAGGACCAATTGACTGCAACAACTTTTTGTAGAGTTTTTCTTTTGCTACGTCCGCCTGCATCACAGGCATGGCATACTCGACAAAAAACCTTAGCTCCAGATCACTATAAGTCGAAATAGTTTCCGCCGCATTAATCGCTGGTAGCTTTAGCAATAAGTCTGCCAATTTCTCGCCCTTCTCATATCTAGCCAAATCTTTTTCATATTTTTGTAACTTTTTTTTCGCTTCGGCCACTTTCTCAAAAATCCCAGTTTCCTCTAACTCTTTCTTTTTCAATTGGCTATTCAGGTTTTCAATTTGCATTTTGATCTTACTTTCTTCTTCCAAAAAAGACTGAATTTTCTTGGCCATTTCTGGAGTGGTTAATTGAATCGCTGAGTAACCATACAACTCTCCAGCTGACATTACCTTTTCATCTTGTTCGCTAAAATTGTCAAAATAAAACATCATGCCGAAAAAGACAGCAAAGAAATAAAAAATGATAGATAAGAATGCCAGTATTCTAACCATAGCTTATGTACCTATTTTTGCTGTTTCAAATTGGATGCACTGTTAGAAACAGTATCAACTAACTTCTTAACTACCTCGATCTGTTTCTGTAAAAGCTGAATTTCGTCATCCAATTCTTTTTTTTCTGTTTTTTTGTTTTCAAGGATTCGCTGAAGATCGTTACGTCGTTGGTAAAGTTTATCAATTTTCTCCTTCTGTGAGGCCCATTTCACGTATAGGCTAGCTAGACTAACCTCCAGAGAACCATTGTCGATGGTTGCATAACCATAGATCTCGCTGGCGGATCTACCTTGAAACTGAGGGTTTTTCTGATTGGATATTTCAGTTAGCCACAATAATAAAAATAGAATTGTAATGAGAGTGAGTAAACTAGTTACCCAGTTTAGAGTTTTCTCCAACATAATTAGATTTACTATTTATTACGTTAAGGGGTTAAGGGGCCATCTGGCAAACTAAATTCTTTTAGGTTTTTCAAGGTCCTCTTCAATTGTCCGTTTGTATTCTCTAACTCTTTATTTTTATCTTCTAAGCTTGAGCACTCTGATTGCAGCTTAACTATCAAACTTTCTTTTTGTTCAATTTCTCTCTCCAGCTTATTCTCTTGATCCATATCACTTTGTATTTTATCGACGTTTATACTGAATAGAATCTGATATATATCAGGAACACCTCGCTCTATGTCGATACCATCAATATTAAGTCCTGGTAATATCTTAGAAATTTCGGCCGAGTCTCTGGTTTGAGAATTTTCTTCACGATAGATTTCTGCAGCATCGTCGATGAGACCCTGCTTAAGTTTGGAACTTTTCTTGCGCAAGGAAATCAGTTTGATCCATATTTGGTTCAAGCCTTGATTACTTTTCAGAATTGAATTTATTTGTTTTTTGTTAAGATCTGACAGGTGGGGCAAAAACCGACTCTGGACAGACTCTGGCATCAGGCGTAGTTGACCGACTAAATCACTAGAATTAGATTTTTCCACTAATTTGTTGATCGATTTTTCGCTAAGGATTGAAACGTGTCCATCTGTTTTGAATTGGCCTATTATTGGTTCAAAGTCATAGGCAGTGGCAACAATCATCCCACCCTCTCGAAGGTCAATGGTTATGAGTGATCGCTTCCACAAAAGAATAGAAAAGATCGCCAAAACTAATAACAGACCAGCAATTGTAAATCGGAAAATTAGAGGCATAATTATAGATTTCAGATCACTGAAATTTATTATTTAGTATTTATTACATACTTATACTAGTACGGTTTGACTTGGGTAAGTCATCTAAAAACGCTTGTTCCTCTTTTAGGAATTGCTGTCGGTGTTCAGCCTGGGCTTTCTCTCTCATTTTAATCATAACTTCATATTCAGCTCGGGCTTTTTGCATTTCCTGGCGGATGTTTTCGACTTGTTTTTCTTTGTCTTCAATGATAAGAATTTGGCTTTGAACTTTTTGGTCTAGGTGCTGCAGGTAACCAGCATATGTAGTCCACTCAGCGGCCTTAAAACCTTGGTGCTGTCTTCGGTATTTCAGATCAGAACGTAGTTGAGTATTCCGATCTTGGAGATCGGTCAATTTTTGGAATTCCGTCTGCAATTCTTGTTGGGTGATTGCCAAATTTCGACTGATCTGCTCATAAGCCATTTTACGCTTTTGTAAAACAGGTTGGAGTACAAAGCGAAATTTCTGCATTTTAAGCTTTCTGGATTAGATGACTAAGACTATATTTGAATTTGACAAAAAGCAAATAACCAGAATAAAAACAAACAAGTAACAATTAACGTCAACCAAAGGAAGATGTAGAAGAAGGTGAATCTTCAATTGGGTCGAAAACCTGAGCTAATTGAGATACAGTTTGGCGAAATTCACTGGGTTGGCTGCCTTGCCGTAAAAAGGAATTCATCGATTCCAGATTTTCTATCGCATAGTCACTTTGTGGGTTCATACCCACGGTGTAGGCTCCAATGTTATAAGCATCACGAATTGATTCGTAATCTGCCAAAGTTTGTCGGAATTGGTTGGCAGCTGCTTGGTGGTCTGATGAGGCTATATCGGACATCAAACGGCTTAGGCTAACTGAAACATCAATTGCTGGGTAGTGATTTTGGGCCGCCAAATCGCGTGATAAAACGACGTGCCCATCCAGAATAGACCGGGATGTATCTCCAATAGGATCATTCATATCGTCAGCTTCAACTAATACTGTATATAGACCCGTAATAGAACCTTCGCCACTGGTGGTGCCAGCACGTTCCATTAGCATTGGTAATTTGGCAAAAACGGAAGGTGTATAACCACGAGTAGCTGGAGGTTCGCCAACCGACAAACCAATTTCTCTTTGTGCCATAGCAAAGCGAGTGACTGAGTCCATCATCAACATAACGCTTTGTCCTTGATCCCGAAAGTATTCTGCAATAGCAGTTGCCGTAACAGCTCCTTGTACGCGTAGTAGTGGTGGTTGGTCAGAAGTTGCTGCCACCACTACCGATCGTTGAAGTCCTTCATGGCCCAAAGCATCCTCAACAAATTCCATTACTTCTCGTCCTCGCTCACCAATCAGAGCTATGACATTAACATCGGACTTCGCATTACGAGCTATCATGCCTAATAAAGTGCTTTTACCTACACCGCTACCGGCAAAGATCCCCACTCGTTGTCCTTTGCCAATGGACAGCAATCCATCAATTACTCGAATCCCGGTAGGTATTACTTGGGTAATACGCCGCCGACCAACACAGTCAGGTGGGGTATTATGGACCGGATACTGATCTAAGCCAACTAGAGGACCCAAACCATCAATTGGTTGACCAAGTGCATCAACAATACGTCCCAGCAATCCATCCCCAACCTGGACAGTAAAAGTTGTGTCGGTTAACCGAATTCTATCGGTGGCTTTGATCCCTCGAATATTTCCCAGTGGCATTAGCAGCAAGCGTTCATCCTCAAAACCAACCACCTCAGCTTTTACCTCTATTGGTTGATTTGTATCCGGATCGGTCGCAAAAATGATGCACAATTCGCCCACCGGTGCTACGATCCCTTTAGCTTCAATCACTAAACCAACAACCTTAGTTACTTGGCCGTAAGATGACACTAGGGGATTTTGACGGATCTCACTGATATACCGCCTCAGATTTAAGCGTGATGAGACAACAGAATCTGATACTGTTGGAGAGCTATACTGGCTCAATTTCGTTTACCTCAGTGGTATGGTACAACTTCCAAATAGCTTCAGCTGCATTACTCAATTTTTCCCGCCAAGTGCTATCGATCAAATTAGATTTGTTTTCAATGCGACATTCACCAAGAATCAAATTTTCGTCTGCTACAAAATGTAGTTTACCAACGCCTTCGATTTGTTCTAGTAGTTGAGGCCGATATTGCTTCATCAAGCCCAAGTCATCTGGATTAAGATGAATAAAAATTTCAGTTTTGTCTTTTAAATGGGTTAGTCCTTCCTTGACGACTTCAACAATTACGTTGGGGTTGATGGTCAATTCAAATCCAACAATTTTGGTCGAGATAACCATGACGAATTCGAGAATCTCAGCTTCATATTGTGTGACTAACTGAGTTTTAAAACTCTCTAGACTCTCTGTTATTTGTTGCAACGTATAACTGAGCTGATCAGTATTTTGAATAGCGGCGTCCTGACCTGTTTGTAATCCTTCTTGGTATCCAGACTGTTGAGCTGCCTGAAATTGTTGTTCAACCTCTATTTGAGTATCAGACAGAAGTTGGGTCGAATCAGACTCCGCCTGTTGTATTATCTGCTCGGCTTCACTATGAGCTGAATCTAGAAGTGAGGCAGCTTGACTTTGTAGCTTGCTGGCTTTCTGTTCGGCGTTACTAATGATGGCTTCGGCCCTTAACTGTGCTTCTTCCAGGATATTACTGGACAGATTACTTGAATCATCAGCTGGATTTGATCCCGAATCCGATGTCGGAGTTGATTCAACGAATGGTTGTTCTAAGGCAAAGTCAGTTTCGAAGGTTTCAGTTGACTCTATCTTGGTAAAGGATTTAGATGGAACCTGATCGGCTCGAATAACGCGTGCCATACACCGGCTTCTATTTTGTTAATTTTGGGGTAACTTTCAGTTATGTTCTTCGGTTAAACTATAGAATATAAATACAAGACTAGATTAGATATATGTGTCTTGTTCACCCGACGCCGAAATGGTGACTACCCCTTCATCAGCTTGTTGCTTTAGTAACTTGATAAATTCCTGCTGTCTAGCTTCAACTTCTTTCATGGGTTGCATTGGTAGACCATCGAACAGCTCCATAACGTCCTTTCTGTTGTTAGCACTTATACTATTTAAGAGTTTTTCCTTGAGATCAGCATCACAAAGCTTCAGACAGATAGCAAGCCCCTCAGCGCTTAGTTCTTGCAAAATTGGGACCATGGCTGACTGAAGCTGACGGTCATTGATATTTGCTATTTGATCGAAAGTGAACATCAGTTTACTAATTTCTTCAGCCATGTCCGGGACCTCAGCTTGGAGACCTTGGCTAATTGCTCTCTCGTCCGCCTGGGGAATTAGATTGAGAATTTCTGCCACGGCCTCAACTCCACCAATTACATCACCTGCAGTATCCAAAAACCCTTTCATCTGCTCTTTTAACGATTTTTTCAACAGATCGACGACTTCTGGTTTCATCTCGTCCATTTCAGCTATACGTTTGATTATATCTAGCCTAGTTTCCGCGGGTAGTAGAACGAGTATTTCACTAGCTTTTGAACGACTCAAATTCGCCAAAATTAACGCAATAGTTTGTGGGTGCTCAGTTCGTAAAATCTCACTGACTCGATCTGGCGGAGCTTTTTCCATGAAATCGAAGGGGTTTCCNTCAATATGTCTCTCGACTTGGTCAATAATGGTTTCGACGCGTTCTTCTGGNANAGCCTTGGACAACAAAGAACGAGCATAGGGCAGGCCACCTTGAGANATGTACTCCTGTGCNAGTATCAACATCCGACATTCACGTAAGACTTCCAGTTTTTCCTGAGCTTGTACCATTTTTGTCTTACCAATTCGAAGCGCCAAATCATTGATTGATTTTTCACTAAGTTTCTCAATGACTTTGGAGGATTTTTCTTCTCCTAGCGATATCATTAAGATTGCCGCCATATCAGGCTTACTGAGTGGTGCCATCATTTTACCTCAATCAGGGGCTTATTTCTATATTTTGGCTAATCGTTTTGTGGTTGAAATTAGGTCGCTTCTTCGACTTCCATTTCTTCTGGTTCAGATAACCAAGACTCGATAATTTGGGCAATTGCTTCTGGTTTTTGATCAGCNAGTGTCATCACTTCACTTTGGAGTCTCCCAATCTCTTGCGCCTCAGCACNAGTAGTTTGAGGAAGAGTACCAATTGACTCAGTTAGTGAGATTCCCCCAGTATTACTTGAAAGGGCCGCTAATCCGGTATCGTTTGACAAATTCGGTACTACGCCTAAAGAAAGATCACCTTCAATATCAGCTGTTGACGTCGCCATTGATGTGGAAGGACTTCCACTTAACTGTAACTGCTCCAAGGAAGACCTCATTAAAAAGAGTACCACCAGTGCAATAGCTCCAATAGTGATATATTTGGCAATTTCTTGGTACATTTCACTTCGTCTTCTATTGCTGAGNTCTGCTTCTCTCTGCTGTTTGGAAAAAGTATCAAATTCAATNCTTATCAATTCAACACTATCCCCTCGATCTGATTGGAAGCCAACGGCATTTTGAGCATAACTCGTTAATTGTGTTATCTGATTGGTTTCCCATGCTTGACGAGTACCATCAGGAGTTAATTGATAATCAATAAGTACTGTAGCCGTTAGACGAGTGATGGATCCTGGCGAGGTTCTTTTTGTAGTTGTTCGTTCGCTAACTAAATACTGANTTTCTTTACTATTCTTACCTACGGTTATAGGAGGATCGGAACTAGAATTAACTGAGGTTTCGCTGTTTATGTTGGCAGTTGCACCGGCTACTGCACTATTCAAACCGGATGGCCCTGTCGTATTTTCCACGATTGTGGTTTCCATCTGCAGGGGGATTGAGTCTATTTCGATTTCTGAAGGGTTATACAAAACTTCATTAGTAGTTTGATCATCAAAATTGGTTTCAACTACTACATTGGCCTTGACGTGTTCTAAGCCACCAACCAGTGGAGCCAAGCTTTGCCGAATACGTTCTGCTCTTTGAGTAGAAATCTGGTCNTCGTATTGTAACTTACGAAAAGCTCCTTCCATTTTCATATCATAGGAAGTCTNGACATCTTCACCAGATAGTGTGCGACCTTGCTCATCAATGATTTGTACATNCTCTTTTGATAGCCCCTTGACCGATAAGGCTACAATATTAGTCATNCCCTCAATCTGTTGATAGTCTAGTGTTCGTGATGNTTTTAGGGTGACAATTACAACAGCTTTTGCTGGTTGTTTATCAACCGCAAATGCAGAATCCACCATGGGGGTAATCTGGACCGTGGCGTACTGAACAGGGTCTAAAGTTTCGATCGCATTCCGTATGTTAATCTCTGTCTTTTGTTGGTCTTTTCGATTGTAATCAAGGAAAGTATCACCAAAGCCAGAGGATTGTTCAAACACTTGGTACCCANTAGTTGAACGTGGNATACCNGCCATAGCCAAAACCATCTGAGCTCTAGCTNTCTCACTATTTGGAACCGAAANNGTNCCACTAGTAGGAAGGGTGTATTTAATTCCAGANTTTGCTAATTCAGTCTGNACCATTTTCAGGTCTCGGTCTGACAANCCGGAAAAAATTACCACATCTTCTTCCGTTCCAGACCANANGCTGAATCCAATCAATGCTCCTAAAATGACCAGCCCGACGATCGGCACAACAATCTGTGCTTGTCGAGGTAGGTTGTTCCATATATCTCGAATTTGGTTAAGTATTTGTAGAAGACCTTCTGGCACACCTTATCCTTTCAACCGATTACCACCTATTCGGTTGCGCTAGGACTGCATTCTCATAATTTCTTGATACGCTTCAATTAAGCGATTACGTACTTGTGTCATTAGTTGAAACGACACATTGGCTTTTTCGACAGCCATCATAGTTTGAGCAATATCCTTAGTTTCTCCCNTAGATAATGCTTCAATAGCTTGGTCAGCTTGTTCCTGCAAGCGATTAACTTCATCAATAGAATCACGTAGAGTATCGGAAAAGGAAGATTTTTCCGTACTACTCGTAGTAGATTCTGTATTTTCTTGCTCCGTTGGCTTTTTCACCGACGGAGCCGGGATGAGTGTCCTTTGGAGTTTCATCTAAAATTCTCTTTTTTGAAGGGAANTCCCCTAAATTACCTCAATTAAATAATAGGCCGCGCGTATAATCNCTATCNATATGTTAAGTTCCAATTTCAAGGGCTTTTTCAGCCATTCTCTTGGANGTATTTAGAGCNGCGATATTTGATTCATAAGANCGNGAGGTTGANANCATATTGACCATCTCNACCACAGGATTGACATTNGGTAGNCNGACAATCCCNTCTTCATCNGCATCTGGATGACCAGGCTCGTATTTCTCACGAAAATTCGATTGATCTTCTACNGTTCCNAAAACTCGAACACCAGCCTGCTTGCCTACGTCCTGGTGAGTTAATTGGGCATATTTTTCATAAGCACTATTAAGTGCAAATGAAAAGTCGGGGGCTGGGTTGCCCGAAGCTAGGAGAACTTCTTTGCGGCGGTAAGGATTGCCTGTAGCAGTTCGGGTTGTCTGAACGTTGGCCAAATTTTCGGCAATAACATTCATTCGATATCGCTGAGATCTAAGACCTGCAACGCTAGCATCTATTGCCGAAAAAAGATTAGCTTTCATATATACACTCTCCGTTTAAGGGCTATACTCGACCCGAAATAGCATTCTTTAGCATTCGAAACTTTCGGTTTGCCAGTTCTAAGTAGGCCCGATGAAAGTACGAATTTTCCATCAACTTTGCCATCTCTTTCTCGACGTCTAAATTGTTACCATCTTTTCGTTCTTCAACCACTGACTCGGCCAAAAGTTGTGTGCCAAACTTTCGAGTGCTCTCTTCAGCATGCCTATGATGCGACATTTTGACGTCAATAGCAAATGATTTCTTCTCTAACTGTTGAAGCCGCTGGCTCGTATTCTGTGGAGCTGCTATTTTTTCTTCAGTCAAAGCCGTTCTGAGGGTCTGTTGAAAATCGAGATCTAGTCCTCGGTAGTTAGGCGTATCAACGTTAGCAATGTTGGTGGTAATCACGTGATGACGCAACTGAGTTCCAGCCGTCGCAAATTCTACAGCTCGTAAGGTAGTGTCAAAAAGTTTTGCCATTTCTTATGCCCTTATTTATTTACCCCGTCTACGAGCAGTTATCGTGCCACATTGTTGCCTCGGCTCACTCTGTTGTATCTTGATTATCGTAGTCCTTCAACTTATTACGAATAGTACGAGAAGTAATATCCAAAGTTTCGGCCGTTTTAGTTTGGTTATAGTCGTGAGCCTCTAACGTTTTCATAATAGCCTCTTTTTCCAAATCACGCAGAGTCATACCAACCTGAAAGTTGATTTGATCACCTTCATTTTTTACTATTTCTGTTTCTATCGGCGAAAAACTATTGTCTTGACGCATATCGATGTCATCGACTGTTATGTAGTCGGCTTTGGTTTGGATTACAGCAGCTTGTATGGTATTTTCGAGTTGGCGAATATTACCCGGCCAACTATATTGAGCTAATACAGGAAGAACTTCAGGTTCAATCCCTGAAATTGACTTGTCATATTCTTGATTATACTTTTGCAAGAAATGTTCAGCTAGTAACGAAATGTCCGATGGACGTTGACGAAGTGGTGGCAAGACTATGCGAATTACGTCCAAGCGATAGAATAAATCGGACCGGAACTTACCTTGATCAACAGTTTGTTGAATATTTTCATTGGTACAAGCCACAATCCTCACATCTACCTTAATCGGCTGTGTTCCTCCTAGTCTCTCGATTTCTCTTTCTTGTAGAGCTCTTAAAAGTTTGGATTGAAGAGGTAAAGATAGTTCACTAATTTCGTCGAGAAATAAGGTGCCTTTATTGGCTCTTTCGAATCGACCAATATATTGCAGATTGGAGCCAGTGTACGCTCCTTTTTCAGCACCAAACATTTCACTTTCTAATAAATTCTCAGGTATAGCTGCACAGTTAAGTGCTACCATTTGACCAGATTTTGTCCGAAAGCTCAGATTATGTAGAGCTTGGGCAATTAATTCTTTACCGGTTCCAGTTTCACCCTGAACTAAAACTGGTGCATTACTCGGAGCTACAGTCCGGATTTTGTCCAATATCCTCAGCATTTGTTCGTCTTGAGTAATTATATTTTTCAGGTTGTCATCACCACGATTATCTGGGACTTCGATGAATTGGTTGACTAGTTCTACTAACCGATCGGGCGGAAATGGCTTTTGTAAGTAATCAACAGCCCCTTCTTTTATGACTTCAACCGCATCTTCTAAGTCAGGAAACCCTGTCATAATGATAACTGAAGTCTCTGGGTGCCGCTTTTTCAGTTCTCTAAACAATTCGACACCATTCATGCCTGGCATTTTCACATCTGTAATGATGACTGAAAAAGAACGATTGGAAACTATGTCGATAGCTTCTTTAGCGCTACTAGCGGTCATGGCTACATGATTGGCACGACGCAGTACCTCTAGAACCGCTCCACGCATAAAATCTTCATCATCAACAATTAGGATTTGGCAGTCACTCATATAGTACTCCAATTACTTAAACTTGAGCCTATTTTGATACTGATTAAGGGCATAAAACTGATTAACTTCACATTTGGCCCACTTCAAAAACAGGTGGTTGGTTCTGACGAGCATCGATAGGCAACTCAATGTAAAAACGGGTGCCTTGGCCTTCTTGGCTATCAACACGAATTCGACCAAAATGCGCTTCAATGACACGATTAACCGTGTGTAACCCCAAACCGGATCCAGATGGCTTAGAAGTGAAAAATGGGGTAAAAATCTTGTCCTGTATATCCTGAGGGATCCCACAACCATTATCTTCAACGCAAAAAACTAATAATTCTTTTTGTTCATCAATACTACTAGTTAAAGATAAATTGCCTCCGTCGGGCATTGCTTGTATAGCATTCAAAATAATATTCAGAAAAACCTGTTTAAGTTGTTCAAAATCACCATGGCAAACTAAGTGTTGGGTATAATTTTCAACTAATACCACATTATTTTCCACCATAGCATGCTTAGTATAGATGATGACATCCTTCATCAATTCGACGATATCGACAGACTGAAAGCTTGGCTTAATTGGTCGAGCTAGAGAGAGCAGGTTGTAGGTAATGGACTCCAAGGTGTCTAATCCTCGGACTACAGAATCAGCTAATTGTCTTCGGTCATCAGTTAATTCCTGTTGTAGCATACCTGCATATAGGCGAATTGCCCCCAGTGGATTTCGTAAATCATGAGCTACNTCAGCTGCCATNCGTCCCAGTTCCGCTAAGGCGGTCGAACGCCCTAATTGNTCCTCAAGTTCTACCCGCTCAGAGATGTCATTAATCATCTCCAGAGCTCCCAATATTTGACCGTCCNATTGTTGAATCAAAACAGTGCTGATTTGTACTGGAACTGGCTCAGTTGCGCGTACTGTTTTGATCGAACCTTCAAACCCAACGTAAGCTTTTTTCGAGTCCAACGTCTCCAATAAAAGCGGTCGGTTACCAAACACATCTGCGTAATATTGGCCTATGACCAGTTCACCTTCCTTTTCCATCAATTGTTCGGCCGCTTGGTTAAAAAGATTGATATTACCTTCAAGATCAACTGCTACCACTGCTGCAGTCATACTTTCCAATACACAGGCTAACTGGTTATGCAGAGCTTCCTTCTCCGTTAGGCTGCGGCTCAATTCTTGATTGGTCCTTTCCAACTCCTGATTGACATTTTCTAATCTTTTTTCTAGATCAGAATATGCATCGGCCAACTTTTCACTTGCTGAGTCAAATGATTGGAACGCTTGAGAAAAGAAGTCAAGAAGGTCTTGATCTAGATTTTCGGGAGTTGAGTTCATTTGTAAATACTACTTCTGACTTACATAGTACGACAGGATGGAAAGACNCGTTACAGGCCTTCTTACTATAGAAGCTGATTAACTGGGACAGACAGTCATTTTACCACTCTGATTCTCATGAAACAAGTAGCATTACAGGATATCCAGTGATTTAGCATACTTGAATCTCCAGTAATTAGGTAAGTATAATAAGCTGGCTTGCAGAGNTTCAGCCACTTTAAGTATAAACTAAGGAGTCAATTTTAAAATGTCGAACGGGTCATATGATTTTCAGCAAATAGAACAAAAGTGGCGAGACCACTGGCAGCAAAACGATGTTTTTCGCACTTTGAACCCAGGAGACGTAGGTTTCGACTCTAATAAGCCTAAGTGCTATATTTTAGATATGTTTCCCTACCCCAGTGGCTCCGGTCTTCACGTTGGNCACCCTAAAGGCTACATTGCAACTGACATTTATAGTCGATTTAAGCGAATGACGGGTCATAATGTCCTACACCCAATGGGTTTTGACAGTTTTGGCTTGCCTGCGGAACAGTATGCTATCGAAAATAATATCCACCCGGCCATAGTAACCGAGGATAATATTGATATTATACGTGGCCAACTACAATATTTGGGCTTAAGTTACGATTGGAAGCGCGAGATCGCGACCTCACGTCAAGATTTCTATCGCTGGACTCAGTGGATGTTTCAGAAATTCTTTGAAAGCTGGTTTGATTTCGAGCAACAAAAAGCTCGACCCATCGATGAATTAGTTCAACTCTTTGAATCCGGCCAACGCCAAACCGAAGATTATGAGTGGAAAAAACTCTCCGCGGCAGAAAAATCAGCAATTTTGAACGAATATCGAATTGCGTATCAGAAAGAAGTNACTGTGAATTGGTGTCCAGGATTAGGAACTGTATTATCTAATGAAGAAGTTACCAATGATGGAAAAAGCGAGCGAGGTAATTTNCCAGTTTTTCAGAGGCCACTCAAGCAATGGATGATGCGGATTACAGCTTATGCTGATCGACTTCTATCTGATCTCGACTGTGATGATTTAGCTGATGGGTCCGGTGGTCAATTTCAAATTGACTGGCCAGATCCAATCAAACTGATGCAAAAAAACTGGATTGGNAGAAGCGACGGTGCTTCGGTTCTTTTTGACATCCTAGATCCTGATACTGGAGAAAGTCGTGGAACTTTAGACATTTTTACTACTCGCCCGGATACGTTGTTTGGTGTAACTTTTATGGCTGTGGCACCAGAACACCCTATTATTAGCGAAGATAGCAGTAGTTTTCTAGTTCCCCCGAACCATGTAGAAGCCGTCCGTAAATATGTTGCTGAAGCAAAACTTAGAGCTAGTACTACAACGGTTAGCTCATCCGCTGAAACTGAAAAAACAGGTGTNAAATCAGGAATCTATGCCCAGAATCCCGTNAATGGAGAAAAAGTGCCCATTTTTGTAGCTGATTATGTCAGTATGNATTATGGNTCTGGTGCCATTATGGCTGTACCTGCACATGACGAACGAGACTACGCTTTTGCNAAGAAATNCGATCTACCCATTATTACAGTGGTGGAAGAACAAAATGGGGCAGGTGATCATTGTTTTACNGGTANTGGNACATCNGTCAATTCTGGCGATTTGGAAACCAACCCTTTTGCCATTACGGGTTTGCCAACAAGTGAAGCCAAATCTAAAATCATTTCGGCCTTAACAGAAAGTGCCCAAGGTCAAGCTTCTACCAACTATAAGTTACGTGATTGGATCTTCTCTCGCCAGCGTTATTGGGGAGAGCCATTTCCCATAGTCAGTAACTCATCAGGAGAAACCACATCAGTTAATCCACCAGTACTACTTCCTGAGATGGATGATTTTCGACCTGCTACATCAGATGACCCTGACTTGCCGGTGCAGCCACCATTGATCCGTGCNGNAGATTCATGGCGAAAAGTTGAATTGAACGAAAAAATATATGAGCGTGAGCTAAATGTGATGCCTCAGTGGGCAGGTTCATGTTGGTATTTTTTACGTTTCATTGATCCCGCAAATGACGAAATGTTCTGCGAGAAATCAGCTGAGCAGTTTTTTATGCCNGTAGATCTNTACGTNGGTGGAGCTGAACACGCTGTNTTACACCTGCTCTACTCCCGTTTTTGGCATAAAGTTTTGTTTGATTTAGGGGANGTNTCGACTCCTGANCCGTTCAAGAANCTATTTAATCAAGGTATGGTTACAGCGGATGCGTTCACTGATAGTAGGGGTGTTTATATCGATATTCGAGAAGTCAANTTTAAGAATGATATTCCATATCATAGAGAAACNGGTGANCAGTTAGAAAGATTTAGTGGNAAGATGGGTAAGCGNTACAAGAACGGTTTGCCACCCGAAGAAATTGGCCAAGAATATGGTGTGGACACATTGCGTTTGTACGAAATGTATATGGGACCTTTGGAGGCAAGTGCACCNTGGAGTATGGAGGGAATTCGCGGAATGCAACGCTACCTNCAGAGAGTTTGGCGAAATTTTATATCCATTGANGGTAATGTAAATGTGGGTGGTGCTATGACTAGCGATCTCGAACGGTCAATGCATCAAACCATTATTAAGGTAACCGGAGATTTGGAAAACTTACGCTTTAATACTGCGATTGCTACTNTGATAGANCTGAACAATAGGTTAGTTCAGCTATCATGTATTCCCGAAGAAATAGCGAGAACTTACCTCTTGCTACTGACTCCGTTCGCCCCTCATCTGGCTGAGGAACTTTGGCAAATTTGCCAATTTGGGCCNGANCTGGTCTCAANNCAGGATTTTCCCATTGGGGATGAAGAAAAAGCCATAGAGAATGAGATCACATTACCAGTTCAAATTATGGGTAAGATGCGGGGAACCATTTCANTTTCTCCTGATGCGACAGAAGAACAGGTTCAAAGTGTGGCTCAAAATGAGCCCAAAATTGCTAAGTACTTAGAAGGAAAAAAAATACGAAAAGTGATTGTGGTTCCCAAACGAATTATAAACTTTATCGTGTCCTAAAAATTGTTANCGAGTAGTCTTGATCGATCNCNCTNGCAACTNNAAAAGTTGCGAGCGTGATCGAAAAAACAACCCCCTACAACCTGCTTAAAAACAGAAAATTGTAGGGGGTTGTTTTTAATTCTAGATAGGTGTTTGATTGTTGAAATCAGAAGTCGGGGAAAGTACTTGTTACTGATTACGATTGACGTTGTTCAAATCTTCGAAGGAACGAACTAATCGTTGTTTAAAGGTCAATTCGCCCTCTCGGATCCAAACACGCGGGTCATAGTATTTTTTGTTNGGTTTATCGTCTCCTTCCGGNTTTCCTATCTGTGCCTGTAGATAGTCAGNCTTTTGACTGAAATAATCACGGATACCTGTAGTAAANCCCCACTGTAGGTCNGTATCAATGTTCATNTTNATGACNCCGTATGANATNGCNTCTCGAATNTCANCCACTGTCGATCCAGANCCNCCATGNAACACGAAGTTAATTGGTTTTTGCTCAGTNTTGTACTGNNCNTGTACATATTTNTGNGAATTGTCTAAGATAACNGGTGTCAATTTGACATTACCNGGTTTATACACACCNTGTACGTTGCCNAAGGCTGCNGCNACTGTGAACTGATCACTGACTTTCATTANTTCGCCATANGCNTATCCNACTTCTTCTGGNTGCGTGTACAACTTACTACTATCTACATCTGTATTATCTACTCCATCCTCTTCGCCACCTGTAATACCCAACTCGATCTCCAGAGTCATCCCAATCTTACTCATACGTTCCAAGTATTGCTTACAAGTTTCAATATTTTCTTCAATAGGCTCTTCGGATAGATCAATCATATGTGATGAATATAGAGGTTTTCCATGAACTTGGTAAAACTCTTCTCCTGCTTTCAACAATCCATCAACCCACGGCAAAGATTCTCGAGGACAGTGATCAGTATGTAAAATGACACTAGCACCATAAACGTCTGCCAGTTGGTGAACGTGCATCGCTCCGGAAATGCCACCAGCAATAGTTGCTTTTTGATTTTCGTTACTTAGTCCTTTTCCAGAAAAAAACTGGCACCCACCGCTGGAAAATTGGATGATGACCGGTGAATTTAACTCCACTGCGGTTTCTAGAACCGCATTCACAGTACTAGTGTTAGCAACATTGACTGCAGGCAAAGCGTACTGGTTGGCTTTAGCATCACTAAAAACAGCTTGTGTTTGTTGCCCAGTGATGACAGTTTTTTCAAATTTGGACATGGTCTTAATCTCCAAAAGAATTGTTGTATTTTGTTTATAGATAGCCTGAGAAAGTATCTCTAGTGCTGACGTTCAATAATAAATCGAATAAGGTTAGAAAAGATAGATTTTGCCATTAAGGCGGAAGGACTGTCTAAGTGAGAAAAGTATTCTTGAAACCCACGCTGAGCTTGGTCGGCTAGTGATTTTGCTCGCTGTTGCGCATAATCAATAGAACCATAGTGCTTCATCAAATCCAAAACATGTTGGACTTCGTCTTTGGTCTTAGCTTCTCTAGGTTTTCCCATAATCTCTATCAAATCTTGACTCTCAGCTTGAGTACAAGCACCAAAAAGATGAATTAGGATAAGCGTCCGTTTACCTTCTTCAATGTCTCCTCCGATTTCTTTTCCATAGACATCCTCCTGACCAATTAGGTTCAAAACATCATCCTGTATCTGAAAAGCTACACCCAAATTCATACCAATTTCAATAAAAGCGTCCAATTCACTGGCTTTTGCACCACCAATCAACGCGCCCAAGCGACAGGGAGTAATACAAGTATACCAAGCAGTCTTTTGTACACACATCTGCCAATAGTCTTGCTCAGTCTGATCCCATGCATTATTCCCTACCCAACTCAATTCTATATGCTGTCCTTCTACGACTCGGTTACTGAGATCTATAAATTCTGACAAAATCTGGAAGGTAAGTTCATATCCAAGGGTTGTTTGATTTTGAATTAGCATCTCCCACATCTTGCAATGCAAACCGTCACCGACATTAATAGCTAGAGGAATTCCATGTGTCTGATGTAAGCAAGGTACGCCACGGCGTAAAATTGATTCATCTTCTATATCATCATGAATCAACAACCAACTCTGGAGCAATTCTAACGCCACAGCCGTGTCGAGGGCTTTCTCAGCTTTTTCTCCCCAAGTTTGGCACATTAGCAAACACAACGCTGGTCTAATACGCTTGCCTGCCCGAGTTGGGTAATCCATCATCATACGATAAAACTTCTCTACCTCTGTAGAAGAATGAGTAGTGGGCAAGAAATTAATAATACGATCACCAACTTGAGATTGTGTTCTTTGTAGATAATCCAGGGCTAATTGAAACATGAATATTTGAGGGCTAGAAATCAAAAAAGTGAATAA
>PBVO01000036.1 GCA_002729015.1 Candidatus Poribacteria bacterium
GACTTTTCATAAGCCAATTTGAACTGATCAAAAACTTCTTCGGCAGTATATGCATGAACAAAACTGATGTTCATTTGAACGGAAATGAGTAATAATAGGCATCCAAACTTAGTTTTTATTCGTCTCATAGGTATCATATAGTCGAACTATTAACTCTTAAGAGTTAATAGAACACTGAGCTCCTTTTAGTTTGTTGTGTAAATTTTACCCTGTGTATCTCTGAGAGGAATTAAACATTTTTCTTTTCTCTCTCAGTGGCGATTTCTATGGAGAGTAACAAACCTCAATTGAGCGACCAATCCAACCATGGAACTAACTCGGTACGACTGTCCACAGGGAGAACCTGAAGCATATTTTTTAACGCCAAGCACCTTAGCTAATCAAAGCTCAGTAGCATAGCATTGGAGGGTAAGTTTGTCAATCAGCAGATCGGATTAAAAGAGAATTGACACTTAAGCGTCAGTCTGAGTATAGTTGACATTAATTTCATAAGGTAGCAAAAGACAAATGAAATTACGTTTTGTACAAGATAGCCTACGATTGCGGTTGCGCAAATCTGAGTTGAAAAAGTTACAAGAAACAAATCAGATAGATGAGAGTGTGACTTTCGGGCCTGGCCAAACTTTAGTCTATCAACTGCAATCGCTTAATACAACTAACCAACCAGAAATTAGCTACACTGATGGTAACATTGTAGTTCAATTACCGAAGCCTTTAGTTACCCAATGGGCTAATTCGGATCAAGTTAGCATTGAATATCATCTATCAGTGAATAAAACTGATCAGCTACATCTATTGATAGAGAAGGATTTTCCGTGTCAACACCAGGAAGAAGAAAACTTCGAAGACACCTTCTTTGAACTTTCAGATTTTAGTTATAGTAACGAACAAAAAGCCTAGATTAAATGTATCCGGTTGAACCATCAGGTTTAGTCAAGCTGTCACGTTGCCAATGTTGATAAGATTTTTCTGGGATGGCTTCTTCAATTATATCTATTCCCAAGCCAGGTCTGTCACGGATTTCTAAGTAACCGTCTTTAGGCAAATAAGGCTCATCAACCCAAGGATATGCATCAGGCAGATTGTATTCCAAAATCTTGAAATTCGGAGTTGATAAAGCGAAGTGAAAATTAACTGCTGTCGCTAGCGGTCCCATCGGATTGTGCGGCGCAATGGAAACATAGTGGGCTTCACCAATAGCTGCAATTTTTTTCATTTCTAAAAGTCCACCACATGCACATACATCAGGCTGAATTATGTCTGCACCTTTTTGGGTGATCAAATCCAGAAATTCAAAACGAGTATACAAGCATTCGCCAGTTGCCAGAGGAACCTGTATTTGTGATCTTAGCTGAGACCAAGCCGGAATATGTTCCGGTCGAATTGGCTCTTCGTAAAAATAAGGATCATAATCGGCTAAAGCATTTGCTAGCTGTAATGCGCGAATTGGCTCGAAAACTTTTGCGTGAGCATCAAAAGCAAATTCCCAATTACTCGGCGTATGCTGACGCAAATCTGAAAAAAAACTTGCTGCAGTTGCACAGACCATACCCCATCTGTTGGCCAACATATCAACACGATATGGACTGGTTTTAAAAACCGTTACGCCCCAATTTTCATTCAACCGTCCTGCCTGATCAGCAGCTTCTTTACCTGATTGACCTCCTAAATGAAGGTATACTTCTACTCGATCTCGAACTGAACCGCCCAGGAGCATGTAAGTAGGTAAGCCAGCGGCTTTTCCGCTAATATCCCACAATGCATGATCAACAGCTGAAGTTACTGCCAAGCCTACACCACCAATCGGAAATCGAAACTGCTGGTGTAATTTCAACATGAGATATTCAATCCGTCTAGGATCTTCCCCTTTTATTAACTCAAAAATGTAGTTAGCAATGGGTTCTGCTGCTAAATCTGGACCAATTGAATAAGCTTCCCCCCAACCATGAATACCTTCATTTGTTTCAATTTTTATCAAGGCACGAGATCGGTTATTAATTTGTACCATGAAGGTTTTGATGTTAGTTATTTTCAATCATTCTCCTTGAATTAAATAAATCAATTTTTTCAGTCACTTAGCAGATAAGGTCAACTAGTCTTGGTCAGAGTCATGTTGCTTTCGTAGACTCTTGAAACGTTGCACCCGTTCTTGACGTGAATCTCGATTACTTTTCTTACTACCTTGTGAAGTAGATGTTTCTTCAATTTGCTCATTTTCTTGTTCTAGTGCATCCTGAAGAATATTGACGGCGTCCATTTCTACTCGATCCAATTTTTGTTGATTAGAGATTATGGCCTCAACTCTACGGTTAAGTTCCAAGTCGACAGAATGAGGGTGAATTGACGAAATAGGACCATTATTTGGCGTTGTCCCTGCAATTACCGATAAATCTTCTACTGGAAACAAATCTAGGGTTTGGGCGAACGGTTTTACTAATTCATCAAATTTTTCGATAATGTAGGCATTTAATCCTTGGTCTCCGGCCGATTCCAAAATGTCGATTGTACGTTTAAGTTGGGTTAGCTCCGATTGAGCTTCTCCTCGAATCTTGGCGGCTTCAGCTCTAGATAACTCAATCGCCTTATCTCTCTCTGCTTGAGCTGGAATTAATATTTCAGCCTCACATTTGGCTCTAACCATCTCAATTCTCTGCTTTTCAGCTTCAATCTGGGCTTCAATTCCGGCTACTTCAGACTCAGCATTCCTTAATGCCTCCTGTGCGCCAACAGCACTACGTTGTTTCTCTCGTGCAATCTTAACCTTTAACTCAGCTTCCAGATTTTGGCGTTCATTTTCTAGCCGTATTTTTTCTACTTCCGCTCGTCTTTGCTCTTCTTTCTCACGAGCACTAGATTCAGCATTAGCTTTCGCTTCTCGGGATTGAGAGTCAGCGTTAGTTGTCTGTACACGCTTTAGAAGATCAATGTATAGATGTTTCTCCTCAACTCCACTAAGTCTATGGTCATCGACGTCGGCGATGTTCATAGTAGTAATTTCTAAACCAATCCCTTCTAAATCTGATTTACAGATTTGGATCATGTTTGAAATCAGCTGATCTTTTTCTCGCATGACTTCTTCTGGTGTCATTGCTGCAATTGAATCTCTCAAATGACCTTCGATTATAGAGCTAGCAATAGTCTGTAGTTTAGACTTTTCACCCTTGGTCATTTCTAAAATACGCTTTATTGCATTTTGCCTACCCTTTTCACTGGTCGATATTGCGTAACTAACAGTAGCTGTTACTGTTAGGGGAACAATTCCTGATGCAATTGCTGACTCGACCACCACACTAGTCGTCTGTGGAGTCAGGTCCATCGTATCAAACCGCTCAATTAGAGGATACACAAAAATTCTACCGCCTCGATATGTCTTATTACGACCATGAACTACGGCAAGCTCGCTGGGCGGAACCAACTTCATACGAGAAATTAACTGGACAAACAGAGTTATTGAGATCAGACCGCCAAGAGTTATCAAAAATATTATCGTACCCATTATGCTTCCTCCAAAATTTGATTGTCATCTCGGCGCGGATGGGGTGAGTTCTTCTGAGTCATCAATTGGCGGACACTTATACCAAACCCCTTTTCAAATTGATATAAAAAATCAACAAAAGCCGCAGGACCTCGATTAACCGCACTATTGAACCCGTCTTTTTCATTTAAAACTAATAAGTTATTAACTTTTAGATCTTTAGCATTTTCTGCGTAGGCATCGAACAGAGATGGGATTTTAGTGAAGAAGAGTGCTATTTTACCGATGTCTCCAGCTTGAGTTAGAAGTTCTGCTTTTTGCTGAAGCAATTCGTTTTTAGCCACCTCGGTAATTTCAACTGACTTTGCTTCACCTTCAGCTGTGATTTCAGCTGCTCTACGCTCGGCCTCAGCCGGTATTGTGATTTCGGACTGGTTCTTGAGTTTTTGCAGTTCAACTAACAATTCCTGAACTCGACGCTGCCCTTCGCTATCCGATTTTTCTACTGAACTCGTAGCTTCGAGTCCAGCTTGGCTGATCTGTGCCTCGGCCTCTTTGGTAAATAAGTCAACGTCTTGCTGAATTGCTAAAATCTCTTCATTAGCTTTACTTTGACTGACTGATATCAGTCGTTCTGAATCAGATTCGGCTTGTTCAGCTCTAGCTTTCAAACCTGTTTCTTCGATTTCAACATCTTGTCTTTTTTTTGATAATGTTTTGTTTGCTAAATTTGAGATATAGTTTGAAGTATCCCAAATTCTCTGTAAAGAAACAGAAACTACGTCAATACCAAAAGTCGACAAATCTTCTCTACAATCCTGCAATAAAACACTACGAAACAAAGCCCTTTCCCCGTCTGAGTCTCTATCAGTCGTTGATTCGGTGTTAATTCCAACATCGATTGTAGTTGTTGTCGTTAACTCCTTTTCGCCAATATTATCAGCACTTTCGACCATACCAATAGCTTGAAGTGGTGTAGTCTTGTTAAGTGCAGCCCTAAAATTACCAACCATAGTTTGCTGAATCTGATCTGTAATTTGTTCTCTACTTTTACCCAGCAATTGTTGAATAGCTTGGTACAATTGTGTTTCCACTGTATCATCTACGCAAACACAAGCAGTTGCATCAGCTCCGACGGTAATTCCATTAGCTGAATTGACATTTTCGATTTGAACATTGATTGGTATAATACCCAAGTCAATACGCTCGACTCCCTGAATGAACGGAATCACCGTAGTCCACCCACCCCTTTGGATACGGAATCCGTATTGCTTACCACCTACATTAGTTTTAGCTCCTGTTATTACTAGGATTTGGTTAGTTGGGCAAACACGAACAAACGATTTCAAAATAGTAATCAAAGCCAAAAAGGCCAAAAGACCTAATCCACCAAACAGAACGGGATTGGTTGATGTGCCAGCTAAGGTTAGCATGAAAACCTCCTAACTAAATTAATCAGTATGTGTGAGTAAATCTCGTTCTACAAAAACATATTCGTCTGTTATTTCAGTAATCCAAACAACTTCGTCCTTCCTGAAAGAATCATCGGTTACTCGGGATAACGCATAATACTCGGCCACATTCATACCAATTTGAATGCGGATTTTTCCCATCTGGTCATGAGAAATCGGTATAGTTACATTTGCCTGTTGGAATAAAATTTCCTGAGGTTTGAGAGTTGAGTCAGTTTGTGTTTTTTGAAAACGAAAAAATACACGAGCCAGAATAGTAGCCAAAATACCAGAGGGTATTGACCAAAACAAGCTGTTCAGACCAGTGTTATTAGTCGCCCAAGAAAATACGCCCATTGGTCCAAAACCCAATCCAAAATAAACCAAACTTCTGAGATAAGATAATAAAGATAGAACCGAAGAATTTAACGGTGAATCTGGGTTATCTGGCAACACAACATCTGTTTCGGCATCGTCGACTATTGTCAGATCAGTTTCGGGATTATCGTTTGATAATGATGCATCTGATAAAGAAACATCTACATCGTCATCTGATTGTCCTAACACCCCGATCAGATCCAAGACCGTAATACCCACCGAAAAAATAGTGAAAGCTAAATAAAATTGGCTCAGAAAATCCATCTTAATATTCGATTAATAAAAGAATTAAGTTTTAACATTTATTATTTACCAATATAGATCCTAAAGACAGTAAAAAGATAGTAAAATTTCATCTCTGTTAGGGTTGATGTGTTCTTCTAAATAGATCTGTCAGTCAAATAAAGTTTAACATAATTATTTTTGTTATTAAATCAATCAATTTCAAAGTTGTTGGTGTTGCCCGTTAATTTGGGGTGTTTATTGTTACAATTTAGTGAAATTTTGTTACTTTTATCGTAGAATTATAGGCACAAAATAATATAAGGCTAAAAAATGAGATTCCGTCAGTGTCGACTTTAACTACTAGTTCATCTAAAAACACGAAGGATGAAACTCTAGATAATGATTTGAGAAACAGTTTTTCCACAGCTTCTCAATGGCAGTTAATGTGGTGGAAATTCCGTCGGCATCGTATTGCTGTATGGTCAATGATGATGTTAGCTTGCCTTTATTTAATGGCTTTATTTTGTGAGTTTTTGGCACCCTACCCTTTATCATTTCAAGACACTTCATACGCCTATGCACCACCACAACAGATCCACTTTATATCCGATGATGGATTACATTTATGGCCTTTTGTCTATGGACTCAAAGGTAAGCGTGACCCTGAAACTTTGCAGAAATTCTATCAGGAAGACAAAAATCACAAATATCCGATTCAATTATTTACTCAAGGTCATCCTTATCGTTTCTGGGGTTTATTTGAAACGAAAATCCATTTGATCGGTATTGGTGATGGTGGGACTTTGTTTCTACTTGGTACTGATTCTATGGGGCGTGATCTGTTGTCCCGGATTATTTATGGTGCAAGAGTATCGCTAACAATTGGTCTGATTGGTGTAGGAATGAGCTTTTTGTTAGGATTGTTGATAGGTGTTGTCTCAGGTTATTATGGAGGATGGGTTGATAACGTAATTCAGCGTATTATTGAAATCATTCGCTCGTTTCCACAAATTCCTCTCTGGATGGCACTGTCGGCAGTACTACCTTCAACTTGGTCTCCCATCCAAATCTATTTCGGTATTACCGTAGTACTCTCAATTATCGGTTGGACTGGGCTTGCACGTCAGGTGAGAAGCAAAATTCTATCGCTAAGAGAAGAAGATTTTGCAACTGCCGCCATGTTAGCTGGAGCTAGCCAAATCCGTATAATGTTATACCATCTCCTACCTTCGTTCATGAGTCATATTATCGTTAGTTTAACTTTAGCTATTCCTGGTATGATAATTGGTGAAACCTCGCTCAGCTTTTTGGGATTAGGGTTGAGACCCCCAATTACTAGTTGGGGAGTATTACTACAGGAAGCTCAAAACATTCAAACCGTTGCATTCTATCCGTGGTTGCTGACGCCTTCAGTTTTCGTAATTCTAACTGTATTAGTCTTTAATTTTATGGGGGATGGTTTACGTGATGCAGCGGACCCTTACGACCGTGGATAAATCTAGTGAGTTTTATGTCTAAACCTCTCTTAACCATAAACAACCTGAAAACACACTTCTTCTTAGATGAAGGTGTTGTTCAAGCAGTCAATGGAGTTTATTTAGAAATTCCATCCGGTCAAACCTTGGCTATTGTGGGAGAAAGCGGTTCAGGAAAAAGCGTTACGGCTTTCTCGATCCTACAGCTAATATCTCCACCAGGTCGTATCGTTTGTGGAGATATCATATGGCATAATCGAAATGACCTAGTATTGACTAACTTACCAAGCGAAGGAAAAACAATGCGCTCAATCAGAGGTCATGAGATTGCCATGATTTTCCAAGAACCGATGACATCTTTGAGTCCAGTTCATACTGTTGGTAATCAGATCATGGAAGCAATTAGGCTCCACATGAAAACCAACAAAAATTCAGCGAAAAAAAAAGTGATCGACATTATGGGCCGAGTGGGTATTCCAAACCCAACAGAGCGTTTTAATCAGTATCCTCACCAAATGAGTGGTGGTCTCAGGCAAAGGGCTGTGATCGCCATGGCTCTTTCTTGTCAACCTAAACTTCTTATTGCCGATGAACCTACTACCGCCTTAGATGTGACTATCCAAGCTCAAATTTTACAACTGATGCGAGATTTGCAAAAAGATCTGTCAATGTCGATTTTGTTAATTACACATGATCTTGGTGTCGTGGCTGAAATGGCTGACTATGTTGCTGTCATGTACTCAGGGCGTATAGTCGAACAAGCACAAGTTAGCGAGATTTTTCAATACCCTCAGCATCCTTACACTAAAGCTTTACTGAATTCTATTCCAAGACCAGATAAGGCACCAAAAACCAAACTTCGTGCTATAACTGGAACTGTTCCTAGTCCTTTTGAAAAAATTGATGGTTGTCCATTTCATCCTCGCTGTGAGGAGTTTATATCCGGAGATTGTAACACGGGTCATCCTCCACCATTAACAACTATTAAAAAAAATCACCAAGCCGCCTGCGTTAAAAGACAACCACTATTCAAGATTATTAAGAACCAGAAAAGTGAATAAAGAAACTGCCAAATTTCCATTACTAGAAGTTCGGGGGGTGAAAAAACATTTCCCTATTAAAAAAGGGTTTTTTAATAAAGTAGTCGGACAAATAAAAGCAGTAGATGGCGTTAGCTTCGAATTGTACTCAGGCGAATGCCTTGGATTAGTAGGAGAAAGTGGTTCAGGGAAAACAACCGTGGGTCGAACTATATTACGTGCCCTAAAGCCAACAGCCGGTGAGGTGATTTTTCAAATTAATGGAAAAAGTTATGATTTAGCTAGTCTCGAGACCCACGAATTACGACCACTAAGGCGATACATGCAAATGATTTTTCAAGACCCCTATTCATCTCTTAATCCTCGTATGACAGTTGCTGAAATTATTGGCGAACCATTATTGGTTAACGGAATGGTTAACAACTCCGAACGAGAAAATATTATTTGCGATTTACTTGAGCAAGTGGGCCTCAAAACTGAGCATTTACGCCGATATCCTCATGCGTTCAGTGGTGGACAAAGACAACGTATCGGTATTGCTAGAGCATTAGCATTGAAACCAAAACTAATAGTTGCTGATGAACCTGTTTCTGCTCTTGATGTCTCCGTCCAAGCCCAAGTCTTGAACCTACTACAAGATTTGCAAAGTGCCTTTAAATTAACTTATTTGTTTATCGCTCATGATTTAAGTGTTGTAGGACACATATCAGATCGAATTGCTGTCATGTATGCTGGTCGTTTAGTAGAATTAGGTTCTGCCAGAGAAATCATGACAAAACCCAATCACCCTTATACTGAAGCTCTCTTGGAAGCGGTCCCAATGCCAGATCCTATAATTAAACCCGATCGTCAGCTTTTATCGGGGGAAGTAGCTGACCCATCCAACTTACCAACTGGTTGCGTGTTTCATCCTCGCTGCTCGAAAGTTGAAGAACGTTGTCGAGTCGAGCGACCGGATTTACGAGAAATTTCTCCCGGCAATTTTTCCCGTTGCCACTTATCTTAGACAACTAATCAAGACAATCCAACAAATAATGACGACTATTTATCGCATCGGTTAATGGATCGTTAGAAGGCGTATTTTCTAGTAGAAGATCCCCTTGATAATTACTCTGATTAAGTTTCCGTATAATAGACCTTAAATCAACCCAACCATCTTCTAACTCAGTTAGCACCCCATCAGTTGTCTTTTGTTTAAAGTGAACAGAAGTTAGATCCTTCATCTGAATGCTTCTCCAGAATGCAGATAAATCGTCTTTTACAGATCCATCAGGTTGATACGAATTAGCTTCATCATAAGTCAAAACTACTGGAGTATGTTCAATTAGCTTAATTAAGTCAGTAGCTGGCTGAACAGCATTTTCGACAGCAAAAATCGTTGGGGGGGACAAATTTAGGTAGCGGTTGATATTACTTTTCGCCGTTTCAAAATCTACAGAAATAGGACTTGTCAAGTCTACTAGCCGTAACCTAGGTGATTGTGGACAAAATAGTTAAGATAGCCGTTTTGCCTGTTTAATAAAATTATTATCAGCTAATAAATCATCTGGTTGAGATAGCCAAGGGTGAGAAATCGCATAACTAAACCGAAAAGGGAAAATTTTTGCGACGAAATCTCCAAATTGTTGGAATAGTTGTTGATGTTCGACGACAAATTCTTTTTTTTCAGTTGATTGCCAAATGCTTCTGCAGATTTCTTCCCACTCTTCCGTGTTATAATTTCTCATAACATCTTTCAATTTTTCCAACAAGTCACCAAACATTGATTGACGTAAATAATCACCGTCCCGCACTTCAAATTGGGTAAAACCATTCTGGCCAAATTGTTGTGCTAAATCAATAAATGAGTCTCCTTGATCCATTCTTTGGGCCCAGATATTGGTGACAATTCCGATTTTTTCATACATGTTCAATCTTCACCTTAACTGATTTTTATTTAATGTAAGTTGAGCCAACTATTATGATTGGGTGTTAATCTCCACCAGTCTTCTGTGAAAGATTTTGCTTGATGGTACGTGATTTTTCCCAGATCTGCGTAAGTATAAGGTACACCATTATTGGTCACATAAGCTAGTGCTCGATCCCACATAGATGACCACAAGTAAGAATTACAAAGTTCAGTTTCAGGTGATTCGCGGCTACGTGCAATAAAACCAGGAAGAAAAGGACGACCACATGATTGTTTCGGTGGCAAATATCGAAAATTAAAAGCCCAACGATATTCGTCTTGACTATTATTTGGGGATGAAGCATGAAGTACCTTATTATCTAAAAACACTACATCACCAGGTTTAACCTCTAATTTAATTGACTTCTCAACTATACTCGGTGGAATTTCTTTCAGTAAACCTAATTGATGCGACTCTGGAACTACCATCAAACAACCATTTTCTTGATGAGCTTGAGTTATCGGTATCCAAGCATTTACGATCCTACTATCCAGCGAATCGCTTAAACCGGCGACAGCATCCATATGCCAATTCGTTTGCCCTACTTGAAAATTGTAAAACACATCTTCGGCAGGAGATCTTTGTCGAGTAATTTTTGCTATATTTTCTGCTTTCATCAAATGCGGGTTAGATAACTTGATATTGAGATGATAAATAGGCGAAGCATAAACTTCGCTGCCAATAAGTTCTTCAATTACATCTAACAACTTGGTGTGCCGAACAAAATCAAATAGTGGGGGTATCTGAGCAGAAGGTAGATCTCTACGGTATTGATAATCAGGTGAATAAATGTTCAAGACAGGATCTAAGTGGTGCAAGGCTCTTCCACCACTAGCACCTATCAAGGTAGCAAAACGGTCAGGAAAATCTAATTCAGGATAGTTACCTAATAAAGAGTCTAATTGGCTTTTATCAACACCCTTTGCTTCGATCAGAAAAATTTCAGCAAGTGCGTCGATGAGTTTCTGATATTCAAATACAAGTGGTAAGATATCATTCTGCCAATTAAGTAGATTTTCTATAACTAAATAGCCATCGTGATTGAATATTGATCTATGATCTAAAGACGAAGAACCTGACATCATATTTGACATTTAGACTTATCAGCGATTTTCACGCTACGGACGAGATCGTTGAGCCTCCATGTTCGAATGAACATCAATTAAAACAGTTTTCCCATCAAAGTTTAGCTGCTGCGCCTCTTTCAAAGCTTCCGCCATTTCATGTGGTTGTTTAACTACTAAACCAGTAGCACCCATCCCTTGAGCCATTTGGGCATAATCACCTTTCATTTTTGTCGCACCAAAACGTTGGTAAGCAACAGGCATGTGTAAGGACGTCCCGATGGGATACGTAGCCATTCCACTATTATTCAGAACAACAGTCGTAATCGGCGTTTGGCAACGAACAGCAGTTTCTAAATCTAATCCAGACATCCCAAAAGCCGCATCCCCCATAAGGTTTAGGCAAAACTTACTGGGTTGTGCCAGCTTGGCTCCAATCATCAGTGGGATACTAAAGCCAAGATGAGTTGTCTTACCCCAACCGATGTAACTATGAGGAACGGTGGCTGGGTAGAAGGGAACGATACAATCTCTAGGTGCTCCAGCGTCATGAGTAATGATACTATTTTCTAAATTCAGATTTTGTATAATTTCATAAATAACTCGATAAGTATTCAATGGCACCTCATTGGATGTCAATAACGGTTTCCATTGGTTCATCCATTCGTGTTTCAACCGGCTAATTTCCTTGGTTGCATCTATGGGTTGGACCGATCTAGATTGAAATTCGTCCAAAAGAGATTCTAAAGTCAATTTAGCATCACCAGCTAGGCCAATTTTGACTGAGTAGTCCTTATTGATGTCTTCCGGACTTTCAGTGTTATGAATAATATCTTTATTATCAGGAATTGATTGTCCGTAAGGTGTACGTGTCAGACTGGAACCTAAAGCTAATAGAACATCTGATTCCTGAATCCACCGATATCCCGGCAAAGTAGTAGCCCCACTACCAGATCCAAGAGATTGAGGATGCCGTTCGTCAAATGCTGATTTCCCACCCATAGTACAAAAAACAGGTATACCTGTTGCTTCAGCGAAACTCTTCAGCACCCGACTTCCACCAGCTAATAGTACGCCCATTCCAGCCCAAATAACGGGTTTTTCTGCATCCAATAACAAATCGATTGCTTGTTTAACGTCAGTCGAATCTGGACGCTGTGCGTATCGTTTAGGTGGGATATAATTAATGCTTTTATAAGATAATTTTTGACTACCAACATCAGCAGGAATTTCGATAATTACTGGACCAGGCCGACCATTCCTAAGATGATGAAATGCCCTTCTCATAACATTGACTGTTTGATCCGCATTCGTAATCACTTCAGCGTGGGTAGTAACAGTTTCAAAAGTTTTCACAGCAGAGAAATTAGGACGGACAGCATATTCACTCAGTCGAGGTCCTGCCGGTAAATAAAGAATAGGTACGTTATCACTAAAAGCTTGGGCCACCCCCCCCATCGAATTTTCTGCTCCTGGACCACTTTGAGTTAAGGCTACGCCAAAACTCTTTCGGTCGCTAATTCTGCTAAATCCATCTGCAGCCATTAATGCACCGCGCTCTTGGCGAAACATAACAGGACGAATATTTGCTTTAGCTAATTCTTCGATTAGAGGATTCGAGGGGAAACAAGTGATGAAATTCACCCCTTCAGCTTTTAGAATTTTAGTTATAGCCTGTATTGTATTCATTAATAAATTTGCTTGCTTTACCAAGAAAACCTGATAGCTTTACTTCCAAAAATTCAGGTTTTGGAATGATTATTGATTTACCTTAAGATGGCCCCAATTTGTTGCTAATTTGATTTGGGGATCAACAGCAAACGGATTTACTGGTCCTGTAGAAAGGTATTTAGCTTCTTTATCATTTAGGGCTCTGTGATAAAGAAGAAACTCGTCCATTAAGCCTTTGAAAGCCCAATTTGGACCAGTTGGACCATCGAAAGCACCAGCTTCCGATCCTATTCCGATGAACCCATATCGAGTGATAGCTTTCCCCATAACCTTATGTGGTACAGCTGTTTCTGCATCAAGCTTTCCATCCACATAAATCCGCTTATTTTTCCCATCATAGGTCGCGAGCACATGATGCCATTTATCATCGGTAATTTTCTTTTTCCCATGCCAATCATGTATTCCACAACAGGTATCAAACGCAATAAAATCATTATTTCCCAGTTGATCATCTCCAACACCAAAACGAAAAAATTCACTTCGGTCCCAAGAGGCGATCATCCCACGACTCGGAGCCCTAACCCAAGCCATAATAGAAAATTCTTCAATATTAGCTTTGGAATAGTGATGGTTCCGAACCGAAATATAGTCAGGTGCTGCCCCTTTAAATTCCATAGCTTGTCCAACTTTACCTTTGACAGTCTTTTGACTACCCTTTATAACACCGTGGTTTTTGTTACCAGATAGATCCTTAATTTCCTTTCCGGTGATGGTTTTCTTATCAAAACTATAGTGGATGATCAACCCTTTTTTATTCACCTGAGCATCAATTGAAAGAACACAGAAAACTAAAATGATCATTAAAACGCGAAATGGCATAACATTTACACCTCCATTGATTTAATAAGCTTAGATTTCAAGGCTTCAAAAGGAGCTATATACTCTAGTTCATTGATCAGATTTACCATTTCATTTGGATCAGTCTGAAGATCAAAAAATTGTTCACGATTGTTGCCTTGATTATACAAAATATACTTGTAACGGTTATCTTGAATCGCTCGGCTATTGGTACTTTCAATCAACAAATTTCGTCTCCATTTGGAATCACTTTGAGCTAACGTTAAAGGACGAAGACTTCTACCATTCAGTTCATTTGGTATATCAATTTCAGCATAATCACATAATGTAGGCAACAAATCCAGCCCATTAGAAACCAGATGTGTTTTGTCGACACTCCCTTCTTTACTTTCACCCAAAAAAGAAATAATTAACGGAATTCGTGTGGCTTCTTCATAAGGAAAAGTTTTATGCTCCATCTTCCTTGCTCCATCATGATCTCCATGATCGCTAGTGAAAATGATAACTGTATCCTGTTCTAAACCAGACTGTCTTAAGGCGCGAAGAACACGACCAATCTGCTCATCTACCATCTCTGTTAACCGACCATAAGCCCATCTATGCAAACGCCAATCTTGGTCAGTCCAATTTTTTCTCACGATAGAGCGAAACTGACGTTGCCTCAATATTTTTTTTACCATTGAAGGTTCATCATTCCAAGGCTGATGATTGATTGGCAGTTCGGGGCATAACTTATGCCAAAATAAGTCTTCACTAATATTAGGTGGTTTTTCTAATGCTCGATCCAACGTACTGATTTCAATTTTTCCGTTCTCTACTAATTTATATGCTTCGTCTTGATAGGAACTGATTTTCGGTAAAGCTGAGCGGATAGCCATATAGCATATATCATGTGGATTGATAAAAGACGCCACCAAAAAAAATGGCTTTTTTCTATCCCTTTGAGTCAGGAATTTAGCGCAGACATCAGCACATTCATTCCTTTGATCAGTTGTAAGAACGGAAAAGCCACAGTCCTCAGCACTAGCATTCGGAAAGTGATGTTTCCCTGCAAAGTAGGTCTCATATCCAGCGTTATTAAGTAAATTTCCAATTGTTTTTTTGATGATTTTTGGCGAAATTGGTGGATTTACACTTATGGGAGGATGCAGACCAATTTCACTAGGCATCCGGCCTGTCATTAAGCTAAACCGAGAAGCCAAGCAAACAGGGAATGTGCAATAAGCCTTTTCAAATCGTTGTCCTCTCTGAGCTATACTGTCCATAGCTGGTGTCTGGAAATACTGATTACCAGCGCAACTCATCATTGTTGCACTCTGTTGGTCCGTCAAAATTAACAGGATATTAGGCATGAATATGGATTAATTGTCAGTGTAAAGTTGGCCTTAGTCGATTATAATAGACCACAAATTTCTGGTATCTCTACCATTACTAAGGTTGATTTATTTGGATATGATTGAATTTCGAATCTCTATCGATATGGTGCAATTTTTTCTGATCAAGTAGCACCCTCAACTGATTTAGTACGCTTTGATCCGTTGATCATAATGATTATCATTGATAATACTCGTCTGGTTTTCTAGGTTGTGAGTCAAATCCATAGATACGAAGCATCTCTGGTGTAGAGCGTTGATAGACTTCTTCTTTCAAATGGTTGACAAAATCAAACTGGGGTTTCATAAAAGATCGGCCACAAAAACATATTAAAGCAATACGGTCACTTTCGGTTACATTAGCACCAGCTGCATGCCAAATTGCACCATTGAACAGAAAAACGGACCCCTTAGGTGCATGAAGTCGTTTTTCACCTGAATCAGTGGATAAATTAGGAGGCGGTTTTTTAAGACGGAGGTGACTTTCGGGAACAAATCGGGTGCCACCGTTTTCTGCGCTGAAATCGTCTAATAACCACAAAGAATTAACAAAGACGGGAAAACTTGGTAAGGGTTCCGGCATCTGGCTTAGTGTGTGGTCTATATGGTAATTACTATCTTTTGCTCCCGGCCTAATAATATTGGAAGTTAGTGTACTAAGAATATAGTCTTCCCCCAACATGTATTCGAAATATGGTACGACTCTTGGGTGAGCAACCAACCGTTCAAAAGATTTTCCTTTATTCACTAACCATCGGACTAATTGGCCTTTACCATCTGAGTGAGACAAGGCAATACCTTTATCCTGTTCAATCTCTGCTAACTGCAATAATCGCGATCGGTAATGGTCAATTTCGGCCAAAGATAGTACATCCGGTATAACTATGTAACCCTTTTGGTCTAATTGTTTTTTCTCAGAATTTGTTAATTTGTATTTCTTTGACATAAACTAATTCTAAATACCTATACTGGTCTACATTTCTTCCGAATTACAATTGCGTATAACCCATCTGGTGAGCTAAGTGCCTGATAAAAGATGGATCGCATTGTTGCTTCATCATCACACTCTTCAATTATCCACATTTTATCGACTTGGCAAGTTTGTATCAAGTCTACGATTGGCACACCATTTTTGTCTGGAGTAGGTTGATTTCCTGTAGTTACAGCTCCACCATTATCTAAAATAATAGCCAGTAGAGTTTTATTACTAAATCTTGCTTGTATTAGGGCATTTATTCCACTATGGTAAAATGCTGAGTCACCAAATACGGCTACCGACTTTTGCCCTATATCTGCGGACTGATGACCAATTGCTACACCTATGGATGAACCCATGCACAGTTTAGCATCCAAAAGTTTACCTGCCATGATAACACAGCCTGGATCGCCTATTAAAAATGGGTTCTGGTCTAGTTTCTCTGCTTCTTCTCTAAGACTTGTCAAAATCTCAATATATGGACAGCCGGCACAATAAGATTTACGAAAGGGTTTCTCTTGTTCCCAATTGGCTTCTAGATACTTTTTCTTTGGTCTAAAATCGGGTAAAAATTTTCTCAAAGATTGTTGAATATGCCATCGAAATAACTCACCGACCCAGTTAACATGGCCCGTTCTTTTTCCATAAAGCTTGGGGCAATGCCCACTGTCGTAACCAATAGATTTTAGAGAATCTTCCAAGTAAGGATCTACTTCCTCAAAAACCAAAATTTCTTCGCATTGACTGAGAAATTGTATCACTAGTTTTTTAGGTAAAGGATAAAGCGAATTCATCTTCATCAGTTTTACACTAGAATTATATCCATCTAGTGCTTCTTGCAACTTCGTATACACAAAACCTGTTGCAATAATGCCCTTCGATTTTTGAGAATTACCCTCTATACTGTTGAAAGGTAGTTGACTAAAATCTAGAGTCGATTGTTCATTCTTTTGGTGCAGTATCTTGTGATCGCTAGTTGTTTTATCCAAGGCAGCAATCCATCGCATCGGAGATCGGTCTGGATGCTGAGCTGGGTGATAACTAGGAGGTTGTAAGGGAGGTACCATTTCCTGTCGGGTCGTGAAACTACGAGTTATCCGAATGATTACTATTGTTTTCAGCTCTTCTGAATATTCGAAGGCCCACTTGACCATTTCTCGACCCTCTTGTAATGTGGAGGGTTCTAACATGGGTAATTCAGCCATCTGAGCAATAAACCTAGTATCTTGCTCATTTTGAGACCCCCAAGCACCAGGATCATCACCAACAAGAATAACCAATCCCGAATGAATGCCTGTCATATTCAAGACCATTAGAGTATCTAGAGCGACGTTCATACCAACACTTTTAAGGCAAACTAAGGAGCGCTTACCTCCCTGAGATACACCAGCTGCAATATCAAGAGCTATTCGTTCATTAAGACACCATTGAGTTTGATGTCCAAACTTCAGCTTAGTTTCCGATAAAACGTTAAATGTCCCAGTTCCAGGAGAACCGGGGTAACCAGTTACCACTGATACCCCAGCCTCTATAGCTCCCCAAGCGATGGCATAGTCTCCATTAATTGTTTCCATCAACCTACCTAAGTTTTTGTAACACTTGTTTACGAACAGAAAATGCTCAACTTTCTAAATACTATTTTCATCATTCAAACCTGACTAAATCCAGAAACAAATGGTATCATCATAGACAATGAAAGAACTTTTCAGACGAATACGGGGTTCATCAACCCCTGGCCAATTCCTTCTTTTCATTTGCTTATTGGTACTCTTATCTTTTTTCATCCTACTCCCAATTTTGCAAGTGATTTACGTCGCATTTACTGAAAATGGTCGCCTAACACTAACCCACTTTGTCAATTTTTTCAAGCAGCCTTCGCTAAACGAGGCTTTGTGGCGAAGTTTATGGGTAGGTGTTATCGTAGTTTTCTTTAGCAGTATTATTAGCTTACCTTTGGCTTTATTTACCACCCGTTATAACTTCAAAGGTCGATTGATCGTTCAAACACTGGGCGTTTTACCATTGGTCATGCCAGCTTTTGTTAGCGCTATTGCTCTACAAACAATTTTGGGGCGAAGTGGTATGATCAATCAAATTATCCGGATGTTTTTTGGTACGACCATTCCTTTCATGGACGGATTAACCGGTGTTGTTTTAGTTCAAACATTACACTACTTTCCCTTTATTTTACTTAATTCTGTATCAGCATTAGAAAACGCAGACCTCTCCCTGGAAGAAGCTGGAAGAAACCTAGGAGCTTCCGGATGGAAACTGTTTCGCCAAATCACATTTCCACTGATGCAACCAGGGTATATGGCTGGTGCACTAATTGTTTTTATCAAAAGTATAGACGATCTCGGTACACCCCTGATGCTTGGTTATCATAATTTGTTAGCACCTCTAGCTTATCAACAAATTACCGCTATTAATGGCAATAGTACAATGGGATATGTTATTTCTGTAATTCTGGTTGTGTTATCTCTCTTCTCATTGGTTCTTGCACTGCACTATCTTAAGCAATCGGAATATGTACAACAAAAGTCAGGTAGTTCCATTTCTAGACTGCAAATTTTTGGTTGGAAAGGTTGGACGATTAGTGGTTTCTGTATAATTTTGTTAACTTTTTGCTTACTGCCACACATAGGTATTTTTCTAATGTCTATTGCTAAATCTTGGAACTTTACAGTTCTGCCCAAAATCTATACCACTACCAATTTCACCAGAGTTTTTGCCGATGCCCCAAAAATGATACTTAATACTATTGTATACGCTGCATTGGCGGCTCTGATTGATATATTTCTAGGAGCCATAATTTCTTTCATACTGCTTAGAGGAAAGATGCTAGGCCGAACAATTTTGGATTTCATTGCCACATTACCTTTAGCAGTCCCAGGTGTAGTTTTGGCAATTGGCTACCTAAGAATATTCCACACGATAGATTTGCCTGTCATTGGTAAACCACTGACTGAGACTTGGTTGATCCTAGTAATTGTCTACGCGGTTCGCAGATTACCATACACAGTTCGATCTTGCTATGCTACGTTGCAACAAATTCACATATCTCTAGAAGAAGCCTCAAAAAATCTAGGTGCAAATACTCTATCTACCTTTACTAAAATCGTTTTACCCCTAATGTTACCAGGTATTGTAGCAGGTGGAATCATGGCCTTCATTAGCTCTTCAGTCGAATTAAGTTCGACTTTAATGCTCGTACCAAGAAATGAAATGGCCCCTATTTCTTACGGCATATATTTGTATATGCAAGAAACTACAGGTAGAGGACCAAGCGCGAGCTTAGGGGTAATTGCTATTATTATAGTTTCAATTGGAACTTACGCTGTTAANCGGCTTAGTCAACACCGAGGAACNGGGAACATTTGAAAAGGTTGGAAATCTTTTTGATAGAGGGGCAGAGTCGACATTGGGNTTCTGCTTAGATTATATCAGGCAGAACCCCAATGCAATTTTTTTTAAAACCTTAAAATTCGTAAGGTACGGTTTCAGCTTGATGCGACTTAGCTGACTTCTCAGCTAAATCCATTACAGCAACTACTCGTCGAGCAGATTCTGGTGTAACTATTAATGGTTCATTCTCTCTGAGGTGAGCCACAATATTTTGATAGAAACTATGGCCNGGGCGACCTTGATATGANATTTCTTGTTCACTTNGCTGATTTTCNATTTCTGACCANACTTTGAAATGNCCATCTGCNGATTGAATTGCCCCATGNGTACCTAAGATCTTCCATCGATCTCCTCCAATTTTAGCGATCTGGGAAAATTCCACGTCAGCTACTAAGTCTCCGTCAAATCGAATGAACGCACGTGCATGATCTTCATTACTAATATCTGTCCAGACTTCATTATCAATATAAAATCCGGTTACACTGATCATTTTATTATCAACTACGTTTAGTAGCCAGTCGATATAGTGTGCCCCCCAGTCATATATGATACCACCCGAAACAGACTTTACACTTCTCCACCAATCTGGGTTCGGCCGACCATAACCACTAGCACGCATTTCAATCGTGTGCGGTCTACCAATAACACCACTCTCTATTATACCCTTTAATGTCCAAAAATCTTGATCCCAACGCCGATTGTGATAAACCGATAACATTTTTCCATTAGATTTTGCTGACTCAATCATCGAAGTCGCTTCTGATACTGTAATGCACATCGGTTTTTCAGTTATTGCATGCTTACCAGCATTAAGTGCTTGAATAGCCACAGGAGCATGTAAATTGTGAGGCAGAACAATAGTTACTAAATCAATGCTTTCGTCAGCAAAAAAATCATCACTGTCGTTGTAAGTACGAACTTGTGGAAAATCTTCTTTAGCGGCTTTAGTACGTTCTGGGTCAATGTCGCAAATTGCCACGCATTCTATACCTTCAGTGTTTTGCATACTCCCAGCATGGCTACGCCCCATATTAAAAGCACCACCATATCCTATCACTCCACCACGAATAACATCTGCCATAGAAACTCCTTAATTTTCATTGCCTGACCTAAACTGCCAAATGGCTTCCCATAAACTNTCCCATTCTAACAATTCAGACCTCTGACTGTCAATTTAGTTAGTTTTAAAAGACATGAGAAACACTAGACGACAATAGAATACCATGCTCGAATGTATCCCCCGTACTAAGCATTTGTTGATGGATAGGTACAATTACGCTAATATTTAAAGGGNTTTTTCGACCAATTGTTGTGTTTGTTCCCAATTGTAAAGCATGCATTTGCATACCAGTATTTCGATCTCTATTTCCATCCCAATACCCAAATCCTTGCCTAAATACCATCCAAGACCCATGNAATCTCAGGATATTCGAGACTTTTAATGCTATACCAAAATAGGTACTTGTTTCTGGAGGAGACAGAAAACTATACTTGTTTTCGTAGAAGGGACGTCGAAATGATAACCGAGATTGTACCGACAGCAAATCGTTTACTGGCAATATGTAGATAACTTGGAAACTTGGAGTTAGTGTTCCTGTACCAAACTGCAGATGTAAATGTTTTTTTCCTACGTCGCCGAGCTTATATGGATCAGGTTCAATTTTACCCGTTGGTATAGACAACCCAGCAGACAGAGTAATTCTGTCGTTTTTTATAGATGTAAACCCATTCCAGTGGTAGTTAGTCGTTAAATTCAGATCTTCAAACCCACGATATGTTTCATCTCTATGATGGATATAACCATTCCGGATAGCTGCATCCTGGTCACTCACACTTGGGTTTGAGGCTTCCCATTCAATTTCAGCTGACTGATTTTTAATACTATATGGTAAGACTAGTGCTAGCTTAGTTCGAGGATTTAATTGGTAATGCAGTCCTAAATTAAAACGGCTCATTGACATAGACACGTGATGCCAATGGTTTCCAATTTCGATTAGTCGACCATCGGTTGTCAATCCGCCTGTTTCACTATGTCCACCTTCTGCATTGAAAGAACGTGTGACGTTAAGAGTGAATCGAAATTTTTTCTTCGTTTCTATATCGAGCTCACGGCTCGGCCCCATTTCAGGGATTATGGGGTTACTTCAGGCACCTCAAGCATCTTGAGCAATGACATATGGTATCGAATTTAAAATAAAAAACAATATTGCCAACAAGATCCACTTNTTTCTATCTTTCATTTATTATCTCCATAATAGCTTAGGTCGTTTTTTCATAATTTTCATTTTACTCATCAACAAAACTCAAATTATGGAGATAGGAGGCGATCGATTTGGTAAGGATAGTGATTCTTTTGAAGAAATATGAGGAATCAAAACAAAAACAAAACAAATTTGACCCTCAAGCTTTTGTCTCTCCAACACACTTTGACTAGATGCTAAAAATGTAGACCCTTTTTGGTTACCAGNCGTAGAGATTTTAAGAGGCTTTTTTTGATCTGTAATAACTACAGTTTTCCAACAACACTTTTCTGTGGAATTNGATGTATGATAAGGGCAGCAATCATTTGGGGCAGACTGACCCAAATCTTCTAACCCCCCACATGAATTTCCACCAAACACAGAACAGGAGAGCAAACAAAAAATTTGAAATGAAAGAAAAAGAAAGGTTATTCGGGAAACTAGTCTGCTCGACGTTAATTTAGCCATTAAAACTCAATGATTACTCCGAAATAAGGTAGCAATGGTAACTGTCCTACTATGTCTTTCTTCACTTCTCCATCCTTGTCGCGTTCATACTCGTCGTCATAGCTAAACTGAAGGACATTTTTTCGATTATAGGCATTTATTAATTCTAGGTAGGTTCCAATTTGCCAAGTATCAAAAACAAAATTTTTGCTGATTCTCACATCGAGACGATGAAATGGTTCTACACGGAAAGAATTTATTGATCCATAGAGAGGTACTTTTCTAGTTTTTCCATCTCTCGGACTGATAATATTTTCGTAACATGGATTGCTAATATTTTCTTCACAGGTTAATGGTGTGTAGGGATTTCCCGTGGCATACTGCCATCTTCCTCCAATCTCAAATGTCTTGGTAAATTTGTAGCTGGCGATGATAGTTGCAATATGTGTTTGGTCATAGGAATAAAATCGGTAATCTTGATCTGGATCGTCCCTTCTTTTGGAAACAGACCTTGCATAACTCAACCAACCGAAAAATCGATCTCCTTGACGATATTGGAGTAAGAATTCGACACCTTGTGCGTAACCTTCTCCAATATTGAGGTAATTCTTATTTTTTACTGGATTTTCCTCAGGATCAGGTTCAATCTGTTTATCCAACTGCTTACGATAACCAGCAGCCTTGAGCACTGTACCATTTTCAAAAGCTCTTTCGATTTCTAGGATAAAATGGTCTGAGAGACTTTCCTCAAGTTCTGGATTCCCCCCAGGTTCAAAAAACTGAGGTGGCTGCGGTGTTTGCATATAACGGCCGTAAGCTAATCTTAATTGTGGTAATCCTGGCATTGTTAAATTAAAACTTAAACGTGGTTGAGGCGTTGGCTGAGCTGTTAAATCTGCAGAATAATCGACTCGAGNTCCTAATGCAAAGGATAGGTATTCCCCAAGAGTAAAACGTGTTTGAACGTAGCCTTCCACTTGATAATCTTCCTGTTGTGTATCAACTCTATTCTTTTCGGCTTCTAAAAAATCGTAATTCGGATCTCCCTCTTCCGGAGGATTAGGAAAAAACAGCTGAACGACAACGTCACCAATTGAATTTAACAAACCTGTTTCTAAACGTACATTGGGCGAAATTTCATATACTACATCATGTCTAACATCATACACGTCAGGTTGTATACGAAGGAAGAATCCTTGACCAATCTTGAAATTTACTAATTGTTTGTTGTGAGAAAGATTAAAATCGTAGGTTAGGCGTGGGGTAAGCAAAGCACGGAGGTGGAAGCCTTGAACATGTGCCGAATTCTTTATGTATAAGGCACCTCTTAGTTCTTCTTCATCTTGCTGTTCTTCTGTAAAAGCCAATTCTGCAAAATCATCAGCTGCAAATGCTGTAAAATCTATTTGGTATTTCTCGTTTATTTCGTAGTTAAATCGTGTTTGATAATCCCAGAATCTAGGGAATGCTGTTATAACCGTTATTACTCTTTCTAACGGAAAAAGGTCAAAATAACTACGACGACCTGCAAAATACCAAGACCCTGATTCCCCTAGTGGACCTTCTATCAGTCCTTCAGCATAAAGAATATTTAAATTCACTTTGCCACTGAAGTTCTTACGATTACCAGGTCGCGAATAAATATCTATTATTGCCTGCGAATCCTGACCATATTCAGCTCCAAATCCACCAGCATAGATATCAATCCGTTGTAGAATTTCAGAACTTACAGTTGAAACTAAACCTCCGAAATGATAAGCATTAGCCAAGGGATAACGATCAAAATAGATCTGATTATCTTCTGGTCCNCCACCACGGACATAAAGTTGACCTCCGAAATCTGCACCTGCCTTGATACCTGGTAAAGCTTGGATAGCTCTCAACGCATCTCCACCAGCACCCGGTATACGCTTTATTTCTAATCCAGTCACACTTTGACGACTGACCGATTCGGTTAAAAGCTGCCCCCTCACAACTATTTCGTCGAAGATGAAATCGATTCTTTCTAGCCGAACGTCTAAATCGAGGGGTTGATCGTCAAGTACCAAGACTTCAATTGTTTTTGAACGAAAACGGAATCTTGTCAAGGTTAATTGATAAGTTCCAGTTGGTAGTTCAGTTATTTCAAATTCTCCCTGATCATCGGTTATAAATTTTTGATCCGTTCCCAAAACTTTCACAATTACTCCACTAACCAGTTCTTGTGAACCTTGGCGAAGAACTCTCCCCCTTATTTCACTAGAATAGGTTTCAAGGGCAATCACTGATGACAGTAGAAATATGATAAATAATCTTTTATTTTTTACACTAATCAAAATTTTTTCTTCTTGTGTTTAGGCAGACAAATGTCTATGGCTGACTNTCTAAAATAGACCCAATGAAATATAACGATTTTTTTAAACATTTGCCAGCTTTTCTACTTAAATTCGCTGTTGTTGGTTGCTTGAATCGATGTTATAATCGCTGACTGTTTAAATGGATCTTAGGACTTAGGAGTTACTATGAAAGCAATCCTTGTCGGACTTGGCGGTCGAGGCTACCACTGGTTATCGGCTTGTGAAGATCATAAGGAAGTGGAACTTGTTGCCTACGTGGAAGCATCGGAGAAAAATCGTCAAAGAGCTATTGATCAAAGGGGAATACCAGAAAATAAAATTTTCGCAGATCTGAACGATGTACCCCAGAGTTTTGGGGCTGATTTCGTTGTTGATGTTACTCCGCCATCTGTACATGAAGCTATTGCAATGAAATCTTTTGATNTAGGTTTGCACTTACTTGGTGAAAAACCTTTGAGTGATGATTTTGATGCAGCTAAACGTATTGTATCTGCAGGCGAAAGTGCTAATGTCAAACACATGATTACTCAAAACTACCGGTTCAACGCTCTACCTCGTACAACCCGAAGATTAATAGAAGATCANAAAATTGGTGAAATNGCACAATTAGATGTCTCACTATATGTAAATTGGGCTGATAGCCCAGGAAGCCATTATGTGACAGAACCATACATGTTCCTGACAGATATGGGAATTCATCATTTTGATATGATGAGATATACATTAGGAGTTGATCCAATTAGTGCCCAAGCCATCACTTGGAATTTGCCTTGGGGTTGGCATCAGGGCGATGCTTGTCAGATAATTCTTTTTAAATTCGAAAATGGTGTATTTGNAACCCATCGAGGTATTGGGTGTACAATGGGACATGTTCCTGCTGGACATAACGGTGAATGGCGATATGAAGGACCAAAAGGTACTTTGACTTGGGAAGGATTTGATCTTTATCAGACACTTAATCATCGACAAAACCCAACAATACGCAAACAAGTCGATCTAGATGATATTGATGGTCCAAATCCCGTTCTTAACGAATTTGTTCGCGCGATTAAAGAGGACCGAGAACCTGAATGTAATGCTGCAGATAATCTAAAGTCTATGTCTATGGTTTTTGCTGCTGTTCTGAGTGCTAANGAAGGACGTGAAATTCTAATATCGGATTTGTAATGAGCTAAAACAAAAATTTGATTTCGGTCAGAGTTTGGAAAGGTCAATCTAAAAGTAACTAGATTGGCCTTTTTTTATATATGAAACTTTTTCTGAAACCTTTTACTTGTTGTTNTCGTATCCATATGTCGGTAGANAACCGTAAGGATAGATTCAACATGGCTAATAAACAAGTTATCGTTTACCATCCCTTAGCACAAGGAAACGAAATTCCACTTGATCAAAAACGTCAGATTAACAAATTCCTTAGGCAACACGGTTGGACTTCCCAAGGAAAACATCTTATCGATCGTGATGCGGAAAATGTTGCTGTAGTACAGAGAAAGACATTTCGTAACTTACTACAACTCACCGAAGAAAAGAACATTTCAACAATAGTCTGTCATAGCCCAAAGGTTTTCTGTCCAAATCCCTTAGAGCGTGGACTAGCTACCAATCTTTTGAGAGAATACGGGCTTTTTTTAATTTACGCTACTGGTGAGGACCAACTAGATATAGAAACTCAGCAACTTTTGCAAATTATTAGCATCTACCAAAAACCTGGGCTAAAACTGGAAACTGGACGTAGACGTAGACGTAGGAAAAGTGTTACGGAAGGTAATTTAGATCTACGTGGAAGAGGGAAAGTTGGTGGTAGAAAGTCTTATAAAGAAATAGATACGGTACTTGTTGAAAAAGTTAAGTGTTTAAGAAAGAAGAGCTTTTCACTGAGGAAAATTGCCGATTTATTAGAAGAAAAGGGATATACAAATGGAAAAGGAAATAAGTTTAACCCTAGTCAAATTAGTAGAATACTTTTACAGTAGATAAACTTTTTCTCAATATTACTGGTCTGACCACAATCATCACAATCATCACAATCATCACAATCAATTTTCGTATTTTTATTACGAAAAAAGGTTGAAGAAAACAAAAAAAACAAAAACTGTTTGTGATGTAAGGTGACAGAATAAAATAGCCAGACCGACCCTCCATATAGAGCAAGCGAATTTTTTTGCCTTGACTTCAAAGCCCAACTTTGTTTAAATCCCCTTGTAGAATCTGGTTAGATAACTTTTAAATAACCAAATCGACCTTCCAAATATCACCCGAGCTCTTTTTTAACCTTGACTTCAAGGCTCAATTTTGTTTAAATTGACATCAAAAGAAACAGACGAGCCNGACCCGGAAAAGAAACAGAACCTTCCAATTAACATCCCGAAAAGTGTTATTCGATGTAGTGTTGTTTTGTTCGACTAGCAAAATTTCACTCCACGACCTAAAACAAAATGACGGATTTTTTCATCCTTATATATCACACCAAAATCTGATTTTGAAAAAACCTCGGATAACGAGAAAGAAAGGATATGATTCCAAGCCCAAAGCCAATAACTCCCTTTAATCTCTGTCGTGCAAATGAAACCGATATTGTGCATATAAGACAATTGCCGGTTCGACAACAAGTAGAAACAAAGGAACAATTTATTGAAACGGTACGTTATGTACATGCGATGGGACATTACCACAACCAAGAACGTGCTACTGATAATTGGCTAAGTGCAGATGTCATTGCACTAGATATAGACAACGATGGTCAACCAACATCTGCATGGGATGAACCTGAAGATTGGACAACTATTCAACAATTTCAAACAGATTTTTCAGATTACGAGTTTTGGATTGTTGAATCAAAAAATCATAATAAAAACAAGCGTAGTAACTCAGGTATACGTGTTGCAAGACCTAAGTTTCATGTTTATTTTCCCTTACAAAAAGAGTTAACTGATCCAAATAAATATCAACAATCAATACAAACTATTGTAGGATCCTATTGTCGANCGGATGGAATTTCACGGTTTGATACAAATGCTACAGATCTAGCTAGGATTTTTACAGGTGATTTTCCTGAAGTTGGTTATCAAATCACTGAAGCCCAAATTTTTCACCAATCAGGTAAATCCATTTTGGATTATGTACATAACCGATTACCTATTTTACCAAGCCAATCACACCAGAAAAAAATATCACCAAACTCACCAAAGATAACTCAGTTTCAAGTATCCTCTTATCAAAAAGGATGGAGATATCAAAATTTGATATCTAATCTAGAGTTTGAAGACATCTTTGAAGGTGTAGAGAGAGGTAATATAACCAGTAGTAATTGGATGGTGACGTTTTGTCCCTTACACGGTGAAAGACGAGGTTCCAGTCGTCCTTCCTTAAACATAAATATGGATACTTATAAGTGGAAGTGTCATTCTGGTTGTAGCCACGGTAAGGTGCTAGATGCCATGGACTTTATTGCGAAAAATAGCAATATGTCTTTACCAGATGTTATAGATGAGTTATGCCAAAATTTTGGTATTAAAAATAGAGATGTAACGCAATCATCTAACGAAACTGAATATGATGATATTGTTTTAGAACAACTTCAATTGTTGAATCATAAGTATGCTGTTTTAAAACAAGGTAGCAAAGTTGGCATCATGCATACAGAATATGATGACCTTCAACAAACACATGTACCAAGAGTTGGTATGCGTCCGTCAGACTTTAAATTATTAAATCCACAATCTGTCAGACATAAGAACCGAAAAGCTAAATTGGCGAGTTTGTGGCTAGATTGGGAAGGAAGACGAACTTATCAGGGGCTCATTTTTGATCCTTCGGGTAGGAAAAACCCTAATAATTCAGATAAGTGGAATTTGTGGGATGATTGGTCAACTGCAACGCCAGATAATAACTGGCGAGGGGATCCTGATAAGAGTGGTTTTGTAAAGCAATTAAANCCTAAGATTTATCAAAGAATGAGAGGGTTGTCAAATCAACAGCTTGAGTATAATTGTAAAAACTACTTGCAGTTAATCCGACAAGTCATTTGTGGAAATCAGAAAAAACGTGTTGGTTCAGATACCAGTGGGGAACCTTTTTATCAGACAGATACACATAAAGTCGACAAGTTATATGACTGGTTGTTAAATTGGATAGCAGATGCGTTTCAAAATCCGGCGAAACACTCACGTGTGTGTAGTATTGTACTACGGAGTAAAGAAGGCACAGGTAAAGGGAAATTCATAAATGATACGTTAGGAAAGTTATTTCGTCCCCACTATTTCCATTTAACAGGTGATGCTGACAAATTAACTGGTAAATTTAATGCTTGGATGAGAGATAACCTACTGATATTTTCTGATGAAGCTGTTTGGGGTGGTAATCGAAATGATGTAGGAAAAATGAAATCGTTGATCACTGAACGTGAACGAACGGTAGAGGAAAAATTTGTTGATGCCACTCAGTATGCAAATTATTCGAGGGTAATTTGTGCCTCTAATGACAGTTGGGTTGTGTATTTAACCGAGAGCGACCGTAGATGGCAATTTATTGACGTAAGTGAAGAATTTGCGACCGAAAACATTCGTAATAAGGAACAAGCGGATAGAAAAAGCCATTTTTTTCAGTCCATAGACGATGAGTGGAATAATGGAGGCAAAGAAGCTTTTTTCGAACTAATGATGCGAAGGGATATAGATGGATTTGATTTTCCGAAGGAACGTGTCATAACTTTGACTTATTATGAACAATTACGAGAAAGTGACCCAATGGTAGGTTGGTTTGAACAATGTATTGAGAAGGAAGAGATTGCAGGACCTAGTGATTTGTTTGGTACTAGTATCCGAATCAGGAAAGAAGGAACTGAAATTATAGATACAGAGTTTGTTTATAATTCGTACAGAGATTATCTTAAGAAAACTGATCAAAATCATCAGTGGACAGGCGACTTCAAAGAATTCAGTAAAAGATTAAGGAAAATGCTGAATTCTGATTCCAATGTAGAAAAAGGGTTTTCTAGTCGACGCAAATGGGAAACCGATAGAACCAGTAAAACAATTTGGATTTTGTCTTCGTTGACTATTTTAAAGCAGATCTACAATCAAAAAGCAGGCGGGGGAGACGTACTATTTTCTATAGAAGATTAATCGTGTGTGCATATTGAAAAGGCCACCTATTCTAGATATAGACGGCCTTTTTGCTTTCGAAGCAAGAAACTTTTTCTGTTATTTTTCCTTCTTCAATAATCCCCATGTCGAAGTTAATTTCTGTTGAGGATCCACCCCCAACAATTTCAGTCGACCCGACTCCATTTGTTCTTTGACTTCCTTTGCGCTGAGTTCACGATTCCAAATTCTTACCTCGTCGATGGTGCCAACGAATTGTCGATTACCCTCATGTGTTTTTCCGACAAAAACATCAGCATTATCGACCTTGCCCGGTAAAGCCCCTTTACCAGCAAATTCACCGGCTAATTCACCGTTTATATAGTATCGATGAGCCTTCTTTTCAGTCATTTGTGCAACTACGTGTTGCCACTTTTTTAGCTCTACAGGTTTATTGGACACAGATCCACCCATGGAACTAAAGTGTAAGGCTCCACCGCCATCGGTTGTAGTGTAGAAACTGTAGGAACGCGGGTTATTGCTTTTGGCTAAAATGCCAGCCCATTGGGCTGTTCCTGCCCCTTTATGTGATTCAGCATTGATCCAAGCCATGACTGTAACGGCTTTACTGACGCATAAGCTATTATCATGTGCGACCGTGACCCAGTCCGTTTTACCATTTAATTTTAGGGCTTTACCAAATTTTCCGTCAACTAATGTGGGCTTGCCAGCAATTTCGCCATGATTACCATGAATCGAATGGTCTTCAACTTTTTTCCCATCTAGTTCATCGAAGGACAAATAGAGGACTAAATTTTTCTCTAACTCAGCAGCTAGAGCAAAATTAGATACAAAAACGATCATTACCAACAAAAATAAGATAAAGATTTTACTTTTCATTTTCCTCCCATAAAAAAACGCGACTCAGATGAGCCGCGTTTTGAGTAGGTTTTAGTTTATAGGCGTTTTAGTTGGCTCCAAGTTGTTGCTAATTTACCTTCCGGCTCAACTGAGACTTGACCTTTACCCACGCTCATATGGTGATTGACTTCTTTTTCGCTTAAAACACGATTCCAAATCTTGACTTCATCAATGATGCCTTCAAATTCACGTGAACCTTCGTGGCTTCGAGCAATCATCACACTAGCATCGTCTTTTAGACCAGGTAGTGCTGCTTTACCATCAAATTCACCTGCTAGCTCACCATTTACGTAGTAGATGTGTGATTTGCCAGTGTGTTGTGCGACCACGTGTTGCCATTTATTCAACTCAACTGTCAATGCACTGGTAGAACCGCCCATCGAGCTAAAGTGTAAGGCACCACCACCATCTGTTGTAGTATATAAACTGTAGGATCTTGGATTATTACCTTTGGTAACAACACCGGCCCATTGAGCTTTGGTTGATCCGCCTGTATGGCGTTTTGCCTTAATCCAAGCCATAACTGTGACGGCCTTGTCAACAGATAGAATATCTTTATGTGGAACTTCAACCCAATTATTTTGACCGTTGAATTCGAGGGCTTTACCGAATTTACCATCGACCCAATTAGGCAAATTTGGTTTCATTCCTTGTAGGTTACCATGATTACCATACCTTGAGGAATCTCCAGCAATATTTCCTTCGCCTTCATCGAAAGGTAAATAGAGTATCAGAGAAGGTTCAGGACCCCCTGTTGATTTAGCTTGTGCGAGGTGAAGCAGTGGTGCGATCACGAACAAAACAGCTAGAGCAACAATAATAAACCTGAATGTTTTCATGCAATCTCCTGATTTTAAATAATAAATTTAGGGGTGGTATTATATTTCAATGTTAAAATCTTGTCAACAAACAAAACTCAAACAGACCATCAGCTAGATCGACCAGTGTTTCCACAAATCATCTAATATGTCGTACCGCATCTCTTGCAATTTGGTGTAATGCCACCGACCAAAAATTCCAATCCGAGGAGTATTTTGAACATTAGTTGAACCATTATGGGATAAAAATCCATGCCAAAGTAATACTGTTCCTGCTGCTGCTACAAACTCAACTGGTTTGGATCCATGAGAAAATTTAGTGTGGTTCCAATCATCAGCATCTAGAAAACTACCATCAATATGTTCTGGGCGCTCACGAAAGTAATCATGTACATTCAAGTGAGTACCCGGCCAGTAGATAAATCCACCACCTTTCTCTTCAACGTCATGGAGATACATGGTTGCGCCTAAGGTTAATCCGCCAGCAGGATGTTGTGCTGGTCCTCCATAGCCATCAATATGGCTACTCATAGGCATAGACCAATTAGCCTTTTGAGAAGGCCATTTAATTATGGGGGCACCACCGCCACCAAAGAAATTCTCACCACCCAAATCATAAGCTGCCGCTTGAACAGCTGGTATTGTAGCTATATTTGGATAAGGTGGTGTAAATCTCCATCTACTGATGAAAGTTTGGTCTATAGGCCAAGTTTCATCATCTTCAAATTTACCACCCAGAGTATACCAAAATTCTGTTTGCCAACTAGAGAGAAGATCCTGATCAATGGCATTTTCCAAAATTAAAAAACCATCATCTTTAAAAGAAGCAATTTGCTTATTTGTTAGCATCGTTTTTTCCTTAGCTGTCAGTATCCATGACACAGCGAAATCCGTTGTAATCATAGAATTGTTCTGGAGATTGATGAGCACGAAAAGATATTCTAGTTGCTAACGCGTAGTTATTCCAACTTCCACCTCTGATCACTCTTGACAGGCCAGTAAACATTAATTCTTTTCTATCCAACTCACTTTTTGGCAAGATAATTGGGTTTAGACGCTTGCAATCATTATATGCGTTCTTGATATAAGCGTCTAGGCACCATTCCCATACATTCCCTCGCATGTCATATAAACCATAGCCGTTGGGTGGATACTCACCAGCGACATTGGTCATCCGTTTTTGACCATAGAAATTGATATTGTCCAACGAATTAAAATCTAACTGACTAATTCCACCACCAGCGGCATATTCCCATTCGGCTTCAGTGGGTAAACGTTTACCCACCCATTCTGCATAGGACATGGCATCCCGCCAGCTTATATAAATGATAGGATGGTCGTCCGTTGGAGAATCTATCAGAATATGGTCCCAGCTAGGCGGTTTACGCTGAGTAGCTTCAACAAACTTGCGAAATTCACCTACAGTAACAGGTCTTATATCTATTAAAAAAGAACTAATTTCAACTTTGTGAATTGGTTCTTCATTATCTTTTTCTAGACTCCCCATATCGAAGTGGCCAGAGGGGATTTTAACCATTCCTAATGACTGCTCAGATGTAATTTTTGACCGGAGTTCAGAGTGTTGGTGGATGTTAAATGTAGTTGGTGTTATTGTCAAAACTTTCTCCTTGATGCTTATGAAATATGAGAAATAAAGTTTTGATGCTTTCCGGCATTATAACTAAATAAATTAACCAAGAAATATTGAAGTGTGTAAAAACAAATCAAAATACGCGTATGTTTATTTAGACTAACAAGATCTAATTTAGTCTCTAATCAGTCCTATTGGATTCTATTGGAATAAGATTGACAGCTATCGCGACGTAAGATTTAAAGGTAGAAACATCAAGATGGATAAGGGAATAATCCACTGCCATTCGTGTGTTATATTGGTAAAGCCAATAGCCGTTTGTAGATATGGAAAGCTGATAATAGTTATGTGTAGGATGACACTAAACAATATAGTCATCAGCACCCAGATATTTGACTGAAGAACTTCGATCAATCTGTCATCTTTGTGCCGAAAACACTGGAACACAGAGAATAACTGACTGAAAATCAACGTAGTACAAGTAACCGTTTGAATTGAATCACCCTTACTATTGACAGAGAATGCGTAACTGACTAATGATATCAGTGAAATAATTATGCCCCGCATAACAAAGTCAGAATATACATTCTTAACCAGAAATGGTGGTGTTTTTTCAGGTTTGTCTTTTATCAAGCTACCATGATCTTTTTTGTAAATAATCGCTAAGCATGGAAAAGCAATAACTAATAGGTTGATCCAGAATAAATGGGGAAGGTCTAATACCAAAGGGAAACGGTTAGGATCAAAGATATGTATACTTAATCCTGCCACAAGTGTCAAAGACTGAGCTACAACGCAAGATAGGTACCAACGTACCCAATTCCTGAGGTTCGCATATGCTTGTCTAGCCTTTAGCAAAGTTTTCACTATGACATCGAAGCCTAATTGATTAACGACCACACCTGAATTGCGTTGTAGTAAATGTGGTACATTGTTTGCGCTAACGAAGCTAATATTAGCGGTTCTCATTGTCCTCAAATCTTCGTTGCTTTGCCCCCAAAAACCGATATTATGTCCTCGCCTTCTTAAATGCTGAACAATGTTCCTTCGTTGCTCAGCTGAAGTTTGGGAATAGACTAATAACAATTCAACCATGGAATCGTATTGGGTTTCGTCCATGGCTGTCAAATCTTCGCCGCTTGTGACAGCGTTCGAATCATGGATTAGACCTAATTCATGTGCAACATCGGATGCTTGGTCTGGTGGTTGGTCTGACATCATAATAACTTTCATGCCTGATGATAAACATTCGCTAATTGATGATTCAATACCCATATAATTAGGTTGGCGAAAAGCAATTGCTCCCAAGAATGTCAAGTCCGACCACATGTCTTCTTGTGTGGGCCGGTTTGCGAAGCTTCTGAAGCCAAAACCTAGGGTGTAAGATGGTTTTGGAAGTCCATTCTCTTCAACGGAAAATTGTCGGGATAGCTGCGACAAATATAACTTTTGGTCAGCCGTCAACTGGTTTATCCCTTGATTTAACTGAATATCCCAGCTCGCATGTAGAATTTCATCTATTGGTCCGAACGAGAGTTGTAAAAATTGCCCCGCAGGTGCGTTATCTGTTGTATTAGCCATGAATAGTAATGAAGTGTAGGGATGGTCTTCAGTTTGTGGAATTTGTGCCACGCGCTCGTAGGTGTTCTCATACTCCGTCAGGTCAATTTCATTTGTTCGAATAGAGTCTTCTAGTAGTAAAGTCAAGGAGTCATCAATCTCTGGGAAAACAGTCCCATCTTGAGATAAAATTGGGTGAGTAGTGTGTTTAATACACTGGCTAGCCCCCCATAATAACCAAGGAAATGTTGAAGGTATTTCTTCATTCATTGGTTTAATAACTGTCTCATTTTCTATTTCTTCTAAATTGGTAATTTCTTGTTCTGTTAAATTCAACTGTTTCCAAATTGACTTGCCGATATATTGGCCCTCAACTATGATATGAGAAACTGAAAAGGTATTCATAGTAAAGTTGGTAGCTTGCTGTATACAAAGACTTGTCAAATTGCTCAGTCGTTCAACATCAATCAACTTTCGGATTGAAGCCCCATGTTTAAAAATTCGGTAAGCAGATTCGTTTAAACCTGTATTAATCAAATGCTTAAGATCAAACGGAACTACTACTAACAGAATGCTATAAACTGGGGCCAATTTGATCAATATTTCCGATAGACTTTGGCTAGACCGAAAACTAAATGGTTGAGCAAAATAGTAAAGGGCAAAAAAGAACAATGAGATTAGTACGCCTATTATAGTGAAGCTGTTTGTCAAGAAATTGCCAGTATTTTCAGCATCTGATTCTAATTCATCGTTTTCCAAGTTAGATTGCTGATGTCTTTGATTGATTTGCAGGTTCTTACCAGTTTCTACTACTATGGCTCGTCCTTGTCCATCGATCACATAAGTTCCACCGAATAAAATGTTTCTTTGTTCCGTCAAAGGTTTACTCTGTTCTAAAACATCAGCTGTTTTAGTGCTAAATACCGATCGACGAAAAATCGGACTTTCATCTGAGACCATTTCTTCAGTTTCAACAATTCGCGCGTCTGCTGCGACATATCCACCGGGAAATAGCAATAGTAAATCACCTTGAACGACCAGATGGGGTAGTAACCAAACAATTGTTCCATCTCGTATCACAGGCACCTGAACTTCGGAGGCTGACCATATTTTTTGTCTATTTGATATTATTTTTTGTCTTTGATAAATTCGAAGTGAGATTTTTACAAAAAAGACAATACTAATAAAAATAGTACTCGAGATGACTTCTAAAGATAATTGTTCTGATTTTGCCAAAAAATGAGGAATAATAAGAAGGAAAAGTGCCCCTGAGTAAAGTAATAAAAGTGGGAGTTGATTCACACACCAACTAAAAAAACTTTCACCAATAAAGGATTTACCAACTGGGCTATTTTTGCCATTTTGTATAAGTCTTTTCGCCGCTTCGTCGGCAGACAGCCCCCTGTCTATGTCTGTATCTAAATCATGTAGGAGATTAGGGATTGTCTTTGTAGACCAGTCTATCATATCAGATCGCAATTTAAATTAAATATAGCAAAAGCTTAGAAGATGAGTGGATTTGTTACTTGTTTGTACAGAAATCAACGACTGGATTTTATAGAAGGTGAACCTACCTCTGCACCATTCGTATCCACACAAAGTATTTGAGTTTGGCTGCTTAGACCGTTATTTTTAAATGCATATGCCATCTTTTCAGAGATTTCGTTAGTATTTGATGAAGAACGTGCATATGCGATCATTGTCGGTCCTGCACCACTCAAAGCAACACTTAAAGCTCCTGCGGACATAGCTGCCTCAATAACTTCGTTAAAACCAGGAATAAGCTTTGCACGGTATGGCTGATGCAACTGATCTTGCATAGCTGTTGCTAGTAGATCTAAGTTACCAGTCGCTAATGCTGCTACTAGTAGAGATGATCGACCAATATTGAAAACCGCATCCGAGAAGTTAACCGAATTCGGTAGTATGTTACGAGCTTTTTGGGTTGGGAGTGTGAAGTCAGGAATAGCTATTATTAGACGTAAATCGGATGGGGGCAGTAACTTGATACTCTTGATTGATGGAAGACGATCTTTATTTGAATGTTCCATTGCAGAAACGACGACTCCACCAAATAAAGACGCAGCCACGTTATCGGGATGCCCCTCAAACTCAGTGGCAAAAGACAAAATTTCTGAATTACTCAGTGATTCAGTTCCAAGTCTTTTATGACAAATCAAGTTTGCCGTTAGTAAACCACCAAGAATGGCTGTACCACTTCCACCTAAGCCTCGAATTGCAGGGATTCCATTATTAATAGTGAGTTGAATACCTGGTGGATGATAGTCGAAATGATCGAAAATTTTCATCACAGCCTGATACGCAATGTTATCTGGAGTTATAGGAATTTTTTCTGAATCTTTACCTAGACAGATGATTTTAGTCTCACTAGCTTTCTCTTCCAAGATAACCTGACTATATAGTGATAAACCAATCCCTAATACATCGAAACCAGGACCCAGATTAGTTGTACTGGCCGGAATTTTCGCTGTGGCCGACAGGTAGATTTCTGCCATACTACAACTTTGCTAAAGATTCCTGTATTCGATCTAAGGCAATTTGAATATTTTCTATTGAGTTAGCATAGGATACTCTCAAGTATCCATCTCCCATCTCTCCAAAAGAATCGCCCGATAAAACAGCCACGCCAGCATCATTGAGAAGGTAATTAGAAAGTTCACTACAAGGTAAAGGTAAGTTTTTAACATTAGGAAATGCATAAAAAGCACCCTGTGGTCGGATACAGCTAATGCCTTCAATAGAATTAAGGCCATCAACAATTACTTCACGACGACGCTGGAATTCGCCAAACATCAGATCTACAAAATCAGAAGAGTTCTTCAGTGCTTCTACACCTGCTATTTGTGTGAAGGTTGCTGTACAAGAATTGGAGTTAATCATTAGTCGAGTTATTTTCTCCGACATTTCTGAAGTTGACACGCTATAGCCCAATCGCCAGCCAGTCATAGCATAAGTTTTGGAGTGGCCATCTAGTAAAATGGTTCGCTCCTTCATACCAGGCACTGATAGTATACTTTCGTGTTGCCCTTCATAAACCAAGTTTGCATAGATTTCATCGCTCAGAACATAAAAATCGTGACGGTTGGCTAGCTCAGCAATAATTTCTAAGTCTTCCCTTGTTAGAACACCGCCGGTGGGATTTTGTGGAGAGTTAATAATCAGGAGTTTCGTACGATCAGATGCTAGGTCTACTAAGTCTTCGATTCGGAATCGAAAGTCAACTGACTCTCTTAGTGGTAAAGGCCGGGGTACTGCAGACAAAAAATCAACAAGAGAGCGGTAAATGGGGAAACCAGGATCTGGGTATATCACCTCATCACCAGCATTGACACACGCTAGCATCGTAAAGAGAATAATGGGTTTTGCGCCAGGCGTTATGGTAACTTCTGATGCATTAACTAGAACGCCACGTGTTTGGGTTATATGATCAGCGACAGTATTTCTTAGTTCGTCTAAGCCAGCAGAAGGAGCATATCCAGTATGTCCCTGTTTCATGGCTTCATAGGCAGCCCGGCAGATATTATCAGGTGTGGAAAAATCGGGTTGCCCTATCTCTAAATGAACAACATCTCGTCCTTCAGCTTCTAATGCTTTAGCTCTTGCGAGAACTTCAAAAGCTGATTCTGTTCCCAACTGATCCATTCGTGTTGCAAAAACCATTATATCAAGTTCTATTTAGTATATTTCATGATGATGGCATTTTGTCCAGCAATCCATACGTTGTTAGCGTCAAGAGAAAAAACGTCGTAAGCGAATAATTTACCACTACTTTGTTCAGTCCAGGTCGTTCCTCCATCCTCAGTCTGTAATATGACATTCACCCCCATATCTCCACCAACAGCCCAACCGGTATTAGCAGAGACAAAGCGAACGCTTCTTAGCTTTTCCTCACTTCCACTATCCAAAGCTTTCCAACTATTACCATCGGTAGTGGTGAAAATAACGCCGTTCTCACCAACAGCCCACCCCGTAGTTCCGTTAATGAAGTACATATCTTCCAGAATATCCTCGGTGTTAGTAGGCTGTTTTACCCAAGTTTGTCCTCCATCAGTTGTTTTCTGGATCAGGGTTTCTTGACCTTGATTGGATGGTGTGATTCTGACACCGGCTACATAGCCAGTATTAGCATCGGCAAAATGAATTGCACTAAAAACACTGGTATCATCATCACCAAAACCGCTAGCTGCTTGACCACCAGTCAAGACCTTCCAAGTTCGGCCACCATTGGTAGTTTTTAGAATTGTCTCACCTTCACCACCAATGAAGCCAATTTTGGTATCGACAAAACTTACGCATGATAAACCATTACCGACTTTGCTGGTTTGGAGATCCCAAGTTTTTCCCCCATCATCAGTTGCGACGATTAAACCGTTGGCTCCAACAGCCCATCCGTTTTTCTCGTTAACGAAAAAAACGGATTTTAGGTCACTTTCGAAAGCGACGTTGTCAACTTTTTTCCAAGTTTTCCCTCCGTCAGTAGTATGCCCAATAGCCCCAGGTTTTTCGTATTCAAAGGGATCAGAACCGACAGCGAATCCTTCAGTAGCACTGATAAAAGCAACTGAGAAAAAGTCGAAGTCACCTACTGGCTGAAGAGTCTCCCATTGACCGGACCAACTTGGGGTTAAAATAACCAGCCATATGGCCAAAATGGTGATAAATGGTACTGTCTTTGATACTTTCATTCGATTAGTTTCCTTTGTGAAAAAATGACATTTCGCAAGTATAGCACTGGCCATAAAGACTGTCAAGATCAAGCTATTAAGACACTTGTTGGCTTTTAGGGTAAGAAAATCTTTTAGCTTGGTGGCCCGCCCCAGTAGCCAATACCCGTTTTCAAAGCTGATATCTGCCAGATAGCTGTCATGAAATATTCACCTATGATTAGCCCCAAGAAAAAAGGTTGGCCTCGCCGAAAAGCACGAAAACCTCCGATGCGTAAAATGAGAAATTTTATGGCCCAACCAATTAGGGTAGAAAACCAGAGTCTAGAGGGAGCCCAAGTGACTCCTAATGCGTATCCAAGTGGATGAAGTGGCCACCACAAAAATCGTTGTCTCATAAAGAGTAATAATGACATAATACCACCACCAACACCAGCACTTAATATACCAGAGAAATTCGGTGTAGATGGGTTCAGTATTTCACCAACTGCTCGTCGCATAGCACCGGGGCCAACGTTGAAAATCCAAGGAGTTAAATTGATGGCACCTCGATGGTGAATCCAAGTCAGTGTGCTAAAAAAGGTGACTATCGCCGAAATTACTACTGCTATTAACATCCAGTGGGGTAATCTCATTTTTCTAGATGAGAGTTGATGCACATTGACCAAACGGAAATTTTGGATAGAGTAGGCCATTAGCGATTGTGAGGACCAATTTGGAATCGATGATCGATCGAAACTTAATAAAATCAAATTTTGTACACCTAGGATACGACTGCCGAAAATCATGCGGAAGAAATTAAACGGTGTAAAACCAACATTGACTAATAAGCAACCGGCATTAGATACATGCCAAGCAGCTGTTGTTGCTAGAATCCACATCAACAAAACAAATAATAATGCCATCCAAACGGATAATCCCATAGCAACCCCTAATCCACCCATAAATAAAAAACCACTAATCATTCCTAATGCGGCGGTTCGGTAAGACAATGGCTCATCATCATCGTTGAAAAGACGTTTGTGTATTGTCGGCATAAATGTGTTTCGCCAAACTGAATAAAGATGCCGTCGTGCTTGCCATGCTGAAACCAAAGCTAAAACTAAGACGGCACCCATAACCTGTTGTTGAGTATTTACTCGATTGATGGAGAAAGCTGAAATTACGACCTCTTGAATTTTATAAAACAGGAAGAAAAACCAAATACTAACAGCTACATCAGGAAGTAGAAAATAGGTGATACCAACTACTGACAAACGTAACCGGAACAGCAATGGCCATCCTTCTACAATCGAACGCCATGGTTTGTTAGGGAATAGATGCCGAATGGGATAGTCAAGTGGAATACTCGGTAAAAAGGGGTAAAACGAATGAAGTCCTCGGATTAAGTGAATCATTGATGCAAGAGCGAGACCGAAGATAAATAACCGATTACGAAAGAATGGTTGGAACCTGTATTGTCCGATATCTGCCTGAGTTAAATTTGCACCAACTTGAACTAATGGAAAGGTGTAGCGAACTTTGTCAACCCAGTGGTGCCGTAAGATAACGGCCCAACAGCATACAGACAAGAAGAATGACAAACCAAAAATGGTAGCAATAAAAACAGGTTTAAACCATATTGACCAAGGAATTAGGTCGTACCGGCCGATACCGATCCAGAATTTATCTAGTGCTGATCGGTCAGAAACATATAACCAACTCTTCAAATGAGGAAAAATCAGCTCCGACCATTGGTTCTCAGGCGTAGAAAAGTAAACTGGAGCAGCAACATAAGGGAAAATAAATTCCATTAATCCATAACCTGGAACTGATGCAGCTGCAGTGACCATAGCCCAAGAAAGGGTTAGCTCCGCCGTAGAGAAATGAGCACTTTTACCAAATTGTGCTAGGCACGGGTTAACCACAAAAGATAAAAGTGCTAAAAAGAAGACGCTACCCACTGGCAAGTGATTAGCAATGAATTGACCAAAACCATTCAGATGAATATAACCATACAAGCAGGTTTGTAAAATAATCCATGTCAAGGTTATCGGCAAAATTCGATGATATCGGACTGAATTGAAAAAATCTATTTTGGTATTCGTGTCCAAGTCTTTGCCTAGGAATTAAGGTGGGATGATTTTTTGAGTATAGGGATCAATTTATTAGAAATACCGGTAAGTGCTAATTGATCTAACTCTTCAATAGTTTTCCACTGAGCACTGGTCCAGTTTTTGAAGTCTAAAGCCTGAAGACTCGGATCTGTACTAAGATAGCAGAAGAAAACATCAACAACCACTTGAAAGTGAGTATAGGCATGTTTTATTTGGGTTAGATAAGTCAGCGAGTATGAAACTTCTTTTATGTTGAACAGGTCAACAGCCAATTCTTTACAAGCTCTCACTAAATCAGCCGACTGGCCAATATGATGGTTAGGAAACTCCCAGAGGCCACCGAGCAAACCTTTTAGTGGACGTTGAACAACGAGAACTTCATTGTTACAGTTGATAAAAATACTAGAAACCAACCGTTGTTCTGGCCTTTTCTTTTTAGCTTGACGAACAGGAAAAAGACCAACCTCTAATTTTTGATGAGCATCGCACGAATTCTGTACTGGGCACACTAGGCAAGTCGGTGATTTCGGACGGCAAACCATTGCACCTAATTCCATCAAGGCTTGATTATGTGTACCAGGTTGATTAGTTACAAGTAGTTTATCTGCTAATTCCTGAAATATTTTATTGAATTTAGCGACATTGGTGGGTTCAGTTCGACGGTATAGACGAGCCAGGACACGTTTCACATTTCCATCTACTGCGGCTACAGGTTTACCGAAGGCAATGCTTTGAACCGCAGACGCAATATAGTCTCCAACACCTGGTAATTGCTGAAATTGGCGATAGTTATTTGGTATGCATCCTTCCAGTTCGAAAACTACGATTTCGGCGGCCCGTTTTAAATTTCTGGCGCGAGCATAGTAACCAAGACCTTCCCAAATTTTAAGCACATCATCAAGATCAGAATCAGCCAAATGTTTGATGGTTGGAAATTTATCTAAAAATCGATGATAATAATCAATAACAGTATTAACTCGAGTTTGCTGAAGCATTACCTCAGAAACCCAAATGCAATAAGGATCATTGGTTTGGCGCCAAGGTAGATTTCGCTGGTGAATAGAGAACCAACCCAATAACCTTTTCTGAAATTGAAGTAGTGAAGTATTCATAACTAAGGATGGAGCTCGCCAACATTAAGATCTTAAGGTTTATTTGAGTATTGACGGGTAATTTCAAGAACTTCTTTGGCGACTAAACCATTTGTACCAATACCTTCTCCACTAGTAAAGACAGGGTTTCCTTGCCAGTCAGTAAAAGTACCTCCTGCTTCTTCAATTATTGGCTGGATTGCCGCCGCATCCCATATTTCCATTAGTGGATCTATCATTACTTCTACACGGCCAGTTGAGACCAGCAGATAGCCATAACCATCACCCCAAGTACGAGTAATATAAGCTTTTTGTTCTAATTGTCTGTAGGCATCTTTCCGATTGGTGTGTTCAAATAGATCAATTTGTGAAGTAACTAAGCAACCATTGTCCAAAGAGCGATTTGACACTCTGGCCGGTATAGGTGCATTACTTCCTATTAGATGCCAAGCCCCCTGAGACCGACTAGCGTAGACGGTTTCATTCAAGGCTGGTAGATGAATAACTCCGATGACCGCCGCACCTTCGTACTCTATACCAACCAATGTACTATACAGTGGTATGCCGCAGATGAAAGATTTTGTTCCGTCAATTGGATCTAAGATCCATTGGTAGCCCGAATTGCCTGACATGTTTTCGAATTCTTCACCCAGAATAGCATCTTTGGGAAAATGGGACTGTATTTCCTGTCTCATCAAAAGTTCCGCAGATCGATCAGCAATAGTGACGGGTGAGTCGTCGGATTTCCGTTCAACTGACAGTTTTGTCTGTTGGAAATGCTGAAGTGTAACCTTTCCAGCTTGATGAGCGATTGACTTAGCTATCTCTAAACGACACTTAATTTCTGAAGTTTGAGTTGTCATCTACACCTCCGATTATTTTCTAATATTTCAACTTTAAAATAGAAATCGGTACATAGGTCGGTCGATCGAAATTCCGATCAAACTCCAAATACCACCAACAATAAATTCGCCAAGAATCAGTCCTAGGAAAAAAGGTGTAACCTTTCTGTGCGTTCCCATCCCTCCATGTTTTAAGATTATCAATTTCAAGATAGAGCTAACTAGGATTGAAAACCAAAATACATTCATTGACCAACTGCTAGAGATGGCGAAACCCGCGGGATGAAGTGGCCACCAGAATATATTCATCCTCATTAACATAAGAAGAAACGTAAGACCTAAACCAACGAAAATAGAGGCTATAGCAGGTATGTCAGGGGGACGTGGAACTGTCAACCAACTTTGTAATCTGTTAAATGGCCGATCAGCAAACCAATCCAGTGCTCCTTCCAAATAAGAAACGTGGTAAAACGACCAGAAGGTTGAAAAAATGCCAACGCAAATAGCAATTATCATTGCTAATATCAAGCGATGATTTTTCATATTTGATCTTTCGGCCAGTTTAAATCCTTCCAAAATATGGGGCATTGGATGACCTCGGTAAGCTCGATTAAAGAAAAACAAATAAGCGAACATAGTTAAATTATTGGGACCTAGTAATCGGGTACCGAATATACGTGGCATCATTTCATCTGGACCAATAAAGTGTAGGTCATGAACGGGTGAGCCGAGTTCAGCTCTCATTCGTGTTACAGCAGTAGAAACGGCGTAGTATATACCAAAGAATATGACAACAACCCAAATAGACATTCCAGCTGCGTTGCAGAAAAGAACTATGGCCAAGATCGAGAGGGTTGATCCTATGACCATTAACCGGTATGACATTGGTTCTTTGCTATCATCTACTCTTGGATCATTAAAAGCAACTTTGCTAAAAATTCTTTTCAAGTGTTCCCTGGAAGTGTAGACAGCAATTATAAATAAACCGATGTAAGCACCAAAAGATTGTTCATCAACAAAAGGAAAATTTGGCATAGTCCGTAAGCCTAACGCATCACCTGCAATTCTTTCCACTTTCCAAAATAAATAGAAAAACCAACATGAGAAAGAAAGATCCAAAGGGATGAAAAATGCCAAACCAACAGCAAATGGGAAAACCGCAATCGGGGTCCAACCGACGGCACTCCAAGGTCGCTGGCTAAAAAAAGGCTTTAGGTCGTAGAGTTTTCCACCCAAACTAGGTACGTAGGGAAATAAATGATGTAAACCATTGAGGATGTCAATAGTTCCAGCAGCAAGGAAACCTAACCATAAGGTTTTTAGTTTAAGTACACCGGTCAGTCCACCACCATAAGTCATCTCAAGCGGAAGTTGGATAATTGGATAGCTTAACTTTTCGTTTTCGGTCCATTGTTTTCGTACTACACTGTTTATACAAATCATTAAAAAGACCATTACTGCTAAAAATCCACCCCATACCAGTATTGGTGTTAGCCAGACTTCGATGATTTCCCACCTGTAAAAAGAGGATTCTCCCCTGTAATAATCAACTAAAAATTCTTTGTCCTTGATGGCTATCCAGTCTGGTATAAATCGGTGAAATAAACCAGACCAATCGTTTTCTGAAGTAGCATACCAAAAAGGGTAAGGAATCATGGGTATTAGAACTCTCATTACATCATGACCAGCTAGAGAGGAGGCGATTGCTAGCATCATGTAAATAGTCAATAATTCGCTTTGCTTCATGGCCCAGCTACAGTTTATTTTAGAGATAAACCAATTGAATCCTACTAAGGAGAATATGCAAAAAATGACGTTGTAATAGAGAGAAACTGTTGTTGGAAAGCCCTGTCCACCTGAATCGACAATCCAGTATGTGTTGGGAATAATCAGAAGTGTGCCAAGGCATATTGACCGCCAACTACTCCCAACTAGTGATTTCTTTTTATCGTTTGGTGAATGGTTAATCATGAGAATGATTATAGCCTATTGGATAATGGTTATCTAGATCTATGTATGGTTGCTATGGTGTGGATCTGTTCATTTCACGACGACTAGAAAAGTTTTAAATTGTTGTTTCTTTGATGGTTTTTAGTTACAATCAGGGTGTTTTTATCTACAAGCTAAGTTGCTTCAGAAAGACTAATTCAAAATAATATGCTGGAATGTACTGGCGACAACTGATTATAAGAGTAAACTGAAAAGGAAATGATCGTGAGTCAACCTATTCGACAAAGTAAAATTTCTGAAAAAGAGTGGGAATCATCCCAAAAACTTATTCCTGGCGGCGTCAATAGTCCTGTGCGAGCGTTTCGATCTGTGGGTGGAAGTCCCCCTTTCATTTCCAGCGCAAAAGGCTCAAGTATAGTTGATGTTGATGGTAATAGTTACATTGATTACATTGGCTCTTGGGGGCCGATGATTTTGGGCCATTCCAATGAAACAGTTTTATCAGCTTTGCAAAGAACTATGCAAAACGGTACAAGTTACGGAGCACCAACACCGCTGGAAACACAATTAGCGGAATTAATCATTTCGGCAGTTCCGTCAATTGAGATGGTACGCATGGTCAATTCTGGTACTGAAGCTACAATGAGCGCTATTCGATTGGCTCGTGGCTATACAAAGCGAGATAAAATCATTAAAGTAGAAGGGTGCTATCACGGTCATGCAGATTACCTACTAGCTAAAGCTGGTTCTGGAATAACTACTTTTGGTTTGTCAGATAGTGCCGGGGTACCAGAAGATTTTGCGAAGCTTACTCTGACTGTTCCTTTTAACAATGCTGAAGCTGTGCGAAAGGCAATCAAGGATAATTCTGACGATGTATCTTGTATAATTTTAGAACCAGTAACGGGTAACATGGGTGTTATCCCGCCAAGAGATGGTTATTTGCAAGAGTTACGCGAAATCACCGAAGAACATGGAGTGTTGTTGGTTTTTGATGAGGTAATGTCTGGGTTTCGTGTGTCTTATGGTGGAGCACAGGAATTATATGATGTGAATCCTGATATTACCTGTTTAGGAAAAATCATTGGTGGTGGATTACCTGTCGGTGCTTATGGTGGCCGACGAGAAATTATGTCTAAAGTAGCTCCTGTTGGGGAAGTTTACCAAGCTGGTACTCTCTCGGGGAACCCTTTGGCTATGGCCGCAGGGATTGAAACTTTAACTGCACTCAAATCTCCTAATTTTTATGAGACATTAGAAAACATATCTTCTATACTAGCTGAAGGCATCAAACATATTAGCCATAAATATCGAATTCCTAGCTATCACAGCCGGGTTGGATCAATGCTGAGTTGCTTTTTTACTGATCAGGCTGTTACCGACTTTGCCTCGGCTAAGACTTCAGACACTGACCGATTCGCTGAGTTCTTCTGGGGTTTATTAAATCAAGGCGTATACATTGCTCCCTCCCAATTTGAAGCAGCTTTTGTATCTATTGCCCATACAGAAAAAGACATTGAGACGACGATTTCCGCCGTTGACCGTGTCCTATCTAACTTCTGATTCACCGATTTTCACACAACATCTTCTGAAATATTGGTTTCGGATTTTTTATCTGGTATGGCCGAGGTATCTGTACTGTCTCATTTTATTATTATCAACTGTTTTTCTAGCTCAGGCTAACTATCTTAGTCAAGCCTCAACAATCGGAAAAGGTGATAGTGGTATAGCCGTTTTTTCAGATGCCAATAGCCTCAAGAACCCCGCTAATTTGGCTAAATACGGCCAATATTATCTAGGATTTGAACATTCACCGTCTCGTTTGTTTCAAATCTTGGAGACTAACCAACTTTCTAGTGTCTTCCCTTTATCAGATCGATTAGCACTTGGCCTCAACTGGAATCAAACAGCACTCGATGATGATGAACTGATGGTTAGTAAGAATCTTTTTCATTTTTCTTATAGTTACTCATTAACAAATTGGTTCTCCGCAGGATTAAATCTTAAGTATCTAACTAACACAGCAAGCTTAGACGGAAGGTTAAGGGGATCGGAAATTGGGTGGGGAACAGACGTAGGTGTATTATTTCATGTTCGTCAGTCCGTGTTTCGAACGAACTTATTGTCGCCTATTTGGTTTAGATTGCTAAATCGACCTCAGCGTACCTGGACTCAATCGAAAATTAACCCTAGTTGGGCTTTTGGTTTCGTGGTGACTGATATTTTAGATATTGGCTTACAACCTAATTCTATCTGGGGAACTTGGATCCGTCATGACACAGGTGTTGTTGAAAAATACCGTTCACCTAAACTTCACTTTGGTTTGGGTTATCAACGTTCCTCCCAATTACAGTTTTCTGCTGACATATCTGATCGGTTGAATATTGGTATTGAATATAAACCTAACCCGTATTTGGGGTTTCGTACTGGTTTGTATCGTCAGCTTTCGGCTCAAAGTCAATTAAGACCTACATTAACGATGGGTGTACACTTCCAATATAAGACTTTCAGATTTGATTGGGCTTATTTGATACCAAGTGACCTGCCTCCCACAACCTACGCCCAATTTTCACTCCGTTTGGATCGTAGGACTCTACCAGTTGAGATCGAACAAGTGCGGTTAAATCATCTTTATCCGGTTCACTATAACTTTTATGCTCAAACCAACAGATTTGCTTCAGAACAGGTCTTGGATAATCCCAACCAACCCACGATTTTGAGCGTAGCAGATCTTGATCGTTACTATCCAATGATGCCTGAAGACACAATTGGTCGAATTTGGCTCAGAAATGAAAGTTCAAAGCCACAAGAAGTTCGGGTCGAATTGTTTGTCCCTGAATTCATAAGTGAAAGTGGCTCAGAAGTTGCTGGCCAGGTCGTGGTTCCACCACTCAAGCGCATGTCGATCCCATTGAGACAAATTGTACTAACGCGTCAAGCAATTCAGATGAGTCAGGCGCAAACCGTGGAGGCTAAAATTAAAGTGACTGAAATCGGTGGGACCGCGTATCGTCTGCTATCGGCTCAATTAGTCTTGCATGGAAACCAATCAACACGTCTAGATGACATAGGGAAACTTAGTTCTTTCATTTCCTATGATGACCCTGGTATTCGTAGTTTTATTGATCAGGTACAAACAGCTTTTGGTTCTAGGATAAAATCGAATTCTTTACCCACAGATCTGTCAATGGCTTTAGTATTATTTGATGCTTTATACGGTTTTTCCTACACTAAAGACCCAAATATACCTTTTGAAAGTGGAACGGTAGACAAGATCATCTACCCTTTCGAAATGCTAGAACGACTATCAAATAGTAATATGTACACCAGTAGAAATGAAGAGTCTGATGTTATCTTCGGCGATTGCGATGATAGTACAGTACTATATTGTACCTTGCTTGAATCAGTTGGTATCAAAACTGCTCTAATTCAATTACCCAATCATGTATTAATGGCATTCCAATTAGACAATATTTCGATTGAAATGGCTCAAGCTATGTCATTGCCCGATATTTATTTGCCTATTAACGGCTTTGTTTGGATTCCAATTGAAACGACCTTAATTAATTCTGGTTTTGTTGCTGCATGGCAAGGTGCCTTAAATCAACTGAATCAGTTAGAAGTGACGAATTCCGTGACTGTAGGCCAAGCATGGGAAAAGTATGGGGCTAACACTTTACATCATTCGGAAGCAATTTTTCCGTTCGACTTTGATACGATAAAAAGCCGAATGGAGTCTGATCTCAATCACTCTTTGGTAAACTATTTCGACCAAAACATGAGTTCTAATTTCAATTCTGAGGAGAAATAAGTATGATATTATCGATGTCCAAACCGAAGAATGGCTTTATGGTTTTTTGCTATTTATTGATAGTTATGGTTCTTCTATTAATTTCTTCTTCGGCAATTGCTTCTCATCGAATTCTTTTTACTTTTGGTAAAATTGAGGTCCTTCAGGCTAGTGATCCAACCGAAAATAAGGTTTGGGTATTCCTTCGTCGGGGAGATTTTGTCAATGATCAGGATCTTGTCCGAATTCCCCCACGTGGTTTATTACGCCTCAAATATAATGACCAAGATTTATTACCGACATTACCAGGTGGGCGGGAAAGTAAAGTTATTGACCTAATTCGGTCAGGATTTGACCGAAGGCGGAAAAGCCGAAATATTAATCAAAGTTTGAGTGGCCAACCGGCTTTGGATGTATTACCTTTAGAAAGCAAACCGATACCGTCTGAGACAAGAAAAAAGAGCAAATATCTAGAGTCGATTGATCGGGAAAAATTGGCACAATTCCGTCAGCATTTAGGCGATCTTCCGATTGAGATTATAACTCAGTTTCCATCCCCAACATTCAGTGGAAGCATGGGCAACTATCCGTCTCATAATATTCAGCTAGCACAACTTCTTTATCCATTTTGTACCAAAGTAGATATTGCCCAGGGAGTTCATTCAGATTTCTCAAATTTAGGTTTTCTCTATGCACAACTTCTGTACTATTTCAAAATACCTACACAACTGGATGTAGACCAAAGTGGCAATCTAAAAATTCTGTTTGATAGTGGTCTACAGCCTGCTGAATGGAAAAAAATTTCTGCTAATACGTCTCTAGTTCAGCACAAACCTCCCAATTCTTTACCTAAAGATCGTATTTGGTTAGCTATCCAATTTTCGCCCAACTGGAATTTCACCACCGGTTGGTACTCGGCTTCCCAATCCAATGGACACCGTTGATCGGTTAAATCCTCTACGATTCAAATCAGTAAAGACTTGGTGTTATCTACAACTGGTTTGTCTGTTTCCATTTCTACTTTTCTTTTTAGTACGTGATTTTGACTTAATCCACTTGATTGAACTAAAAACACTAGATGCTAGACTGCGTCTAATCACACCTGATCGAGCACATCCAAAACTTAGATTAATTAGTATTGATGAAAAAAGTCAATCAGAAAATGGGATTGGTCCTCTACCTTGGGCCGCGTATATTTATCAAACTTTGATTGATTCTATATCTGCAGCTGAGGCTATTGCAATTATCATGAGATTCAATCAAGAATGGGACGTAGTGGAATTGGATAAAGTACAACCAATAGATAACTTATTCTTAATTCAAACTTATGTTGAGTTCAATCAATCTCAATCGGCTGAAGGTTTGCCTACAATCTCATCTTGGGCTGAACTGCCGAATTCTTTTAGCAGATTAACCAACCGATCTAGTTTCAGCCGCTATCATCGCGGTTCCACAGATGGAGTTTACCGTTCGGCTCAACTGGTTTTAACAGAGCTTCCAGATCAACATTACCAATACTCCATCGAAATTCACTTGCTCTGCCAATCCTTAGGTGTTTCGATTAGCCAGGTTCAACTAAAACAAAGTTGGTGGAAGGGGCCATACCTGCAGATTGCAGCAAAACCAAGTCCTATTTCCATACCCATTAGTACTAGTGGTCGTTGTTTTTTTCCATACTTGGATAACAATCATTACCCTACATCTAGTTTTGTTGATATTCTGAAATCTGTAGAATATGGTCAACAATTTACTGATAAAATCGCCTTGATTGGTGTTGCCTCAAATAATCAACCCACTGCACAAACAACTGTTGGTGCAGTGACAGCACTCGGCTTACGAGCTAATCTAATGAATGCTCTACTATGCGAGCGCTACGTTTGGCAGATGACACCATTAGTGACTGGTTGTTATTTTGCCATATTCTGTATCTTGTTATTTGTTATAGCAAGTTGGTCATATCATCTAGATCAACAACAGCTATTCATAATAGGTTTAATGGGTCTTTTTATGGGACATGGGATGTTAGCCATTTTGCTATTAACTCTATTCCAAATTTGGGTCAATATTACGGCGTTATCTTTATCTATTTTATCAGCAGGGATTTTGACTATATTACTGCTTGGTTATCTCCGTTTACGTTCGACTTTGATTCAACTACAATTGACCCAACAACAACTTGTAAGATCGGAAAAAGAAGCAGTTTTTGGTATAATGGCCGCCCGTGTCCGGCATGAGCTTCGAAATGCTCTGAATCTTGTACAAGCTCCATTGGAAATGGTAAAGAATAATTTCCGAAAAGGGGATCCTCTCAAATTTAAGCAAAAGCCCGATTTAATCGTGTCAGAAATGGATTCAGCTATTACTGCTTTGTCCCAACTTGATCAGATGATTGAGCGAGATTTGAGCTTTTTCCAGAATCAAAGTCTAGATTTAACAGCTTGCAGCCTTGAACTAATTATTGAATCTGCACTTGAAGCCACTCGTTCCTTGGTGGAGGACAACAGGATACGAGTCAAATTCAATTACCCTGATGAGCTACCAACTATTGTTGTTGACCAAAACCAATTCCAATTAGCCTTGATTAATCTGATGAAAAATGCTTGCCAATCCATGTTGACTGGTGGAACACTTACCTTATCTGTAACTCAGAAAACGGCATCTGATAAGATAAGTATTTCGATTAAAGATACCGGATATGGAATTTCCCCCCATAATTTAAATCGTATTTTTGAAGCTTTTTATACGACTAAACCAAAAGGTTTAGGGTTAGGTTTGCTGAATGCGAAAAATATCGTTGAAGCTCATGGGGGTCAAATTTTCGTTTCTAGTCAGATACAACAAGGTACAGAATTTACTATCTGCTTACTTTCAAACAATAAAAATCTGAAGTATAAAGAATGAGTAATGAGAAATTAACTGCTCGTATTTTGATTGTTGATGATGAAGTAACCACTTGCCAGTATATTGACCGACACTTGCAAATGGAAGAAAATCTGATAACTACTTGTGATTTTGCACATAATGTAGAAGAAGCTATTGGCAAAATAGATACAAATTCACCTTATGATATCTTATTTGTTGATCTTTGGATGCCATCTATTAATGGGCATTTAGATCAAGAAGCAGGAATCAAGGTTTTAAAATACGCCCTTAGTCAAAAATCGAGTCATCCAAAAGAAGAACCACCAGTGGCCGTAACTATCACTGCGAATAGTTCAATTCAAACGGCATTGGAAACTAGTGGGTTGGGTGTTTACGACTACATTAGTAAACCAATTGATTTTCGCAGCTTGATGGAATTGACTCAAAAAATATTGTTGGAACGACAACAGAAGAATAATCCTAAAAATCCGACTTCAGAAACTCGAAAAATTATCGGAAAAAGTCGTTTGATGATCGATGTCGTCAAAAAGGTGGGGCGGATAGCTAATTCGGATTCTGATGTATTGATTTACGGTGAAACTGGGACGGGTAAGGATTTAATTGCTCAGGCTATCCACAAATATAGTCCACGGAGTAATGGTCCTTTCATAGTTGTAAATTGTAGTGCGATTCCCTCAGAAATGATCGAATCAGAATTATTTGGTATTGGTAAAGGCGTTGCGACGTCAGTTAACCACCGGAAAGGAAAATTTGAGCAAGCTCATGGTGGAAGTATTTTTCTGGATGAGATAGGTGATTTAAATCTCGATTTGCAACCTAAGTTACTGCGGGTTCTGGATTACAAAGAAATACAGGGGGTAGGACAAACACCACGCAGAGTTGACGTTCGAGTCATCGCCGCAACCAATCGGGACTTGTCACACGCGGTATCCCAGAAACAGTTTCGTTCAGATTTGTTTTATAGACTCAGTTTTATGATTGAATTACCACCGCTTAGGGCTCGTAAATCAGACATTCCACTTCTAGCGCAATATTTTCTTGGAATCTATTCTAGTAAGAGGGCTGACGTAACTCTTTCTTTATCTTCAGGCCTAATAGATCGCCTACAAACAAGTTCTTGGGTGGGAAATGTTAGAGAGTTAGAGAAGGTCATTGAATATGCAACTGTAACCTGTCAGGGTAATTGCATAACTGAAGACGACTTACCACCTTGGTTTGACAACGATACCTCTAGTTTTATCGATTCTGATAACCTGAATCCACTGACTGATATTCTCCAGCAAGACAAGATTCAAGAAGCAACCGAATCATTTGAGCGATTTTTTTTAAGGCAAAAATTAGCAGAGAATAATTGGAATATTTTAGCAACGGCTGAACAAGTCGGAATTCGTCGTCAATCACTTCATAGAAAAATTAATCGACTAAGAATTACGCCGCCAAAAGGTGAACCCCAAAAGTGACACTGTCTCTTTTTTATGTCACACTGGAAGGTTAATTTAGGCTGAATATCACGGAATCATAAAAAAAACGGTTTAATATCTGGCATATTATCTGCTTTGTAGAAATGTTTATGCTGGAAACTTATTCTCCTCAAATATCAATTGATTCGGCTGATAATTGGCCCCTAAATGATTTAACGGAAACCAATGATTTTCCGTTCTTATCAGCACCAACTGACCTGTCTATATACGCAGAAATTTCTGCGTTACCTGTATCCCCACCAGAAGCCACAACGGATGAAAAATTACCATATAAAAAAACATACATTGGTACGGCCAATGGAACTTTGGACCTTTACCTGGATCAGATTGGTCAATATTCGTTACTTTCCTTCAGTGATGAGTTGAGACTTTTCAAACAGATTGATAGCTATTTTGAGCAAATCGATGATCACCGAAAATCTTGCCAAAAAGACTTGGATTTATCTGACATATTTTGTTCTTTAATCTCACCACTACAAAAACGAATTGACCAGATTAAAGAACAAATTATTTCCTCTAATCTGCGATTGGCAGTATACATTGCTAAACGTTATCAAGATCGTGGGCTAGACCTACCTGACCTAATTCAGGAAGCTAACCTAGGCTTAATCAAAGCCGTAGATAAGTTCGATTGGCGAAGGGGGGTTCGTTTCAGTGCATATGCATCTTGGTGGATTCAGCAGGCCATCGGTTTAGGAGTGGCTAAAATGGGACGTACTGTTCGGTTGCCTGTTCATGTTATTAGGGACCTTCAGAAAATCAATAAGACAAAAAAAACTCTTGAACAAAAGGGCTATTCTTCTCCAACTGCAACCGAAATTTCGCAGGAGGTTGACTTCCCATTAGAAAAAATAAAATTCCTTTTGCGATCCAATATGGCGATGGTTTCATTAGACGAAGACATCTCCAACAGCCAACGAGTTGTCAGTTGGGAAGATCGGTTACCTGATGAGTCAATTGAAGACCCAATTCGAAAATTACAAATAGAAAATCTAACCTACCACTTGTCGTTGGCTCTGCAAACATTAACCGAAAGGGATCGCAGCATTATTAAACTTAGGTATGGTTTGAATAACAACCCAGTACACAGCCTGCAAGAAATTGGAAGTAAATTTAATATCTCTCGTGAGCGTGTCCGACAAATAGAAAAAAGAGCAATTAAAAAGTTATCCGAATATCATACATTACAGAGCGATTAAGCTGGAATGAACTCATCAAACGATATCCTTCTAAGTCTCGCTAAGTAACAAGTAAGGTTACCCCCTTGACTAACGTCATCATTTCGATTCCATCCAATTTTCAACAACCCAGTACAAATTATTTCAAAACTGAACACCAGAGTATCTAAACTAGTTGTATTTTATCTGGCAGTTATAGCTAACTTCTTGGTTGGCCTGAAACTTTTCTGTCGTTTTGATTCTGGGGAGATTTTATCTTGATTTCTCCCGGAAATAATACCGAAGATTATCTTAAGAACCGGTATTTTACATTTTTCACTCAATGATTTAGAATACATCAGGCTTATTGAGCTGAAAAGAAAAGGAATTCAAAGGTTATATGCATGCTATCCGAAATAAGAAGTAATAAGAATGAGTTACCCCTACGCCAACTAGGCAAGACTGGATTGCAGGTGTCGATTGTCAGTTTTGGTGGGGGACATTTTGTTAGCAAAAATCTGGAAGTACAAGAATCTATAAGATTGCTACATCATGCTATCGACGAGGGTATGAACTTCATGGATACGGCTTGGGAATATGGCCAAGGGGAATCAGAGCGCCGGATGGGGCTGGGTTTACAAGACCGTCGAGAAAAGGTGGTTTTAATGACTAAGGTGTGTAGCCGAGATGCTAAGACTGCTGAAGAGCAACTGCATGAAAGTCTAGATCGATTAAAAACAGATGTTATTGATGTCTGGCAATTTCACGAAATAAATTACGATAATGATGCTGAGTTAATATTTCGATCAGGTGGAGCTATTGAGGCTGCAATTTCTGCTCGTGATGCAGGTAAAATTCGTTTTATTGGTTTCACTGGTCATAAAAGTCCGCACATTTTGCAATCTATGTTAGACCAAGATTTCGATTGGGATACTTGCCAACTACCAATTAATATAGCTGACTTCCACTATCGTAGTTTTCAGAAAGAAATCTTACCTCAATTAAACGACCGAAACATCGGCGTAATTGGAATGAAAAGTCTAGGAGGCGCAGGACAACTGGTACAAGGGCTTGGCTTAAGTGCTAGCCAGTGTCGTCGATATGCACTGTCTTTACCTATAAGTACTTTATCTTGCGGTATTGATTCGCTTGAAGCATTGGAACAAGACCTCGAGATTGGTCGAAATTTTCAACCGATGACAGAATTAGAAAAAAGAGAATTAGAAAAAATCTCCTATGAAGGATCAGGTGATGGGCGCTATGAATGGTTCAAGAGCACTCAGCACTACGATTCTCAGTATCATAGAGACCAACACGGGTTTCCATCGAATATTGGTTCTTAGTAACAAGTTAACTAGTCTTAGATAGAAACTTCATCGTAATTTCAGCTCGGTAAGTAGGAGTTCGAAATGAGTTCAGTTCAACGCCCAAACATCTTATTTGTGTTTTCAGATCAACAACGCTATTCTGCTCTAGGAGCAAATGGCAATCCTGTCATTCGAACCCCTTTCATAGATTCCATGGCTAAAGAAGGACTAGTTTGTGACAATATGTTCTCCAATCATCCATTGTGTTCACCATACAGGGCCATTTTATTGACAGGTCGATATGGTTGGCAGAACAGAGTAATTGATAATGAATATCGACCACGACGAGATATCCCTACACTTCCTGGTACCTTAAAGGAAAACGGATACGGTACCGCTCATGTTGGGACATTCCATCTAGGTAAGGGGCCCTACACAGAGGCTGACCGATACGGTATCGATTATTTGGCCGCTTTACACGGTGGAAGTGGTTTTTTTAACCGTTCTTATTATCAAAATGAGGATGGTCCAACTATGTTTGAAGGGTGGGCGCCAGAGGTTGAAACCAATCTGTCTATCCAATTCATGGAACGCCATCTCGACCGTCGTCCAAATGACCCTTTTGCTCTGTTTGTTTCGTGGCGTCCTCCACATTGGCCCTATCCCCAATATCCTAAACAGCATGCTGTATATGACTTGAAAGATATAGAGGTACCCGAGAACGTACCTGAGCAAATGAGGCATTTTGCACAGCAAGAAATTGCCGATTACTATGGTTGCTGTACAGGCTTAGATACTCAGATGGGACGATTATTATCTGCACTAGAGCGGCTTGGTGTAGAAAAAAATACAATTGTGTGTTACACGTCAGATCATGGCGACCATTTGTCTAGTCATGGATTTGGCAAACCTTATGACACCTGGATGCCAGAATCGATGAGAGCATCTAAAGCTACACCTTACGAAGAGTCAATTCACGTTCCCTTTGTTGTTCGGTGGCCGCAACGAATTGTAGCTGACCAAAGATGTAATGCTTTTTTGGGGGCTATTGATATTATGCCCACTTTGCTGGGAGCTTGTGACATTTCGCTGCCGGATGGATTACAAGGTCGAGATGTGTCTGACATCTGGTTCAATCAAGAAACACACCAAAATCACTCACAAAATCCTATAGGTGCAGATTCAGTCTATCTGCAAAATATGGCTCATGGATGGCCGAATAGGAACGGTTGGGTTGGTAGATGGAGAGGGGTACGTACTCAACGCTGGACTTACGCACGATGGTATGCAAATGAGCAAGGTCCTTGGTTATTTGACCGGCAAACTGATCCGCTAGAGATGGTAAATTTAGCCAACACCCAATCAGCTCGGCCGATAGTTGAAGAAATGGAAGAACGATTGCACAGGTGGATGGAAGCTACGAAAGACCCATTTGAGTATGGAAAGAGAGGTGAACGTGGCTTCCTAGATGTTGGTCAGGAATTTGCTGATCCTGACCAATACTTAGGTTGGGGAGTGGCGTAGGTGTGCTTGATAATATCTTACTAATTTTGACTGATCAACAACGCTGGGATTCACTTGGTTGTTATGGGACAATGGGTGTTCACACTCCGAATCTTGACCGTTTGGCTAGTGTAGGGACGCGTTATACACAGTGCTATGTTAACAATCCAATTAGTACACCTAGTAGAGCCAGTTTGTGGACTGGTAAGCACTTACCAGGGCATGGGGTTTATAAACTTCATGATGTATTACCCACTGACGAAATTCTTTTCCCCTATTTCCTTCGAGAAGCTGGTTATGATACAGCCCTTTTTGGTAAACTTCACGTGGCAGGGCACATTTGGGAGGCAAAATACCGACATCAGTTTGATGGATTTAATACTTATGAATGGGCGCCTGATCCGAATGGATATCGTGGTTGTGAAACAGCATACTCACGTTGGTTATCTATTCATCATCCAGCTATTTTGGATCGTTGGAAACGGTACGGAAATAAAATTGGTCATGTACCCGTGGAAGCCCATTTCACGACTTGGGCAGCTAACCGTACTATTGATTATCTTCAACGAATGCAGGGAGCTAGCCAGCCTTTTTTTTGTTGTATGAGTATTTTTGATCCACACAACCCTTATACTAACTACCCCCGGCAATATCGACAGAAACTTGTTATCGAAGATTTGCCAGACATCCATGCTTTCGATGAACCATTTAATCATCGTCCCATCTCCCACCAACGAGAGGCTCGAAAGTATGATCGATCTGATCTAATTGAAAACCGGACTGGTTATCATGCTTCAATAGCCTTAATTGATGAGCAGGTTGGTCGTGTTTTGAAGACTTTGGGGGACCTCGGTTTGGATAGTAATACTGTCATCATTTTTACCAGTGACCATGGCGATATGCTCGGTGATCACGGTTTAAGTACAAAAGGAGCATTTATGTACGATCCTTGTACCCGAGTCCCGATGATTATCCAACATCCTAAGCAGCAGAAGGGCCGAATAGTTGATATTCCTTGCCAGTTACATGATATTGCGGCTACATCATTGGCTATTGGTAGCTATGAGAAGCCGAGTGGAATGATCGACTCTTGTAATTTGCTTGATGATCATAGCCTCAACCAACGGGGCTATGCGGTTTGTATGCATCGAAACTCCAGNATTGGACATGGTGGCTATTACGATCCAGAACTTCACGTCTCCATGTGGCGAGAGGATAATTATAAACTTAACNTCTACCATAGCCCAGCCCCGGGCCCNAATGACTGTCCTGGAGAACTGTTTAATCTAGATGATGACGCGGGTGAAATGAACAACCTATGGTTTAGCGATAGACATCGAGNCATCCGCGATCAATTAGTTCATCGGCTAACTACGTTTTTAGTAAAACAGGATTCAAAAGGTCGTGTAACAACGGAACAGGCCTTNCCCCCAGAATTTAAATATTAGTTATTCACCTATGAAATCAGCNTTGACATATTGACATAATAGTCTAGATTTTCGATGGCTATATTAGCATTATTTGCAAAACATTCTGGACGCNANATTATAGAACTTATCAATTGTGAACAACAGTTACTGTATTTTTGCCTTTAATATTCAAGATGGAGAAACTTTATTGACAATTAGCGCACATTGCTTCTGGTGTAGAAGTNAGATGGCGAATTTTCATTGTCGATAGTCCGTTAACTAAATTATGAGTCAACGAGATAAACAAATTTCAGAGTGCTTAACGACAGCAGATCTTTGGGAATTAATGATGCAGCGTGTTCCACCAATTGTTTCTGAATATTTCCGAGGTGGTGCTGATGAAGAAACAACCTTACGTGGAAATGTACGTGCATTTCAGCAATCTATGACAACTGCGTATGGAGCTCTAAGCTTTTCTTCTTTGGATATAAGTACCGAAGTAGTAGGACACAGTTTTGATGTTCCTTGGTATATAGCTCCAGTGGGAAGTTTACGAGCATTGTATCCAATGGGAGANGCTNTTGCTTCACAAGTAGCTGGTGAATTTGGTACTGTTATGACACTGTCGACACTTTCGGGAACACCGATGGAATCNGTCGCGGAAGCCTCCGAGGGAGATTGCTGGTTTCAGCTTTATCTATGTGGTGGGAGAGAGACAGCATTAAGAGGTATTGAAAGAGCAAAAAAATCAGGCTTTACAGCACTTGTTTTAACAATTGATACTGGTGTCTCGGGACTACGAGCTTTACACGCAAAAATGAAGCCTATGCAAGTGACCGGACCTTTTCGCGGCTTAGGATTAGGAGAAATGTTGAAGCTTGCTTTTCGTAAACTAATGCTGGCGCCACAGATGCTTCCCCGCTTGTCGTGGGTTATGGATCATTTTCGTGATGGTGGATTAATGCAGTTTGTAAACATACTTGATGAGAACGGCCAACCAATGCCATATGCAGATATCGGGGTACAACTCGCGGCATCAGCTGTCACGTGGGACGATTTAAAGTGGATTAAAGAAGCTTGGGGGGACGATAAACCTTTGATTGTTAAGGGGGTNCATTGTGCTTATGATGCTCGAAAAGCCGAAGAAATGGGGGCTTCGGGAGTTATTTGGTCCAATCATGGTGGAAGGCAACAAGACCGTGTTCCTCCAACNCTTCACATAGTCTCACAAGAAATGCCACTCATGGGCGATACTCAACTTGACTTTATGATGGATGGTGGGNTTCGGAATGGTACTGATGTTTTGATTGCATTATCCTATGGTATCAAAGCCGTGGGAATTGGTCGTGTAACAGCGGCCGGAATAGGAGCCGGAGGACATGTCGGCCTGACTCGCGCATTTGAAATCATGAAATCGGATCTTGACCGAGCGATGCGCATTGTTGGTGTACAAAGCGTAACAGAAATCCATGACCAAGGCGCTGACATTCGACGTGAAAGCCAGTTGCATGGAGATGGACATCTGCCAGCTATTGTTTTCTAGGTTTCTACCAGGCTGAANTAGCNAATAAATCACCTTGAGCTCTGTTTNCCTTTTTCACACAAATAAAATTATCGCAAGATTGATTTTTCTGTTGGAATGATCCGAGTGACTGAAATTTGTTCTCGGTCAATCATATTGGCAACCTGTGGGGCTAGAACATTTTTCCAATGGTCGGTCTCATAAACTGCAGTGTACAAATTTTCTCGCTCAGNTTCACTGTCAAAGCGGCGGATCCAGATATAAAGTCCATCTTCGTTGCCTTCTTGCTCACTTAGAAAACTTCCTACAACTACCATTCCCTTGGATAATTGAAAGGGTAGAATTTCTTCCTCCATCAATTTAACCCAGTTTTCTCTTTGTCCTGCTCTAAGTACATACTGTCTCAATTCAAAAAACATTTCTACTCCTTTTCACATTAATCAGACNNAGACTATTTTAGCACACTTATGTGAACTGAAAAACAGTCTATGTCAACTCGATGGTTCTACTGCCAAGCTTGACAGTTTTAGAAACCAATTGATATACTCACGGCTTGTCGAGGAACAATTGTATCCATACCTTGAGGTTGATATCATACAAAAAATGCATTCGTTAAAAAAAACTGTTGAGAGCATCCAAAATATGAAGTCAACCGGGGAAAAAATTGTAGCATTGACTGCTTATGATTACCCAATGGCCCAAATTTTGAGTCAATCTCAGGTNGACCTGATTCTCGTTGGGGATACATTAGGTGTGGTTNTTTTGGGTTATGATACAACATCAAAAGTAACTGTGANCGATATTGTTCATCATACGAAGGCTGTGGCTCGTGGAAATGATTTTTGTCTGATTGTGGCAGATTTGCCTTATGGATCTTATACTACGGAAAAGTTAGCAATCGAAAACGCTAGATTGCTAATATCAGCTGGTGCTGATGCGGTCAAATTGGAGGGGTGTTATCCGCAAATTACTGAATCTTTGACTCAACACAATATACCTACTGTTGGGCANCTAGGTTTATTACCACAAACTGCGGATAAATTTAGAGTNTATGGTCGATCTGTACAAGAAGCAGAGTTGATTTCACAACAAGCAAGGCAACTAGAATCATCTGGCTGTTTTGCGTTGGTTCTTGAGTCAATAACCAAAAAATTAGCCAGTAAGATCACTAAATCCCTGAACATACCGACAATTGGTATCGGAGCAGGTTCGGATTGTGATGGTCAAATCTTAGTTCTTAATGATATGTTNGGCTTGTTTGATCGATTCAAGCCTACCTTTGTTAAACACTATGCGGAACTAGGAATAACGATTAAGGATGCAATTGCAAATTATAAGAGGGAAGTAAGAGAAAATACCTTCCCTGATTCAAACCATACTTACGAATAGTAAACTTAAATGAAGATATAAGGGGTCTTGGATGTTTAAAATTGGTGTTATTGGCGACGAAGTCTCGCAAGATTTTCAAACAGTAGTGAACGTTTCAAATGAGTTTAATCTTGATTCAATCGAAATTCGATCCGTTTGGGATAAGGCTCCGCAAGAGCTGACCAAGAACGATATTGATCAAATGAAGAAGATTTTGGATAAGACGAGCCTACAGATTATAGGTATAGCATCACCTTTTTTTAAATGTGATATTGATGACAGTAANNCTCGAAAAGAACACTTGCAGATTTTGAAAGACTGCATTCAGTTGGCACATGAATTTGATGCCAAAATTATTCGGACTTTTGCCTTTTGGAAGTTTGATAACCTAGAACAANGATGGGATGAGATAATATCGGCCTACGACGAACCAGTTCGGATTGCTGAAGGTGAAGGGGTTATATTAGGCTTAGAGAATGAATATTCTACTTCGTTAGCGACAGCATTGTTGACTGAGAGATTCATTCGCCAAGTTGATAGTCCGAGTGTTAAAGCTATCTGGGATCCAGCTAATGAGGCTCATGCTAGAGAAGAAGGTGAAACCCCCTATCCGGACGCCTATAATCGACTAAGGCCNTTTATGGTTCATGCTCACCTTAAAGATGCAGCCCTTAATGAAGAGACTAACGAAATGGAGTCAGTACCAGTTGGTGAAGGTATAATTGATTGGCCGGGCCAACTACAAGCTTATGTTGATGATGGTTATGAAGGACACCTCACGTTGGAGACTCACTGGCGACCTCAGGTTAAATTGGCAGACGATATTGTTCATACTCCTGGAGGTAGTCAATTCTCTCAAGATGGTGAGGAAGCTTCGCGTATTTGCTTACAAAACCTATTTCAGATGATTGATGAATTGAAAAAGTAGATTGAAAAATTACTGCTTGTGTCCAAGACGCAAAATACTACTACCCCTTTTATAGAGGTACGAGGAGCCAGTGAGCACAACCTGCGTCACTTGGATCTTCAATTACCCAAAAATAAACTGATTGTATTTACAGGTGTAAGCGGTTCAGGTAAGTCTTCTCTAGCCTTCGATACTATTTATGCCGAAGGTCAACGTCGCTACATTGAATCTTTGTCTTCCTATGCTCGTCAATTCTTAGGGCAGATAGAGAAGCCTGAAGTGAAATCCATCAGTGGTCTTTCTCCTTCCATATCTATTGATCAAAAATCGGTCGTTAATAATCCGCGATCGACTGTTGCTACTATCACTGATATTTATGATTATATGCGTGTTTTGTACACGAATGTCGGAAAATGTCACTGTCCTGAATGTGGTAATCCTCTGACGTCTCAAACAGCCGATCAGATTATTGATCANATCATGTCCTTGCCGGAAGAAACCCGATTTTTGATTTTAGCTCCTATAGTTCGTGGTCGNAGAGGGAGACATCGGCGTGANTTGGATGATGCTTTCCGAGCTGGGTATGTCAGAGTAAGAATCAACGGCAAAATACATGAATTAGGTCAGGAGATTATTGTTGATACACGTCAACGTAATAACATAGAAATTGTGACTGATCGCCTAGTTCGGAAAGCTGATATTAGGACACGACTAGCNAACTCGGTTAATGCCGCTCTCAAAATGGGAACTGGAAACTTGATTCTTAGTATTGTGGATGNGTCGCAACAGTCTACAGAAGATATATTTTTTAGTAAAAATCTTACCTGTTCTGCTTGTCAAATTAGTGTTGAGCCTCCAACCCCTAAAGATTTCTCCTTCAATAGTCCATCTGGTATGTGTCCAACTTGTAATGGTTTAGGCACTATTGAAACGGTCCAACCAGATCTGGTAGTACCAGATAACTCATTATCTATTTCAGGGGGTGCAGTCTTACCTTGGAAAAAATTAGAACGAGATAGTGATCGGTTTTTAGCTCATAGCCTAGCGGATTATTACCAGTTTAGTTTGGATCAACCNTGGTCAGAGTTAACTGACAAGCATCGGTCGATAGTGTTACATGGTACTCAAGGAGAAAAAATTCCGATCATCTATCGGTGGTATCGCAGTCGGCGACATAAGCGTCGTAGGTCTTACGATGGTGTGTTAGCTGACTTGGCTTCAGAGATCATTTATGCANAGGAACAAGGAAATCAAAAGTGGTTACAATCAGCCAAAAAATATTTAGCTTCGGCTTCTTGTNCTGATTGTAATGGTAAACGAATTAAACGATCGGTCCAAGCTGTAACTATCGAAAATCGGTCGATCGTTGATGTTACAGATATAACAATTAACGATTGTTTATCTTTCTTTGAAGGCCTGATTCTTACAGATAAACAGGAGTTAATTGCAGGCGAATTGTTGAAAGAAATCAAGGGGNGATTAGGTTTTTTGGTCAATGTTGGGCTTGGTTATCTATCGTTGAATAGAAAAGCTCAAACGCTGTCAGGAGGTGAATCCCAAAGAATTAGACTTGCGTCTCAAATCGGTNCAGGATTACAAAATGTGATTTATGTTTTGGATGAACCTAGTATTGGTTTACATCCTCGGGANAATANCCACTTATTGTCTACATTGAATGAATTGCGCGATCAAGGAAATACCGTGATTGTTGTTGAGCACGATGAAGATACTATGTGGAATGCGGATTTACTAGTTGATTTTGGTCCAGGAGCAGGAGTAAAAGGTGGTGAGATTGTGGCGATGGGCAAACCGATTCAGGTAGCAAAGACGGCTCAATCTCTGACAGCTAAGTACCTGCGCCAAGAACTAAAAATATCAATTCCCCAAGAGCGACGCCAAGCCAAAGTCAATGATCAAGGACAACCATTACATATTCAAATTCAAGGTGCAACACAAAATAACCTGAAAAATATTTCTGTCAAAATTCCAATTGGTACGTTTACATGTGTCACCGGCGTTAGTGGATCAGGGAAAAGTTCGTTGGTTAATGACATTTTGCATCCAGCACTAAGCCGAGACCTAATGAGAGCGCAAGCTGTTCCTGGAAACCANCAAGATATANAAATTGTAGCAGGTGATCAACTCGTATCTGATCTACGGGCAGCAGTCGACAAGGTGATAGCTATTGATCAAACTCCTATTGGTCGTATTCCTCGNTCGAACCCAGCTACTTATACTAAGTTGTTTGATCACATNCGCACTTTCTATGCCGGGATCTCAGAGTCAAAATTGCGGGGCTATAAGCCCGGTCGATTTAGTTTCAATGTTAAAGGAGGTCGTTGTGAAGCTTGTGAGGGAAACGGTGCCNAAAAAATTGAGCTGCAATTTTTAGCAGATGTTTGGGTAAAGTGCAATATTTNTAACGGGTCTAGATACAATCAGGAAACCCTATCGATCAAATACAAAAATAAGTCAATTGCTGAAGTTTTGGAGATGGATGTTCAAGAGGCACTACAACACTTTAGCGCTATTCCTAAAATTGCTAAAATATTACAAACACTCCAAGATGTTGGAATGGAATACATGAAAGTAGGACAACCATCGCCGACTTTATCTGGAGGAGAAGCACAGCGTATCAAATTAGCTCGTGAATTATCTAAGAGAAGTACGGGTAAGACATTATATATTTTGGACGAGCCAACCACAGGACTTCATTTTGATGATATACAAAAATTACTTCTTTCTTTGCATAAATTGGTAGACTCGGGTAATACAGTTGTCGTGATTGANCACAATCTAGATGTCATCAAAACAGCGGATCATATTATTGATCTGGGGCCTGATGGTGGAGAAAATGGTGGACAAGTTGTTGCCACGGGTACGCCAGAAAAAATTACCGAAGCCGACANCTCCTACACTGGCCAGGCTCTGAAAGACCTTTTCTCTCGTACTAAAATTTNAGCTAACACGAAGCATTTAGATCGATCGGTCTCACAGTTGCTGTTAGAGTCAACACAAAGAACAAATTTTACTCCCGATAGTCATATTAGAGTATCTAGTGCCAGTGAGCATAATTTGAAAGAGATTACGGTTGAAATTCCACACGGAAAANTGACGACTTTTACAGGAGTCAGNGGATCAGGCAAGTCATCACTAGCATTGGATACGATATACGCAGAAGGACAGCGCAGNTATATAGAATCTTTATCTTCTTATGCTAGGCAGTTTTTGGGGCAAGTGAACAAGCCAAAGGTGGAACGCATTGAAGGTTTATCTCCTGCTATTGCAATTGAACGAAAAGATCAGAATAGAAATCCTCGGTCGACCGTTGGGACAATAACCGAGATCTACGATTACCTACGGGTTCTATATGCTAGGATTGGAAAAGCGCATTGTTTTCATTGCCACCAACCAGTTCAGGCAAAAACTATCCAAGAAATTGTGGGTAGTATAGAATTGATGCCAAATCGATCTCGCATTCATATNCTTTCTCCTTTGAATTTGCTAGATCTGTTTCCTGATCATAATAGCGAGGAAATCTGCAAAAATCTGTTACGAGAAGGTTACGCACGGATAGAAGTTAATCAGCAAATTTATTCTTTGGATCAAGCTCCGTTGGATTTGATTTCTAGCTCAAAGACAATAAACTTGGTGGTTGATCGTATGGTGCTTGATAAGAAACACCTAGAAAAAAGTCGCCTGGCAGAGGCCGTTGAAGTAGCTATTTCTAAAAGTATGGGTTCATTGACTGTTCGAATTGAACCTGAATCAAGTTCAGGACAACCNAATTATCAATCATTTACAACTCAGTTTGTTTGTCTATCCTGTGATATAGTCTTTCCTGAACTCGTACCTCAACAATTCTCCTTTAATAGTTCTATTGGTCAATGTCCAACTTGTACTGGCCTCGGGGTAATAGGGCAGTCAGCATCTCCCTGTCCCGAGTGTGAAGGAACGAGATTACAACCTTTTTTTCGTCATGTCACAGTTGATTCCCTTACACTTCCTGAATTGACGAATTTATCCATCGATTCAGCAAATCAGTTCTTTCAGCAACTTGAACTAAATAAGTATCATCAGGAAGTTGCAGGTGAACTACTAATCGAAATTAAAAAACGCTTCCAGTTTTTGGATGATATTGGGCTTCATTATCTTACATTAAACAATATTGCGCCTACACTTTCTGGTGGTGAATTGCAGCGTATTCAGCTTGCCAATCAACTCGGTAGCGGGTTAACTGGTGTAACCTATATTTTNGATGAACCAACAATCGGTTTGCATCAAAGAGATAATCAAAGACTAATCAACGCAATGAAGCGCTTACGTGATTTGGGTAATAGTATTTTGGTCGTTGAACATGANACTTCGACTATTAATCAATCTGACCATTTGATTGAATTTGGTCCAGGAGCAGGAGTAAAAGGTGGAAGGATCGTGGCCCAGGGAACTCCCAGCGAAATTCAAAATAATCCTGATTCACAGACTGGTAGGTATTTATCTGATGATAAACTTAGCCAGTTCTTACCTGATCGAAAGAAGGTTAAGGTAAATTTAGGTGATTCTGGGCAGCGTACAATTGACCTAATTGGAGTAAACACAAATAATCTGAAAGATATCAACGTCTCGGTTCCGGTTGGTGCATTGACTTGTGTAACTGGTGTATCCGGTTGTGGAAAAAGCTCATTGATAGAGCACACACTTTTTCCAATAGTATCCGCACATATAAATCATAGTCGTATTCCAGAGCAGACTTTGGCCAGAAAAGTACAAGGAATTGAAAACATCAATACCATAATTAACATCGATCAAGCGCCAATTGGGGAAAGTCCAAGATCTAACTTGGCTACTTATACTGATATTTTCACTAAAATTCGAAACTTATTTGCATCTCTGGATAGTGCGCAAACACGCGGATATAATTCACTCCGGTTTAGTTTTAACATGACTGTTGGTCAATGCGAAGCTTGTTTGGGGTTGGGATATAATCAGGTTGAGATGTACTTTCTACCTGATGTNTGGGTCAAATGTGATATTTGTGATGGTACTGGTTATCATCGAGAAACATTGGAGGTTCGATATAAGGGGAAAAATATTGCTCAAGTCTTACGGATGACAGTCGACGAGGCTTGTGATTTTTTCTCTGATCAATCTAATATTTTGAATCCGCTTCAAATTGTTAGAGATGTAGGCTTGGGNTACATGCAGCTGGGACAACCCAGTACGACATTGTCTAGTGGGGAAGCTCAACGCATAAAACTTTCCTCAGAGTTGGTCCGTCGNAGTCGTGGACATACTCTATATCTNATGGATGAGCCAACTACAGGCCTACATCCTGCTGATGTATCTCAATTGATGAAAGTTATCAANGAATTAATCAAGAAAGATAATACTGTGGTTATTATTGAACATAATCTAGATGTAATCCGTTGTGCGGATTGGGTCATAGACATAGGTCCTGAAGGTGGGAAAGGTGGTGGAGAATTATTGGCATTTGGACCTCCAGATAAAATTGCGCAGACCGAAGCTTCACACACTGGAAAATTCCTGAAACCGTTCTATTTTTGTTGAGATAATGGAAAGCAATTCAACACATCATATTCGTCCGATTGGTGAAGTATATTTACCAGCGAATTCTAGACCCTTAGTTNTCGAATCGAACTCAATCAAGTTCTTTGATGATTCAGATATACGACAACCTAATCGCATTTTTACCCATTTAAAGAGGGGAGGATTGGCACTGGTCTCAGGGGCACAGAATGAAATTCANCGATTAGCAGAATATTTGCAGNGGAGACGGAATGAACTCGTTTCGTATGAAAAACCGACTTACGATCGGAAAAGAGATCGACGTAATAGAACTTCTGCCAGAAGGGAACGTACTAAACCAACTGGGATTGAGCCACAAAAAAGGTTGATGGTTGTGGCAGATTCAGAGGGTAAATTGCAGTTAGATCCTTCTCCTGAACTGCCGTTTCTGATCGAGTTGATTGGTGAATTAGAGGGAGCTAACAGTGAATTTCCATTTTTGTTATCTTGGGAGCANCTAACNGATATACAAAGTGCATTATCAGTTGAGTATATGCTAGAAGGATTTGAATTTCCTTTTCTGGCAGGTCGGTGCGTTCTACCGCCGAAATCCCAAGAAACTACAGACTTGTTTAGACAAGGTTTAAAAAGTCTATCGTATCCTGATCAAATACTGGATCTGGGATGTGGTTCAGGTGTATTGACNATTATGGCTAGAACCGAGTTCCCAAAGGCTCAAGTTACTGCCGTTGATATTATGCCTGAAGCTCTTGCTACAACAAAGATTAATCTGAAAAATCATCGAAGATTTGATCTAGTGAGCGTTTATCACAGCGATTTATTTCAGGGGATATCAGATAAAATATTTAATGTTATTTTGTTTAATGCGCCTTGGGTGGTAGCTCGNAGTAGAAGTCGATCAGAATTACCCACCAACGACGAAAAACAAAAGATACTTACCAGTTTTTTTGAGCAAGTCGGTAATCATTTGAAACCGAATGGTGATTTACTCTTGGGTTACGCTGATCATTCAGGCCCGAACGCTATCAAAAAATTAACGGACTTGATTGATCATTTTGGCTTTAAGAGTCATGAACAGTATAAGGCTCGAGTCTCTACCCACCGAAGTAATAAAAAGTGGCAAACGATTTCAGTCTACCACCTGAGAAAAAAATCTTAGAATAACTTTTTGCTATCTAGTAAAATGGTGACTGGGCCATCGTTAGTTAATCCGACATCCATTGTTGCTTGGAACACTCCGGTTTCTACATCAACTCCCAGTTGTCGTAGTTGGTTAATAAAAACTTGGTATAACTGGTGGGCTTGTTCAGGTTTTGCCGCTTGGCTAAAATTTGGCCGGCGACCTTTTCGACAGTCACCATACAAAGTGAATTGGGAAACAACCAAAGCTTGCCCACCAACGTCGAGCAAGGATTTGTTCATACGCAGATCATCATCGCGAAAAATTCGTAAATTGGCNATTTTGCTTATTAAGTAATCAATATCCGATTGTTGGTCATCTATTGAAATACCCAGAAAAATTAATAATCCACTTTCAATTTCTGCTACTAATTGTTCATCTATTTGAACATTGGCTGATTTTACTCGTTGTACTATAGCTCTCATTGTTTTCCTTTTGATGTGTATCATCTTATATTGTANAATGACGGCTTCAATTCTAAATAGCTATCCTAGTAGTTATATTGGTTGCTGTTGTTATAAGATGTATGCAGAATGAATATTGGCCAAGAGAAATTTTATCCAAAAGAATTGAGTATTCTCAATACCTGTTTATGAATAGTTAGTGAATTTTTCTTATAGCGAAATTTTTTCGATTGGTTTGGTATTTCTAGATTTGCTTGGTATTGGGCTGTTTAATGTGTGCGTTATTTGTTTCTTTAATAAAATTAAACTAGAGGTTTAATCTGAGACGGCGTACATAGTAATTCAATAAGATTTGGCAGACGAAAAATGGAGGTTTAGTGTTTGGTGAAAAGAGAAAGTAAAAATAATGATGGNTATTACCAAGATATGAAAAAGAACCAATCCATATCCTCAAAAAAATTAGAAGGTCGTTTAACATTAGGAATCGATGTCGGAACAACGGCTACAAAAGTTTTGCTACTGGCTGATGATTCTAGTTGGCAATTACATTCTTGGCCTTCAGAAGAAGGACTTTGGAAAAACCTAAGGAAATGGNTAGGAAATAGAGGCGAAAAGATTGACCGTGTNGGTATAACTACACATGGACCTTCGGTAGTTGTGATTAGGGATAATCAAATTCAAGGGAGAATAATCAATTGGTTTGAGCCATTACCTGACGAATGTATTAGAGAGATTCAAGGAGAACATATTTTGCCGAATACTCGGTTTTGGGTTCCTTCCAGAGTAGCACAATGGGAAAAAGAAAATGGTCCTATTGGAGACGGTGTAGCAGTCCAACTGAAAGATATGTACAACTGGCAGCTCACAGGAGTAGTTGCTAGAGATTCTCGTTCCATGCGTGGTTTCGCAGGTGAAGGCCATTATAAGTTACCGGAGGAAGTANTTGGAACTGTTTCACCAGAAGGAGCAAGACTATCTGGTATTANACATAAAGCCGAAGTGATTTGTGGTTGTGACGATCTTACTGCAGGTGTTATAGGTTTGGGGGCACACGAAGGNGTGTTATTCAACTTGGCNAATACCACTGAACATGTAGGACAAGTTGGAGGCAAACATATCAAAGGAATGAGTTGGTTGCCTCCAATAGGTCGACTGCCATCTCTGAGTTATAACGCTACACCATCTGCTAAGGTCAGTTTAGGCTTAGAAGTTATAAATCAACCGATCATGAACATCCGAGATCAATTTGCGAAATTAGAAATGTGGATTGGTGGAGGTCTAGCAAACATACCAGAAATTGTTAGTTCAAGGAATTCGAAATTTATGGCAGGATCGGAAGTAAGTGCCCTGGGAATTGCCAAGCTGGCGAAGGTACCAAAGCTGGCAATTATATTCGGATCAGGTAAAGTAGGTAGAGGGTTTTTAGCACAGTTATTGATGAGGTCCGGCTGGGAAACAATACTGGTCGATTCTCATTTACCTACTGTAAAGGAATTAAGTCAATCGAAACAATGGGAAGTATATAACTTATCCACACAACAATTCCAAAAAGTCAAAGTCAAAGATGTAATTCATAGCACACAAGAAATTGATAGTTTGATGTTGAAATCATCCTTGCTTATGACTTCAATGGGAGCTAATTATTTGCAGACATGGGCANATAGTATTCGATCTATGTTGTGTAAACGTCTTCGTAATGGTCCCATTGATATCATTACCGCTGAGAATCACCCAAGACCTGCTGAATTAGTTCGCACAACACTTCTAGATGGTGCTAATCATGAAGAAAAACAACTAATTGAAAAAAACTTAGGTGTTTCTCAGGCTCAAGTGTTNCGTTCTTGTATTGAGCCGACATCTAGCCAACCTCCAATGACGGTTCAAATCCAAAACCACTGGACTCTACCTATGGATGGTAATGCACTATTAACGACGCCGGATGTTTTAGGGTTTGAACCCTTGCCAGATTTCGAAAGAGAATTGACCCGAAAACTATTCACATATAATTGTGTTAATGCTATGGTTTCCTACATAGGTTACCTGAAAGGGTATCAATGGTTGTCAGACGCTGCAAATGACTCCAAAATTGCAAAAATTGCACTTCAGGCNGGAATGGAGTCTTCCGCTGCTTTAGTGTCAGCTTATAGGTTTGATGCTGACGATCAGGAGGTATGGTGTCGTCGAGCCTTAGCAAAGTATCAGGATGAAAGCATCCGTGATACTATCGAACGGAATGCAAGAGATCCGGTGAGAAAGTTGGGCAAATTCGAGCGGTTACTAGGACCGATTAACTTATGTAAACAAGAAGGTTTGCCTTATGAGACACTCCTAATNGGAGTGGCTGCNGCACTAAGATATCCAAATGCTCAAGTTGAAGAACAGATTTCTATTGTCGCAGCAGAAAAAAAACTTGATTTGTTTTTGTGTGAAGAATCAGTTTAATGCGAAAGATATTAAATTCAATAATCAAAAATCTGATACGGATGAGGATAATGTTCTATCTTCATAAAAGTTTTTTTAATTGTCTATATTTTGATCTATTTCTCCCATATTGTGTTTCTTAGACAACATGAGTTAGATTGGTTGATTCTTATGACCAAATAAGTTTTTTTCAATTACAGTATCAACTACCAATTGAGGAACCATATCTTGCCAATTATTGTTTCCATTCTCGATCATTTTAATGACATCACGCGACCATATATTAAAATGGTCTGGGTGGTAATTCGTCAGATCAATGATCCTTTTTTCTTCGATTAGCATCTGCCTTAACAGGATTAGTGAATTAGATATATTAGCATCGGCTGAATGGAAAATACCTCTACCTTTCTTTTCTGCNGGATAAACGTAAAGCTTAGTTTGTCTTGAAAATAAAGTTCCGATCAACCTTAGTGCTCCATATTTGTCTNCCTCATAGTTTTCTTCATCGAATAAGGCTTCCAGATTGTAGATCCCTACAACAAAACCAATGTTACCAGACGTGAATTTCATCAAGTAACTATTTAAATCATGAAATGAATTTTTGTTGCTAATCATAACCTTATGGCCTAGAGCTGAAAGTAGATCAACCCTCGCAAGGAAATCTTCATTTTCTAAGCCTCCGGGTTCCAATAATTTACTCATACTAATCTCTGGTAAGATTAATAAATGATCAAGTTGATTTTTTGGAATGTCTCTTTTGAAAGCATCAAGACCCGAATTAATCATATCAAAATTGACGTGGGTGGGTGGNCTGAAACTTCCTCTTAATATTAATGGNTGTGATTTATATAAAGCNTCAGAAGNCTGCAANATTTGCCCANTNTCATCAAATATAATTGCTTGGGAAAANTTATTTTTTATNAGTTCTAANTTCAATAAACGTGGATCTTTTTTCGCAAATGCAGGTCCTTTGACTTTTATCATGTCAATTTCAATTCTATTNAGACTNAAATCTGCCATTAAAGAAGNAATGAATTTNTCNGATTNNTCTATATANTGAAAACANGCATAAACTAAATCTACTCCAATAATACCNAGAGCTTCTTGTTGTAGATAATTTTGATTATCTAGTAGCTGAACATGAAGGATTACGTCNCTTGGTNGTTCNTTTGGTTTACTTTGAAATCGTACTCCCAACCAACCATGACCAGTACTTTTTGTTTTGAAACTACTTGCAGCTACCGTATTAGCAAAAGCAAAGAATTGTGCGGAGGGCCGATCCTGTCTTAGGCGATTTTCAAGTAGTGAAAATTCACGGTCTAGCATCCTTTGGAGACGCTCTTCGCAAACGTATCTACCACTTTCTCCTCTTCCATATATTGAGTCAGAAACAGCCATATCATATGCNGACATNGTTTTNGCAACNGTACCTGCGGCACCNCCAACTTTAAAAAAGTANCGTGCNACNTCCTGNCCAGCACCNATTTCAGCAAAAGTTCCATAAATATCATTATTCAAGTTGATACTGAGTGCTTTTTGTTCTGTGTTAATCATACTTAACCTGTTTCTGATTTGATAATTTTAGATTTGGCGGTATGGCGGAATTGTACGATCTAAATTCAGCGAATTTAACCAAATATCCAAATTGATTGATGACCGTATGGACGAAACTCTATTTCTTTCGATCGTATACTTTCCACAAATAGATAGAGTTCAAGTCGTATCTCAAATATATTAGCACGTTTTATGCATAAATTTACTTGAACATCATGTTCAATACTTGATTAAGAACTGAGTATAAATAAAATACTGAAAAAAAGAAGTAAGCTAGAAGTATCAACTTACCTTTCAGTAGAAAGGTATGAAGATATTGAGTACTAGTTGAAATTTGAGTCGAAGCAAAAAAATTGAACTTGATCGCGGGTCTTGATTATTCTTATTCGATTTTTTCTTTNGACTTAGTTGANACTTTCATCCGATGCTGTGAATACCATATAGTGTGAAATCGCACTCAAAGAGAGGTAACTGAGAAACAGCACATTCAATTAGACCCGAATGTTGGTGCAATTGAATCATCGATGAAAAGATTTTTCAGATACCGATTATTTTGATCGTTGATTGTATCAATCAGCAAATACTCTTAAAAAAGTACTGAATGGGCCGATTCTCCAAGGTTGCTATTGTANCTCTGGCCGTCTCTTTGATTAATGTATTCACACTATCTCTAGGTATGTTGAGTCGNACTTTTTGATTTTGTTACAGAAAAAGTTTAGATCTCCTAAAATAATCTAAGNGACTTTGCCTTTAGTCAATATAGCCCTTAATCCAATCAACTTCTAGTTCAAAAGGTTGTTCATTTTTATCGGCGATAATAAAACCTACTGTTTTAATTCGATCGCCCATGATCTTTGGAGCAGATCTCGGACGCCAACCCCTGATTGACATTTGCATTTGATTGAAAGGGACTTTCACTATTTCCCATTTTTTGTTTGTCTTAAATTTAGTTTGCCATGTTCCTCTCCGTTGTTGATTACTAACTAATAATGAGTAATATCGACCATCACCGCGTATTTTAAGCATTAATCCATCGTAGCCAGCCAGAGAAAAATCAGGTATTTGGCTCCGAGTAGAACTAAAGCCTCCATTGTTCTTCAGAGATAGACGTCCTCTAAACTTCATTGTTTTCTCAGTGGTTTTTGAGACCCGAGCTTTTGATACTCCACCCATGACGTTATCGTTGAGCAAATACCAATCAGAATTATCTTTACCAGAAAAGTCAAATATAGTTTTTTCTGCTTCAAGCATAGAGTTATTTGTAGTTGAAGCATAGATTTCATCAAGCATATATCTTAATACCCAAGCACCATCTTTTGGATCTATTGATTCTGATTCTCTGATTGCGTTTTTAATCAAATTGTTATCTGTAACACCATCGGTCAATGTTCCTATTGCTTTCAAAGTGATTCTATAAATAGATTCGCAAGCCATATAGGAGCCCGAATTGTAAAGTGGGACTCCCAGGCTTATAGCTTGTTGAATTAACGACCTTACTTCATCTATTTTTGTATTGGTGTTATCACCTTCCCTTTCTTTTGAATTAGATTCGAGGGGTAGTAATATCGTATCAATTACGTGAACTACCCCATTTCGAGCTAAAATATCTGTTTGTATAACATTTGAGTTTTGATTTATAAAAAGACCTTCGCTATTCACGCTGACTTCGACATTTTTCTTGTTCAAGGTTTTAAATTCATTAATTCCAAGTTGATTGAGTCGAACAAAATCATCAGCTACCGCGAGGCCATTTATGACATGGTATAGAAGTATTTCCTCTAATTTACTAGTATCAGATAAAAGGTTTTCTAAAGCTCTTTTAGGTAATTTTGAAAATGCTTGGTCAGTAGGAGCGAATATAGTAAATGGTCCTTCTGATTTCAAAACACTTAACAGATCAGCCGTTTTTAAGGATTGAGTTAGAATATTGAGTTGACCATCCCTCTGTAAAATGACAGATAGGTCAGCTTCTTGACCTATAGTTGGTGTCATCAAAAAAGATGTTAACAAAATTGTCAAAAAGAAAAATACTATTTTAGTAAACAAAGGTGTAGTTTTCATTATTAGGTTTAGCCTCAAGAATAATATTATGAATATTAGTGTATTGCTCGTGCCAGTTCAAAAAAGTGTAGCGAAAAACTCAGGCTATGTCTCTAGTTTTATCCTATAATGTTTATATATTCAATCATATGAGTGTTGGTACGGCTCAATGAGTTTATCTAACTACATTATTCCTATGGTTACAAATACTTGAATTGTGAACTCGTATGATTCTATGAATACTGCCTTCGGCTTGTATCGACTATCAATGTTCAAATAAAGTATAGGTCATATCTAGAATTGAGTGTTTTTTTCTGTTTTATATTGCTGTTATTACAGTACGTGAGATTCTATATACAAAGATGCATTAATTACGTTTTTATAATTAAGGGTGAACTTTATTTATTCAATTTTACCACTTGGGTACAATTTAGTTATGGTGAATACCACCGGCCACACTATTATAAAATAACCTACTAGATAAATTGGTATTACAGGGGGTGCAATAATCATTGGTGATCCATCTTTGCTTAAGATCTCCGCCGCGATCTTTTCTGTTGGTGCAAACTTGGCTGCAAAGTACCAATAACACCACACAGAGAAAACCCCGAAAAAGTATCCTGAAACGAAAGTCACAAAAAATCTGTTTTTTTGTGATAAGGAGCTTAATAATATATCGACAGCCAAGTTATTCCCATCAAACAAACTGGCCTTACTTGTATTAGATTGCAAATTATGGAGTAATATGGCTCACGCATAAATACAGGTATGAGTCTAGTTTTTCACAGACTAAATTATATTATTCAGTGTGTATAAATTAAGAAAATATTTATTTGCTTCTGAATTTTTTACTGTTTGAATTATCAACAAATGTGAATTTACAGCGTACTAATCCGATTGTCGCTCTTTCTTTAGCGGAAAACTTAAGAAAGGTCTTATTGAAGACTGACAAATACTGCTTGATTTTTGCTCTTTCTAGGTCAAAGTTATCTATCTCCGTATAATTAAAAATTAACTTTAACAAAGTCTTGTTTCTACATACATTCTAGTTTTTTTTTAATGGTAATTTGCAAACTCAATTTTTGTATAACCTATAACAAGAAAGACAATACATTGTGTGAGCCTAATTCTCTTGTAATTAGTTCGTGGCAACTTTTGAGCCCGAAATAAAAGTCAGTATTCTTTTGCTTATTTGGAAATAACTAATCCAAACCATGATTGTTGATTAAATCAACACTGGATTTAGTTTCGAGACAATTTCAATTATTTGTAAAAGTAATTTCTCACAACTTCGATTATAAATTTATTGAATATACGCGTGAATTGTCC
>PBVO01000095.1:0-32050 GCA_002729015.1 Candidatus Poribacteria bacterium
GGGTGATGATAATTATTTTCTTCAGTTGGCCAACCTTCCCAATAAGTAGTTACGAACGGAATCAATTTTCGTGCTTGTGTAATTGGAATCACGACTTGGTCTGTCATGAAAAGCTGCATAGCTTTAGCTACCATCAACTCTATTTTAGGATCGCCAAGGGGTATTACCCCAATTTCACTTACAATTTGGCTGTATTCATCAGCATTAGCTCCACTCCACCTGACATAGTTGTTGAGACCAGGCGATCGTTCACCAATTGGCCGTAGAAATTGTTGAGTATAGCGGTTCATTGATAGCCAGGGCTCGTTAACTGAACCACAAGCGTCCCAATCCATCACAGCTTCGAAATTCCCAAAGGCTTTGTTTTCATCCCATGTAGCACCGGCAATGGCACGAGTGGATGCATTAATCCCCGCTGCTCGTAGTTGTTCCACCACAATTTCAGCAATCCTCCTTTTTTCAATGAAGGCTTCGTGTGTTTGAATATTTAGTGTCAATTCTGTTCCCGACTTTTGATAGAATCCATTATTACCGATTTCCCAACCATTGGCCTCGATCAAAAGCTTACCTGCAGATATATTATCCTTCGGGTCAATCCATAAATCCCGCATAGCACTTATATAGGGTTGCATCGCTGGATATTCAACAAATATAGTCTTAGAAGGGAAACTAGTATTTTCATAAGCTATTTCGACTACTTGCTCTCGATTGATAATGAGGCTGATAGCCTTTCGCATATCAGGATTATCCCAGGGAGGAATAGTATGATTAACTGATAGTTGACGGGGACAAGGATCTAGCCAAACGTATGGCATTTCATCTTTCCAAGCCACTACATTGGAATTCTGTGCACGGATGCTCTCGAAGGCCCCGAGTGTAATATCCATAATGCTATCTAGTTCGCTTTCGGCGGCAAGTAGAGCTCTATTTTCTTCTAATCCAGTTACAATCCATAATAAGCGCTTAGGTTCTGGTAACTGGCGAAAATTCGATTTAGCCCCCCACCAATCTTCCCGACGATCAAAAACAAATTCATTTTCGCTGGCACTGACTAACCGATACGCTCCCGTCCCAATGGGCCAACCCTTTTCAGGATCGTAAAATTTAAATGTGGCAGGATCTTGATCAGCCCAAACATGTTCAGGCAAAATGACCATACTACTGCCTACACGAACCGAAAAATAGTCCAATTTAAAGCGTGGATTTGGCCCTTTTAAATTAAATCGGACTGTCAGTGGGTCTATTCTTTCCACTGTATCTACCCATTGTTGCATGCTGGCCGCATCACCTAAAGACTGTGTTGCATCATTTAGGAGAGTATTAATAGTAAATATTACATCATCAGCGTCGAAGGCTTCTCCATCGGACCATTCAACCCCGGCACGAATTTTAAGTGTCCAAATATCTAAGCTTTCATTGGACGTGAAGGATTCTCCTGTCCAAGATTCGATATCCCCAGTCTCATAGTTCAGGATAAACAAAGGTTCCCAGCAAGATTGCCTCATTCCGGGACCAGTGGGTGAAGGCACAAGTGGGTTTAGGTTATGTGGGTCAGGGATTGGTCCCCCTTCATGGTCGAAAATAACAGTATCTTGTCGACTGATTTTAGCTTTCTTTTTTGTTTCTATTCTTTGCTCGTTATCTGTCTGACCACACCCTAAAAGGGCGGATAAACATATGACTAGAAATATCGATTGCCAAGTGGCTGTCAACTTTAGCAATGATAATTGTTGCTTAGTTTTACCCTGTTTCATGTACTTCCTTCATGTATAGCTTTTAAGAGACTAACATCATGCATTATAACAAGAACCAGACTATCCGTCGAAGAAAACAGACAATTAAGATTGCTATTGACTTTGACAAATAGGCAATAAGTTAGGCTCATTATCCCTCTGTATTACCTGTTTCTGATATAGTTCCCACACGACAGATTTGCTTGAAATTACAAAAACGACAAACTTTTTTCTTGTCGTGGGAGGTCAGTGGGAAATGGCCTTGTTCAATTTTTTCTGCGTATCTATAAGCATGTTGGAGAGCGATATCGACCAATTGATTTAAAGATTCTAGGTGTTTCTGTCGTGAATTGGGAATTATCTGTGCAGTACGGCGCCCTACACTGTAGGCTTGATCAAGATAGTTCTTGTCGCCGCAACCCAATTTAATTTGCCCTTGGTTACGAAGAAGATAATAAACCCCAGCTACCCCCTTCCATCTCTTATTGGGCTTTTCAATTTGGTTGGTCAGTAGTTGCTCGGTTACCCGAATATAAATTGGTAGTTGAAGACTAAGGCCTGCTAAAATTTCCGAAATTGTTGGGACATAATACCCGGTTTTGTAGTCAGCAATAACAAAAAATCCATCTCCGATTTCGATACGGTCAATTTTCCCAGTAACCTTAATTGGGCCAAGTTGTAATGGCTCCGATTGACCCAATTCTCGATCTTTCCCTTTTTGTGTGGCAATTGAGCCAAAAGCCACCTCGAAATATCTAGGCTTAACCGCTAAATTTTTTTGATCGAAATCTAATTTTAAAAATTGTTCTAATAAACCTGTTCGATGAGCTGAACCGACGATTTCTTCGGTTTCTATTTCCCAGAACAAGTCAGGTTTTATTTGATGTTCCTTGGAATAAAGATCAAGATGTTTTTGTGCAGTTTTTGACAGATCAAGTTGTGCAACTCTGAGGTAACCTTCTGATCTCAACTCATCGAGCCTATCTGAATCTTTTCTTTCGCTATAAAAGTCAAACAAAATTTTGTGGAGTAAATTTCCTTTTTGAAGGCTGGGTAAGTATCTATTTTCGGTTATATCACCTTGATTGATTGCTAAATTCAGTACGTGATGAGCGAAATACTGGAAAGGACAACGCCCATATTGTTCCAATTGACTTACAGAGTAGGACTTGTTTTTCAGCTTTAGAAAATGTCGCTCCGTAACCTTATCCATATCTATCTGCCCTTTATATTCGGGTGCTGTACCTGTTTCCAAGCGAGATTTTTCGACCCAAACAGTATGATTAATCAGTTTTAGTTGCTGCTCATCAATTTGATTAGAAGGTAAAAACAAGGTTTGACTATGGTTCCCACTTTTTGGATCTTGATGGTATTGATTTATACCATAATGGCGTAAGAAAGATTCTGTGGTAAAAATTGGTTTATCATTTTCCATTTCCAAACCACTTATATCGACAATATTCTCCAAGTGGTCTATAAATGAAGACTTACCCAACTCAGCAGAGTGATCATTAGTGGGGTAGGTTAAATATAGTCTTTGGCTAGGTAAACTAAGCGCGTTAAAAAACATAAGACGTTCTTCGTAGAGATGGTCCATTTGACCATCTCTAACTTTTTGGCCTAGATCAAAAAAATTGAGTGGGCAAGACGATGGAAATTCATTTTCTGCCAGACCGCCTAAGATCATTATGTCGAACCAAAGTGCTCCAGCACGCTCTAGAGGGAAAACTAGTACACCGTTTCCTTGATTTTTAATTTCTATTTTTCCAGCTTGCAGAGCTATATCCAAACAATTTAGGTAAGATACATTTGGTCGATGAGTCTGCTCCACGAATGATTGATCAAATTTGTCAATTTGCGCCATATTGACAAGTGTAGTTTCTTTGATAATATTCAAAAATTGTCGAAATGCAGAAATCTCATGGTATATTGTCCGCTCTGAAATTTTTTGCGTATTACAACTTGTCAACATTGGCAAAAAATTCTTTGTATCAATAATCTGAAGGGCAGTTTCCAAGAATTGACTAGGTGTTAATAAATCTGAATAGTCCAATGAATCTTTTAGTTTTGACATTGCTTGCCGGACCAGTTTGGATTTTAGAATTGGGCTAGTAACACAAGTCCTGAATGCAATTCCATACGATGGGAAAATTTCCTCAATTAAAGGTAGATAATCATCAAGTTGGCAAAATGACACCCCAATTCTACCCAGATCCACACTTTTTGAATGTCGTTTAACTAGTTGTGCGACTAATTCAACTTCTTCTATCTTATTGGGTACGGCACTAAGGTGGATTCGATGCCGCAAGTTAAATTTCTGCCTGTCCTTCTGAGGCTGGAACAAGTAGTGGGATAAATAAGATTGTATGTGAGCTACTTGGGTGTCGGCCTTCCCGATTAATTGAAAGTCATTTTTTATAAGGTAATCATAATTTTTTTTCACGCCAGCGAATAGGGTTTCATTTTCTGGACAAAAGTCAAAGTAAATCGCCGTGTCTATGTATTGGGCTAAAACACAAATGATCTGTAAGTCTACTAGTGAAAAGTTATGAAATCCCAAAAAAACAACTAGATCTACAGACTGTTCTACAGGTAAAAACGAAGGACGATTGCTGGCCATCAATTTGTCCTCAGACCGTTCCTGTAACATTTTCAATACTGAAGCGTGGGTACCAGCCTTGTCAATCCAATGTTCGCCTAATTCTCGTTGATAAGATTGATAAACCGTGATCAAATTAGCCAAATCCTTAGGAATCGCTTCTTGACTAACTAACTGTTTTAAGGCTTCAGGTGTCCACCCATTACTCTTTAACCAATTGATTTTGTCGACTGTTTGATTGATCATGGTCAACGGTGGTTTTATACCTGACGCGTGGTAGTCCTGTTGTGATTGAGTCTTCGAAAGCCGAATCCCTTCAATAATTGGAAATAATCGATGAACTAATAATGTTTGACTACTAATAGAAATTTTTTTCTTTTGATGTGCGCCTGATCCAACATCCCAAATTTGGCCGATCAAATCTTCTAAGGTTTGAATCTGTAGACTGCCAATTGCTTGTTGTTGCCCGGAAATGATGCGTTTTAGGAACCTGACAGATTCGAAATTCGGCATAATTATCAAAAATGACTCCATATTTCTACTATTGATAGAAGCCTCTAATTCAAGAGTCAGATTGTCAAAAGATTTGCCAACAACACTGCTTGACCGAGCTAGTAATTTTTTGCCAACGAAGAAACGACGAAATAATAATGAACCAGATTTCATTTTTAATCTAACGTAAAAAATGTGCCGAATATTTATATAATGGAGTCTAGTGAATTCAATAATTGCTTACATTGAGCTTGAAATAGTATTTACCTTGTGCTAGTATTCCGAAGCTTGGGCAGCACGAACTTCGAGAATAGAAAATGGACGCAAGAATTCTTCAAAATCCCATTCATCATCTCAAACCACCAGAAGTAGATTGTGTGGATGCAGAACTTCCGGTTGTGGATCTAATCTCCAAAATGCAGGAAGTTACTCCTCAGCATACTCGGGGAAGAGGTGCTGTTCTGGTCACCCGAGCTAGTGAACTGGTTGGCATTATCACTGAGCGTGATTTGATACGACGGGTTGTTGGCCCAAACAAAGATATCAATAAGACCGTTGTTAGTCAAGTAATGACAAGCCAGCCTGAAACTCTGACTAAAGAAGACCCCATTGTCTTTGCATTAAATCTTATGCACCTCGGACACTATCGCCACGTACCATTAGTTGACGACAAAAACAGTCCTGTTGGTGTTATAACTAGTAAAAATATTGCTCAATATATCAGCCAGTTTATGGTTACTGCTTAGAGAAATGCGAATTTACTGACTATTTAGATAGTTAGTAAACAAATGCCGTGCCGTCTAGCGAGCTGACTATTAATGGGTCTCCTGGGAACTTCGTTAAAATCAAGCGCTCGACTTGTTTTTTCGAAACAGAATAGGTAGTTTGTACTGACTGTAGCAGTCACTACACATGCTAAGTACTCAGAAACCGAGTACTGATATGTATATAATGCAAGCACTAAGTCGAATGCTTTTTCTGGTGGGAGCAGCAGTTATGGGTTCGAATTGCCGACTAATGCCTCCGGCCGCCCAGTTTGTGTCGTATTTTATCAAAACATATATGGACCCAAAGTGTGATTTGGATGATGGATGAGAGTTACGCTTCTGACTTTCCTCACCGGTGCGTAAGTGTGAGCAAGAAAAGATGGCTTCTCTGTAACTCCCAGAAAAGTAATTTAATATCTACTTACAAAAGTACGTTAGACACCCAATAAATGAACGGCACGAATTGTGCTCGGGTTCATGTGTATGAGGCTCGGATATAGCATACTGCGTGGGTATCGTGGAAAGTTCTCTAGCGGGGGAACCGAAGATGTTGTTGTGCTGGATTTTCACAAGAAACAGGCCTGACTTTTGGATTCACAAGGGGCTAACTTGTCATCTTTTCTCACTCGGTGGGAACGGGAACACTGTTTCTTTTGAAGAACCATGCATTACTTTAAAGCGCTAAACAAAGGAGCTGAATATGCCATTTGAGACTTTGATCGATGATGAAATGTTGGTTATGGACGAGCTGCTGGAGGAATCTGGAAAGACACTGGAAACCCACCAGATTGAAGTCCCGTTAGGTTCCATTATGAATCAAGTTCCTTCTGTCCAATCAGGTGCTAGTCTGCAAGAAGCTGTCGATTTAATGGTATCATACGACATAGGTTCCATTTTTGTTGTTGCTGATGAGAAATTAAAAGGCGTGATAGGGGAACGAGACATTCTTTTGAAAGTACTAAATAAGTCCCTTGAATACGAAAAGTTGACTGTGGATGCCTTTATGAAGGTTGACCCTCTGACTTTGCGGCCAGACGATTTGCTAGACACAGCTATCCAAGAAATAGCCCAAGGTGGGTTTCGGCACATCCCAATAACAGACAAAGACAACGCTCCTCTAGGAATGTTGTCTGTTCGGAACATCATTTCTTACTTGGTAGAACATTTCCCTCAAGAAGTTTTAACACTACCTCCAAAGCCAGTACGAAACGGTACGCAATCAAGAGAAGGAGCTTGATTTTCTCATGAACACTACCCCCATAAACAACCTATCCAATGCCAGCCATAAAGTATTAGGCTGGTTCATTCTCTGACTGAGTTGAAGAAGGACGATAGCTGATGAACAAACAGAGGCAAGTAGTTAGCGACGCGACGGTTATTATCGCGGGTAACTCAGGAGATGGCTCCCAGACAGTTGGCGCCCAGTTAACGCAAACTTCGGCTTTTGCGGGNAATGACATTTCCACTTTACCNGATTTNCCAGCAGANATCCGAGCNCCCGCAGGTTCCATAGCNGGTGTNTCCGGCTTTCAACTTCATTTTTCCAGCACAGAAATCCACACNCCNGGNGATGCTGCGGATGTCTTGGTNGCTATGAACCCNGCGGCNCTGAAAGTCAGCNTGCCCAAACTNAAGCCAAATGGNATTCTAATTGTNAGNTCAGATACATTTGGCGCGCGNGATCTGAAAATGGCNGGTTACGAAGAAAANCCACTGGATGGAGACCTNCAAAATCANTACCAAGTTTTCTCNGTAGANTTAACTCGACTGACTCGGAGCGCATTGACCGATACTGACCTAACTGCNAAACAAAAGGANCTTTGNAAAAACTTTTTTGCTCTCGGTTTGATTTTTTATTTATATGATCGGCCACTTGATTATACNCTGAAATGGATCGATNCTAAGTTTNCTTCTAAGCCGCAATTCATAGAAGCAAANCANCTNGCTCTTAGAGGNGGCTTTGCGTANGCTGAAATGACCGAGCAAATTGCGGTNTCNTANGAAGTCGAATCAGCTCANTTTAGTCCNGGTACATATCGAAATGTTACTGGTAACTTGAGTACTGCTTTAGGGTTGATTGCNGCTTCCCAAAAAGCAGACCTNCAACTCTTCTACGGTAGTTACCCNATTACACCAGCCAGCGACGTTTTACATGAGTTNGCAAAATATANAAATTTTGGTGTNAANACCTTACAGATGGAAGATGAAATTGCNGCAGTCGGTGCTGCTATTGGTGCAGCCTACAGNGGGGCTCTNGCAGTGACAGGTACAAGTGGGCCCGGTGTGGCCTTGAAAGCAGAAGCAATAGGCTTAGCTGTAATGACAGAATTACCATTGGTCGTTTTGAATGTCCAACGCGCNGGCCCATCAACTGGCATGCCAACAAAAACCGAACAATCNGACTTGTTGCAGGCCCTATACGGCCGAAACGGGGAATCGCCCGTACCGGTGCTTGCGGCTTCTCGACCATCCGATTGTTTCGAGACTGTTTATGAAGCAGCTCGTATCGCCATAAAATATATGACCCCGGTTTTNTTTCTATCGGATAATTATGTGGCTAATGGTGCTGAACCATGGCTAATTCCTNAAGTTTCAGACTTANTACCGATCTTACCAGAATTTGCNACANACCCTGAGAATTTCCTGCCTTATCAGAGAAATCCGGAAACAGGTAGAAGGCCTTGGGCACCCCCTGGAAGGGAAGGTTTTGAACATCGAATAGGAGGACTTGAAAAAGCAGACCTGACTGGTAATGTTAGNTATGATCCAGAAAACCATGAAAAGATGAGTCAGCTGAGAGAGGAGAAAATTTCCAACATCGCTAAGAATGAGATNCCTACAAGTGAAGTATTTGGTGNTAGTCCTGGCGATTTGTTGATTATTGGTTGGGGTGGTACTTACGGGGCTTTAAGAACCGCGGTTATAAACCAGCGTCACGCAGGCCAATCGGTTTCACATCTGCACCTACGATTTCTTAATCCTTTGCCGAACGACCTTGGCCTAATCCTTCAAAATTTCAAGAAGGTCATTGTGGCCGANTTGAACCTGGGTCAACTAAACCANTTGATACGTAGCAAATATCTAGTAGATACTATCGCATANAATAAAATNCAAGGCCAGCCGTTCCAAGTAGCAGAGGTTGAAGCCAAAATCCAGCAAAATCTGAGCGACTAANTTATAAACAGGATATACATGAATCGCCTAAAAAGCCTAAGAAACAGAAAAAAGCTGAAAAACATANAAAGCCAAGAATCCCTTATTCCAGCAGCCATACCCACTTTAAGCAAAAGAGATCTTGAGTCTGATCAGGATGTACGATGGTGCCCAGGTTGTGGCGATTACTCTATTCTAGCTCAAACCCAGCGTATTATTCCTGACCTAGGCATTCCAAAGGAACAATTTGTTTTTNTATCTGGTATTGGTTGTTCCAGCAGATTCCCTTATTATATGAACACTTACGGGTTTCACACTATTCATGGCCGAGCACCAACAATCGCCACTGGTGTAAAAACCACGAATCCCGACCTATCTGTATGGGTAATCACGGGGGATGGGGACGCTTTGTCCATCGGTGGGAACCATTTCATTCATATGCTTCGTAGAAATTTAAATCTGAATGTCTTACTATTCAACAACCAAGTTTATGGATTAACCAAAGGCCAGTATTCGCCTACGTCTCCTTTGGGTACGACGAAAAAATCAACTCCAGATGGTTCCATTGAACAACCATTAAACCCTGTTGATATTGCTTTATCGGCTGGAGCTACATTTGTTGCACGAAGTATNGACCGAGACACTAAACATCTTCAGGCAACGATAAAGGCTGCGCATGAACATAAAGGTACTTCTTTCATTGAGATTTANCAAAACTGTAACATATTCAACGATGGAGCCTTTCTTACTTACACCGAAAAAGCAACAAGGGCAGANAACACAGTCATACTAGAACATGGTGANCCTTTGATCTTTGGGGCTAAGAATGACAAAGGCATCCGATTAAATGGNCTACAACCAGAGGTCGTTTCTCTATCTAGTGAAGTTGACGACGATTTGATAGTTCACGACCAACACTCAGATGACCCGACCTTAGCCTACTTTCTGAGTAGAATGACTGAGACCCCTGGCCACCCCATGCCAATGGGGATTTTCCGTTCTGTAGAACGCCCGTGCTACGAGGATATGCTGAATGAGCAAGTTGACCAAGCTCGTGAAACTAAAGGTTCTGGCGATCTAGAAAAGCTGTTGAATTCAGGAGATACTTGGGTAGTCTAAGTTGTCGTAGTTGGCATTTTTCTCACCTGCATCTGTTCGGAGATAACACTCAAGTGCCGACTGTTCGCCCACTAGATATTAGATTTTCTTCTGTTTACCCAAAGGCCGAATCATGTCTCTGTCGACTAAAAGTGGGCTTTTAGCTCATCCTGTCACTCAGGCAACCTCAATCGTCTTACTGTCCTTGGTCATCAATTCGATAATCCTGTTGGCTTGTAACTATAATCCGGCAACAGCGTTTTCTGCGTTGTTTAATGGCGCCTTCGGTTCTTTTCGTAGCGTTTGTGAAATTTTTGTACGTGCCTGCCCTTTGCTTCTCACTGGACTAGCTGTTTCCTTTGCTTTTCAATGTGGCGTTTGGAATATTGGTGCTGAAGGGCAGTACTTTGTTGGTTCTATGGTTGCCACTTGGATTGGGGTAGCTGGTAGAGGTTTGCCACCATTTATTTTGATTTTGCTCATTTTGACTTCTGGTTGCGTATTTGGTGGGCTATGGTCGGCTATCGCTGGCTTGCTTAAAGCTCACAGAGGTGTACAAGAAGTAATCAGTACTATTATGCTCAACTATATCGCATTTTATCTTTTGAGCTATGCAGTTGATGGTGGGCCATTACAAGAATCAGCAAAATACTACCCACAAAGTGAGTTAATTCACGTCCATTTGCCTATTTTATTGGATAAGACTCGACTACATATGGGTGTTCTACTGGCGATGGCTTTAGCCCTTGGTTCTTATTGGCTATTAATGTCCACGACTATTGGATACCGCCTGAGGGCTGTTGGACATAATATGTTTGCTTCACGAGTGTCGGGCATTAATGTTTCCAACAACATTACCCTAGCAATGTTTATCAGTGGCAGTCTAGCAGGATTGGCTGGGAGTGTTGACCTGATTGGTGTTAGCCCTTACCGATTATTTCAACCTGGTGGTATGAGTATGCTAGGACCTGGTTTCATAGGTATTGCAGTAGCATTGCTGGCTCGGTTAAACCCGATTGGAATTATCTTTTCAGCTCTTCTTTTTGGAGGGTTACAAGTTGGTGCTGATGCTATGCAGTTGATAGAAGGGGTACCAGCCAAATTAACCTCCGTTATTCAAGCTACCGTTTTGTTATTGGTTCTCGGTTTTGCTGCTATTGAGCAGCGAGATACTATCATTGCAGGAACTGAAGGATAAGTTAAGGATGACTATCATATTCCTAGCTAAATCCTCTGATTTAGGTCGAAGATGTTTGATATAATTTCCGAAATCCTAGCTGCTACCATTCGACAAGGCACTCCGTTACTAATGATTGCTTTAGGTGAAATCTATGTTGAACGGTCTGGAGTAATTAATATTGGAATTGAAGGTAATGCTATTACCGGAGCTTTCATTGGTTGGTTTGTTTCATTACAATTGTCTAGCTGGGGGATGTTAGCCCCAGTAGCAGGTTTGATTGCCAGTGCCAGTGTGGGCATGATAGTAGCACTCATATTTTCCTTCTTCGTCTTACGACTCAAAACGGACCAAGTTGTCACTGGAACTGGTATTAATTTACTTGCTTTTGGGTTAGTACATTTACTTTATACCCAGTTGGTGGGTGAAACGGGCGAAGCATTGAAATCTTCAATATTCAACACCGTCCCAATTCCTATTTTGGCGCAAATACCAATTCTTGGACAGATATTTTTTCAGCATAATGTATTGGTCTATATTACTTTTGTAAGCCTACCGATACTTCATTTCCACCTTTTTCGTACTCGATATGGCTTATCTATACAGTCCTGTGGCGAACACCCAAAAGCCGCTGACACTCTTGGAATCAAAGTGTCAGAGTTACAAACAAAATGTCTCTTGTTTGGAGGCGCTATGGCAGGTATGGCTGGTGCTTACTTATCTCTAGCTCATGTCCCTTATTTCAACCCAGATATGACTGCCGGTCGTGGTTTCATAGGATTGGCAATTGTCATCTTTGGTGGATGGCACCCGGTAAAAGCCGGTGGAGCTGCGTTAGTTTTCGGTTTTGGCAGTGCATTGTCAGACAGATTACAGGCTCGGATGCTCGGAGTCCCTCATCAATTCCTACAATTGCTGCCCTATGTGTTGACCCTGTTAGTATTAGCAGGTCTCCTTGGTCGTACACGGGCTCCTAGCGCGCTAGCGGTTCCTTTTCGTCGAGAGTAATTAAGCTGTTGGCTGAAGAAATAATTTTTTGGATTACAGGCCGTCCTTTTCAATTTTTCTGATCTCGGTTCAAAAGCAAATGCCAAAAACTCAGAAGGANATATACTTGCGTAATCTTGGTTTAAGAAAAGATCATAATTTCCCACACTATTAGCCTGACTGATGTATATTAGCAGTATCTGTTATTTCCCACAGTGTTAATGTATAATCAGGACGGAAAAAAGAAGAGGAAATAATGGTAATCAGTGATAAAAAGGTCGTTAGCATACACTATACGCTGAAAGATATAGACGGAAAATTACTAGATAGTTCAGATGAATCCGAGCCTTTTGCATATCTGCACGGAGCTGGTAACATTGTGGTAGGTTTGGAGAAAGCTTTATCAGGAAAATCAGTTGGGGACCAACTTACAGTAGAAGTTTCACCACAAGAAGGCTACGGTGAAGTAGAACCTAAAGAGATAAAAACGGTCGACAAGTCCGTCTTTAGAGGGGTAGATAGTATTCAAGTCGGTATGACCTTCAATGCGCAGTCAGCAGATGGTTCAGCAAAANCCATTAAAGTGACAGCAATCGAAGGTGATAAAATTACGATTGATAGCAACCANCCTTTAGCTGGTATAGCCCTTCATTTTGAGGTGGAAGTTATCAGTATACGTGAGGCAACTGCGATTGAGATTGACCATCGTCACGCGCACTAGATATGTCTTATAAGAAATGACAAAGGCAAAATTTATCGAGCAGAAAACGAATAGAATCAAGAAGAAAGTGATTCTACAAACCAGTAGGCAACTATAGATTATATCTATAACAGAAAGCGAAAACTTCATCAACTCCTTCAAATAGGATAAATGTTCATTTTTGGCTAGCACTTCTTTCTTTTTCACGCTGCTAAGTAACAAGCATCTCAACATCAAACGAATGAATACACCGGATTTCAGCGTTGGTGCGTCAGAATCGACTTGACTTTTCCGACTCTTGCTACCTAGTTTAGAGAGTAGGAAAAACTATATACATCTTGTTACTGAAAGAAAGTTTCAAATCAACCTAAAATGTTTAGTACGATTTCTCAAAACATGATGATTAGAAAATCCAGCTACAAAAATGACGGAGTATACACGAATTATTAAGCAACAAATGATGAACTATTCAATATGTGTAAAAAACAAGTAGGATAGGTAATTACAGACCTAACTTCCAGCTTGATTACCATTCAAAGACGATTCCGATGCTATCGGACCGATCTTGATTTAACTGTTGGTAAACTTGGCTTGCTTGACTAGGATTGTAACGATGTGTTATCAAGCCTGCAACTTTCATTTGCTTTCGTTTAAGATAGCGTAGGAATAATCTCTGTTGACGAATTGGTGTCCAGTACGAATGACTGGGTGGTAATGATTCGTTGTGAGTGCCAATCAGACGAATCTGCCGTGTCAGTAAATCGGGTGTTAAGTGCTGTTTAGATGGGTGAGGACTGTCTCCCAAAAGTATTACCGTACCGTATTGCTTCGCTAATGGTAACGCTAAAGGCAATACAGAGAAATGGCCAGTGGCGTCGTAGACGGTATCTGCCAAACGACCGTCGGTGTATTCTAAAACGAAGTCTCTAGCGTTGGCAGCACTGCCTTGAAATCCAGCAGTAGCGCCGTGGGCCAAGGCTAAGTCAATTCGGCTAGATACCTGATCAACTACCAAAATTTCGCTTAATCCTAACAATCGAAGATATTGGGTTACCAATTGTCCGATCGGACCTAAGCCAATTACTAGTGCGGTGTCTCCCATTGCATGCTCGGCTTGCCTGACAGCAGTTTGTGTAATGGTCGCTAATTTGCTCCAGACGGCCTCATCATCACTGACTTCCATGGGCACTTTTACCACCTGATCAGATGGAATTGGTAAGTTTGCATACTCTCGATGTGAAGTCGTATGGAAAATTCGGTCACCTATACTAATATTTTCTACTTCTACTCCTACTTTGATTACTTCTCCTACACAACTGTAACCAGGAAAAAATGGATATTTAACCCACCCGTGCCAGTGGCTACCTACCTCAGAATCAGCTTTGTAACACGCTAGTTCTGTTCCCATACTCATCAACGTTACGCGAGTTCGTATCATAAATTCGCCTGGGCCAGGTTCATCAGGCAAATCGATTTCGATTAATTCAGCTTGTTCTTTATCTGTAAAAATGATGGTTTTAGATTTCAAAATTTCCTCTTGTTACTTTAATTGCGAGTTTAAAATATATCTCTTAGGGGCAGTTCAGTTATATACCAATTCAAATCTAAGCAAATNCCCACGGNTCAAAGNCAAATACAGTATTTCTAGAAATAGNTNTACCGNTTCAANTGGAGNGCCTAACCCTAAAGTCCTGATCATTTTGACATCTAAAATATNANCTANGGACAAATTGTATGAAAAGTTTAAACGGCCCGAATCTGCGACAGCTCAGTCTGTTTTTGACATAAGCCNGCATATATACCATCCATAGCTAGTAACTCATCATGTGTACCAAATTCTTCAATTTTACCGTGATCCAAAATCAANAANCGNTNTGAGTACTTCAAAGTTGAAAGNCTGTGAGCAATGGCAAAAACAGTTCTACCTTGGACTANGCGCTCCAANGCTTCCTGTATTTTGGATTCGGTCTCTGTATCNACTGAGGATGTAGCTTCATCCAAAATTAATATGCTCGGATTTTTTAAAATCGCTCGTGCGATCGAGATACGCTGACGCTCTCCGCCAGANACGCGCGTACCCCGCTCACCAACCACAGTATCATAACCATCAGGNAATTGGACAATGAAATCATGAGCATTGGCNGCCTTCGCGGCCGAAATAATCTCGTGTGGCAAAGCATTTGGTCGGCTGTAGCTAATGTTCTCCGCAACCGAACCTTTAAATAGAAAAGGTTCTTGTAGGACCACACCAATATGACTGCGCAGCGATTCGATTGAAATGTCGCGAATGTCGCAACCATCTAGCAGTATTTGCCCGCTGTTAACATCATAAAACCGAGTTATCAAATTGATTAGTGTACTTTTACCTGCTCCACTATGCCCAGCCAAACCGATCATTTCACCTGGCTTAACGTGAAAACTAACAGTATCTAGGGCATTCGCTTCACCATCATACGAAAATACTACATCTTTGAATTCAATTTCTCCTCTAATATTTCGGAGATCAGTTGTCTCAGTTTTATCAGCTACATCAGGTACCGTATCTAGTAACTCGAATACCCTCTCAGCCGAGGTTGCAGCCCGTATAAACCGCTCGTTCATATGGGCTAATTCTCTCACGGGGCCAATAAATTGCCACATGTAGCTGATAAACATCGTCAACTCACCAATGGTAAATTTTTGCTGTCCGGATTCGTCGACTTCTAAAATTTCTAGGCCACCAAANAGCCAGACGAGGTAAATGCCTAAAGTCATTAGAAAATGCATGGTGGGGTGATAAAAAGCNCCGATTTTACTAACTGCTAAGCCACCTTCTAGAGCATGCTGGCTACGCNCGTTAAAACGCTCCACCTCGTCGTTTTCACGCCCGAAGACTTTGACAACCCGAACACCAGGTATAGTGCTAGCTAGTATGGAACTGATTTTTTCTATTCGACGCCAAACAATACGGTGAAATCTTCCGTATATCTTGCCGATCAAGAAAGTCAAAGTGACTAACAATGGAATAGTCCACATAGACAAGATGGATAGTTGCCANTTTTTCCACAGCACAATACAAGCCATCCCAACAACCATGATACTAGAACGCACCATCGATTGTAACCCGTCGGTGACAAAATCTTGTAGACGATCTACATCATGAGTCATACGAGCCATGATATGTCCTGTGTCTTTCTTATGATAATAATCTATGGACAAAGTGTTGAGGTGTTGATAAGCCTGTGTCCGTAGGTCATGAGTTATATGCTGACCTGCCCAAGACATGATGTAACTACGCACAGCCCCGAAAACACTGGTAATTATCGTAATGCCAAACATCAAACCAACCCAAAGGAACAGGTTAGCCTTGAATTCAGCTGGAACAGATTGTTGATTATTAATCGCACTAGTGGCTGGAACCAACACGTCATCCATCAACCTTTGATTGATTAGGGGAGGTACTAGACCAATAGTTGTTAGCACTATCATCATACAAAAACCGATGGTTAATGGCTTCCAGTGTGGAATAGCATACTTCAACAAACGGGATAATACNTTCCCTTTATCGATACATGCTGTACAAATCTCTGACCAATGTGGTATGGCTTGCCCACATTGGCCACACCGAGTTTTTCGACCTTTGTCTGATCGGCCGGCATTGGCTTTCTGAATTTGTTCGTCTTTAGAAGGGATTAGCTCCTCAATTTTGAATTTNGCTTCACTAAATTTGTCTGATTGCCGTTTGGAGTATCTNGCCAATTCAAAACCTTGATCAGACGTTCGTACTTTCAGAATATTTGATCCATGCAACTTCAAAATTTCAACTTGTTCTATCTGGGCCAGGNNTACTTCTTTGATTTNGTAATCTGGAGCACCATTACGTTGAGCNGCAAAGAGACTCGTTTGGGTNACTAATAGCCAATCTTCGCCGTAGTCGCCGCTGAAGTGCATATCAGTAGCCAAGGCAACTTCCAAAGATGAGTTCTGAATTTCAGGTGCAACTAAATATCGGATCTGGTCGGGTATTTCTTCAACAAGTAATTGTTTGTTTTCGTTAGAGATAGTCGTAGTTTTTGGATGTTTTTGTTTCTTTTTCGCAGAACGCCCATTTTTTGACTGACTCATACTTTTTGGTGAGACCTCGCCTCTTTGTTTAGTAGTTATCTAACAAGACAAAAGCGGNGTAGATTTATACAGATCCATTCAGATCGCCAAATTGTCATGTAAACTGAAATGCGCTAAATTCTTTCACAGCTTATCAAATTACTCGCCTAATTGACAAGAAAAATAGGGCAAGTTATAATCTTTTTTGTATGATATACAAAGGTTTAAACCTCGATTCTTTCCAGACAGAAGCTATTCACGCTATCAATCGTCAAAAGTCAGTCATAGTCAGNGCACCAACNGGTGCTGGAAAAACTATTATCGCTGAATATGCTGTTGAGCAATGTGTTGGAAGGAATCAACGAATCATCTATACTACACCAATCAAAGCACTCAGCAACCAAAAATATCGGGATTTTGTCAACCTGTACGGNGACCAAGTTGGTATTGTTACTGGTGATGTNGTGATTAACCAATTTGCNCCNGTTCTTTTTATGACNACCGAGATTTTTCGCAATACAATNTTTGATGATATATCTCGTCTCGGTGACGTTTCTTATGTNNTTTTTGACGAAGTTCATTTTATAAATGATAGTGCTCGTGGGACGGTCTGGGAAGAAAGTTTAATTTTTGCACCTCAGCACATTAAGTTTGTCTGTCTTAGTGCTACGATTTCCAACATCGATCAATTCTCTGGTTGGATGAACGAAATTCGTGATATACCCATCTCGGTCATTGAAGAAAACCGACGACCTGTTCCACTCAAGCATTCGCTTTATATTCAGGGATATGGTTTGGGTAATATCAGTGATTTGCAAAAAGCAAAGCTTGACAGTACGTATCTTGACAGGTCGGGTGTGAGAAAATATCGCCCCGAGACTTCTGTTAGGGGGTTGGTCAACTACGTGGTCGAGAAAGACCAATTACCGTGTCTCTATTTTTGCTTTAGTAGGAAACGGTGTGAGGTCAATGCACAGCAGTACGCTTCAGGTGATTATTTTGTCAATACGAATCTACGCAAGAAGATTTTGGCTCAATTTGATAAATTATGCCGAGACTTCAACATTTACTCTACACCTAATGTGAATGACTTTCGCAGGTTAATACGTAACGGTGTTGCATATCACCATGCTGGTATGTTGCCAACCTTGAAGGAAGTTGTTGAAAGGTTGTTTGCATCCGGCTTGATTCAGTTGCTTTTTACTACCGAAACATTTGCAGTTGGGATCAATATGCCTGCTTGTACCGTCATTTTTGATAGCTTAGAAAAGTATGATGGTGTGAGCTTCCGTTACCTGAAAGCGCAAGAATATCACCAGATGGCTGGAAGAGCCGGACGACGCGGCATCGATGAAATTGGCTATACCTACGCGACTGTTGACCCTCAGTTTTCTGATCTCGATCAAATTGAAACAACTACGTTAGGTAACATTGAACCCATTAGGAGTCAGTTTAACTTATCTTACAATAGTATTCTCAACTTATGTAGTAAATATCAGGGAAAGATCTACGAAGTTTGCACTCAAAGCCTAAGTAACTACCAAAACGTAGAGCGTATTCAAAAAATTGATCAAAAGTTAAATCATACCCTGCAACGGCAGCAAAATCTTTCCGCGCCGAGTTGTATTCATGGGAAAGAACCGAACAAACAGATTGCAAGTTATATTGATCTTGTTATTCAGGCTGATGAGCGGTACCAAGAGTTGAAGAAAAAAGAAAGAGGAATCCGGCGTCGGGAAAGAGGAAGAAAACGACAAGGTATTCGTCGCAAGCGATTAGCTCGCCTAAATAGAGATCGAAGTTTGATCACACATCAACTGACGGAAAATTTGTGTCATGATTGTGACTTCAAATCACCTTGCAAGAAGCTATATCAAAAAGGACAGCAGTTTGACCAAAAATCCAGTACCTTGAGGTCTGAGAGAGAAAATGTCAGTTCGTATCAAAAAAAGCAGATCCAGCTTCGCATCGGCATTTTGAGAAAGTTAGGCTACATAGATGAATATCGATTACTGGCACGTGGACAAGTTGCAGCGCAGATTAATGGTTACGAAATACAGATTACTGAATTACTATTTTCTGGCCTATTTGAAGAGTTAAGCGAAGATGAAATCAACGTTCTAATAACCGCAATCGTTTGTGAGCGTCGGAAAGACAGATTGTCATACGTTAAAATCAAAGATAAAAAGATCCGTCAACTACTAGGTGCTGCTGACCAAGTATTAAGTCGTGTGCGAACCATTGAGTTTGAATTTGGTGTTCTTGATCCTCTACCACGTTTAGAAACAGTTCTCAGTGCTTCTATTTGGTCGTGGAGCCGTGGTTGTAAATTTGAAACGCTCAAAGAACTCGCAGACTTATCGGACGGGGATTTCGTCCGTACATTTCGTATGGTTATCGATCTACTTCGCCAAATGAAAAGGGCTTTCAAAGAACACCTTCCTTTAAATCAGAAGTTAGAAAATTGCATTGAAAAAATCAACAGGGATGTGGTTAATGCTGAACGCCAATTACGTATTGGTGAGGATTTAGCTAGTTAATTCATCTTGATTCAATTAATTGATCGATATGAAAGATGCCGTATTAGACAGTCGTTTATTGAAAAACCTTGCGTGGTTTTTATCTTTCCATTAAAATGTAGAGCGGGTGTCCGTATTTAGCAAGAAGTATTTGCCAAGTTTAGACAACACCTATAAAATAAATGGATAGCTAACAGATATGGCAGAACAAGAGTTTGAAGTAGTTGCGAAACTCCGTATTCGTCAAGCCAAATTAGAAGACGCAAAGGACTTACAGGCTTATTGCTTCCCTGACCAACAACTGAAAGCCGTTACTGAATCTTTAGTACATGATCTTGATCAGGAAAAAGATAAGAGTATAGTTCGGTTAGTAGCAGATGCAAGTGGTTATGCTGTCGGTCAAATTCGGATTGAGAGAAAATCTTCTGAAGATTCAGTTGGCAAATTGGCCGATCTATTGGTTGCGCTGCCGTTTCGTGTATTTGGTGTTTCGGGCAGGCTAATCGAAATGGCAGAACAAGTCGGGAGCAAAATTGGGTTAACAAAGTTGAAAATTGATATCCCTGAGTCTGAGGCGGCTATCATTGAAGCCTACGAGCGCTGGGGATTCAAACAAAGCCCTATGGTTACCTTAGAAAAAGAAATTCAGACTTCAACCAAAACTATGGATAAAAAGTAGACTAAATAGCCGAAGCCATGCTCGGCTAACAAAAGAGTATTGCTAATAATGAAGACAACTACATATTGCCATTGTCAAAACCCCCGATTTACTGTGCCTGCAGCATTCTACTTGATAATATTAGCAGTATTTCCATTTTTTGTAATGGGGTGTGGCGACCAAAATGAGAATCTTTCAAAAGGAAAGGAGTTAATTAAGTCCGATAAACGAAGAAAGGAAGAAAGAGCTGTTAGGGAGTTTTATCTTGCCATACATTCTGAACCAACTAACCCTGAAGCTAACTACCTTTTCGGTTACTACAACTCCCCATCGTTATATTCACCTAACCGCAGGTCATCTTGGGAGAAATGGCTGGAAATTAACAAAATTAACAAATCTTTCGAACAATTGAAGCTTCAGTCTCGCCCGAAGGAACGTGGAGCTTTCTTGTTCAAAGCATATCAAGAAAATCCTGGTAAATACCTAGAAATTTTTATTTTTGAAACGTTGAGAGTATCTTCTGATGAGCTACGAGAGTCAACCTTATCGGCCTTAGTTCAGATTTATCAGAGCAAATATAAAAGTAAGCTGTTGTCATTGATCAGGAAAGCAATAAAATCCAAAGATAATCGGGATCGTCATGATGCTCAAATAGTCTTTTCTACAATAGCGAAAGTTAATGCGACATATACCCTTCCGATTGTAGAAGAGTTGAAAGCTTTACTTAAGCACAATCGAATGGAAACACGTCTTAATGCGGTCAAAGCTTTAGGAGAAATTGGTAACACTGAGGCCATCTCAGAATTGGTGGCTGTTATCGATGGTCGACGACCAGTTCAGAACTGGGTGCAAAGATTCTATCTTAGTAATACAAGATATCAAGAAGAAGGGGAAGTTCGTCAACTAGCTGTGGCAGCTTTAGGTCAAATCGGTGTGGAAGATCCAAATTCAGTTGCGGTTGACCGGCTGATCGAAATCGTACAGAATAAGGGGTCAGCTTTGCGGGTCGATGCTATAGAAGCGTTAGGAAAGATTGGTAATACTGATGCTGTAGTTCCCTTGATAGAAATTTTGAAGGAAGATACACGGCGTCAGATTAAAATTAACTTATAAATAAAGACTGTTCTAGAACGAAAAAATGATAATGAGAAAACAATTTGTACCATTTTTCTTGATAATTGGACTAAGTTTCTTTGGGTGTAGTCAGATGGAATACCAAGATACTAAAATGGGCATAACTGTACAGAGGTTGGATGGCGACCTCGAAAACCGTTGGGCAGTAAGCGGTGTTGCGGTTAAATTGGTGGATTCTGGTTCTAAAGCAGATCAAGCGGGCATCGAAACTGGTGCTTTGCTTTCCCATATTACCGGTGAAATCCCACTAACCTCTGGGATATCCTTCAACAGAATTGTGAATAAGGCTATGAGGAAAGATAATCAGGTAACGTTCGAGTTATCTGATGGTACAAGGATAAAACTCTCGGTTCGCCGACGTGGGGATAAACCAGGCTTAACAGTCAGAGCAGGCGGAGAAATAACTGACATTGTACCGGATTCACCTGCTGAAAAAGCTGGATTGCTTATTGGTCAAACCATTTCTAGTGTGATTGATGAACGAAATATTGAGTCAGTTGAAGACTACAAGAAAGCCGTAAAAGATTTTTCTCAGTATCAGAAACCAATTACTTTACAAACCACAGAGTTGAGTGGCGTCAAGGTGGCGGTAGTAAAAGCACTGAGTCAACTTACTAACCAGTCTGCGTTGGATCAATTAATTGCACATTTTGAAGCAAAGGATGGACCGCTTAGGCAGCCAGCCGTTGCGGCTCTAGAACAACTGGTGGTTACTGCTGCAGAATCTCCGAGTTCCACTTTCAACCAAGAAATAATGAAAGATGGCCGAATTTCAGATTTGACGCAGCGGTATATGCAACGCATCTATGAACCAAATCCTGAAATTAGACGAAGTTGCCTCTCGATCTTAAGTGCTTTAAAAACGACTTCGGCAATCCCTGAATTGATAACGGTAGTCAAAGACGAGGCAGAAATACCTGGTATTCGCTTCAAGGCAGGTTCAACATTAAGTCAAATTGGCGCACAGGCTGTTGAGCCGCTAATGGTAGCTTATGCGAATGGAAACGCTAACGTTAAAGACATAGTAGCATCTGCTTTGGGGAATATAAACAACGAGAATGCCAAACGGATGTTGTTGAGTGCCATTTCTACAGAACAAAATCCAACTGTACAGTTAACTTTGGCTGATGCGATAGCAAAATTTAATGATGAAGAATCTCAGCAAACACTAAGTAAATTACGATCTGTTTCACAAGGGAACTCTGGACTCCAAATGTTCATAGATGAATTATTACGACCTAAAGTAAATGTTCAAGCGGAACTAGATGAAGAGGAGGAGTTTGAACTCTAATTTTGATGCTTAAGAATCAACAACTAGCTCAAGTTGTCAATCGTGTAGTGAATGAACAGCCTGTCGTTGATATTCACACACATCTTTTTGCTCCTGCGTTTGGAGAGTTTCTTCTTTGGGGTATAGACGACCTTTTAACGTATCATTATTTAGTCGCCGAAACTTTTCGCCTGTCAAGTATTACATACGATGAATTCTGGGCAAAATCTAAACAAGAACAAGCGGACTTAGTTTGGCAAACGCTCTTCATTGAAAACTCCCCAGTTAGCGAAGCATGCCGCGGTGTTGTTACTACCCTGAAATCTTTAGGCTTAGATTTGTCCGCTCGTAACCTCAGGGAGTACAGAAATTTCTTTGACAACCTAACTGTCGATGAGTTTGTAGACAAAAGCTTTAGTCTAGCTAATGTTAAGTCAGTCGTAATGACTAATGATCCATTTGATCCAATTGAACGTGAAATTTGGTCGACATACCAAGGGGAAGATCCTCGCTTTCAATCTGCTTTGCGTATTGATCCACTATTGAATGACTACGCAAAAACAGGAATTGATACTCTGCAATCATTAGGTTACCAAGTAGATGGTGATTATTCTAACGGTTTGTCACAGAAGTCTAAACACCAGATTTGTAAATTTCTAGGCGATTGGATCAAACGAATAAAGCCGAGATATATGGCTGTTTCTCTCCCACCTGACTTTTGTTACCCAGAAGCCTCGATTCGTGGACAAATGATTCAAGAATGTATATTGCCAATTTCTCGCCAATATGATTTACCTTTTGCTTTAATGATTGGGGTGAAACGTTCTGTCAATCCACAGCTTCGATTGGCTGGAGATGGACTTGGCAAAGCAGATCTAACCTGTCTCGAGAACTTATTAAAAGAAAATCCATCGAACAAATTTTTATCTACCGTTTTGGCCCGCGAAAATCAGCATGAATTGTGTGTACTAGCACGTAAATTCCCAAACTTGATGATTTTTGGTTGTTGGTGGTTTGTCAATAACCCAAGTATCGTAGAAGAAATAACGCGAGAAAGAATAGAACTGTTAGGAGTAAGTGTCATCCCTCAGCACTCTGACGCACGCGTTATGGACCAGTTGATTTATAAGTGGACTCATTCACGACAAATTATTAGTAGTGTCCTAGTTGAAAAATATAGTATTCTGCTTGATTCTGGTTGGAAAATTAACGAATCCGAGATTGAACGAGATGTTGGAAGACTACTCAGTGATAATTTCACTCATTTCCTTTCATCCTAGGCCTTACCTGCTAGGTTACACTAGAAGACCGTATAATAAATTCCAAATGAAAAATGAAAAGAATTGATAAAAGAGAACCTAACCAAATGCGACCTGTTCGCATTGAACGTAATTATATTAAGCACCCAGAAGGCTCAGTCTTGATTTCGGTGGGCGATACCAAAGTTATTTGTAATGCCTCCGTGGAAAATGGGCAACCTCGTTTTATGAAAGAGCAGAATATTCGCAACCGAGGGTGGGTAACTGCTGAATATTCCATGCTTCCTCGCTCTACATCTGAACGGATGAGAAGGGAAGTCACAAGTGGCAGAATCGGGGGCCGAACACAGGAAATACAAAGGTTAATTGGTAGGAGCTTACGAGCTATTACTGACTTGGATGCTTTGGGTGAGAGGACTATTTGGATTGACTGTGACGTTATTCAAGCTGATGGTGGAACACGTACAGCCGCTATTACCGGTGCATTTATTGCACTTTGGGACGCATGTAAATTCCTGATTGATCGAAGACGAATTAAAGACCTGCCGATTATTGATAACATTGCTGCGACAAGCGTTGGTATTCTTGATAACCGGCCGATGCTGGATCTTTGTTACGTGGAAGATTCTAGTGCTGAAGTTGATATGAACATTATAATGACAGGGAAAGGAAAAATTGTTGAAGTTCAAGGGACAGCAGAAAAAGAGCCTTTTACAAAAACTGAACTTAACGAAATACTTGAGCTAGGCGAGTCCGGAATACAGGACTTAATTCGTTTACAAAAAAGACTCATTATTGAAGATCTGAATGAAGTTAGTTCTTGCGACCAATAACGTCAAAAAAGTAACCGAAATTCGGCAGATTCTCGATGGTTCATTTGAAGCAATTGGGCTAATTGAGGCGGGTATTGATGTAGAAATGATCGAAGATTGTCAAACATTTGCTGGTAATGCCATTCGTAAAGCATTAGCAGTATCTAAAGCCACAGACGAGTTGTCCCTCGCAGATGACTCTGGTTTAGTTGTAGAATCACTTGATGGAGCTCCAGGAGTACATTCTGCTCGTTATGCTGGAGAAATGGCTACAGATGAAGATAAAAATCAAAAAATCCTNCAAAATCTGAGAAATATAGANTTGCGTGCAGCCTACTTTCAGTGTGNTATTGCTATTGTTGATCGACATGAGAAGATTGAAGTGGTTGAAGCTATCTGTCGAGGTAGCATCACGACTGANCCNGTGGGCAACAAAGGATTTGGTTATGATCCAATCTTCATTCCACAAGGGTATAACGAAACCTTCGCACAATTGGGGTTAACTGTTAAAAACCAGATTAGCCANCGTGCAAAAGCTTTGAGATTAGCAGCGAANGTTGTACAAAATTGGTATNCCCACCTACAGGNAAATGACTGAGATCTTAAATGTTTTTTCTAAGACACAATCTTCACAGATGGGTTGTAGATTTGACCCAAATCTGCATCGTATTAGGATNTTCGTTTTTCTTGTCTTGCAGTCAAGAGACGGTTAATACTTCTCCCATAATTGATCGACTGATTGTTCCTGCCGAAGTTTTGGTTGGTGTAAAAACCGAATTTCACGTGATCGCTAGAGATTCAGAAGGTGACTCTCTATCCTATACTTGGTCAATTAGCCAAGGGCAAATAGTAGAAAGTAGTTCTCGAACCGCCACTTGGATAGCCCCGGATCAACCAGATTCATTTACTGTCTCAGTATTTATTAGTGATGGAATTTCTGAACCGACTACTCGTAGTAAACAAATTTTGGTTAAAGCTCNAAATGAACCNCCTGAGATTNCTGAATTGAGAATTCCCAAAAAAGTTAGTGCNGGCGAAATATCGCAGTTATCTTTACTTGCCGTTGATCCNAATGAAGACTCCTTGATTTTTACGTGGAAAATGGACGATGTAGTTCTTGAAGAGGGACCTAAAACCGAAATTGAATGGCAAGTCCCCACTCAAGAAGGTGAAGTTACAATTCAAGTAATCGTTTCAGATGGAATAGCACCTGCAGTAAAACGATCAAATATTGTAATTGTTACTCGTTCACTATTGATAGTGCCGGGTCTCAGAGCTGGTGGTATTACCTTAGGTGATTCATTTAAAACGATCAAGGATATTTACGGTGAGCCAAACATATTCGAAAAGGTTGATGANTTATTCTTTTTTGCTTTCTGGCAACCTGACCAAGGAATTTCGGGATTCATAGATGAACAAACGAAAACTGTTACAGCAACTTTTATTCAATCACCTAACCAGGCAAAAACTGCTGCTGGTAATGGTGTTAATAGCACCTTAAACAGTGTAGAAAAAGAATTTGGATTAGTCGAAGATATTAGGAATAATTTGGAACATTGGTACTGGACAAAAGGTATTGAATTTGATGTTCGCAATCAACTTGTTGATCAGATTTTTATTTTTCGGCCATTGTTAGATTTTGAACCTCTTCAACCCATGGCAGCGCCAGCACNTGGAAAGCAAATGATTNATCATCCTCCAGCATACTACAAGCAGTTACATCANTATTACACTCCATAAATTTCTGGTGGATTCGATTGTTCTGCAATCGGACCCACGGTATCATCTTGATTTGCTGGTATTAATCTGACTGAATATGTGGCCTTTGATAGTGAGTAGTCTTACTAAAGNTAGTTAGTCAAAATCGTTTTTCGTCGAGGTCANCCATATATCTCGAATTAAAAAGTAGAACTCTGGAAAAGCCAGACTGTATTTTTAGTCCCAGGAAAACTGACATTTGCAATCTCGATCTTTAATTAGTTAAGTTACTTTGCTCTATTTAGTTAGTTATGGCATTCTTCTCCATAATGGGGTCATGACTCCAATTGAGCACTAGCTCCCTTGAATTCTTCAGAAATGTTTCACCAACCAATCTGTTGACGATCACAAAATATCAAATAAGCTAACTCATCGAATATCAATGTTTGCACTAGATACTTTGACATCCTATAAATATGCACTCACCTTGGAATCCTAATCATGACTCAAGTGAATCTATTGGTCAATATTCAACTGTTTGTCGTAGTAGTCTTGATTGGGCTTGGTGGATTCGTTTTACTCAAACGACCTAAGCATTTACCAGCTCAGCTTCTTGCACTACTNTGTCTTTTGACTACTANGTGGGTCTGTTTAGATATTGGCACGACTTTGTCTGAGAATGCCCTTGATCTTGATTCTTCGNTATTGTTTCGTAACGCGAGCAAAGTATGTACGGCTCATTTGGTTGCGGNTTTCGTGTTTTTCTCCTGGTTCTTTCCAGACCAATACATCACATTTAAAAAATGGAAAATGGGGNTTTTACTTTTAGCCTCCCTTTCTTTTTCGATTCTTGCTTTCTCTCCTTGGGATATACNTAGCGCTAAGCTTCTAAACAATCAGCTCCAAATTCAATATGGGCTGTCCCATTATCTTTATTCAGTATATATCATGTTAGGTGGTACATATGCTATTGCTACTTTGTGGCAAAGGTATCAAGATACATCATCATACCTAATCCGTATACAGTTGAAACATGTACTCCTGGGACTTGGAATTACTTTCATTCTGTCAACTATTTTTAGTGTCATTTTACCAACTTTTTTCGGTTTTTATGATTACTTCTTTATTGGTACACTGGCACCATTAGTTGGATTTAGTAGTATGACATATGCAATTGTTCGTCATCGAGCCATGGACATTCAGACTGCCGTACACTATACCTTATCTTGGTTATTGGTTACTTCGCTAATTCTCCTACCGATCCACTGGCTAATTTTTTTCTCTCGAGCATGGCTTAGCAAGTTGAGTAATCCGATGTTATCCCTGATTGCAACTTGTTTATTCTGGATCTTTTTTTCTTATGTCCGAAAAGTACAACCTTTCATTGACCGTTTATTCCATAGAGATTTTCATCGTATGCAGGCAGGAGTCGAGNAAGTAATCACTAATGTTTCATCGCTCCAGAGTTTTTCTCAACTAAGTACAGAAGTAGAAAATACTATCCGAGAATACTTACATCTTCCTAATTCTATTTTACTAGTTCGNAATCTTGAAGGGGACNTTGCACGTATGGATCGGCTAACCCAATTTACNGACCAACCGATTTCAATTTCTGAATACGATCCTTTTATTGAATGGTTATCTTGTCCTCATTTGAACGAATTAGATCCTGTGATTTTTTCCCTAGAAGATATACTTGAGCAGACCACAGATAAGAACGTGATTGTGGCCGCAAAAGCTTATTTTAATCAAATGAAAGTACAACTGTGTCTGCCATTAGTTCACAAGCNTATACCCACTGAAATAATGCTAAATACTACGCAATCGACAGAATTGATAGCTACTCTGAATTTTAGACAAGAGTGGCTAAAACCAAGACAGCTCGAATTGGTTTTGCGNNTTCGAGGAGCTATAANAATGTCCATCGAAAATGCTTATCTACACCAGTTACAGTTAAGGTCAAGGCAAAGTCAGACGACATCAGAATTAATCTCTGCAGTATCGGGCGCTTTAGCTCATTCGATTAAAAACCCACTTGGTTTGTTAGATGCAAATATAGACTTACTNAAATCNTCTCTAGACCAACACTCAGATAAAAATGTTGATTCTGCCCTAAAATCTATCTCACAACAAGTAAGTCGGATTGATCATATCATTAGACAAATTCGCAACGCCGACATTATTCAGCCAGACTTACAAAGATGTAAATTATCTGAAATTTTGCGAGAAGCTTTGAATGAAACAGAAAGANTGTACCCTGATCAGTTTGTAAATGCAAAAATTGATGATACTGCCGAAATTTTAGCAGACCGAGTTCAATTGAGGCTAGCATTTGTAAACTTGTTAACTAATGCTTTCCAATCTTTAGAAGATAAGAGTTCAGTGAATCAAACACAAATAACATCAAGTGCGTTGCCCAGCTCCTTAGGCATTTCCGTTGAAAAGTATTCAGATAACTACAAAATCGAAATTTGTGATAATGGCCCCGGAATGACGACCGAACTAATCGAAAAAGTCATGAATCAACCTTTTGTGACCCGTAAACAGAATGGAACTGGCTTAGGCTTGTGGACCGCAAAAAAAATCATTGATAGTCATTCTGGCGGNTTGAAATTGACATCTAAGTTAAATGTTGGTACTACAGCAACTGTAACTTTACCTCTAGCATGATATGATTCTACACGTACTCAATCAGGAACACCGCTTGACAAGAATTTGACCATGTGCTAAATTAGTATTATCTTTTTGGGTGCGTATTTGCCCGGTTACCAATAAGGTCGTTTCATGTTCTCAAGTAAAAAATATGCAGCTGGTGAAGTGTTATTTCGCCAAGGTCAGCCAGGTGTATCTGCACATATTATTAAGTCAGGGCAATTTGAAGTGTATTTAGAAAATGGGAACAAGGAGCAGCAGCTAGCTGTTGTTGGTCCAGGACAAATCTTTGGAGAGATGGCTNTGTTGGGTGGTAGTGGTACACCNAGGACNGCTTCTGTACGAGCCTTGACGAGTAGTGAAGTCATCAACTTGAGTCGAGCACACCTGCTAACTATGTTCAAAGGGGTAGACCCAATCCTTAAGCATTTGGTTTTAACCCTAGTTAATCGTTTAAAGGAGATGAATAGTAAGATTCGACCAGACCGAACTGATCACGTTTGCGAAGCATTCTGCCGTATTCTAACCCTATTAGCGAAAGTAAACTNAGCAAACGATAACGAAGAGGACATAGTAAGTGTCTCCTTTGAAGAAATTCTTGACCAAGCTTCTATGATTTTAGCCCTTGACGCATCTGATTGTGCATTCATATTGAATGAGCTAGAAAAACGTTATGTCATTAAGATTGAGGAGTCAGNAAATAAACGACAAGTTGTCTTTGATCCTCAAGAATTTACAGGACGACTAACAACTGTAGCTGACGAAGTCGGAAAGCTNATTGAAGGACGGATGGTACAAAGGTCGTCTTTGATTGATGTTAATAGATTGGCTGATATTGTTGGTATAGAAAAAACTCAAGTTTTGAATAAAATCGGTAGCGGAGATTTTCCAATTGAGCTTCTTTCGTTCAAAAAGGAAGATGTAGAACCGTGGTTAGCAAAAGCAGATTCAGATTTTTTTGCGTCTACCCCCAGTAAAAAAGTAATTACCTCTCCTGATCAANTAATGACCTTCGCTGACATAGCTTTTCTTAAAGGGTCNGTNCAGAAGAAAGTCTTTTCCAACGAAGAAATTGGTGTNTTCCAGTGGATCACGCTATTAAAACATGAGACTGCTACTGAGGAATTTGCTAAACGTATCCTATCTTGTATCCCCCCTCGAATTGGCAAAGAAGTAAGGAATGAATTGAGTCAATTAGATGACGATTATATGGTTGATGAATTTGAATTTGAAGAGCTAGAAGAAGCATTAGTTGATTTCGCCAAGGAAGTACTCGAACAANAAAACGCTGAAGGCTAACTCAGCATGAATATCGGTACGGTCATTGGGTTCGTTTTCGGTCTTTTTATACTTTTTCTTTCAATTTTGTTTGCTGTTGAGTTTGAATTTGGCCGATTCTTACTTTTTGGTAGCATAGAAAGTCTCCTAATTGTTTTGGGGATGACCGTAGCAGCTACTTTAATTGCATATCCCTTCCAAGATGTCAAGAAGGTCTTTGATGATTTCAAGAAGGCCTTTGCTGAAGATGAATCCCCAGTAGAGCAATACATTAGTGGTTTAGCAACCATTTCTAACACCTATGCCAGAGGTGGTGATACGAAACTATCGACNTTGGCAAACGAATACGCGGATAATCAGTTTATAAAAGAAGGGTTGGAGTATATTGAGCTCAGATATACTGAGACGCTAATAAAATCGATCATGAATTCTCAGATTCAGAATGAACATCAGCGACTCTTGAGTCAGGTCCAAATCATCAAAAATATGTCAGCCAATGCNCCAGCTTTTGGTGTCGTTGGAACTTTGATTGGGCTAGTGGTAATGATGTCAGGTTTAGATCCTTCTGATACTGAAAAACTAATGCAAGGTTTAGGTTCTGGTATGGCTACAGCTCTATTGACGACTTTTTATGGGGTTCTGTCAAGTAATTTCATCTTTAGTCCTATTGCCACCAAAATTGAAAAAAGAATCGAAGATCAAATCCTGATGATGAAGGTATGCATGGAAGGCATTATCCTTGTTCTAAAAAAAACTCCCGAAAATATGGTTCGAGACCAGCTTAAAGTTTATCTNCCAGTTCAGTGGGCTTCTATCTCCTCTAATAATGCAGAACAGACNACNGAGTCATAATGCTAGAAGAGCCGAAATCGACTGATTCTGCAGAACGTATTTCTTACCTAGAAAAAGAGATTGAGCTCTTGTCATTAGAACTCGGTGTTGCTAGACAACGGGCAAATGCTGACACCAATTCTTGGCAGGGGCCATTCAGTGACATGATCACCTTACTTCTTTGTTTTTTCATTGTAATGACCGCGGTTATGGCTATTAAACAGGGAAANCCTTTTGCGACTTCTGCCGTCATTACATCCATGCAAGANCAGGGGATTNTTCCTGATGATATTAAGGCAAGACAAGAATTCTTAATAAATCTAGAAAAATTGGGTGAAAGTGAGAGAAACATCACTGTTTACAAGCAAACCGATAAAATTCGAATTATTGTCAGCAATAGCAATTTTGAAGCCCTAAGCCTAGGTGCGGATAATGAAAATCAAATTAAGCTNTTTGATGACGGTAGTGCTCACTTAACCGAAACCGNGGAAAGATTACTTTTAAAGATTGCAACACAACTTGTAGTACCACCTAATGATACGGTTGATAATGTTAATACCTTTATACAAATACTAGATCAAACGTTTCAGCAAATACGTATAGAAGCCCATACTAGTGGTGAGAAATTGAATAATGTTCAGACAGAATATTTTCGTACAAAATGGGATACAACTTTCTATCGTGCTTACAATACTCGTGATTATTTTGCCAGGATTGAAAATTTTCCACCAGAGCTAATCGATAAAATAATAATTGTGGCTTGTGCTGACCAATGGCCAGAATTTCCAGAAGATGATGAATTTTTATTCAGTCTATCGCCTGATTGGGCTGATAAATTAGAAAATATTTATCAATCTAAACAACCAGAGGNAGACCGGAAGAAGGATAAGCTTGCTCTNAGTGATATATTTTTTACTGAATTANGNNCNGATTNNANANTAGAANANATAGAAAAACNAAGTAGNTTNAAGTACNATNTTCANANAGAACANGANAAGAAATACTCAATCCTTGATAGNGAAAGNGAATGGCAGATTACNGNTAAGAATAATNCTGAGATATACCTAGTTCGATTAGAGNAATCAGAACAATTNTCAATTTCGGTTATNGATAATGNCANAGANGATCNGTNTNAATTCAGNATTGANCC
>PBVO01000095.1:32055-47019 GCA_002729015.1 Candidatus Poribacteria bacterium
CGANCGANTTTTTTTACCAAATNCAGTATTTAGTCAATACACCTNNNAGAAAAGCTCGTAATCAAAGNGAAAAACNAGCNCAATCAAACCGNAANAAATACNTAAAAAATATCANGNNTGCTTTCTCCCAAAGACAAGTTCAGCTCTCAGAATCAATTAAAATTACTAAACAAGGGACAAATGTTTGGCATTTGAACGATAACACTAATGACACAACCTATTATATCCGAAAGGGACGGCTAAATTTTTATCGAAAAAGAATGGAACAACTGCGAACTGATTCATCTGCCCGAAAATTAGCACGACGAAAGAATGATCGTATCGAAATTCACCTAATTATCAACGGTATTAATGGATAAATTATTTACGGCAGAATATCAACCACAAAATCAAGTTCTTGATGTGTATTGTAGAAGTGTGGAGCGAAATAAATTGTTCTGCTGCGGTTAGTACAAGAGACCTTTTGCTTGACTAGAATCTCGTATAGGTCATCACTTGTGCAACGATTCCTGATCGCTCTGATTGGTTCTCGTGTGGGCCGGCAATCGTGTGTTTTTAGCTTTTGGGTGTCAATCATCGGGAGCCTCGTCAAATTTAGGATGTGAGATTCAATTTTTGTGATACCAATTTGCAGGATTAAATCCAGCCGCTGGTTTAAAGCCACAAATACTGACAGTGTTATATAAACGATCAGCCTCGGGCTTTTGAGTTAGATCAAGACTCAAAAAATCATATTCGTTAATGACACTGGCCTAGCCAATAATTAATTATTGATTACAATAAAAAGTAGCTGTTCCTTCTGCTACTAGAGAATATCAATTTGGTAATTCTTGACATCTAATGCTAATGCCCCTAAACTTTGTATGTCTTCAACCATAAACGAAATATTGTGAAATTTGCAAATTTGACCNGTTCTGTATAAATCGAAAACCAGAATCAAAACCGACATGACTAATTGAAATCACACGCGTCCTGCTGTTAATAGCTGACTTAATATCACNAATGTTGACGCGTTCTTTGGTATCAGGAACCCATACGTGTTTCCANCCCCAAACTCTTTGGGATTCCACCAAGGGTAGGTATTAGCCGGCAGTCCAGCTTCCGTAATGATAATATTATTACTTTCGTACCATCGTATACCATTTGCTACTAGGATTAGATCCTATATTGTATTTTTGGTAAAAGCAATCTTGCTGCTAGTAGAACNGATNGGTTTGACTGAATTCGTGCGACAGAGTTCGATCTCCAGCAACAAAAGTGAAACCTCTTCGAAACCGTGCCTAGTTGCATGAGAAAGAGAAAGAATTCATTGAATTTTGTGTGCGAAGAGAAATTGGCGTTACACCCGAATGGTTCAGATAAATGTATCTTTCAGTAGTTGGAAAAAATATTCGCCACTTTTGTTGGTTCGTGGAATATATTATTTTATTTTTTCTTGATAAGAATCAAAAAAATAGAGTGCCAAGTAAACCTAGGTGAAGTGGTCTTCGTCCAATCAAAATTGGTGGAAGTGTTTCGGGAAAGTGAGTGAAGTATAGAAGCTTGAATTCTATCGCGGTAGGTTACAGAGTTACTCTGATTATAAGTTAACTCCCTTCAAGAGGGAAATTACGAAGCCAAGAAGATTTTTCTGGAGGATATGACCGAATGGACAAAGGACCTTTTCATAAGGACGAAAATGACAAAAATTTTGACAACAAAGAAGATGAGGATGATAACGATTTTTCCCCATTGTCAGCCCCAACAGATTTGACGAATGAGGGCNAATTGATTACTAATTTCAAACGTAGTGGGGACAATAGTGAAGCCTCCAAAGATGAGGCTTTTTCATATCTTCAAGAGATTGCAAAAACTCCTTTACTTACACCGAAGATAGAAAAAGAGCTGTTCGCAGAATTCGGNCACCAGCGCAAAGAAGTTACTCGCTTATTAGAATGCTTTCCGGCTTCGATTTTGGAAAATTCTAAGCCTAAGGTTAATCGTAGACGCTGTAACAAGGATGGTCTAACTGGAGTAGAAGCTTGGTGGACCCCAATGAATATTTCAGTTGTTATGGAAAATATGGAAAACGAAATTCGGGATTACAAATTGCGTATGTATGGGGATTTCATGCCCAGTTTTCAGGGGATTGAAGTAAATGATGAAATAGAAGACGATTTCATTACCAAACCCATACTAGAAAAATTGTGGGTAGAATTGAACCGCGCAGTAAGCCATGTTCAGGAAACCAAAAACGCAATCGTTCAGGCTAATCTTTTACTTGTGGCTAGTATTGCGAAACAGCATAACCACAGTAAATCTGCCTTGACGTTTTTGGACTTGATGCAGGAAGGAAGCATCGGCCTGATGAAGGCAGTGGAAAAGTTTGATTTGTCCCGCGGCTTTCGCTTTAGCACCTACGCAACTTGGTGGATCATGCAAGCTATTAAGCGTGCACTAGACCAGCAAAGNCAGACAATCCGTATCCCTTGCTATGTGGGAGAAACACGTCGAACGATTGAGGCCACTCGAGCTAAGTTAGCCCGAGAGCTAGAGCGTGAACCGAGCGACGAAGAGATCGCGGATCGACTTGGTAACATAGATGTGGAAAGACTAACTGAGATCGTGCAAAGTACTCGACGTACTGTTTCATTGGATTCCCCACTAAGCGAAGCTTCACCAGATGCTACAATATCAGACTTACTTGCTGACGAAGATCAGTCTTCACCAGAAGATGAGCTTTTAGTCAATGCTGACAAAGAGTCCTTAGAGCGGGTACTTAATACACTTACTGAGAGAGAAAAATTGGTAGTCCAACTACGTTATGGACTAAGGGATGGAAGCGAATACACACTTGCTGAAATAGGACGCCGTCTGGGAATCAGCCGGGAACGTGTGCGACAAATCGAGGATGAGGCTCTTCGGAAGCTACGTCACCCAACACGTGAATCACTATTGAAAGAAATCCTTTGATCTGGTAATTGGTTGTTTGTGGTTGGATATTAAAGTAAAAACCTTGTTACTAGTAGTGGGAAAGTTAGAAAGATTTTTGGTTTCCTAAAGAGTTAATCGGCCAGATTATTNCAATCAAGNCACTATTGGNTGGNTGTGTTTGCCTGCTAGTGACTTGGCTTGTAAANNTTTAGATCTGGAGATGTAACTTAGGTACTTTTGATATAGCCTTATATCTTNCTGGTTCAGTTCAGCTTGAAGCTTTTTCGGTGGCAAACCGACGGTCCGTGGCCAGAAATAGATTCTCGGTGCTGTTTTGTCCCGTAGCCCTTATGTTGCCCGAAACCATATTCGGGAAATTGCTCGTCTAGTTGTAGCATCAGTCGATCCCTAAAAACCTTAGCGATTATGGATGCTGCCGAAATTGAATGGCAACGAGTATCTCCCTTCACTAACGAACTCATTGGAAGAACAAGTTCTGGTAATTGGTTGCCATCAATGAGCACATAGTCGGGGCTAGGTGTGGTGGCCAATACAGCCCGTTGCATCGCCAACATCGTAGCCCGCAGTATATTGAGGCCTTCAATCTCAGCGACTGATGCCTGACCAACACCGACAGAAGCACCAGAGTTGTGAATCTGGTCATGCAGTAGATCACGAGAAGACGCAGAAATTTTCTTTGAGTCGGTTAGGCCGGAAAACTCTAAGCCAATTGGCAAGACTACGCAGGCAGCCACCACTGGACCAGCTAACGCCCCCCGTCCTGCTTCATCTACGCCAGCGACCCGAGAATAACCCTTCTGATTTAATTGTCGTTCGAATTTTAGATTGTTGTTATACAGGTTGGACTCAGTTGTTGCAAAAAGGTTTAGCGATCCCTTGGTTCGCGAATACGGGCCGAGCGACCAGTTCGATCTCTCAGGTAATAAAGTTTAGCTCTTCGTACAACGCCCCGCTTTACTATACTAATACTTTGGATGTTAGGCGAATGGAGCGGGAAAGTTCTTTCACTCCCAGTACCATAGGCTAATCGACGAACGGTAAAGGTCGATCTGGCACCGCGATCTAACCGCTTTATAACGGTACCTTCGTATGCTTGAATCCGTTCTTTTTGCCCTTCTCTGATACGTGTGTTGACCCGGACNGTGTCTCCCGATTGGAAGTCCGGAATNTCNTTTTTTTGTTGTTCTTGTTCTATAATATCAACAAGATCCATAATCTTCCTCCTTATACCTAATCTTTCCTATCTTAGGTTCAGCTATTGACAGGATTCTATTTAGTCTCATCATCACTTGTTCTGCCCTCNTCGCGCACGTTACCTATCGTNTGAATANACGCAAGGTCAGGACGNCGTTGGTTCGTTCGATCTAGAGATTTNTGATAACGCCATTGCTGGATTCTTTGGTGGTGGCCACTCAGTAAAATCTCTGGGACTCTCATNCCTCGAAATTCAGCCGGTCGTGTGTAATGGGGATGGTCTAATAAATCTTGGCTAAATGAATCATCTTGTGCTGATTGATAATCCCCAATAGCACTAGGTAATACACGCCCGATTGTATCAATCAGTATTTGAGCTGCGATTTCACCACCACTAAGGACATAATCTCCAACCGAAATTTCATCGGTAACCAGCTTAAACCTTACTCTTTCATCAATACCCTTGTAGCGNCCACAAATTAGAATAAGGTGTTTCTCTAAAGATAAAATTTCAACTAAGCGTTGATCCAACCGTTGCCCTTGAGGAGTAAAAAATATGATCCTNCTATCAACTTTCGGGCGTAGGGACTCAACAGCTTTGAAGATTGGCTCAGGTTTCAAAATCATGCCNGCGCCACCACCATATGGGTAATCATCAACAGTCCTGTGCTGGTCGGCGGCGAACTCTCGAAGTTGATGCAGGTGGACGCTCAGGATTCCGTTTTTGATAGCTCGCTTCAGAATACCGTGTTCTAAAACTGATTGTACCATCTGCGGAAAAAGGCTAACCACGTCGATTTTCATAGAAACATGCTACTTCTACCAAATTGAGACACTACTCTATTATCTGAACTACAACCCCATCTTTAACAATAATCTCTGCTTGTGCCAGTTTCGATTGGATATTATCTCCAACTTCGATTTTTACAGGAGCATCATAAGTTCCACTGGTAAAAACACTACCTATATCCAGTTGTGTGACCTCGTCCAACTTCCGCTTTAGGTTAAGGCGAATCTGTCCTTGTCGATCCTTCTCTACATCCAACTCTTTTCGTACCAAATCAGAGTTNCCCTGCCTTTCAGCCTCAGAAATTAGACGACGGCTTTGAAACTCCTCCTGTTCGAACCATCGGTCAATCTGATCTAGTGCTTGACCTAGTTCATCCATGATTCGGTCCTTGAACTCTTTTGTAACAATATTCTTCAGAATAACTGGNCGTTTAACAAAGAGTGTCATAATGATCAATTTCCNGAATAATACNNACCGCNGCTNANAGTTAAAATCTTAATTATTCTTCTTCACTAGACTCCNNGCTATCGGTTGATTTACTTTCTNCGAACGCGNNAGGATTTACGAACTGNTCCCAAACACCAGTTTTAGTCAGAAGACTCTTAGCGGTATCACTGGGCTGNGCCCCNGTNCTAAGCCACTTNAANGCCTTCTCCGNATCTATNTTGATGTTTGCGGGTTCTGTCATGGGGTCGTAATAGCCTAATGCTTCCAGAAAAGCCCCGTCTCTTTGGCTTCTGGCATCTGCGGCTACTACTCGGTAAAATGCATTCNTCTTTCGACCATGTCTCTGTAATCTAATTCTAACTGCCAACAGTAACTCCTCTTGCTGAGATGCTATTTGATTTTGACTGAGTAATTAGCGACGGCGCCGTTTTCGGCGTGCTCGTGCACTAACTCTTGTTCGCTTAGGTTTGATTTTCCCTGTTTTGCCACCAACACCGGGCATCATTCCTGAAATGCCAGTGGCTTGTTGGGNCATTCGGTTCAGAAACTTCAATTGATCAACCAGTTGATTAACTTGACGTACTGTAGTCCCACTACCGNTGGCGATGCGCAACCGCCGNGATCTACTGAGCACACGATAGTCNCGTCGNTCTTGATTAGTCATAGACTGAATAATAGCCTTGACATGTCTCAATTGGTCTTCATCTGGTTGAAATCCTTTGGGGATTGCATTACCTATACCAGGGATCATATCCATGATTTGGTCTAACGGCCCCATTTTTTTCAGTTGTTCTAACTGTGTGAGCAAATCATTAAAGTCTAATCCTTGCTTAGTAGCTAATTTTTTTTCCAAATCCTTAGCTTGGTCTTCAGAGAAGGTTGCCTCAGCTCGTTCTAGTAGAGTCTTGAAGTCACCCTGACCAAGAATTCGAGAAGCTATACGGTCGGGATGAAAGGCTTCTAAGGAACCTGATTCGATTTTCTCTCCAGTACTGATGAATTTTATCGGCTTGTCTGTGACACTACGAATGGATAGTGCCGCCCCGCCCCTAGAATCACCATCCATTTTGGTCAGGATCACGCCACTAATGTCAAGTTCTTGGTTGAAATGATCAGATACATTAACGGCATCTTGACCTGTCATGGAATCAACGACTAGAAGAACTTCGTCTGGTTTTACCGCAACTTTGATTCCCTTGAGCTCATCCATCAATTTCTGATCGACATGTAGTCGGCCAGCTGTATCAACAATTACGAGGTTATGACCTCTACTAGAAGCTTCCTTGATGGAAGCTTCGGCAATTTTCACAGGAGAGACTTCTGTCCCCATGCTGAATACGGGGACATCAATCTGCTCACCAACTACCTGTAACTGCTTAATTGCCGCTGGTCGATAAATATCCGCAGCAACTAGTAAAGGACTTTTTCCTTCTTTTTTAAACTTGTCGGCTAATTTGCCAGATGTGGTCGTTTTTCCGGACCCCTGTAAACCTACCATTAAAATGACAGTGGGCCCCCCACTTGATAGCTCAATCTTAGTTGCGGCTTCTCCCATCAACTTAGTTAGTTCATCGCCAATTATCTTAGCAATTTGCAGCTCGGGGGTTAAACTGCCCAAAACCTCTTTACCTAAGGAGCGAGATTTGACGTCACTTATGAAAGTTTTAACAACCTTAAAATTGACATCCGCTTCTAGCAATGCTAAGCGAACTTCGCGTAGCGCGTCCGAAATATTCTTTTCGGTTAGCTTTCCTTGGCCGCTTATTTTCTTAAAAGTATTTTGTAGTTTCTCAGTTAAACTTTCAAACATAGCCACATCAGTTCAGTTGAACAAAACAGAGCAAAACCCAGTTAAGATACCTTACTTAGAATAATATGTCAACCGCAATCCACCCGTTCAGGACTAGCTCAAACCCAAAAACCATAGGTCGGAATGCCCAAAAGGATGCCAATAATTGTCCACAGGCTGCCACAAACAAACTCACCTAAAATCAAACCGAGAAATAAAGGCTCAAGTTTTCGATGGAGGCCAATGCCTCCATTCTTTAGGACTATCCCCTTGATAAGCCAACTCACAAATAAGCAACTCCAAGTCACGTTCATTCCCCAACTGGTGGAGATAGCAAATCCAGCTGGGTGAAAAGGCCACCAAACAAACTTCATTCGTAGAAACATAAGTAGCAAGGTCGCTAAGAATCCAACTCCCATAAAACCAGTTTCTGCAAATAGTGGCTCCGTCGGTACATTTAGCCATTGTGTCAAGCGACGGTAAGGTTCAATGCCAAAAGCGCTTAGCGATGGTGAGTAGGCACGAGACTCCATACCAACTCGGTAACCTCTATCGATTAAGGCCCAGAACCCCGAAAGTGCTCCCAATAATGAGGCCAACATAAAGGCAAAAAGAATTCTCTTGGTGTTCATTCGAAAGCGGTCAGCAATTTTCAACCCTTCTAGCTGGTGGGGCATTTGGTGGCTTCTATACGCTCGGTTGATAAACCAGAACATGGAGAACATAATTAGATTACCTCGCCCAATTCGCCTAGTACCCAATGCGCGTGTCAAAATTTCATCAGGCCCCGAATAATGTAAATCATGGACAGGTGTACCTAGCTCGGCTCGCATTCGGGTAATCGCTAAAGAGATAGCAAAATAGAACATAAAAAAAGCGGTACTAATGCCTAATGTCGCTCCACCTTTCAAACAGAAAAAAATCATAAAAGCCATTGTCAGAGTAAAACCGAACACAGCGGCACGGTAAGAAATAGGTTCATCTCTATCACTGGATTCAATACTAGTATTAAGTACAGAATGGAGTACCTTCCAAAGATGTTTTCGTGTAGCCCAAATAGCAATTACGCATAGAGCAACATAGCCGCCAGAAGCCTGCTCATTCATGTAGGGAAATCCGGGTAAACTTCGTAAGCCGAGAGCCGCACCAGCTACTCGCATCATTCGCCAAAAGAGGAAGAAAAACCAGCAGGAAAATGATAGGTCTAATGGAATAAAAAAACCAAGACCAATGGCAAAAGGGTAAAGCGAAAATGGTAATCTTCCCATCGCATTCCAAGGAGAATCAGTGAAAATTTCAAAATGTTGAATCCTCGTTCTTAGTTCTGGTATTACTGGAAAGATAAAATTGAGGCCATTTAGTAAGACTAATCCACCAGAAATCGCAAAGCCGCCCCACATGAATTGGTTTTTAAAGAAGCTGGAATGAGTTATCCCACTCATCTCCATTGGTAATTGAATGATGGGGTAACTCAATTTTTCGTGTTCAATCCAGCGTTTTCGCACCATAACATTCAGGCAAAACATGCCTAGGCTAAGCATAAAAATAAATGCTGTCCACCAAAGTATAGGTTTTGCCCATTTTTGAAGATGGTAAATTGTATAAAGGTTTGCTTCTCCTTGATAGTAGCCGTAAAACAATTGATTATCATTTATAGTAAGCCATTCTGGCAAAAAAGGCAGAAACAACTCTTTCCATTCATTCTCAGCTGTGGCAAAGTAGAAAGCATGCCCAAGCATAGGTACCAAAATCTCTAGCATGTCATGGCCTGCAATACCTGATGCAATTGACACCATTAGGTATACAATGATTAACTCACTAGCAGTTAAAGATAATGCAGGAGAAATTCGGTGGAGTAGTTGGTTCAGCCCGATAATGATAAACAGACTAAAAATGACATTGAAGAACAGCGAAATTGTTACTGGGTGCCCTGAGTATCGGATTACCTCCATTTCGATTACCCAATAGCAATTAATTGGGATCAGCAGAGAGGCAATTAACAAAGATTTTAGGGTAACACCTTGTTGTTTTTGGGAAAGAGAATTCATTAATATCGAGTATATCCGTGTGTGAACTTAGCGTCAACATAATGCTGACAGGTATTCTTGTTTCTGATATCGTGCGAGTGCTCGTCATTCTCCAAGGCTAAATTTTGGTAATTATCCCCGTCAGTAAATGAGGCCAAGATCTTTTTCACAACTCTATATAGTACCAAATCGAAGTATGTTTGTTAGTGTACTGAATAACTCAAACAAGATTGATACTAACGCTGGGTGATGATATATGTAGCCAAGAAGTAAAAAGAACGGTAGCAGTATTATTGTTGATTTCTAAGTTAGGTTTTTAGTGGGAACATCAGGTCGTAAATTAGATNTAGNCTNATAGNANGNCNTATTCGNTTGGTANCANACCAATAACCNAAAGCNNTTTTCAAATATGTTTACCATTGTAAGTTTGTTACGTNTGAATAATCGCTTCACACAATAACTCTACTATATGCTTAGGTTCATAGCCTGTACTNTGTTTAATCTGTTCGCGACAAGAAGTTCCCGAAATAGCTACCTGAGAGTTACCAAGAGAATCGCTCAAATGAGATCGAATCGGTTCTAGTAATCTTGCTTCAGCTATCTTCATCGACAGATCGTAATGTTCTTTTTCATAACCGAATGAACCGGCCATGCCGCAGCAACTGGAGTCTACCGAATTGACAGTATAGTTCACCGGGAGATTCAGAACTTCAAGTGATGGTTGAAGTCCAATTAGTGCTTTTTGGTGACAATGCCCATGTAGTAAAATATTTTGATCTANATCTGAAAACCTGAGCCGTTCTTTTTCTTTCAANAGGAATTCTTCGATCATTAGTGTATGTTCAGCTACTAATCTTGAGTCGTCTCCTGGAAGCAATTCGACGTAATCGTCTGTCAAAGCTGAAATGCAACTGGGCTCACACCCAACGATTGGTAGACCTTGTTGAGCNTAGGGTAACAGCCAACTAATGTTATGCNGAGCATTTTGAATTGCTTCATTTAACATACCTTTAGAAATCATAGGACGCCCACAACAACGTTTAGGTGGCAAAATAACATCAAAACCAGCNGATTCTAACACTTTAACAACTGATTGCCCGACATTAGGGTAATTATAATTGGTAAAAGTGTCATAAAAAAAGACAACCTGTTGACGATTTTCTAANGTGCNAGATGGCTGNGCCTTGAACCACTGAACAAAAGTTTCTTCCGCGAAATTAGGTAAGGATCGACGACGATCAATACCGAAGAATTTATCCATCATCCATTTCGAAACTGAAGAATTCATCAGCCAATTAGAAAATGGAGCCATTTTTGAACCAATATCACTCAAGCTATCGATGTGTCCGAACAAACGATTGCGAACTGGTAANCCGTGTTGATCATGATATTGAGCTAAAAATTCGTATTTGATTTTTGCCATATCGACGTGTGATGGGCACTCAGATTTACAAGCTTTGCATTCTAGGCAAAGATCTAATACTTCATAAAGTTCTTTACTTTTAAAATGTTCTTGGGGCAAAGAACCTGAAATGACATGCCGTAAGGCATTAGCTCTACCACGTGTGGAATGTATTTCTTCTCTTGTGCCTATATATGATGGACACATAGTTCCTGTTAGTGTTTTACGACATGCGGCTACCCCATTACACATCTCAATGGCCCGATTAAAACCACCTTGGTTGGAAAAATCAAAATATGTGTCAATCTTAATTGTATTGTAATTATTCCCAAAACGGAGATTTTCGGTCATTGGTGGGCCGTTAACAATTTTTCCTGGATTCATAATTCCAGCTGGATCAAATGTTTGTTTGAGCTGGCAAAAGATTTGATACATTTCGGAACCAAACATGGATTCGATCCACTCACTCCTAACTAATCCGTCCCCATGCTCTCCGCTCATAGCTCCATCCAAGTCGATTAGTAAGTCCTTAACTTGTTTAGCNATGGAGTGCATTTTTTGAATGTCAGATTCTGATTTTAGATTTATTACTGGCCTGTTGTGTAGTAAGCCAACACTTGCATGAGCATAGTAGGCTGCAGTTGTGTCATGAGCAGCGATAATGTCAGAAAATCGACGTACATACTCTGGTAAATCTTCAATCCGAACAGCAGCATCCTCCACAAATCCAACTGGCTTACGGTCGCCGGTCATTCCCATTAACAAACCAAGCCCNGCTTTACGNGTTTCCCANACATTNGACTTCTCTTCTTGTGTTATGCAACGAACAAAAGCATAACCCAATCCTTTCGATATCATTTTCTTTTCAACGTTATCGAGTTGGCTGATCAACTCTTGGGGTGATTCACCGTAGAATTCAACGGCCAAGATTGCACCAGGTCCATTTCCCTTGGCATTTTTTTTGATAAAATCACTGGCTTTGGAAAAAGCTGCCGACCCTTTAGTCATATTAATGATGGTATCATCGATCAATTCAATAGCAGTCGGTTGACACTCCAAAATAGGAGCAACAGCTTCCATAGATTCAATTAAGGTCTCGAAATGGATCACACTCAGGGCTGTCATCTTGGGTATTGGTACAAGATTAATTTTGGATTCGGTAACAGTTGCCAGCGTCCCTTCTGAACCAACAATAATTTTGGATAAATTGAACAAACTTGGATCACTTCCATCATCTCGTCGATAAGGTGTAACTTCTTTGGAACCTGCACCAATGACGAATTCATCTAAGTTATAACCAGCAACCCTTCGTAAAATTCGAGGGAATCGTTCCCTAATTAAGTCTTGGTAATCATGCGTAATTTGACAGACTTTTCGGTAAATTTTGGCTTCGAGTGTNTGCTCTNTTTTTTTNNTTTCTACNTGNTCTGGCGTCATTGCCTTAGTCAATATTAACTCACCATTAGACAAAATAAGTTCTAATTCCATCACATGGTCAATCGTTTTTCCATAAATTACTGAATGTGACCCCGCCGAGTTATTACCAATTGTCCCACCAACATTTGCCCTGCTACTTGTTGCTACGTCTGGAGCATACATCAAACCGTATGGTTTAAGTTGTGAGTTAAGTTCATCTAAGACGATACCAGGCTCGACCCTGGCCCAATGCTCTGCCACGTTTACTTCAATAATTTGATTCATATACTTGGAAAAGTCAATAATTACTGCCTGACCAACAGTTTGGCCTGCCAAGCTTGTACCACCTCCTCGTGGAAGAATCGGCACATCATTCTCATAGCAGATTTGTACCGTTCTTTGCACATCAGCTTTAGTACGTGGGATCACCACACCGATTGGATTAATTTGATAAAGGCTAGCGTCAGTACTGTAAAGAGCCCTAGAGTAATCATCAAACCTCACTTCACCTTCGACTTGTTGGGTTAAAAGTTGTTCAAGCTGATTCATGGTAGTATTTATTCGAGGGTTAATATCAAATCAACTAATCTTTTGATGATAGGAGTTAAGTGCTAGTAAGGGAAAAACAGAAGAATAAATCGGATCCTCGTAACCACCAATTATTTCCCAATAGATACCAACACAACTAGCTGGCCACGATCCGTCATGATTCTGTTGATCAATCAGAAATCGTAATCCTTTTTTGATAGCTGGACTAATTTCTTCTTCCTTGGTTGTTTGAAGTAATGCGTAAGTTGACCAGGCAGTTTGTTCAACAGTGCTGTTGTCCAGTCGTCGGCCGAACATATCTTCTCCCCAGCCCCCATTTTTATTTTGGGCCAATTCCAACCAATTTTTACCTTGTCGAACTTCAATACAGTCAGCATAACCTGCTTTAGCTAAAGCAACTATCGCGCAGGATGTGCCATATGTGAATTGAGACAACCATAAGTCGGACCAGTAGCCTTCAGGTGTGATGGTTTTTCGTAACCAGTCAACACCCTTATTAATTTGGGGTTTGTACCCACCGAAGGCCAGTAATGTTTCAATAGCATGGGCTGTAATAGACGTACAACCTATATCTCCTTCGCCGGGGACATATGTTGACCAACTACCATCGGGAGACTGGTTTTCTACAAGCCAGCTAATCCCCCTCTTGATTGACTCATTTTGTTTGATTTCATGTGGAGCCAGGGACAAGATTAGTGCTAAGGTCGAAAGAGCTGTATCATCAGCATCGGATAAGATTTTTGCCACAGAATTACTAGTTCTAAAATCAGCTAAACCGGAAAATGCCCACCCACCATCATTTGATTGTTGTTTCATAATCCAACGACTAGAGGCTTTTAATTGTTTGGTCAGGCTATTTTCGTTATCCAAACCGGCTAAAGCTATTGTTGAAAGTGCCGTGTCCCAAACGTTTAGGTTAAGTGCTTCCCTACAACCCCCATCAAGGTTTTGTGTTTGTTCAAGCCAACTAATCGCAGTACTAATATAGTCCTCCTCTACTAATTCAGGGAAATGTTTTTTTGCTTCGATCATTGCTAATGCTGATAAAGCTGTTATGTAATTAACACGAAACCAGCTGCCATCAGCCAACCTGCAAGAAAACATCCAATCTAATAAGTCTGTAATGACATGACGCCGATTTTTGGTATGTGTTTCGATAAGTATCATGCATGGTACAAGCGTTTGTTTTTCTGCTACAAAAAGTTTTTTGAATTTTGCTGAATAAAAAAAATCTGGGCTGGGTAGTAGATGGCGTGGTGGCTTCACCCATTTAGATAACTGTGGGAGTAAGGTCGTGATGGTACGAACTACAAAAATCGCTATTGATGGTGGTATTACTTTCGACCAATTCAGTTGTTTCAGATGAGCGTAGGCTAATTTTATAAGACCTAGTTGAGGGATCTTGGGAGGAATCTCCGTTTGAGTCGTTTGAGACAAAATTAGCTGAGCAAATTCGGTAGCGTTTTGGTTAGGGATTCTCGACGTATCCAAAGCCCATTGGTTGTCAGCGAGTCTTTGCTTTTCCAACCAGTTAGTTAGGGTTGAGCTAACGGAATTGCCTTGTGCTATTTGCACCCAAGCTAACGCACAGGTAGGAAAAGTCATCGAGGATAAGATCCCTTCGAACCTACCATCTGAAAGCTGCTGCTCGATTAAAAAATGACTACCTTTTTTAATCGAACTAACAATTTCACGTTGGTCAATTGGAAACATAATTTACCGCATTTCGAAAAATGGACAAGCCATCTCCTTCTTCTGGTAAATTTTCTCGTGTCCAACGAGGATGACTGTAGCGACTCAAATAGCGTTCAGGGTGAGGCATCAAACCCATAATCCGTCCTGTTGGGTCGCATATGCCTGCAATGTTTCGTTCTGATCCGTTTGGATTCTCAGGATAATTAGAGGAAGCATAACGAAACACTACTTGGCCATTAGTTTCCAATTGATCAAGAGTTTCGTTGGAAGCTATAAACCGCCCTTCGGCATGAGCTACCGGAAGGTAAATTTGCTCAGGTAGGTTGGGTGTAAATACGCAGCAGCTCCGATCAGTTTTCAACTTTGTCCATCGGCATTCAAACTTAGCTGAAGAATTACTGGTGAGTGAAACTTCCTGTTTAGACGATTTTACCTGAGGCAGAAGACCCGATCGGACCAAAACTTGGAACCCGTTACAAATGCCAATGATTAATCCATTATTTCTGACAAACTCGGTAATTGAATCGATGAGTTTATAGCGGATCTCATTAGCCAACAAAATTCCTGCCGCAATGTCGTCTCCGTAAGAAAATCCCCCTGGAATAGCCAAGATTTGGTAGTCCGTCAATGTTTTTTTTCTTGTTAATAGTTCGTTGATATGTACTAAATCAGTTCTAGCACCTGCAAGCTGGAATGCATAATCAGTTTCGTAATCACAATT
>PBVO01000096.1 GCA_002729015.1 Candidatus Poribacteria bacterium
CTACTCTGTATCTGACGAAGAATTAGAAAAACAGTTAGAAGACTTAAGCGTCTCCCATGACGATATCCTACAACTGATTTCCGAATCCCAGAGCGAGATTGAAGATGAATCACCGGATATAGATGTTTTCGACAGTGAATTTAGTGAAGTGAATGATTCAGTCTCGGAAAATTTCTATGAGGCAGACCAAGAAGTTGATTTTGATGATTTTGGCGATGCTGATGTACTTGATCTCGAAGATCTAGATCAGAAATTTGATGATTTAGATCTGGATAATTTGGATTTAGGACTTGATGATTTAGAGGCAAATGAGTCATTCAAATCGGTCGTAAAAAGTGAGAAAAATCAATTTGACTCTACAGAAGCAATAAAGCCTGAAGACAATAGTCAAAGAAATACAGATTCACCTATTCAAACAGAAATTTTAGATGAAATTATCGAAAAAACACTGAGCAAATGATGCAAGTTAATCGCCACCAATTCGATACTATTTTAAGGGGTTATTATGATCAAACTCGGCAGAACTTGACTGTTGAGGAGTTAGTCAAATACTTAGAACGGAGAGGATACCGACTGAGTTTTGAGGAGTCGGAGATGGAAGATTCCAGGGATCAGCTAGAAACTGAGTTAGGAGTTGATCTTTTATCAGATGAGGGTGCATTATTTGAGGAGTCGGAGGTGGAAGATGCCGGGGATCAGCTAGAAACTGAGTTAGGAGTTGATCTTTTATCAGATGAGGGTGCATTATTTGAGGAGTCGGAGTTGGAAGATGCCGGGGATCAGCTAGAAACTGAGTTAGAAGTTGATCTTTTATCAGATGAGGGTGCATTATTTGAGGAGTCGGAGGTGGAAGATTCCGGGGATCAGCTAGAAACTGAGTTAGGAGTTGATCTTTTATCAGATGAGGGCATTTTTCCAACCTCACTAACTACTGATGGAGAATCTCTTCGAAATACGAATATAGAGACAAAATTGGATTTCAGGCATAAATCAGCTACAGAAGCAGAACAAGCTAAAGATTTAGAAATTTTTGTTACTAGCCAGAAAGAAAAAATCGAACAAAATATACAACTCAATTCTGGGCAAACTGAACTGAATACAGATAGCCGCAATAATCAAAAGCAATTATCGAATTCTGAATTCCCCAAGCAGAAGATCTTGGATACTCTCGTGAATGTGGACGCCGATTCAAATGAAACTGATCCGATACCATCCAAAGCGAGTAATTTATTGGAGGACAAAAGTGTGGGGGAAAGTCTTCACGGTAACGAACTAGATAAGCATAGTGTGAAATCTATGCCTGACTCGGTTGTTGACAATTTTGGAGTTTTTTCTGTCTCAGATGATTTGTTAGCCTCACCAAAAGAAAAAGAAGAGCAAATCGAAAATTTGATGGGTATTACTGAAAAAGACGATCGTATAGATCATCTAGGTAGAGCTAATGAATCGAAAACGAAAATAGATACTCCTAATGATCCACTGGTACAGACCGAAGAGTTACAAGCAACTAGCCCTGACGATGATTTGAAGAGTGCTTCCTCATCAATTAGTGATATCTCTCCCTCAGCTGACGATTACGAAGAATTATTCGGCAATAGTAACACCACTCAAAATAAATTACTCAAGCAAGCCGCGGTGTTGAGTGGTAACTTTGAGGTGAATTCAGATGCTATGGATGTTGGTGGGCCAACAGTGGTTGATTCACAATCAGGAAGGGGCCCAAATGAAACAAATGTATTACAAAACGACAATTCTACTGAACTAGGTAATGAATCAGATACAAATGGTGAAACAAAAGAATTGAGCCAGGATGAACAAACTCAGACTGAAGTAGGCTTAGATAAAAATCACTTGCAGTTCGATGATAATTCGTCAGTAGTATTGCAACAGATTAACTCTCAATCGAATAGATTTAAAAGCTCCAACTTATTGGATCATGAAACAGCTATTTCTGTCGAAGAGCAAGAGAACCCAAAAAAATTGAGAAACAAGAGCAAAGTGGAGCGAGCAGGTCTGGCGGACAGTCCTTATGAGAGGCAAAACCAAAAAGGCGGAGAGGATAAAACAAAAAACCAATTGTCAACTGGTCCGTCGTTACCAATACTAGAAACAAACAAACAAAAACCTGTTGTTAACCGGACCAAGGTTGAGAAGAAGTACAATCGCCCTGCTTTAGGCGAAACCGCTGTTGATAGTGAATTAGAAAAATTACTCAATCACATAACAATCATGAGTGAAACTACTTTAGAACCTTCAGTCAAAACAGAATCAGAAATCGAAAATAAGGCTCAATCCGCGAAGCGATCACGTACAGGAGGAAGAAGACGGAAGCGGTATACGAAAGACAGAATAAATCAATCTACGCACACTAATGCAGAACAAAAGAAAAGGGAAAGGAGACCTTCCCGGTCTTCCGGTAAAAAGCGTAGGATTGATAGCGGCATGGACGACGTTTTGGCTGCTCTGGAAAAACTTCAAGATTGAAAATTTTGGTAGTTCTAAAACTTGGCCAACAATGATAAGCGGTGGGTAGGTCCAAACTGCCCCATTGAAATCAAGGCATAATCGATTTGGAAGTTCCCCATACTGGCACCTAAACCGGACGTGATACCAGACAAAGCCCCCAAGTCATTGCCACCAAGAGAATACTTATAACCTGATCGCAGGTGAAAAAATTTCAAAACCGTAAATGCTAACCCTATACCTATACTCGTTTTGTTATCGGACGGCCGGTTAAGATCTGCAGTGATAACAGCGGAATCTTCCAACATGCGGTAAGCCACGCCCATTTTCAAATTGACTGGTAGCAAAAATGATTCTTCGATGAATTGTACCCGGCCGAGGTGTTGTAGGTTAACACCAATTGAGAATGGGCNAGGTTCTCCAGATTGGTTTTGGAAAGTATATAATCCACCAATATCTAATGCAGGCGTGCTCGCATCTACCGGGCGAATGTCTCCGCCACCTAATGTTTCTTCTAATTGTTCTGCCTCACTTCCATTCAATATTTTTTCCCGAACCCACTTAAGATTAGTACCTACAGACAGATTCCCAAACTGTCGAGCCATAGACAAGATTAGTGCTATATCATAAGGATGAAAAGGTTTAGTTTCATTTCCACTAGCATCCCGACCGATTAATTCACCATAATTTAAATAAACTAGGCTTCCAGCAATTGTTCCAAGTTCACCAANAGGTTGAGCAAAGCCAATATACTCGTGGTTAATATCTCCCAACCACTCATTGTGCATGAAGCCAAATTGTTGTTGTTTTACGTTTGCTAAGCCAGCTGGATTCCAAAACGTGGCGTATAGATCGTTACTGTGCGCCACTTGTGCNTCGCCCATGCTGATCCCCTCCGCTCCTATNCCAATTTTAAGAAAGGTCATAGCTCGTGTGCCTGCGTTTTCATGGATCTGAGATTGTACTATCGTCAGGCCACCCATTAACACACAGATCAGTATGGATAATATGGCAGGTCTGTGCAGGTAGACGTGTTTGTCAAACTTGTTCCTCATCATTATCAAGTATTCCTACTTTTTTTGGTTATTCCCAACCAAGTCAATATACCAGATTCATTTTGGGTTTGATTCGTGTGTGTATCAGTGATAGCGACGGAAGAACTCTGATCAACTAAATTTTCAATATCTTGCAAACGAGTCNCCGCTAAGTCAATTAGCTTTTGGTTCGAGGAAAATGCCAAAACCTTCCGGTAATCCTCCCGCGCNGCTANGTACTGTTTGCCTTTTCGCAAAGAATTAGCCCGATGATAGTAGTTAAAGTGCCTATCAGGTTCTAGTTCTATTGCTTTGCTAAAGTCGGCAATGGCTAACCGAAATTGGCCAATTTGGTCATAACATTTGCCCCTCATTTCAAAAACTTCAATCTTGTTGCAACCAAGTTCAATAGCCTTTGTAAAATCGTCAAGCGCAGATTTTCGTGTTTGACCCGATTGGACGCTCATATCTAACCAGACCTTGCCCCTTTCAATATGCGCTTTCACATGACCCGGCTCTATATGTAAAACACGACTAAAGTCAGAAACAGCTTGGGAGGCCTTTTTTTCTTTACGGTACAGTTCCAAACCAATAGCAANATACAAATCAGCTTCAACGGTTTTCATAATTGATGGTACTGTTTCTAANCCAATGTCGATGGCTCGACTCCAACAGTCCAACACGTTTCTCAACTCCTGACAACGATTATGTGGTTGGCTGCTAGCTTTGGCGTAGTCGAGATGAGCATAGCCACGACTAACCTCTGAAATAGCTGAGATCGATTGATCAGGTTGCATGACTGATTGGTTAAATTTAGCCCTCTCGAATTTGATTAAGTCGTTCATAGCAATCTCTGGCATCCGCATCTCGATTTACTCGTTGATAAGCGACAGCTAGATTTTTGAGAGCGTCGATATCATGTGGCCGAATGTCAAGTGCTTTCCGATAGCTATTAATGGCATCATGAAACTTTCCCATTTCTTGGTAAGCATTACCCAAATTGAAGTGCAGGTCTCCCGGTGACTCGGCATCAGAATCACTAATTGCGGCGTAGCATTCAANTGCGGATTGATATTTTCCCTGTCGGTGATAGGCNACACCGAGGTTGTACGAGATATCAGCATTATCGGGCGAATACTCCAAAGCTGTCAACAGATGTTCGACAGCTTCATCTGATCTATCAAGGCGTAGTAGTGCTTTGGCCAAGCCTGCTCGTGCTTGTACTGAGGTCGTCGATCGATTGACAGCATCCTGAAACAGGTANACAGCCTGTTCAAAGTCGCCCTGTTTTAGGTGTGTATTAGCAATATCTAATTGATTTTTGATTTGGCTATTCATGCGAAAGATCCAGAGAACACTGATGACAAGATTTACNCGCAATTTTACATCAAAGGGCACTCACCGTCAAGAAATGTGAGTNCNACTNTGGGTTATCTGTTTCCCTTGAAATCNTTATTGNGCTGTGCTAGAATCGGCCCAGCCNGATGTNCTTCCAAACGCTGTGTNAATCTTGGAAGGGTNTTGGAAAGTTAATACACGGGAAGGGTTGNCTGAANAGANAATGCAAGAATACAAAACCGAGAATATTAGAAACGTAGCAGTCGTCGCTCACTCCAACGCAGGGAAAACATCGCTAATTGAAGCCATACTCCTGAATGGTGGAACTATTGATAGACTGGGTAGTGTGGATGAAGGCAACTCAGTGGCAGACTATGCCACCGATGAAATCGATCGTAAAATGACGATAAATTGTTCAATCTGTGTGGCAGAGTGGAAAGGGCATAAAATCAATTTGATAGATACTCCGGGGGCGGAAGACCTTTATGGTGATTTGGCCAGTGCTCTGCGGGTGGTTGAGGCTGTTATAATTGTAATTGATGCCACTACTGGAGTGGAAGCCGGAACTGAAAAGATCTGGGAATCTATCCAACGCCACAAACTCCCGAGTCTTTTCTTTGTGAATAAAATGGATAAGGAAGGTGCTGATTTTAAAAACGCGGTTTCAACAATTGAAGATGTCCTTGAAACAAAACCAGCTGTAGCGCAGTTGCCTATTGGTGCTGAAAGTGATTTTTCCAGTGTGTTTGATTTGATTCACTTTGATGATGCAAATATTCCGGAGGATTTGATAGAAGAAGCTGAAGAAGACAGGGAAATGCTGACTGAAATAGCAGCGGAAAGCGATGAAGAATTGATCGAAAAATTCTTCGAAGACGGAGAATTAACGGGTGAGGATATCGAGTTAGGTATAAGGAACGGACTAAAAAGTGGAGAGGTTATCCCCGCAATCAGTGGATCAGCCACTCAAAACATTGGTGTGGAAGAGCTAATGAACTTCCTGGTCAGTTGTTGTCCATCTCCAGCATCTGTCGACTTAGATGAAGAGAATGCATTTGAACCAGATCCATCAGCACCACTATCGGCTCTAGTTTTTAAAACGCTGGCTGACCCATTTTCTGGCCGTTTGACTTTATTTCGGGTTTTCTCTGGCACATTGGTTGGGGATAGCCAATTGCGAAATTCAACCAAATCCGAAAATGAACGAATTGGTAAAATTTCTTTCATGAACGGTAAAGAGCTGACTAACACGCCTCAGGTAACCGCTGGCGACTTCGGGGTTGCTATCAAGCTCAACGTAGCAGAAACTGGAGATACTTTTTGCACAGTTGATGACCCTATCCAATTACCAGGTATTGATTTACCTAATCCTGTTATTTCGGTAGCCGTTTTACCCGCTCGTGACGGAGATGACGAAAAACTATCAATTTCCCTTCAAAGAATGTCTGAAGAAGATCCGACATTCCAGATATCTCGTAACGAAACCACTAGACAACTTCTAGTCTCAGGTCTAGGTGAACTGCACATCACGATTGTACGCAATCGAATGCAAGATAAGTTTGGTATCGAAACTCTAACTGAAGCCCCCAAGATTCCGTATCGGGAAACTGTACGAGGCCGAGCCAATAATGTTCGAGGCCGATTGAAAAAACAAAGTGGAGGCCGTGGTCAATTTGGTGAAGTTTGGATTCATCTTGAACCCCTTTCTGACTCAGAGGAAATGTTTGAGTTTGTTGATAACATCGTTGGTGGGTCTGTACCTCGAAACTATATTCCTGCTGTTGAAAAAGGTATTCGAGATACGATGACCAAGGGGGTATTAGCCGGTTATCCGCTTTATGGGCTCAGGGTGACACTATATGATGGTAAACATCATCCGGTGGATTCTTCTGATATGGCATTCCAGTTGGCCGGTTCCCAAGCAATCAGAGATGCTGTGGACACAGCAAAACCTATCTTGTTAGAGCCAATCTATAATATTTCTATCACTGTACCGGATCAATACATGGGGGATGTCATGGGAGACCTAAATAGCAAGCGAGGTCGTATCATGGGGATGGAACAAGTTGGAAAGCGGCAGGTGATTCAGGCGACAGCTCCCTTGTCAGAGTTATCTCGTTACTCGATTGATTTGAAGTCTTTGACTAGTGCACGCGGGTCGTTCACGATGGAATATGATAGTTACGAGCAAGTGCCTGATGAAATTGCTCAAAAGGTCATTGCCGATAGTAAATCTGAAAATGAATCTGAATAATAGGTAAATGATGCCTAGAACGAATGTAGGAAGGGGGCAAATGCCCCCTTTTGTGTGGATAAACCAATTCTATTTACTATTAGTCAATCCCTCAAATGCAGCAATTGAGGGATTGACAACCCCCTTACAACTCTGATGATTCGCGTTTCCCATTCGTTTACCTCACTGATGTTTTGACTCGTTTGGTTAATTTCAAATTATTGAATAATAAGCTTAGTCACTTGTGTCCGCAGATTTGCGATTTTGTTGTGGTTAAATTCTCATCGAACCATTAAGACCATCGTGATGGGTAACAGATTTCCGGATGATAGCAGCTATTCTCACTGGTATTTTTTTCTCATCAAGAGCAGAACGATAGTGCAGTTTTCCTTGCTCTATTGCTTACCCATTCTTTAGTTCCACCCGGATCTTTTTGGAATTTTTATATACATTTGTGTGCAAAAATCCAGCTATCGGATTGATCTATTAATCGCCTGCTAGTATGAGGTAGTTATAGCCTTGATTTGGTTTGATATTTGGATTCTTTGTTGTTATAATTCTGTCTCTATGTTAGTCAAGCCAGAGAGAGGTTTAACCGATCACCGTGAATAAAAAAGCAAAGAGTGCGATCGTTTGGTTTATTCTGATCGGCATTGTTGTCTTTGCAACATATCGACTGATGGAACCCAGAGCAACTGAGCACAAGCTAAAAACCTCCGAATTCTACAGTTTGATTAAGGATAAAAACAGTAACACCCTATTCGATGGATCAATACAAATTGATAAGGACTGGATTCGGGGGCGCTTGAGCCCGGAGGGACAACGTAATATCATTGATGCTCCCAGAACTGGATGGGATGGTAGCTTCAAAACCAGTCGGGATGTATACTCAAACTACCCATTAGAAGAAGCTCTAATTGAGAATAAAATCCGATTTGATCACGCGATGTCTTCTAACTTTCCGCAGTGGCTAGTTTTCGTCGGGTCGACTGTACTTCCAATTCTGTTGTTTCTGGGAATTATGGTATTTATCTCTCGACAGATGCAAGGTGCTGGCAACCGCGCTATGTCCTTTGGGAAGAGTCGTGCCAAACTGCACAGTGAAACCCAGACCAATACCACTTTTGATGACGTAGCTGGTTGTGATGAAGCAAAAGAGGCTCTTGTTGAGGTCATTGAATTTTTGAAAGACCCAAAGAAATTCCAGCGTTTGGGGGGAAGGATTCCCAAGGGTGTTTTGCTAATGGGGCCACCCGGTACAGGGAAAACGCTACTGGCGCGTGCAGTTGCTGGTGAAGCTGGTGTCCCTTTTTACAGCATTAGTGGCTCTGATTTTGTAGAAATGTTTGTTGGTGTCGGTGCTTCACGAGTGAGAGATCTGTTCGAAACAGGCAAAAAGGATGCTCCTTGTATAATCTTTATCGATGAATTAGATGCCGTTGGGCGGCATCGTGGTGCAGGTATCGGTGGTGGACACGATGAACGTGAACAAACACTCAACCAACTGTTAGTCAGTATGGATGGATTCGATAGTTCCGAAGGCCTGATTTTGATTGCAGCTACAAATAGGCCTGATGTCTTAGACCCCGCGCTACTTCGTCCTGGGCGTTTTGATCGGCAAATTGTGGTTGATATGCCCGATGTGAAGGGGCGTGAAAAACTATTTGAGGTTCACACCAAAGCACCTTTTAAACTAGATGAGAATGTCAACCTTTCGAATCTGGCGAAAGCTACGCCGACCTTTTCAGGAGCTGACATATCTAACATGGCGAATGAAGCAGCATTGTTAGCAGCAAAACAAAACAAGGAAACGGTTGACAAAGACTGTTTCGAGGAAGCTAAGGATCGAGTCATGATGGGGCCTGAGCGGAAAAGTATGGTGGTAAGTGACAAAGAGCGAGAAATCACCGCCTACCACGAAGCGGGGCACGCATTGCTGCACCATTTCATTCCAGAAAGTGACCCTAACTACAAGTGTTCGATCATACCTCGCGGTCGAGCTATGGGAGTAACAGTTGCATTGCCAGCTGAGGAGAGACACAACTACAGTAGGAAATATCTGATTGGCCAGATTACCGTTTTACTTGGTGGACGTGTAGCAGAGGAAATCAGGTTTGATGAGCAAACTACTGGGGCCCAAAACGATTTTGAGCGTTCTACTGATCTAGCTCGTAAGATGGTTACGCAATGGGGAATGAGTGATCTTGGGCCGTTAGCGTTCGGAAAGAATGAGCAGCAGGTCTTTTTAGGCAAAGAAATGGCACATCACAAAGATTACAGCGAAACTACAGCCCTTGAAATTGATAATGCCGTACAAAATATTGTATCTGATTGTTACGACCGGGCCAAATCGATCTTGACCACCAATTTAGATGGCTTGAAAAACTTAGCAGAAGAATTACTGGAAAAAGAAACTCTAGTCAGCGAGGAAATCATCGATATACTGGGACCTAGACCCCAAGCTAGTACATAGATTAGTCAAATACAACTACGACGAAACAATTCTTGCCAAAGGCAACCTGGTTCTTTAAGACTTTAGAATCAGTGTTGCCTTTCTTTATTTTTTACTACTTTCAGAGTTTTTAGCGGATGACACTGTTTACAAATAACGGCTGGTCTTGCAGAGAAGAAACAGGTATTATGGGTATTATCAATGTCACACCCGATTCTTTTTCTGATGGGGGAAAATATGCCAACGTCGAAGCCGCTGTTATGCGAGCTAAACAGATGGTCGCAGATGGTGCTGATATTATTGATATAGGGGGTGAATCATCTCGCCCTGGCGCAGAACCGATATCTGCAAACGAAGAATGCCGAAGGGTCGTACCTGTAGTTCAGGCTTTAGCCGAGCAGTTTCAAATCCCTATTTCAGTTGATACTTACAAAGCTGAGGTTGCCTATGAAGCTTTATCTGCCGGGGCTTGTGTGATAAATGACATCACGGCTCTTCATGGAGACCCCAACATGTGTCAAATANTAGCTGATGCTCAAGCCGGTGTTATTCTGATGCATATGCAGGGAGTACCNGCAANCATGCAAAAGGCCCCNACCTATCAAAACGTTGTTNTAGAAGTCCACGCTTGGCTAACTGAAGTAGCTAGCCANGCAGTAGACCGAGGTATTGACTCAAGTCGAATTATGATCGATCCAGGCATTGGTTTTGGGAAAACACTCGATCATAATCTGGAAATACTTCGCCACTTAATGCAATTTCGCGGAATTGGTTATCCTCTGTTGGTTGGAGTTTCCCGNAAAAAGTTTATTGGACAGATACTTGATTTACCTGTTCATCAACGAGAAGAAGGAACAGCAGCAACAGTTGCTTGGTCGATTATTAATGGAGCAAATGTAGTGAGAGTTCATGACGTCGCCAAGATGAAGCAAGTGGNACAGGTTATAGACGCAATTTGTCNAACGAANCCAGACAGTGAATAANTACCCNAAAATTATAGGAATTGGTATTGATATCATTGAAGTTACACGCATTGCTTCATCTTGCCAAAAACGAGTTGACCGTTTCGAGCAGCGTATATATACTCAAAANGAACGTAATTATAGTGGGAAACCNCCGTTACGCTATCAAAGACTAGCCGCNCGTTTCGCGGCCAAAGAAGCAACCTTCAAAGCCNTNGGAACNGGGTTAATCAACGGTATGCAATGGACNGATATAGAAGTTTTACCGGATGAACTAGGGAAACCCGTAATGACTTTGTTTAATGAAACTAAGCGTTATGCTGAAACAATAGGTGTCTCTGACCAGATGATCACACTATCTCATACTAATGATTATGCTGTTGCTAATGTGATTTTACTCGGTTACCCCTCAATTATTAAAACCTAGAATAATGTGGTGCAAAATTGCTTATCAATGTTTATTGTTATTTATATTCGGTAGCGTTTGCTGGAGTCAATCAGCTAAATTAGTTGATCCACAACCAATCAGCGGCCAGTTTTTGCGGCGCTTGACCCAAAACGAGTCCCCTTTCCTCGAGAACCCAGCCTTAATAGCCACCTCTAAATCACAACTTCGGTTGTCAGCCGGACGTTACCCACACCATATTTCTCGCTTAAGCCAACCAAATGATGACGGTCGGNTAGTAGAAACTCGAGAGTATAATCTACCATCCGGAGGCTATGAGCGTTTGCTGATGGTCAAGCCCTTCAAAAACGTTGGTGTAATTGGCTTGGATTTAGCTTTTGAACACTTTGGGCCATACAGCCGCATGGATAACCAAGGTCAAGCAATCAGTGCTTTCCCCCAATCTAATCATGCCTTAGGTGTATGCTACGCAAAACGACTCGCCCCTAACTTGGCATTTGGTATAGATGCAAAATGGCTTCGTTCAAAAGAAGTTTCTATTGAGGAATCTAACTACAAGGGCCAGATGGGACACGGTTACGCTTATAGCTTTGGCTTTCACCAAATTATTAACTCACGAATCGACTCTGGTGTGACAATCGGAAATTTGAGCAATGGTCTTTCGTTTGACAACCCTAATATTCCCCGCAAGTTAGAAACTCGCATTCTTGTTAGTGGACGCTACAAAATTGAGGTTGCCCCAATAACTTTTAGTGCGGAAATAACCCATCAACCTCAATTTAACTCAGGGTTGCAATTCGATTTGACAGGAGAAATTGCTTATAGAGATCAGGTCGGACTACGCTTAGGTTATCTACGTTGGGCAGAAACGCAACAACGAAAGTTCCATTATTTAGCAAATGGCCAGGCCGAAAATGGGCAGAATATGTGGCATATGGAAGGAGTAAAGTTGAGCTTGACTTGGAATATTTGGAAAACTCAACTCACTGTTAATTATCAACCGTATTTTCAGCTAAATCCTATACACAGCCATCATTCAACCGCTCTGAAAGGGCAAAATTTTCTAACATTTTCTCTCCGATTTCGAGCAGTAAAATGAGCCATTTTGAGGATGATCAATACGAAACTATCGCCAAACCTGTAACCACGAAATTAACAGTGAAAAAGTCTCGATTCATCGGGGTCATTAGATCCGTTGATTCGATGAAGTCAGTTAAGTTCGCACTATCGGCTACTCAACGTAAGTACCCTGATGCCAGTCACTATTGCTACGGTTACCAATTTGGACTGGGTAGGAAATTGCGGTCTTACGCTACCGATGATGGTGAGCCAAATAATTCAGCGGGACAACCAATTTTGTCAATACTGAAAGCAAGTGGCTTATCGAATCTGATATGCTTAGTTGTTCGTTATTATGGAGGAGTCAACCTAGGTATCGGTGGTCTTATTAGAGCTTATGGTCAGTGTACTAAACAGTGCTTAGACTTGGCCGAAACAATAACTCAGACTTGCTACCACCGGTTGATTATTACTGTTGCTTACGATAGAGTTGATCAAATTTACAGACTAAGTCGTAAAATGAAAGCTGTAATTTCTGATGTTGTATATGGTCAAAATGTAGTTATTCAAATCAAAGTTCGGCCGAGTGTGAAATCCCAGTTTACCAACCAACTGAGGGGAATTAGTGGGATTATTTCTGTCGATATACCAANCGAGAATNAANTCTCATNCAGAGAACATGCCTAGACGAAATTTNGGAGATTCATAGAATGAATGTCTTTTCAAAACGGATTGATCGTTTGCCTCCTTATATGTTCGGCAAACTCAAGCAATTGACTTACGAACGACGTACCCAAGGAGTTGACATTATTGATTTGGGTATGGGAAACCCTAACGATCCGACGCCACAGCCGATTGTGGATCAATTGTGCAACGCGGCACAAGACCCGCGCAACCACCGTTACTCAGCTTCAAAAGGAATCTTTAATCTTAGACGCGAAATATGTAGATATTATCAAAGTCGGTTTGGTGTTAATCTTGATCCCGAGACTGAAGCCGTTTCTGTTATTGGAACCAAGGAAGGCTTGTCTCATTTGGCTCTTGCACTAATCGACGAAGGTGATTTGGCTTTAGTTCCTAACCCAACGTTCCCTATCCATATCTACAGCATCATTTTAGCCGGTGGCAGTGTCGTTAGCATTCCGTTAAGAGAAGAAAATCAATTTGTGCCAAGTTTATCAGAAATTACCAGAGAAATATGGCCGCGCCCCAAGGTATTGATCTTGAGTTTCCCACATAACCCAACCGGCGCGGTAGTCGATCTTGAATTTTTCCGGGAAGTAGTTGACTTTGCGAAGCAGAATCAAATTGTATTAATCCACGATTTGGCATATGCGGACATCGTTTTCGATGGCTATGAAGCACCTAGCCTACTTCAAGTTGAAGGAGCGAAAGAGGTTGGGATCGAATTCATGTCGCTATCAAAATCCTACCACATGGCAGGCTGGCGCTGTGGGTTTGCAGTTGGCAACCCCGAATTGGTTAGTGTCCTTGCAAAAATCAAAGGTTATTACGATTACGGTATTTTTGCTCCAATTCAGGTCGCAGGCATTACTGCACTCCGATCTGATCCTAGTTTGGTCCGAGAGCATGCACGACTTTACCAAGAACGTAGAGATGTGCTGATCGAAGGATTAAATCGAATTGGTTGGCCCGTACCATCACCACGTGCATCAATGTTTGTTTGGGCTCCTATTCCACAGGCGTACAAAAACATGTCCTCAATGGAGTTCGCTACTAAGTTACTAGATGAAGCAAATGTCTGTGTTTCCCCTGGGGCTGGGTTTGGACATAATGGTGAGGGGTACGTACGCATTGCTCTAGTCGAAAACCCAGATCGTATTCGACAAGCCATTAGGCAAATCCGCCGAGCGTTATTTTAGCTAGGCAGGAAAATCCCATTGTATTATGCAACGGGATTTAATATTGGAGACAGGCACTATAGCGGGGGACGTTTCTGATAGGGTGAATGTTAGACAAAACTTATGGAAGTAAAAACCATCTTATTCAGTCTTTACCGGCGTCGTGAATTACTCAACAATCTTTTTTGCTTTCGAATTCGCTTCTGCTTGGCTCTCCGCGCTTTATCACTTGGTTTTTCGTAGAATTTTCGCTTTTTAACTTCAGTGATGATTCCTTCCTTGCTACAGATCTTTTTGAATCGACCGAAAGCTCGATCAAAAGATTCATCTTCTGAGACAATCACTTCTATATTAGCTACATTTGCCANTNATTCATTTCACCCCCTTTGATTTCTACTGNTGGTCTTTTGCNATCCGACCCATCTGGNNAGCCNGAAGTACGCTGGGGTATTATAGAGAATCGATTAGAAAATTGCCAACCTAATTGGCGTNACNAAGCTAATTGAATTGACCCAAATGGCCAATTGGTCTATAATGCTCCCGAGTACGATAAGTATATTTAGTTGCATGAGGAAGTGTTTTGTCTCTATTTTCATTAAAAGACCGTGTGGCACTAGTGACTGGTGCTGGTAGGGGGATTGGNAGAGGNATNGCTGAAGGCTTTGGTCAACAGGGAGCCACAGTAGTGTGTGCNGCCCGATCCNCAGANCAGATAGANGAAGTNGTNTCTTCNATACAAANNNAGGAAGGGAAGGCTTTAGCNNTTCAAATTGATGTTAGCNACCTNGATTCTATTACNGCAACAGTTGATANNATAATCNNTCAATTTGGCCAGATAGATATTTTGGTTAACAATGCTGGTATGAATGTCCGTCAGCCATTCATGGAGGTCACTGAGGATAACTACGACCAAATTATGGACGTAAATTTGAAAGGTTTATACTTTCTTAGCCAAGCAGTAGCAAAATACATGGTTCATCGTCAAAAGGGAAAAATCATCAATATTGGCTCACTAACCACTGGCATTACTTTAGACCAAATATCAGTTTATACTGCTACAAAAGGAGCCGTAGGTCAACTAACAAAATCTCAGGCTCTTGAATTAGGCCCGTATAATATTCAAGCCAATGCTATTAGTCCGGGTTTTGTTGTCACACCCTTGACTGAAAAAATCTGGTCTGATAAAACAATGCGAGATTGGGGAGAAGCTAAAGTTCCCCTCGGACGATTAGCTCAGCCAGAAGACATGATCGGAACAGCCGTTTTTTTGGCTTCATCTGCTTCTGACTATGTAACCGGTCAAATTATTTACGTTGACGGTGGTTTCATGACCGGTGACGTTTGGCCTTTGCCCTCAGCTGCGAGCAACTAGAAAGTGCAGAGAGTCTAAAAAACGAGCTTTTGCTTAAACAATTTCACCCGCGTCCCCCTCAATCCTACGAGTGAACTGTCAGGATTCTGATTTTTAAGCGATTTCACATTTTTCTATATGGGAGCTTCCCAGTAGGTTTTATACGGAATTGTTTCGTAGGAGAGTGTTTTGAAATACACCGTGAAGTTGGAATTATGGTATTTTGTTTACTTGGCTTTCTAGGCGAATTACTTCTAGTAAAAAAACACGCTCCGATTTTTTCTATACCAGAGAGCTGATTGAACCGAATCCTGACATATGGCTAGTTGACACGTCGACACGACGATGATATAATCTGCTCCGCCTCTGCCCAATCTTAGCTTGCTTTCAAAAGTACCAACGAGTTGAACTCCGCTTGAAGGATGCATCCCTGATCAATGGAAACCCGTCAAAATCTCTTGATGATATTAGTCCAAATTGGAGTTGGGTCTGCCTCAGGTATGGTACTAGCTATTGTTGGTTACTTCCTCACTAATAATTTGTTTTTGAACTCTATTGTCAGTAATAGAGTTCAAAATGGTTTTTGGGTTGGTCTTTTCACTCTGATTGCATTCCTGTCAACTTATAGCTTAAGTGTAGTAGGAGTTGCTTATGGAATTAAGCAAGTAGCAAATCGATTTGGACAAGATTGTAACCTGAAACATGCCTGGCAAGGATCGTTCTTAGGGCCACCAGCTCTGGCTGTTTTAGTAATGACTACTCAGCTTAACTGGCAAACGCTGACTGAGTCCTTTGGCGATGGTTCTCTGTTTAGTTGGGTGATTTTGATTGTTCAACCCGTTGCTCAATTTTCTTCTTTTCCGGTCTTTGTATTACTAAAAATTGGCGTTCCTGTCGAGTTAATGTATTCTCTGTCAGTTCCAATTGGAGGTATAATCGGTTATCGTTTTAACTGGCACCGATCAAGTGCTGCTTTAGATAGTACGAGCGATGGTTTCTTCAAAACTGAGTGATAGTAGTAATTCAGACCTATGCGGGTACCAAGTTATTCTTTTCAATCACTGTTCCTTGATTTTATATAGATAACGTTGTTGATGCAATTCGATCCAGTTCTGACCGATGACAAGCCGAAAGATGAATGTGGTGTCTTTGGAGTATTTGGCCACGAAAAAGCTGCTGAGCTAACCTATTTAGGGCTTCGTGCACTCCAACACCGTGGTCAGGAGAGTGCAGGCATTGTTGCTTCCGAAGGTCAGACGATTTCCTACCACCGTGGAATGGGCTTAGTAACGGAAGTATTTAGTGATATGAGCAAGTTGGCCAAATTAGAAGGTCATCTGGCAATTGGTCATAATCGATATTCCACCACCGGTAGTAGTAATATTGAAAATGCTCAACCGTTAGTTCGACAGTATTCTCGTGGTCCTTTGGCAATTGCACATAATGGTAATTTAGTTAACGCGTATCGTATCAGAACAGACTTAGAATCTGCCGGGTCCATTTTTAATGGTACATCCGATACGGAAGTCATTGCACACCTGATCGCACGTTCACAGCAGGGGCTGTTGGAGGATCGAATCAGTGATGCCCTCCAAGAAGTTCGTGGTGCTTATTCATTATTGTTTCTAGGTAAATCTGTACTAATCGGCGCACGCGATCCTAATGGTTTTCGGCCTCTGTGGTTAGGTCGACTTGGCGAGGCTTATGTTATCGCTTCTGAAACCTGTGCTTTTGACGTGGTCGAAGCTCAACCGATCAGAGAAATTGAGCCTGGTGAAATGATAGTTATTACGGATACTAAAAAACCACCTAAAAGTTTCCAAGTCTTGCCAACAGCAGACCAGCTGTCCCAATGTATTTTTGAGCATATCTATCTGGCACGACCAGATAGTATGATTTTTAACGAATTAGCTAATGGTCCACGTCGTGAATTTGGCCGACAGCTAGCTCGTGAATGCCCTGTTGATGCAGATATCGTTATTCCAGTACCAGACTCAGCAACCATTGCTGCTTTAGGATTTTCTGAGGAGGCTAAGATTCCTTTCGAAATGGGTCTCTATCGTAATCCATATGTGGGTCGAACTTTTATGAATCCATCCCAAGAAATCCGGGACCTAATGGTCAGAGTGAAGCTAAGTCCCGTCCGAAATGTCCTAGAAGGTAAGCGAGTTGTTGTTGTTGATGACTCGATTATGAGGGGGACAAACTCACGCAAAATTATTTCTCTAATTCGTCAAGGTGGCGCAACCGAAGTGCACTTTCGGGTTTCATCGCCACCCAATCGTTATCCGTGTTTCTATGGAGTTGACACGCCAACACGGAAGGAGTTAATTGCGAGTTCTTGGACGGTAGAAGAAATAAAGAAGTACATTCGTTGTGATTCCTTGGGCTATTTGAGTATTGAGGGTATGCTTAGTTGTGTCAAAGAACCAAAAAACTATTGTACTGCTTGTTTTGATGGTAATTACCCACTGGAGTTCAGTGGACAACCCTCGAACCAATTACCGATTACGTTTGAATTGAAACCGTTATAGGCTCAAACCATAGTAAGAAATATGAAGGCATTAGAGAAAATTAAAGAGTCATCTCAAGCTATCGTCAAAATTTGCCAAAAGGAACGTTTATCTAAGACTGATAAAGAAAGATTGTTCAAATTACAGGGAGATATATTTTCACAAATTGACACCCTAACTGAGTGTGAAATTTGTGGAGGAGTTTCTGATCTCATTGCTTCTATTACAATTGCTCATACTACTGCTAACTTGTGCAGTCAATGTGGGATTGAGGCTCTAACTGATGGTCAGATCAAGAAAAGTAGCCGCCGTTCGTCGCGAAAGACCTCAACTAATAATGGAACCGCCAAAAACAAAAAAGTAAACAAGACAAGCCCACTACCTAGCAAAACTACCTCTATTAAAACTAATACAGCTAGTTTGATTGAAAACATTGAGCTGGAAACTGGCTTGAGCAAACCTATTATCCGACGAATTGAGAAGATGATCGCTGAGATTGCAACGCCAATGAGTGTTGAACACACCTTTCAATATATGCTTAACGAAGCTAAAATAGCTAAAATGAAAGTTTCCGACGAACAATTGGAAAAAGCCGTAAGTATACTAATGACGAATACAACTAAGAGCTAAAAGATAATGGTTAAAATTGGTAATGTTGAAGTAGGCAAATTTCCGCTTTTGTTAGCACCCATGGAAGATGTTAGCGATCCTCCGTTCAGAGCTGTTTGTAAAGAAAACGGAGCGGACGTGATGTACACCGAATTCATATCTTCTGAAGGCTTAATCCGAAATGCAGCACAGAGCGTAGCAAAACTGGATATATTCGAATACGAGCGTCCCATCGGGATCCAGATTTTCGGACACAATATCGAATCAATGCGCGAGTCTACCGAAATTTCTCAATCGGCTAATCCTGATATTATTGACATTAATTATGGCTGCCCTGTTAAACGGGTCACCGGTAAAGGAGCCGGAGCTGGCATACTACAGGATATACCTAAAATGGTACAAATGACGGATCAAATTGTTAAATCAACCCATCTGCCTGTAACTGTTAAGACCCGTCTTGGCTGGAACGACAATACATTATTCGTGGTAGAAGTAGCCGAACGTCTTCAGGATGTTGGCATTCAAGCTATTTCGGTTCATGGGCGCACAAGAAAACAGATGTATAAAGGCTCAGCTGATTGGACACTGATCGGTAGAATTAAAGAGAATCCTCGTATTCGTATTCCTGTTTTCGGTAACGGTGATGTAGATAGCCCAGAAAAAGCGGTTCGAATGAGGCAAACTTATGGTGTCGATGGAATCATGATTGGTCGAGCAACCATTGGTTATCCCTGGATTTTCAACGAGATTAAACATTTTATGAAAACTGGCCAGTACTTAGCGCCGCCAACAATAGACCAACGTATTGATACCGTCAAAAAACATTTCGAGTTTTCTCTGCGTTGGAAAGGAGAAAGGGTTGGACTCTACGAAATGCGCAGGCATTACAAGAACTATTTCAAAAATCTCAATGGTTTAAAGCCGTATCGCCAACAGTTATGTACTTGCGACGATGTTTCGCGTATTCCTGAGATTCTGGAAGAAGTTCGGCAACATGTGCAACAAATACGCCCACATAGAATCAAATTAGCTAGTTAATCAGATAGCTAGGAGTAGGAGCATAAGATGCAAGATGTAAACCGTCAAGTTGTTTTAGCCCGACGCCCCAAAGGATACCCCGTCGAATCTGATTTTGACTTGATAGAAAGCCCTATACCCAAACCAAACCAAGACGAGATTTTAGTTCGTACAATTTACCTTTCAGTGGATCCGTACATGAGAGGACGAATGAATGCAAGTCGAAAATCCTATGCACCACCGGTTGAAGATCGAGAAGTTATAACCGGTGGCGTAGTAGGTGAAGTAGTCGAATCAAAAAGTGGGCAATTTTCAGTTGGTGATATTGTACAATGTCAACTCGGTTGGCAAGCTTATGGAATAATGCCTGCGGGGCAAGCTAGAAAAGTTGACCCTGATTTAGCACCAATTTCGACATCGCTTGGTATATTGGGAATGCCGGGATTGACTGCTTATTTCGGCCTACTCGATGTTTGCCAACCTACATCAAGTGAAACTGTCTTTGTTTCTGGTTCAGCTGGTGCTGTTGGATCTTTGGTCGGTCAGATAGCTAAAATCAAAGGGTGTCGAGTCGTTGGTTCTGCAGGTACCGACCAAAAAGTTGATCATGTTTTATCCGAATTGGGTTTCGATGCGGCCTATAATTACAGGAAAATTAGCGACTATACGACTAAGATTGCTGAGCTCTGTCCAAATGGAGTAGATGCCTATTTTGACAATGTGGGTGGTATACAAACCGATGCGATATTTCCTAATCTGAATCTAGGGGCAAGAATTGCTATTTGCGGCCAGATCTCACAGTATAATTTGACAGAGCCTGAGTTAGGCCCTCGATTATTTTTTCAATTTATTATTAAACGGCTAACAATGAGAGGTTTTCTTGTTTCTGATTTTGCTGATGGTTACCAACAGGCTTTAGCTGAGATGGCAAGTTGGCTTAATTCGGGACAGCTGAAATATCGTGAAACTATAACTGAAGGCCTAGAAAATGCAGCATCTGCTTTCATCAGCATGCTAAAAGGTGGAAATTTAGGTAAACAGCTGGTAAAGGTCAGCGAATGAGCCAATGGATATTAGCAAAAGTCATTTTACGTTGTCTCATGTTTGGATCATACAAGGTTATTGAACTCGGAACGACTATTTTTGGAAAGCACATCTGATGAAAAAAATTAAAGTTGGTGTCATTGGTAGTGGAGGAATTGCGCGCAGTGCTCATCTTCCAAATTATCGAAAAATTGAGAATGTAGAAATCATAGCAGTGGCTGATATAAACTTGGAAGCAGCTAAAAAAGCATCTGAAGAATTTGCTGTACCTCATAGTTTTGCCAATTATGAAGAGTTGCTCGGAATCGATGAGATTGATGCTGTCAGTATTTGTACGCCTAATGCGTTTCACGCATCAGCCTCAATTTCTGCTTTAGAAGCAGGTAAGCACGTATTATGCGAAAAACCAATGGCTGTTAATGCTCAAGAGGGGCAAGCCATGGTTGATGCAGCTAAACACGCCGGAAGAATCCTGCAAATTGGTTTAGCTTCTCGTTTTACCCCACAATCCGAATATCTGAAACAGATTATTGATAGTGGTAGGTTAGGTGATATCTACTACGGTCGAGCCGCATCGATGCGTCGTCGTGGGATTCCCAGTTGGGGTGTTTTTATTCGAAAAGATATGTCAGGCGGTGGAACTCTGTATGATATTGGTGTTCATGCTATTGATCATGTCGTTTGGTTAATGGGAGCTCCAAAACCAACTGCTGCATTTGGTGCTGCAATGACCAAGTTTGGAAATCGGTATGATGTGATTAACAACTGGGGGCCTTGGGATGTAGAGAACTTCGACGTTGATGACTTTGCCACGGGTAGCGTTCGTTTTGAAAATGGTGCCATGCTGACCATCGAAAGCGCTTGGGCCTCTAATATCGAAAATATTGGTGGTTCATTTATCATGGGTACTGACGGTGGTGTTCATGTCATCGGGAACGAAATCTATGAGCAACGTAACGGAAAACTTGTGGAAACTCCTTTACAATTACCACCTGCTGGATCTGGGCACCA
>PBVO01000097.1 GCA_002729015.1 Candidatus Poribacteria bacterium
TTGGCTCGAAGTCAATCTGAATAATTTTCCATCTACCTTGATAGTCGTTGGCCGAAAAAAAACAGTTAACTCCGACATTTGAAAGATCGTATGTGTTCACACAGTTAAGTGCAATGAACTGCAATTAAACTGATTATTACTTTAGGTCTGGGGATTAGTTATTTATCTCAAAAAACTCAGCTAGGCTTAATTAGGAAACAGTAGCAGTATGGAACAGTTTCACTATCGGCATCGTCAATTACCAGTCTGGTTTATAATAATGGTGCTCTCTTTTTGGTTACTGTCCCTAATGTTGATATGTGCTAAGTCGAGAGCTGCACTGGTGCTTTTATTACCGTCTGTCATTTTTACTACTGTATTTTGGGGGTTGACGATCGAAGTCAATAGTAAAGAAATTCGACTATGTTTTGGTTTGGGCTTAATTAAACGTACCATCTGCCGGAAAAAAATTGATCAAGTAACACAGGTCCGTAATCGCTGGTGGTATGGCTGGGGTATTCGATTAACACCACACGGCTGGATGTGGAGTATGGGCGAGCTGGATGCAATAGAGTTGACATATAGAAACAATAAAAAATTTCGTATAGGCACCAATCAACCCCAGTTCTTATTGAAGGCCTTAACCAATAGTTAGTCTTTCTGGTCATGATTTCTTTTGAATTCTGAGGGTGGAACGAGTTAGTACAAAATTAAAAAACTGATGTCAACCAATGAGTACCGGGTCACACTTCGCGTAGTTTTGCTTGCCCCTCCACGAGATATTCTGTATTGTCTAGAGGATAACCAAGGTAGTTTTGTTTCCACGACCAAATCCACCGGTGATGATATCCGGTTTGATTTTTCCGCCGTTGTTAAACCCAACCAGCGATCTAAAAAACCAAACTTCACAGGTCCATTCTGCCGTGGGACTCCAGCGAAACGTTTTTTTTACATCAATATTGGTCAGTGCGCGGGACAAGTAGACTCTCTCTGGCAAAGGAAAGCCAAGGTTTGGCTGAGTGGTTGGCCCATGTATGTTCAGCCGAGACCAGAAGAAATCACGTGGCAAATGGTACAGGAGGTCTCGTCTGATCGTAGCACAATCTTGGTGACAAAATATCAGGGGCAAGCGAACGATGGCAGCCCGAATTTACACGGTGCTAGTGGTTGGAAAGTTGGTTTAAAGTGATCCGATTAGGTAAAATCAGTTCTGACTGTGGGTCAAAATGGTTGAAAAATCCAATTGGTTCGTTCAAAATAGCCGTACAAGATAATGATTTCTCGCTGTTTGAGAAGGATCTGACCAACGACTTAGTTCGAGACGAGCTCAACAACGGTATATTTGATTATGGACGTCCAGCATTGTTAGAGGCATCCAGCTACGAAGATGGTTGATCTGTTAATGGAGTGTGAATTAGAAATAGATGCTGTAACTCAGTTTTGGGCTAACGGTTTCTAGTTAAAAAAATACCAGTTATAGTAAACGGGCACCTGATAAAAAATGTACTAAGCTTGCTGTATATGTGGCTGCAGCCCTCAGGCTTTCTGATATTGTATTTTACTTACTTACTCTACAAGGATAGATTTCTGGTAAATACTCCGGGTGGTGATGGGTCTACGGCCCTTCATTTTGCCCATACGACCAAGATTGCTAATATCTTTCTGGATTGCAATGCCGATCTGGATACACGTGTCGGACGACTTTTCTACTCCGGCCCAGATATAGATTAACTCTGACCTTACTAATTACAAGTCAATCATAACAACTATTTAGAATGATAGTGATCTGGAATTAGTCCACACAATTCTAAGGATAGGCAATGACAAGGTTGTCTTCTCGTTCGATTTCGATCAGAATTCGATCTGGAGATTTCAAGGGGAAAAGTTCAGGTGGTAAAGTCGCCCAACCAATGATTGTAGTATTGGGTTCCTCAAATAAGTGCCTAATCAAATTTTGCTTACTAATAATTCGAGCATACTTTACCTGTCGGTCAGTCAGCTTACTTGTGATTGATGTCCTATAAAATTCATCTTGAAATTGACGATATGGAATAACATCTTTCGCCGCTCCTCTACTTTCAATCAACTCGGCCTTTTTGTCCGAAATTCGCCACCCAGCGGATAGATCTTTCAATAATATTTTTTGATCTTCCTTTTTCAAGTCCAAAAACACCTCTGCTTCTATGACCTGCATTTGCCATGGATCGCAAGTCACTTGAACCGAAGACTCATCCCCAATTTGAATAAGTGGAGTCTCAGATTCTTGACTCTGACTTTGAATTGCCGAATGCTTGGGTAGTTTTAATCGTATCTCAGTTCTCTTCTTGCTAATCAAGCCTAGATAAGTTTTTAGATGTATACGCTCTGTTTGTCCGTATACAGTAGCAATAGAAAAGTGGCTAACACTAATTTGATCCGGCGTAAACGGAAAGACCAGAATCAATATGAATAAGAACGGAATCAGAATCGATAAGATTAAATATTTCTGATATGTTTGGTGATGACCCCACCATATCAGTAAGCAATAAAATGAAAAAACAATGACTAAGTATCGTATCAGCGACGAAGAGCTAGGTTTGAAAGATTTTAAATACTGATGAATTTGTTCTTGATGTCGACGGAAAGGCTCGTATTGAACTTCTGCATTTCTCGGTGAAATCGAATAATCTAAAAAAAAACTGTTCCCAAACTCGATTAGCATGTCTTCAAAGTCGTATGGGAGAATACCCAAACGACCATGTCCTATAGCATATAGATCAACCTTTGATGATTGTAGGAAGGGTTTCATTTTGATAAAAGGCGAAAGAAAGTGAGACTTTTGATCATTATCAAGTGATAGTAATAAGGTTCCTCCACGGCAGATCCAATCCAAGATGGCCGCTTGCTTAGCAGGCGGGAAGTAACGATCGTTCAACCGAATTTGGTGTAGAACCATCAGATCAACGCTTTCATAAGCGATCCAGTACGTCGGTAGATCATTTGGCGTAATAAATTCGAATACAGTTCGGCCAGATGGTTTATCTACATAATTATCAATTGGGGACACAATCAGAACAACTGTAGAATCAAGCGGTTTAGAGACAGGTACATCTAATGTCTTTACTAAGCGTAATTCCCCTAAATAGCTGATTAATCGAAGTTTTATTTCTACCGAATAGTCTGGTATATAAACCGGGAGTAACAAGCGCCGTCGATCAACTGGCTGCAAAACTAGCGGACGAAAATAGCTTTGGTCTTCTTGCCCACTTATGACTTCATTCACCTGTAACCCGATTTTTCCTTCAAAGGACTCGTACTGACTAGCAACAGTCACCTCTACAATTGCCCATCGGTTTGGCTTGTAACACTGTTTTAATCCGAATTCAATCTCGGAGAATTCGATTTTAGCTGTGGCTAACTGTTCAACTAGTAAAATTAGAAAGAACAGAAAAATTACCACTTGAAACTAAAAGCTACTTAACCCTTTAGGGGTGTGGTTACGATAAATGGGATCAACACGTGGCGAGTAACCTTCAGGGAATTCATCGTAGACGGATCGGCCATCTTGGAAAAGTTGCCAAGCATCAGGAGTTTGAGGAACTGGATCTGGTTGTGGAAACTGACGCCAGTTTTTACCATCTAGCGGTTCATCGTATCCGTCTTTTCGAAAACGATTAATCAGGTATTCACGATGATTGCTGAGTTGGGGTTGAAAGGCTGGATTGCCCGCTAAATTTCGGTTTTCAAGCTGTTGAGCTAGTCGACGGAATAGCCACTCCTTTCGATCAGCTGCGGAATAAATATACTTGAAATCGGAACTAATTAGAGCGTAGAGACCTCGGTCACCTTGACTATATTGTCCGATAACTGGCTCGCGTTCGATCTTGCTGCTTCCTACTTCCGCAAGATCGAAGCCTGCATGTCTAGGTTCAGTTGATAGGCCAGCTGCATTCAGGCAGGTTGGCAGTACATCAACTAAACTAACTGGTTGCTCACATTCAATACCTGCAGAAAATCGTTCTGGATAACGAACCAAGAGTGGAATACGACTAGCGGAGTCCAAAAATGACCTTTTACCGTAACTATTGAAGTCCCCTAATAATTCCCCATGATCAGAAGTGAACAAAATTAGTGTCTCATCTAGAGTTCCATCTATAGCTAATTGATCCAAGATACGACCCACTTGGTAGTCGATTTGGGAAATGGTTGCATAATAAGCTGCCTTGGTTAATCGCAAAAGATTCATGTCGCACCCTTGATCTCGATACTTGTACCTATTCTGAAAATGATTCCAGTAGGTCAAAAAATCACCACTTTCGGAAGGAAGATGTGGTGGAGACATCTCAATCATTCGGTACAAACGACTCCAAGGTACTGGAGCTTCAAATGGAGGGTGTGGTTTAATAAAACTCGTCCAACAGAAAAAAGGTCGGTCTTTATCTCGTTGGTTGAGAAATTCTAGCGTTTTATCGCCCAACCAAGTAGTGTGGTGTAGCCGCTCCGGTAACTGTGATGGCTGCGGTACATAGTAGTATTCACTCCTCTCTCCTTGTGGGGCAACGACATGATTATAACCATTTTGGTTCAAGTATTGACGGAAATCGTCTTCACCTCCGCCTTCTTCAGAAAAAATACGTGTCTCATATCCCCAAAGTTTCCGACTATCAGGTGAGAAGTGCATCTTACCTATGCCGTGTGTCTGATAACCATCCTGATTTAGGTGCATCATAAGGGAAGTCCGGTCTTGGGGCATAGGGGAGTTAGACGTCGATCCAGTCTTGTGGGGATATTCACCTAGCAAAAAGCTACAACGAGAAGCTACGCATACCGGGGACGGGCAATACGCAGAAGTGAAACTTGTACCTTCTCGCACTAATCTATCCAAAGCAGGAGTTTGAATAATGGGATTACCTAGAGCAGAAATAGTATCAAACCGTTGTTGGTCGGTCATAATAGCTAATATGTTAGGTTTCTTCATTTAACGATCTCCAATTGAAGAAAAGATGGGTTTAATTAATCAATGAGTCAAAAGGTGAGTCTATAAGCTTGGTCTAAAATAATTTACTTTGTAAATGTACAAGACAGCTTTTTGCTGCTTGTAGGTCCAGCATCGATTGTGCGAAAAATTATCATTTTTGAATTCCAATCTAAAACTAGATTAGAAATGAATTTAAAGAGAATAAAAACTTCAGACCTGAACTTCCTGTAGGTCGGCTTTATCTAAATCACTAGTGCCGAGTTCAGCTCTTTCAGCAGAACGAATGTACTTAGCTAAAGATCGAACAGGCTCCAGATTTTTAGTGCGTCGTTTTTCATCAAGAGATTCCAGCATTATTTGATCTAAAATTACTGGGTCAGTGCTGGCCATAATCCTTCCAGCTTTCCACACCGAGTTTGCATCGTATATCGGGCCGCCATTATAACTAGCATAAAGTCCATCAACAACATTTAATACTAATTTATCCTTGATGACAGTATGAGCAAAAATTTCGCTGATAGCAGGATCACAATTTAACGGATTAGAATGAAAACGGCTAGTGTTATTAACACTACCAAAAGCTAGGTTTTTAAGGCAACCACTGAGGCCAGTAATACCGTTGTGTTTGAAAACAGGAACATTAATAATCACTGTCGCCATTTGAGTAATGATTCGACTATAAAATGACTTCAATAATCCTTTTTCTCGGCGACTAGAAATATCTTCTTCAGTTTCATAAAACACTTCTTGGTCATAACCAATCCCACTGCTATCTGTTGCAAAGCATTGTCGGTCCTTCCCACCGATATTTATACTGAAACCGGCATCAATCAGATGGCGCTGGAACCGATCCCAAACAATCACTTGGTTAGCTAAAACTCCAGCTTCGTAGAGACCATCCACAATGCGTTGAACAATAACTAAATCTGTCGAAAGTTTTCGACCCAATGGTTCTCCGGCAGCAGCCAAAGGGTTCACTTTGATAGCAACGATATCGTTAGGTAATACTAGACTTTTCCATGCTGACTTGATGTCATTTGCTAGAGTCAATTTCACCAAGGCCTTATCGACCATCTCTCCGATGACGTCAGAGTTTGGGGCAGATCCGGCCCATAGCTTGTCGCTGGTAGCTTCCACCACAGGTACTGGGGGTTGCTCCTTAATCTCGCCAGATAAACCCATTTGGGCCACACTGGTTGAGGCTAAACTCAAACTGGTACCAATCGATCCAACAGCCGCTCGCTTTAGAAATCGGCGACGAGAAGAAGAATAAGCGGTAGTTTCTGTTTTCATCTGTCTAGTTAATTTAAATCTAATACACTTTCAATCCCATGAAGACCATTGGGAGCATTGACAATCCAACGAGCTGCTCGAATAGCTCCTCCTGCAAATGATTCTCGACTATGCGCACGGTGCACTACTTCTAGTCTCTCCCCAACTCCGGCAAAAAGAATAGTATGGTCTCCGACAATGTCCCCACCTCGAACTGCATGAATCCCTATTTCTTTATGGGGCCGCTCACCTACCAATCCTCTTCGACCATAAGAACCAACTTCTTTGATATCTCGACCCAATGCACTAGCGAGCACTTCAGAAATTCGAACAGCAGTTCCACTTGGTGCGTCCTTTTTTATGTTATGGTGAGCTTCAATAACTTCCACATCGTATTCGTCCCCTAAAGTTTTTGCTACTAAATCAATAGCTTTGAGTAATACGTTGACACCTAAACTCATGTTCGGAGACATTAAACAAGGTAGATTTTTTGCTAGTTGATCTATTTCTTGTAGTTGTTCTTGATTAGCTCCAGTGGTACCAATTACCATGGATTTACCACCAAATTCCTGATTTGCACTCGCGACTTGCCTCAAGTGTTCAACTGTTGGAATCGGTGCCGAAAATTCGATTACAACATCACCCATTTCAATTATTTTAGTCAAATCATCAGTGATAGAAACACCAAGCTCGCCTACACCGGAATTTAATCCAGCGTCTTTGCCCAAATCAGGGTGGTTAGGTGCATCAATAGCTCCGACCAATACCATATCAGATTGGTGATCGACTAAACGAACTAACATTTTTCCCATCTGCCCACTTGCACCACAAATAATAACTCGAATTTGGCTCATGACTGATTGTGCTCCTTGACGAATATAATTCTTATACGACTTCTCTAAGGGGTATAATCCGGTTTATTTAGTTAGCTAACTTCTAGCTTAACGTCGCTTCCCATTCTCGACATCAATTTTTTTCAGTATCCGCCCGATTTCCTCAATGTTTAGGTCAATATTTGAGTTGGAGGACACGGCCGATTTCATTCTCTCTAAATAAGTACGTGTTTTATCATTCCATACGCCATAAAACGATCGGGTTTCAGGATCCTTGTGATTTACACTAAAAGCTGGTGGTATGACTGAGTCATTACTCAAAAAAGGCCTACTACGGTGGCCATAGTAGACTTGTACTGTTTTACGTTCCAACGGCGTAACGCGTGTAGTAGCGGTATGTAAGACAGAGACATTAAATAAAATAGCAGTTCCTGCTGGACCATAAAGATCGTACCCTCCAGCACGATTTAATTGTTCTTTTGTCTCTACTACCTGTTCATCGATTCCTTCTGGCGAAATAGAAAAGCAATGCGTTGTTTCATCGACTTGGCTTAAATAAACCATCAATTGGATATAATCGATACGTAGAGGGTGCTCCTTACAATGAGGGCGATCTCTATGCCAGCCTTGATTAAAATCCCCTTCGTAGGGGCCCATATGGCGCAAACAAATTTCAGAGAAACAAATTGGTCCACCCATCAGGGTTAGTAATGGTTCCATAACTTTTGGATGCCGAACCAACAGGTCAAATTCCGGAGTCGAAGCTAAGGCGTCACAATTTATGGTCTGATGATGACCAAACGAATACCAGTAGTCTGGATAAGTAGCCCGATCGTATTCGTAATAAGCCAAAAATTCATCTACCTCTTTGTCATTGAAAATTTTGCCGAGTGAGAGGTAACCATGTTTCTGAAAAAATTGGTAATTTTCGATATTCATTTCTATGAGCTAATAACTAGTTAATCTTTATTTCACCCATTTTATCGGATGATTTGTAAATGGCGTCTAGCATTTTCATTAGGGTTATTCCCTGCTCAGCAGAGGCTATCGGTGTTTCGCCACTTATTACACAATCAATGAAGTGGTTAACCTCGGCACGATACCCATTGACATTTTCCACTTCTGGCACTATATCCTGATCGTCTTTATAAATGGTCAAAGGGTCGATTTTTCCACCAGCCAGAGTACCCGCAATTTGTGTATAACCACCACCAGGCAAATTCAGAGCCCAAGTAGCTTCAAGCATCAGAGTCGCACCATTTTCGAACCTAATCTGAGCAAATGCAGAGTCATCAACATCATACTTGACATCTTTTGGTACCAAATGCTTAAAGTGAGAAAATGTAGCGCCTAACACAGAAATGGGTTTAGGAGACCCCATCAGCCACCAACACCGATCAAGAGCATGAACTCCAATGTCGATAAGACCACCACCACCCGATCGTGATTTATCTACGAACCAAGCACCAGCACCAATCGGGATACCACGCCGACGTACATAGCCAGCCCGACCGAAATAAATTTGGCCGAGTTCTCCATCATCAACCATTTTTCGTAACGCTTGCGCATCAGCAGAAAAACGCAAGACTAGAGCATACATTAAAGTCTTGTCATTCTTTTCCGCAGCCTCTGCCATAGCAATAGCTTCTTCGGAATTACGAGCAGGAGGCTTCTCACATAAAACATGCTTGCCTGCGTTCAGTGCATCGATTGTGACAGGTGCATGAAGGAAATTAGGCAGACCAATACTAACAACATCAATATCTGATTGTTCCAACATTTTTTGATGGTCAGTAAAAACATGAGCAATATTGTTTTCTTTTGCAATTTGACGCGCTCGATCTTCATCCATATCACAAACAGCAATAACCTCTGATTGCGGATTTTCTACGTAACCTTTCAAATGTTCACAACCGGCCCATCCTAGACCGATAATAGCCGCCTTTACTTTATTTGACATCCTTGTACAACTCCTAAAACATATTTGATGGTAATTTTTTCTATCAGAGAGGAAAGTTAATTCGCTGACCACTCTGAGCAGAAGTGTAAGCTCCCAATACCATCTCAACAGCCACACGACCATCGTAGGCATTTGAGGATGGTGGTATATCGTTTTTGATATGGTTAATCCATGCTCTGGGAATACTGGCTATACGTTCACCGTGTCCATCCGGTATAGGAATTCCCAAGTCTAGCCAGCCTGGTTTACTATTTTGGTAGAGTTTGAGTGCAACTGCATTGTCTGGTCTGTCGATGTTACATGACGGTCCATCCCCATAATTCTGAATTATTACACCTTTGTCTCCATAAATCTCGGTTGTGTTTTCACCAGCTAAAGTGACAGAGGTATTGACAAGAATAGCCATGGCACCTGTGTCAAATCGGTAGATGGCAATTCCAGTATCGTCTGGTGCAACGTCAGTCAGCACATTATCGATTTCGGCCATTACACTCACTGGTTTGCCTAGCATCCAGTGGATGAAATCAGTAGCATGTGACGCATCGTCCATAAACATACCCATATTTTTGACCGGATCTATGTGCCATTTAGAATCTCCAGTAACAAAATTGTGGTTGAATAATGCAGGAATACAGTGTCTTCTCCGTAGTAAACCAATTCTTCCTACATCTCCATTGCTTATTAAATCTTTCATCTTTTTGTTAGCTGGATCTTCTCGCATTTGGTGTGCCATCATAAAGCGAACTCCGCTCTTTTCCACTGTATTGATCATGCGATCACAATCACTTAGGGTCAGAGCCATTGGCTTTTGACACAAAATATCCTTACCATTTTCTGCTGCAGCAATGACCATTTCAGCATGTCGATTCGTTTCACAAGTGACAATTATAGCATCAACTTTTGGGTGATTAATAACATCTTCCACGTAAGGGGTATAAGGAATACCAAATCGATCTGCTGAAGTTTGCCCTCGATTCTGGTTATCATCCCAACAAATGATGATATTAGCATCATCAAAGTTTGCCAACTTACTACAATACGCNTTGACATGCCCATGAGCAAAGCTGATTATCCCAACGCCAATTTTTTCTGATCCAGTTATAATTTTCATGTTATGTGTCTCTAAAAGGGGTATTTGTCATCTTGTATTTTTTGAGAATTAATCCCAAAAATCAAACAAGAATCGCTTCGTTACTAATTTTTTGCTTGGGGTTTATATGAATTTAAAAGACCATGCCCAACTATCAGAAAGACTGATTAACTCGCANGGCGTAACGAGGAGAGTTAAACCAATTGTCTTTGGTATAAAAACCTGAGAAAGGAACCGCTACTTCGATTCGAATTTGCCCTTCCTGTGTCAATATCCCAGTACCTAAACCTAATGACAGACCATACTGTGCNAGGCGATGTTCTTTCTTATACCAAACATAACCACCATCCGAGAACACATAGCCCATTACACGCCTCGGGTGTAAGTAAGCATATTCGATATTGTACGCAACCAATCGAGTCCCAACGAATCTGCGCGGTTGAAAACCTCGTAGATTCAATCCCCCCAAATAAAATAATCTTTGTGGTAAGTAATCTACTTCAGATAACAAGCCTGCTTGCCATCTTAGATTAAATGCCTGATTTTTCCCAATTTGATTATAGCGAGTTAACTGTAGAATCAATTTTGTAAAATCAAGATCCTCAACCATTGACTGGTACGTTTTCTCAACAGTTGCGTAACCTAACCATCCTGTTGTAGGTGCTGGACTTGGCAGGAATCGGTCACGAAAAAATCTAGTGTACGTTTGTTTATCATTTCTAGTATCTAGTGAAAGGGTTAAAGTTGCCGATTGCAGGTCAGCTGACTGAATTCGTTGATTGCCTCTCTTGGGCTGAGATTTATCTGCGAGACTCCAGTCAGTATACTTGTTCAGGTTACCATGANTTTCGTCAGTCAGAGTTAATTCAAGAAAGCAGGCTGGCGAAAACTGATGCGTTAACCAAACTTGTCCACCTGTTCGTTCATAGTAATCTAAAGCCGCAATACCCCAGATGCTAGCATCCAGCAACTCTTGATAATCAAACTGATCTACGTCATTAATTATGTCGGTTACTCTGTAAACAAGCAAACCTGCCGTGATTGATGGGAAACCGTCTTTCCTCCATCGCCAAGTCTGCTTGATACCTAANTGATGATACAATGGTCGATGATTTCCGCCACCACCAAACAAACGTGTCATGGATAAAGTCAAGCTGATCCAGTATTTACGTGATGGCATACTATGGCTATGGATTGCAGTATTTCCGCCCAATACCCAACCATTGACTCGATTAAAGTCTAAGACGGGAACAGGAAAAAATTTTAATTTGGGTTTCCAATCTTGATTATTAGGCTCGCTAACTATTTGATTTTTCTCAGATTTTTGGATCCNTGGTTCGTGTGAGAGCTTGATTTTACCCNTTTCACCTGTCTTCAAAGAAACTAAATGGTCGGTTTCTCCTTCTGCATTAGATAAAAACCGAGATTGTTCTTCCCCTTGCCAAATTTCAAAACTAGCTAAAAAACCATCAGGCAAATCTAGGGTGATATTACCATCGGGAGCATTGAGGGTTAATCCTGCAGTTTGTTGATCCAATACTTTTAAATCAATATCACCTGATCGAGTAGAAAAGAGATTTTCACCTTCATTGAGAAGTATGTGTCCGTTGATTTTTCCCTCTACTAGATTAATTTGATACTGGCCCGTGGTCTTTTGAAGATTAATATCTCCTTTTTGCAACTGAATATTGACATTTCCCCTTAACTGACTCAAAAAGATATCACCCGCAATAGATTTAATAGTAATTGATAAGTCAGGTGGCGTTTGAATCTTTAAGTCTAGCCCCGTGAGTAAATAATCTGTATCTGTATTTAAACTCACGTGAACAACATCGTCAACCTTATCAATCTTCAGAAATTCACTGAAACTTGGGTTGACTTCACTTTTATCGGTCGAAACTGTTTCAATTTCAATCTGATTACTACTAACTCCTTCAATAGAAATGTTCCCAAAAATAGGCCACTCAATTTTTAAAGCATAAACATCATCGTAACTAATATAACTTTGGCTAGCCCAACTTGACAGTACACAAAATCCAAAGAGGTAAAACAAACAGTTAAAAAAGATCAGATGACTGGAAAATTTCTTCACTTTAATCCAAAATAATAGAAATCTATCAAACTTCAATCATCTCTTCTGATTGCATCATTCGTAGTATTTGGTAAAGGCTGTGGATTCATCAAAAGGCTGAGATCATCAGGTTCCTCGACTTTCGTTATTACTAGTTCTTCCCGTCGGTTATCTGCAACTTTCTTCAGTTTCCATTGATCCAGAATAGAAAATTTTCGCCATCGAAGTTTGATAATCTTGCGGTGGTCAAGTTCCGACAGATACTGATCTATCAGGCCAACATTTGTACCTAAGAGCCGAGCAATTTGGGTACGAAAGAACTCGAGTTTTCCGTGCAAAATTCCGTTCTCAATTTTACCGTTCATCGCAGCTTGCTTAATCAAAAAAAAAGCTAAGCGAGACGAAACAGACCGCTCAATCACAAAATCAAGTGGATAGTAGATTTTCCTAAATAAAAGCTTGCGAACCCACAGATTAAGGGTGGGGTACTTTTTCAATAGTAGGTTAAATTCCCATAAGGGTATTATCAATAATCGAACGGGATCAATGCTTTCAGCGGTAATAGATCCTCGGGACTCGGTTGAAATCGGACGCTCCCCCAAAACATCTCCGGATTCAATGACCACTTTAGTTTCCAATTCTGTTTTGATAGTATGCTCTTGTTCCTCTGAGGATTCATCGTCAAAAATACTACCTTCAGCCGGAGATTGTAATTTAACTCTTCCGACCTCTACTAGGTAGACAATCTCACCTAACTCATCAGCGTGGTGAATCGGTTGGTAACGGTCTAATTCTACTGTTTTTAGCGTTCTTTCTCGAATGGCTTTGGCTGGTAAATGCTGAAAAAGATTAATGCCTTTGACAGTCCAAAAACGTTCCTGATTTTTTTGATTCATACTATTACGCTAGTCGTTGGATTTCTTTTTTGTCGATTGGAAAGAAGCATAATGGCGACCTAAAGCAGTTAATTGATTCTTTTCGTCGAACAGAGCAGATCGGCCGAGAGCTCGGTTTGTTGTCTTGGCAGAAAACCAAGCATATCTAATAACATAATCCAAATGCTCCAAAGCAGGAAGAACCTTTCTCATAAATTCTAATACATCTTCTTCAGTATGTCTGTTCTCTTCAACTGATTTTGCATCCCAATCAGCAGGAGCAAATTCAGTAATCCAAATTGGCCGATTGTATTTCGTGTAGAGCCGGTCAAGTTTTTTCAGCAATCCCTGAACACTTCTTCCTCCATAATGGTGGACGCAGATGAAGTCAACTCGGAGGCCAAGCTGATCTACCTTCTTCATAAAGTCGACCATCCACTTGTTTTCTGGGTTGACAGTAGCCGGCGAGCCTAAAGGTAAACCAATAGCCTCTAATTTGGGCCAAAGAGCAATCGCCTCATCAACAGACATATTCGACTGAATTCGGCTATCGGGCTCGTTGAAACCTAATATAAACCTAATTTGGTTTTTGTTTTTTAATTTGATTAAGTAATCAATGTCTTCATCTTTGAACCATTTGCCCCAAAACATAGGAACAAATTCAATATTTCGGGGTCCTTTTTCTATTGATTCACGCCCCCAGCTATAGTACCAATAAGGGTTTAATTGTGATATTTTGGACGACCATTGACCAGATTTTCGACTAAAACAAGCTCCCTTCTTACCTGTAACTAGGACTTCTTCAGTACTCTGGCCAGCCGAGGCACAAAATAGGTTGACTGAAATTAAATAGATAAAAAGGAGTCGACCCATGAAGTCTTTTTCTTCTCTTGGTTTTGAATTGTTTCTTTTATGGCTTTTGGTAATTCATTGAGAATATCAGTTGCCATTAGACTGTACTCTCCGAGGCGTGCAGATGCTATATCTCCAGCTAAACCGTGGAGGTAGACACTTGTTACGGCTGATTGTGTTGCTGTGAGGCCTTGCGCCATAAAGCCAGCGATCACACCAGTTAAAACGTCCCCTGAACCAGCCGTCGCAAGGCCAGAATTCCCAGTTGAATTTAGCCAAACCTGACCATCTGGGCTTGCTATGGTGACAGGAACACTTTTTAGAACTACTGTCAACTGATGGTGCTGAGCAAATTCTGTAGCTATAGCAATTGGATCTTCGATAATAAAATCAACTGGGCGATCAATGAGTCGAGACATTTCACCTAGATGAGGTGTAATCACTAACTGGCGATTATTGGCATTCGATAACATCGAAAACGAGTCAACCGATTTAGCCAAGGCATTGAGACCATCAGCGTCAATTACCAATGGCTGACTAAGAGAATGTACTAGTTGATGTATCAAGGCAACGGTTTTTGGGTTTTGTGATAAACCTGGCCCAATAGCAACGATAGTTTCCTTTTTATTAATGTGAGCACAAATTGCCGGCTCAGCTGATAAGTTCAGGCTCCCAGTTTCCGTATCGGGAAGTGGTAATGTCATTGCTTCAGTCAACTTTACAGCTATGATATTGTTTAAGCTCTGAGGTATACCGACCGTCACTAGGCCTGCTCCCGACTTCAGAACAGCACTGCTGGTTAGCGTAGCGGCTCCTGTCATCCCGGCTGACCCTGCTAGTACGAACACTCGACCAAATTTACCTTTATGGCTATTAGCTGAACGTATCGGTAATAATAGGTCAGTTAAATGAGTCTTATAAGTACTGATCATTTGCTGTTCGATAACTGCAGATGGGAAACCAATATCTACGACTCGAACTTGTCCGGCTATCGTTGCTCCTGGTTCAACTACTAGACCAATCTTAGTCAGGCCGACTGTAATTGTAAGATTAGCTTTTACTGTTTCGCCTAATGGCTGCCCAGTATCAGTATTTAAACCGGATGGAACGTCGATCGAAACTATCTTAGCGTTGGATTTGTTGATTGCTTGAATTACCTTAGCTGTATGGCCTTCAACGGGTCGACTCAAACCAATACCAAAAATTGCATCGACCAAGACATCATGATCGAAGACTGGTATAGTTTGCATGATATCAACAATTGACAACCCCAAATTTTGGGCAATTTTAAAGTTGACTTGAGCAGAAGGTGTAAAATCATGTGCACCCGAAACTAAATAGACTGTAACGGTTCGGCCTAAATGGGCTAAATAACGGGCTATAACTAATCCGTCCCCACCATTATTACCTTTGCCAATAATTACACCAAAATTTCGTTCTCTTGGTAATTGTTGTTGAATGACTTCCACCATTTTTTGTCCGGCATTTTCCATCAAGACTAGGGCTGGGATGCCAATTTCTTGGATAGTTTGCTGATCAATCTGACGCATTTGACTCGCGTTAACGATCATCATTCTAGCCTCATCATCTAAATCTGCCGGTATGCATCCTCACGGTAGATTAGGACTTGTGCCATATTCCGTGGGATAGTAACTTGTAGAGCCTTTCGCTTATTTCTTTCATCTTTTACTACTAGCTGGGTACGAAGCATTCCGGTCATGGTGATCATACCAGACTCAAAATAGACCCACATTTTCTGCTTCGTATAGGGATTGATGATGAATTCTTCGTCGGGGTGAAAAAAATCATAGGTTGGAAAATCAAGTTCGACAGCCTTGTCAAATCCTTCTAGGACCAGCTGATCTGGTGGAGTCTTAGGCTTGTAACCACTTAATCTACACGTAGCCAGACGTGCGGGGCCACCGTCATCATTAGTGAATTCCAAAGAAATAAAGATCGCTAGTTTTCGATTGTCATCGCGCGTCACAAACCATGTATCTTCGATGATTTGTTCAACGGACAACCCAGGGATTTGACGATTTCGATCATATAAAACCGCCAATATTACCACCAGAGTCAAACCAAGTACGGTCCAATTTCCTATCGGGGTTTTGATGAATTCGAAAAGTAAGTGCAATGTCTGTTGCAGCATTTTTATTTTTGCTGTTATTACGACTATTAATCTATTCCGCCGTCGCTGTTAATGTAACCTCGGATTCGCCACTAAAACCGGAAATCACCTCAAATGTGCGTTGGCCACTACCATTCATCCTGACCGACGGTGGGAAATAGGCATATAAGGCTGTATTACGTGGGGTTGGCGACTGGTTAGCTGATGAACCGTGAACCATTAAACTATGGAAAAGCAGGGCACTACCAGCTTTTAAGGGTACGTGGATTTGGTTTGACAAGTCAATATCAGTTCGGTCGGTTAGGGGTTCGTCATGTCGACGTGAAATCCGTCCCCAATCTTGTAATCCCCATCGGTGGCTTTTAGGAATTACTTGCAAACAACCATTTTCAGGTGTAGCATCATTAAGAGCAATACTAACTGTTATTAGAGAAGGAGGATTCATCGGCCAATACGCAGAGTCCTGATGTAAACCGTGAGCAGACCCATGAAAAGCTGGCTTGAACATCAGTGTACTTCGAAAAAGCAATAGGTCCCTCCCGATCAGGTTCCGTACAGTTTGTACTAACTTCGGGTGCCTTGCCAAATTAAAAAAAACAGTCGAAAGACGTCCTGTACGCTCAACTTTTCGCAACACTGGATAATCATTTGGTTGCGATTCGTCTGTTTTTTCTGAATCCATATAAGGCTCGAGCTGAAAATAGCTAGCCCGCTGATCCCCAGTTTCAAAATAGCCTTTGGCTTTCTGATGTAGAGTCTGGATTTCATTTTGGCAAGATCTAACTTCATCTTCTGATAACAACTGTTCAACGATTAGATACCCCTCAGATTCAAAATAATTTTTTTGGTCATTTTCATTCATATAAATTGAGCTCCTTCGTTAGTAGCCATACTTCTTCATGGTTTTTTGAAGCCGATCAATTGGAATGGCATGTACGATTCTTTCTTTTTTGCCGACGCTAGTTGTTGCCATAGTCATCGAGTTGTAAATGGCTTCCTCGGTAGACTCAATCACTGCCTGATAGAGGGCATCTAGGTTTTGGTTCTGGAGCATTCTCAACGATAGTACTTTATTGTTAGTTTGACGTGGAATTTTGTTGGCTGTCGAAAAGGCTATAACAAATTCTCCGCTACTCATAGTGCTTGGTGTTCCAGTCCTAGCAAGTCCATGAGTTGCTCGTAAACAAAGTTGTCGAAGTTGTCGATGTGTTAGTGGTGCGTCGGTCGCAATCACGATAATGAAGGAGCCATCTTTGCCCTGAAAAGGAAGTAAGTCGGGAATTTCTTGGCCAACTGGTACACCATCAATCCGAAGTTGATGGCGACGCCCTCCATTAGCATTAACCAACACACCCACCACATAACCCCCTTGCTCTTTTGGGATTCGGCGAGACGCTGTTCCTATACCAGACTTAAACTGATAGCAACGCATACCTGTTCCAGCTCCAACACACCCCTCATCAACAGGACCTGCTGTTGCTGTCTCAATAGCTTCTATCGCATGTTCCGGTCGAACATGTAGGCCACGAATATTGTTCAAATAACCGTCATAGCATTCTCCTACGATTGGCAACGATATATATTTTAGATGGCGAGCAACTCCTTCATGTACTGCTCCCACTGATAAGGTATTAGTCAGCATGATTGGGGATTCAATGTAACCCGAATCATTCGTCCAAGACATGCCAGTCATTTCGCCATTTCCATGGATGGTGAATGCCGCTCCAACCACCGAATAAGTATCCATGTCTGAGTTGGGAATGACTGCGGTTACACCAGTCCTGACATCACTACCTCTGTTTAGTGTCACATGCCCCACGCGTACCCCTTCCACGTCAGTAATAGCATTATAAGGACCAGGAGAATAAATTCCAATTTCGTAGCCAAGTTCCCTAATCCTGACTCGTCTACTTTTATCTTGAGCTGAAAGCGAAATAGATAGACTAACCAGAAAGACGAATATTATAGGAATCGAACAGGAAAAATCCAGTTTTCTATACAGACTCATAGTAACCAACATCTTAACCAATTTTTATATACTGAGTGGCAGACAAAAACTGAGCCGTACGGGGATCCTGCGGATCATTGAACAATCGTTCGGGCGGACCAAATTCAACTATCCTTCCCTGATCGATAAATATAACGTTGTTAGCAAATCGACGGGCAAAATCCATCTCGTGCGTAGCAATAATCATTGTCATTCCCTCGTCAACTAATTGTCGCATAACATCGAGGACTTCCGCAATTAGTTCAGGGTCTAGGGAAGAGGTTGGCTCATCAAACAACATTACCTTTGGTTGCATGGCCAATGCTCTAGCAATTGCGACTCGTTGTTGCTGACCACCTGATAATCGTGAAGGATAAGCATCTTTTTTATCAGCCAGACCCACTTTTTCTAATAATTGCAGACCTAGTTCATTAGCAATATTTTTTTTCATTTGCCTTAATAAAACTGGAGCCTCAATTATATTTTCTAGAGCAGTCCGATGAGTAAATAAATTAAATGATTGAAATACCATGCCTGTTTTGGCTCGTAGGGCTTGGACTTGATTCACATTAGTACTTTCATCTGCATGTGCTGTGATCTTTACACCATCAATTTGAATTGTGCCGCCGTGAGGTTGCTCCAAAAAATTAATACACCGGAGTAATGTACTTTTCCCAGAACCGCTTGGACCAATTAAGCAGACTACTTCTGTAGTTTCTACGCTAAAAGAAATCTGTTTTAGTACGTGTAATGTACCAAAAAACTTTTCTACGTTTTGCACAGATACCATTGGGCTATAATCTGCATTATTCCGAGGTGTCATTATCGAACACTCTTTGAAAAATTATCTTCAACTCGAGATTGAAATGTTGAAAAGATGATGGTCAAGACCCAATAAAACACTGCCGCAACTAAAAGTGCTTCGAGTTGTCGAGCATCACGACGACCATGTTTCCCTGCTCTCCATAGGATTTCATGCACGAAACCGACGGTGGAAATCAGCGCAGAATCTTTTTGCATGGCAATAAACTGGTTTCCAATCGGTGGAATAATTAATCGCAAAGCTTGGGGAAACACAATTCTACGTAAAGTTTGACCGTTAGTCATGCCCAAAGCGTAAGCAGCTTCCCTTTGTCCAATGTCGACGGACTCAATTCCAGCCCTAAAGATCTCCGCCATATATGCTCCATAATTCAGGCCTAACGCCAAAATCCCAGCTGTCATGGGACCCAGACGAATCCCAATCTGAGGTAAAGCAAAAAAGAGAAAGAAAATTTGTAACAACAATGGAGTTCCCCGTACCAGAGATATGTAAAAAGTAGACGTAGCATAAGCTAACGGGATTCTAGACATACGCCCCAGAGCACTCAGTAGAGCTAGCATGCTGGCCAATGTAATCGAAGAAACAGATAAAATTATGGTGATGATCACACCTCGGCCAATGTCTGGTCCTGAACGCTTGATGAACTCCAAGTCGAGAGTAATAGTCTTAATACGGAGACCAAATAGACTTATCTCTAGCCCACTAAAGAGAAACAACAAAAAGAAAAATAAAATCGACCAAGATACGAAGACTTTTAATTGGAACCGACGTTCTTTTCTTCGACGGATCTGGTCAACTTCGTAACCGAGTCTGTTGTCTGATGACACAGTTCTCCAGGGTCTCTAACCTCCTGAGCATCTGAATACTGCTATTTGTTGAAAGCATAGACAGGAGATTAGACCATTTTCCAAGCAATTTACATTTTATCATCCAATTTTTCCGCAAAATTGGACTTATATCTGGTCAAACAAATCTTTGCAGCCTTGGATATCTACAGATAAATTTTCAAGACCGTTCTGCTTTACCCAAGAAGTTATGGTGTTGTATAGAGCTAATGCGAAAATTTCATTACCGTTATTGTGAAGGGTTCGGATTTGATTCCTAATTGACTCCAAAGATTTACGAAGTAGGTGTGTCGTTTCACAATTTCGACTTAGATCACAAGCATCGAGATGATACTTCACACCTTCTTGAGTACTACCTTGGTTAAACGCTACATTGCCTTGAAGAAGACGTAGTTCAATTACTGAAGCTAACAAATCAAAATTAGAGTGATCAAAGTTTCCAACCAGTACGTCAGCTTGCATCAGCATTGAGATAGCTTCAGCTGTGTTGCTTTTCTTGTTATATAAATTGTGCAGATTGATGAAGACTCGTAGGCGCCCATGCAGTGAACCACTTTCGCTGGTACTCGGATAGTGAGCTATTCTTCTGTATGACTCTTCTGCTTTTACCCAATGTTTACCTTTTTCATAGACTACTCCCAATAACTCATGTGCTTCTCGCATGATGTTATTGGCCTCGCTCAAGTCAATACTGGTTAGTTGGTGATAGTCTTGAATAATAG
>PBVO01000047.1 GCA_002729015.1 Candidatus Poribacteria bacterium
ACACGTGGCTTATACCATCTTGGGTAGGGAAAAAAGGGAAAAGCCAAATTGGCAGTAAGTGTAGACAAATCAAGCCGATGAAGATTGATTGATCCTTTCCGATTGTTACTAATTTGGCTCTTAATCTTTCTGACACGGGGCAATTTTTACCTGCGGCTTTGTCGTAGTGTAGCATGAACATATGGTTTGTGCGAAATGATCAATTTTCAGGGAAAATTACCATTAGGGTTTGATATTATCCGGGAATAATCCGATTTTTCTTGAATCATTGCCAAATCGTGACTTAGTATCCACGAAGAGAGGTTTTAAACAGAAGTTGGTTAAACGGATACTTGACATGAGAGATTTAATAAAGCTGAAAAGTTTAAGATAGAATTTTGAGTCTCGATTTGTTATGATGAGCAGTATGATTGGCAACTATTTGGAACTTGGAGAATCAAAATGAAAATTGCAGCCATGTTTGCTGATGGGACCGGTGGAACCATTGACCGACCAGATCCAAAAGCTATTGACGATTTTGTCGTGGTTAAAATAAGATCAGTGCCAATGTGTACTGAATACAAAGGTTTTAAAAGAGAGAGAGAACAGGACTCAGTTGGTTTTGGCCATGAAGCCGCTGGTGAAGTAGTCGAAGTCGCGCAAGCTGGACGTGTAAAAGTCGGAGATCGGGTGGTTGTTCAACCTCAATTAGGTTGCGGTACTTGCTGGCTCTGTTTGGATGGAGAACACATTCACTGCCAAGCTGGAAGGAGATTGCCCGAAGGACAATCAGCAGGATCTACATATGCCCAATACATTCTCAAACCTGATTGGTTATTATCACCTTTCTCTGAAGAAATTAGTTTTCACCATGCCGGAATGGCATGTTGTGGGTTGGGCCCTACATTTGGGGCTATGCAACAGATGGACGTTAATGCGTTAGATACAGTAATGATCACAGGTATGGGGCCTGTTGGGCTTGGCGGTGTTATTAATGGGCATTTCCGGGGTGCGAAAGTCATTGCTGTTGAAAGCCAGCCCTTCCGCGCTAGTCTAGCGAAGGAATTGGGAGCAATTGCTGTTTTTGACCCAATAGATGAACACATTCTGGATAAGATCAAGGACTTGACCGATGGTTTGGGCGTTGATAAAGCCATGGATTGTTCCGGTGCTTCGGCTGCCCATCGGCTGATGGTTGATTCATTAAAGCGAAAAGGTCAAGCTTGTTTTATAGGTGAGGGGGGTAACTTTCCTTTGGGTGCCAGTAGTGATATGATTCGGAAAGGAATTGTTCTCCGTGGTAATTGGCACTACAGTCTGTCTGATTTTCCTGCTCTGATAAAGGTAATAAGCCAAGTAGGAGATCAATTGGATAAATTCATCACACACGAGTATGGAATGAGTCAAGTTCAGACAGCTTGGGAGCAGCAGTTGACTGGCAACGTTGGAAAAGTGGTTCTTGANCCTTGGGNTTGATNAAGAAATAAGTTTCACANGNCAGAGTANNGGCNATTCNACCTCATACGGGGACTTGAAGNTTAANCCCANTCAATGATTACTTTTAAGCTGTCTGGATCNGCTGCTCTTTCGATGGCNTTGTCNATTTGGNNNTGNTGAAATTGNTCNGTTGAATTGGTCATTAAGTCGATNTTGGGTAGTCGACCTTCTGACAAAAANCGTTGCGCCANACGGATTCCATACATNCTTGATCCGTGTGTTGCCTGATANCATTGAAGTCGATAATGAATGTCGTTATTCAAGTCAATTTGGTGANNAATGTTNGGTTTTCCCNTGGCNCTTTTNACTCCNGCGTGNCCATCTAATACNGTACCGTATCCCATTAACTTAGTAGCNAGCTCATAAGCTTCCAAACANGGGGCATTNACCATNACGAAGTGNGGTTCGTTAAATGGGTGACANGCTCTNAATACTTTATCAACAACTTGNTGGTCCCATCGAAANCCAACGATGTTATCAGCTCCAAAATCNGCCATAACTCGATCGAGTCGCTCTGCNCCTCGATTGATGACGATGATCTTTCTTGCNTTCATAGCNTGNGCACANTGNAACGCATAGGTACTTTGNGAGCCAGCNCCAATCAANACTACAATTCGGTCTTTGATACAGTTCCGAACTCGAGTCATTCCTTCAAGAACACAAGCCAGAGGTTCTAGTTGGCAAACGTGGTTGGGATTGAATGCCGTCGGGAATTTGACGATTGGTCCTAATTTGACAAACCAATTGGGCAAGACAGCGTAAGATCGGGAAAAACCGGGAAATTCGTGGCCCGTGGCTTGTGTGTTCGGACAACTAGTCCAATCACCTGTNCCTTCTTCACCACAGTAAATGCAANCCAGATCTCCGCAAGGAATATCGCAACCCAAACCAACTAAATCTCCACTAGAGAATTCTGTAACACCAGCCCCTACTGAATCCACTAAGCAGGCGGCTTCGTGCAATAAGATGGCCGGCCAATTTGTGATTCGAGGCAGCCCTTGTTTCTGAATAATCACATCAGATTGGCAAACTGATGTTCGCAAGGTTTTTAGTCTAATTTCTCCAGCTTTTGGTTCTGGTATCACTTCACTCACTTTGGTAAAAGTAGAGCCTGGCTGATCTAAATAGTAGGTTAAGTTAGTCATATATTTGTATTTCGTATTTTTTTATTCATTTTACCTATTCAAGGAGATATCAACACTTTTGAAAAAAAATCGCTTTGATCTTTCATCATTCTCAGAGCGTCAAGTGCGTACGCTAGTTTTACTTGATGTGTGACTAAGGATCGTAAATCCAGTGTTTTCAAAGCCATTGCCTGCAGAACTGTTCGCCAGTCATCGCTGTTACCACAGACACTAAAGTCTGAATTCCAAGTACCNACAATGTCTACTTCGCGTCTCATTAGCTGAGATATTAAGTCGGTCGACAAGGTCACACTAGACGAAGGGTTACCTAGCATGACTACCCGACCTCCATAAGCAGTAGCTGACAGAGCTTCGATAAGGGTTGATGGAACGCCTGCTGCCTCAATGGCTAAGTCGACCCCCTTGCCATTAGTCAATTGGTTGATAACAGAAAGAGAGTTTTGGTCTCGGTTGTTAAATGTCAAATCAATNCCCATTTGGTTTGCNAGCTTCAATTTNTCTGGGATGATGTCGAACAAGATGATTTTTTGAACTCCCATGACTTTGGCCCATTGGGCAGTAATTAACCCAATTGGACCTGCACCAAAAACGGCTATCGTTTGTCCAACACTGCAATTACCTCTTTTGAGAGCATGNAGCGNAACGGCTGCAGGCTCANTCATGGCTGCTTCTTCTAGCGAAACCATTTCNGGNACTAAAATCAGGTTTGTTATAGGGGCANTCACATACTCAGAAAAGGCACCATNACTACGAGAACCCAAATAATCGTAATCANGGCATTTTACATATTGCCCGATCTCACAAGCGGAACATTGGCCACACCAAATTAGAGGAAATACTACTACTCGATCGCCAACTTTAAACTCAGAATCATTATTGTCGTGGGTTTCCTCAATGGTACCGGAAAATTCATGTCCACAAACAGTAGGGAAATTATAGGTTCCCTTCGAAAACAAGCGGGGTATATCTGAACCACATACACCACAAAACTCAATTCGTATCCTTGCATAACCCGACTTAACTGCTGGTATAGGTATCTGCTCCAACTGTACGTCCCCAATTGCGCGGAGAACTAAAGCTTGCATGGTTTCTTCGGTATGACTCACGGTTAGATTTACCTTCTTCTCTCTAGCCCTAGTTGGATGGCTTTTTCTATTTTATCCATATTTTCTGAATAGTCATCATCCTTGTTGAAAATACTACTGGTGCCAGCAACCAAGATATCTGCTCCAGCAGCAACCATATCTGGAATGTTAGAAAAACTGACGTTACCGTCTACTTCGATTGGGATATTTATTCCATGTTGGTCCAGAAAATTTCGACAGTTAGCGATTTTTTTTAGAGCTGATGGGACCATCTTTTGGCCAGCGAAACCAGGATTTACTGACATAATCATTACAAAGTCAATACGATCTAAAATGTACTCAATCGTTGTTAGTGGTGTAGCTGGGTTGAGAGCCACACCAGCACGAACATTATTCTCCTGAATCAAGGATAATGTTCGGTCCAAATGAGTTGTAGATTCAACGTGCACAGCAATTTGTTGGACACCTATTTCGACGACCCTCTGTACAAAAAAGTCGTTATCATCTACCATCAAATGAATATCATAGGGTAATTCAGTTTTGCTTCGTAACTGTTCTAACAGTACCAAACCAAGTGGCATATTGGGAACAAAGTGGCTATCCATTAAATCAAAGTGAAGCAAATCAACGCCTATTGATTCTAGCTTTCTCAATTCATCNTCCATATTACAGAGATCNGCACACATAATCGAAGGTGAAATTTGGATCAACTGATTTATTCNCATAANACCCTTAATAATCCTNGATNTAAGGANTTTTATCAATTCGTTNGTTTTATTTGTTTANNTCATATATTGNNAATTAGCTGAACCANGGAANGCTNNATCCNGCTCANNCNCATTCTAACACTAGCAATAGAGGCTGTCAATCTTTGACGATATCAANCAGTACTTTGCATCAAATCANTGACTATGCTAGAATTGATGCCTAGGTTACGTGAGTCTTCCAAATCGACCACAGGAGGAAATTGATGTCGAGTGCTCTTATTATCGGAGATGGCCCCGGCGGTTTGAGTGCCGCTTTATACCTAGCCAAAAATGAGATTCAGACTACTGTTTTTGGCCANAACGAAACCCCAATGCACTATGCAATGCTCTACAACTATTTAGGAATTCCTGAAATGACAGGAACAGAATTTCAGGAAGTAGCTCGCCAACAAATTACGGGTTTTGGCGCTAACTTGGTTGAAACTCAAGTGAAAACAGTTACAAAAAATGACGACGNGTTCTCGGTTATGACTTCGGAGGACCAACATTACTCTGGTAAATACTTGATTATTGCAACCGGATCGAGCCGAGAATTAGCCGAAAGTCTAGGGCTGAAGAAGGGCGAAGAAGGAGCAATTGCCGCTTCACGAGAGGCGGAAACCACGGTTGAAAACCTCTTCGTTGTAGGACGAACTACACGCCCACACCAAGTACAGGCAATCATTTCTGCTGGAGATGGAGCGTCCGCGGCTCTATTGATTTTGTCGAAGGAGAAAAAAGAGGGGAGACGTTACTGCGATTGGGATGAAGTTCCCTCAGATGACAATTAACATTTTTTAACTAAGATGAGTGCACCAACAAACAAAATTGGAAAGCCCAAAGTCCTATCTTTGGGCTTTTTCTTTTGAGGCAGCAATCAAATGAAATATCACCGAAGCGCTCGTGTTTTACGTATTGTTCTTATTCTTGTAGTTTTGGGTTTACCTGGTTGTCTTGGTCGCCGATCATCAACACCTATAGTACTTGAAAGTTCCACCCTGAATACTGTCAGTCAAATAGGAAATGAGAAAACGATGGGATATCGTCGTATCAATGATCCTGACCCCTCCGACTTGATGAATGTAGCCATTTTTGAACTGGATAATGGCTTAAAAGTTTACTTGACTGAAAATCATGAAGAGCCACGTTTTCATGCGGAGGTAGTGGTCAGGGTAGGAGGGAAACATGACCCGGTAGATGCAACTGGTCTAGCCCATTACTTAGAACACTTGTTGTTTAAAGGAACAAAAGAATTAGGAACTACCGATTATCAAACAGAGAAAGTTCATTTGGAGCGTATCACTCAACTTTACGAGGAACACTTTGTTGAGACTGATCTTGAAAAAAGAGCTACTATATATTCCCAAATCAATGCTGAATCACAGCTAGCAGCTAAGTATGCTATCCCAAACGAACTTGATAAATTATATCAGTCTATGGGGGCTTCTCTAAAAAATGCAGGTACTGGCAACGAGTTAACTACCTACATGATCAACCTGCCAGCCAATCGTCTCGAACAATGGGCCAAAATTGAATCGCANCGCCTGTACNGNGAACCGATTTTCCGACTATTTCATTCAGAATTGGAAGTCGTTTATGAAGAAAAAAACCGAGCTCTGGACAGTAAAGACCGTCTAATTCGAGATGCAGTCTATGANAAAGTTTATAAAAATCATCCTTATCGGAGATCAATCCTAGGAACAGTCGATCATCTTAAAAACCCGTCATTGACTAAAATTTACGATTTTTTCAATACTTATTATGTACCAAATAATATGGCCATCTGTCTTTCCGGTCATATTGANATCACGGAAACAATAAGGATCATTGCTGAGAACTTTGGCAATTGGCAACCTAAACCAATTCCTAAACCAACAACATGGGTTGAAGAACCAATTGATGAAATAGAGCGAGTTAAGGTTCAATACGAGGGTGAAGAATATGTAATGGTAGTTTTTCGTACTGTTCCACAAAATCATGATGATGTAGCAGCCTTGTCTCTTTGTGATATGATCTTGGACAATGCTACTGCTGGACTGATTAATCTCAACTTAAATCANCAGCAAAAGCTTCGCCAAGCAGGTTCACGCCCCTCATTTAAAAATGACTATGGTAGTCAAGAACTGTGGGGAATTCCTAAAAAAGATCAATCATTAGAAGAAGTTGAGAAACTATTGTTAGAACAAATTGATCTGATTAAGCAAGGTGATTTTGAAGACTGGATTATTCCAGCTATTGTGAATGACTTCAAAAAATCTGAGAAATCCGGGCTTGAGGATAACTACCGTCGTGTTAGTGCGTTGCGAAGTGCATTTATTGCCGATCAAGATTGGTCTTATGCCGTTCGATCAGTAGAAAGAATGGAAAAGTTGACTAAAGATGACGTGGTTGCCGTGGCCAATAAATATTTTGGGGATAATTATGTGGTTGGTTATCGAATAGATGACCAACATCAACTACCACAGGTCGACAAACCGAAAATTGATCCAATACAAATTGATTCTAGTCAACAATCGGAATTTGCTAAGTCCGTTCTGGAAATGCCTACTGTCGATATTGAACCTACATTTATTGAGCCTGAGAGAGATTACCAAACTATTGATCATTATCCGGGGGTCAAGCTTTACTACACTCCGAATCCGGTAAACGATTTATTCCAGTTAAGTTTCACTTTTGATGTTGGAAAGNTTCATCACCCTAAGTTGGGAATAGCNGCTTTGCTATTAGATAAATCAGGGACATTTAACTTTTCTGCNTCTGANNTGAAGGAAGAGTGGTATAAGCTCGGTTCAGATTTCAATTTTTCTGTCGCTGAACAATCGTCGACTTTAACTATTTCTGGGTTGGACGAGAATTTTGGAGCAACATTGGCTTTAGCTCTGAGTTTGATAAAACAGCCAAAAGTTGATCAATCTACACTGAAAGAATTAATTAAAATTGTTTTGGCTAATCGAGAAGATGCCAAAAAAAACTACCAGTCGATCGCTCAAGCCATGGCTGAGTACAATCTTTATGGTGACAAGTCCGCGAGGCTTCGTCTTCTATCAAATGAGGATGTTCGGGAATTGACGGTTGGTGAATTGACAAAATCGATCTTGGATTTGTTCAGCTATCAGCATAATATTAGTTATGTTGGGACTCTTTCTCTACCTCAATTACGATCACAACTAAATTCGTGTAATCCTTTGGAGAGAGTATTAAGTGAGCCTCCAGAGTATGAATTTTTTGTGCCTCGACAATCAGAAGAGTCTGAAATTTATCTGTTTGATAAAGAAATTGCACAAGCATATGTACGCCTTGATTTTGGTGGAGGTGTCTATGACGAAGCTGAACGGTCAACGATAAATCTTTATAACGAATACTTTGATGGAGGAATGTCTGGGGTCGTATTTCAAGAGCTAAGAGAAGCCAGAGCTTTGGCCTATGCCAGTTATGCCCGGTATGCAACAGGAAAGCGGAAAGGGGATGTAAATCGAATGGTGGCATTGGTTTTGTGTCAGGCTGATAAAACTGCAGAAGCTCTTGAAGCTTTCGTTAATTTGATAGATGACCTTCCAGTTTCGGAAGAGCGATTTAAGATTGCTAAGAATGCTATTATAAATCGATATAAGACAGCGAAAGTGGGTTTTCGTGACGTGATTGGTGCTGTTCGTTCTTGGGAGTATCAGCAGTTGGATGTAGACCCCAGACGTAATCGCTACAAAGAAACTTTACAGTCGGATCTTGGCTTACTGCTTGATTTTCATCAGGACTCTGTTAAAGATCGGAAAAAGCTGATCTCAATTGTTGGCGACACAAGTAAAATGGATCTAGAATCTTTATCTAAACATGGTAAAATTACTAGGATTTCATTGGAACAGATCTTTCCTTTTTAGAGTCCTATCTACTCATCAAATTTTTCAATGATAGATGCTTGACTGAATTCTAAAGACGATTAAAGATTAACCAAGATTGTTATAGTATTGGGTTAGTTTTGAGCTGAGCTAATCTACGCTACTGAGTCTTTTGAATTGGCATGGTAAGCTACAGGGCTTTCATTTTTCTGCCGGTGAGTTAGTTTTTCAATATTCCAACTCGTGATGTTCCTTTACGGTTGAAATAATTCTCTATATTTCTGTACTTATAAGGTCCATGATTTACACCTAAATATGTTTTCAACATAATACATACAGTTGTATCACAACATGATCCGAAAGTATGGAGTTATGACTCCAAGGCGTGTAAGGTCAGAACTTGTTGTATCTTGAGATTAACTGAATTTAGCAGTGTGAGACCTTATATCCCTCAAGTATCCAATTTTTCACTCTAATTACTAGATAGACAGATGAATAAGTTTGTTTGGGTGCTACTCACAAGCTTATTCGTTAGAAATTAGAAACAGATTGATTAGTTAGACGTATGTATATTTGAGATTAACCTGATCTACTACTTCGATTGTATTCTCTCGGTTGCTACAATCTTTCTTCTTTCTTTTTAGCTGAGATTGCGTGATGGAAAGTAACAAGCCGAAACTTAATTTAGATGATCTTTTGAGAGAGCTATAGGAGTGAAAACATGGTGATAAAAGAACAGAATGAGATTAATAAGCATAGAAACTATCATTTATCTCGACTCATATATACAGTAACAATAGTGATTGTTAGTGCTATGTTTATGGCTTGTGGGAAAACAATAGGAAAGATCGACCTAGAAAACGTTGAAGTTGTAATTGCCCAATCGGAAATTGCCCTAGATCAAGCTTATTTGACCAATGCNCGACNACATTCGCCACAATTAGTAGAAAGTGCTGAGCAACAGATAAATTCAGCAAAAAAAGCAAAAGATGAAAGGGATGGATTGACCGCACTTCAGAAAGCTTATCATGCGTTAGTTGACGCTCAAGTGGCGACTCAAGAAGCGATGGCAGTTTCACGGGAAAAAGAACTCAACAATCTACTAGATGATAGATCTCGCGAACTTAAAAAAATTAAAGCTGAAATTCGGAAAACACTCGTCGAATTAAAACAGACTCGATCAAAGATAGAATCAATTAGCCAACAAAAAGATGAATCCATCGAAAAATTAGAACAAACGATTCAAGAAAAGACTGACGAAATAAGGCAAAGTAAGTCGCACATAGTACAAGTCCAAAAAAATCAGAGTGAGTTACGGGGACGATATAACGAGATTCAGGCAGAATATGACCAAGCCAAAAATAAAATTAAAAAATATCAGAAAGAAGTACGTCAGTATCAAAAGCAATTAGATAAAGCGAAATCTGAAGTGGAACTAGCACGTCGAATTTCAGAACAAGCCAAAAATAAGGCTATTGTTCAAGGTGAGAAATATTCAAAACAAATTGAATACNTAAACCAAGGTCGTAATGTTCTGAAAGATCATGACTTATTATTGGACCAAAAAATTCGAGAAGCCAGAGCCTTTGTTGAAAATCGTCAGGTTGCGTCACCTATAAAACGAACTGGGGCAACTTCCCTAAACCAAAATCAAATTTTCAGTGCTCAAAGAACCTTAGAGTTATGGAACCAGGATTGGTGGAATAAAAGAATTGAAGCTCACCTAGGTTATTATAGTCCTGAAATTCAAGTTGAACAAACAATCATACAAACAAATGGAGAAAAATACAGTTCTTTAAATCATCAACAGATGCAGGACATTATCCGGCAGATGGCTAATAATACTTGGACCCAACAGGCTTCCATAGAGAAACCCAAAATTGTTGCCGAAGGCGATAACCTAATTGCTAATTATCGGTTGCATAAACCTTCTGGTTACGGACAAACACAACCCATTCTATATGATATCTGGGAACGTGAAGTTTGGATAGAAGAGGAGAATGAGCAGTGGTATATCCAGAAAGAAATATGGCGAATTTACAAAGATGTACCGAAGTACTAAATGGCAAACACAGCAGAGGTGGGTTATGAATAATCAAAACCAAAATAACTGGCATGGGAATACATTACTAGGTAAGATTCGTCGAATTATCAAAAAGCGTCAAATAGTCCTTGCTGTTGGGGGGTGTTTAGGCATTATTTTTGTGTCTGTAATTGCTGCGAACTTTGTTGGNAAAGCGGAAACTATTGAGCAATTTGCCAAGCGATATAAAGATGCTGTTGAATCTAAGAGNGAACAAAAATTCCAAAATTTATGGGATCCAACAGTCCTACGAAATGATGAAAAAGCAAAATCGCAGTACCGAGAAGCAATCAAACGTATTCGTCCTTATGATGAAGTTTCGGTTCAGATCGAGAATATTNCTCACCGCGTGGACCCACGAAATAAAGAAAAGTATAACATTGACTCAATACCACTTGGATTGTTCAAAGGTGGGCAAATGTTGATGANAACCTATCGTGATTTGGTTATTACTCAGAAGGGTATTCGGAAACAATGGTATCTCGTAAGCGATTTCGAATTGAGAGATCGGCAAGAGTTTCCACAAAGCAGTGAGACATCCGTAGCGGTTGAGACCTCTAATAAAACAGTACAAGATAGTTCTGTAATTGTGCANGAGGCAACTTCTGGATTATCAAATGNTTCACCTGTTGACACTCAACTCAAAATCAGGCAAGTTTTGGGACTTTGGCAAAAATCATGGCAAAATAAGGATGTAGAAACCTACATGAATCAGTATGCAGACGAAGCTAGGATCACTAGGGTGACTGTTGTAAATGGTAGAGAAGATATGGAAAAAAAGCGAGTTCTCGACAAAAGACAATTACGTCAAGGAATGCAAAGACTTAACAAGCGATATAGCAAAATTGAGGTTTTGATTTCGAATTTACAAATCAATGGAGACACAGCGGTCGCGGATGTAGGCTTTTTGCAGACATACAAAGCCTATACACCAGCGTCTGGAAATAGGCCTGCATACCGCGATTTTGGTACTAAAACTCTGATTCTAGCAATTGATACTAGTGATGGTGTATGGAAAATTTATAAAGAGAGTTGGAAGAATTACAAGGATGTACCTGATTACCCGAAGCTATAAACATGGCCGATTAAGCAACCCTGTCCAACTAATATGACTAATCCGATTTCTTGTATTTTAAACTGGCAACCTTCGAGTGTACATGGCTGGGGGGTCTATGGGATCAATCTAGCACTTAATTGGCTTCGAGAAGGTCGACTGTTTCCAATTTTTTCTCAAGCTTTTCAAATGGAACTTATTCGTCTGGACCCAATCCGTCGGGCAGAATTTCATTCCTTGCACCAAGCAACTGTTGAATTAGAACGCCAATTACTTCAACAGCCAGCGGGTCAAAGCCTAAACCTGGATTTCCCAGTGGTTCACGCCTTGGCTAATGGTTTAAAAACGAACTCATCTTTCAATCAACAAATGTTACTTAGCTCCTGTCTAGNAGGAGTCGTTTTTTTTGAGGACACTAATCTAACATTAGACGCTTTTCAGCGAGCTAACTTATATCGATTAATCATTACAGGTTCAACTTGGAATCAGAGCGTGTTAGAAGGCAACGGCTGCCAAAATGTTACCACAATTATGCAAGGTGTCGACCATACCATATTTCATGCAGAAAATAGAGGTTCATCGATACCAGATCGGTTTTTGGTTTTTTCGGGTGGGAAATTAGAATTTAGAAAAGGGCAAGATTTGGTAGTAAAAGCGTTTAGTCGATTTGTTGAGATGTATCCTGACGCAGTTTTAGTAACCGCATGGCACAGCCCTTGGCAGAATTTAGCCCAAGAGTTAGACCACTCTGGTATTAATACGCCGATTGTTTATGACCAGAATGGTAAAGTCAACGTATCTGNTTGGTTGGTCCAAAATGGTATTCCTCCTCAAAACTTCATNGACCTTGGTTTAGTNCCCAACAACCAAATTGCCAATACAATTCGACAAATGGATTTAGCATTGTTTCCTAATCGGGCTGAGGGGGGAACTAATTTAGTTGCAATGGAATGTATGGCATGTGGAATACCAGTCATCTTATCTGGTAATACAGGCCATCTCGATCTGGTCCAAGATGATAATTGCTTGATTTTAAAAGACCAAAAGCCCGTTAATTATTTCAATGTTGGTACCGATGGATGGGGAGAAAGTCAAATTGATGAGATCATAGATCACCTGATATTTGCATATAACAATCGAGATTCTCTAGTACNGATTGGCGACCGAGCTGCTGATTTCATGAAACAATATAGCTGGGAAAAACAATCGGCCAAATTGGGAGATTTGATATTGGCGTTAAGTGGCAACTGATGATAACTTGGCTTAAATGTCCACGATTATATGNAGATTATTGTATTCAATAGGTTATGCTAGTCTCAGTATTTGAAACTTGACTTGGNACATAATTTTCAACTGAATTTTGCTGTAAACCTTCGTCCCCAATTCAATAAACAAATAGCACTTCTTGGTCAATTATTAAACCCAAAATCAAAGTCTAAGGACGATACTCATAATGAATTTGTAGTTCTAGCGTTGTTGTAAGAAAGCTAGATTTCTCCTTGTAGNATTTAGGTCAAGCGTATTATTTTTATAATTTGGAAGCCCAAAGAATAATTAAGCCATATAATGGCTAGACATCCTAACAAATATAGTAGCTTTTACTTGTTCGTTTTTTGTTTTGTATCACCTAGCTTGCCGATATTTTTCTTATTATGATACAATTGTGTCGGTTTTCGGTACATTGAGGTGTTTATGAAAGAAATAGACGTATCCAGTTTACAATCACAGTTTCCTGATAGCTGGTTAATTGTGTGGGTGAGGAAATGGGACGAAAATGATAATGTACCGGTGTCGGGTTCCTTGATAGCNAAATCAGCATCACGTNATCGGGCTGAAGNAGCGCTTAAAACTGCCAAAGAGTTAGCTCCTGATCTNACATTTAAACTAATNTTTACGGGAAATAAANATGAANTTGACACGACGNATTTTATAAGGGCCGATCATNTACTACACTNAGTTGAATCGGATGCCGAAAAGAATCGTGCAATCAGCGAAGCTACTAACGCCATTTCCAACTTTAACCTCTCACAATCACTTTCGAATAGCACTAATTACCCAAAAAATTTGGGGGATGCATATTCCAGTGGTAAAAATTAGAGTTTAGTCTCCATCCATGTTATGTTCTCAATCTACTTTCGATAGGACCTTCGTATTTGAACCATCTTTCCTTTCCAAAAATTTGCTATTTTTATTTGTAATCCTCGGCATGCTAGTTAATAACGCTAGTGCTACTAACCCAACAATTGATTTAGAAAAACAAGAACGACAACAAGAGTTTAAAGAAAAAGCAAATGCTAAAATCCGAGGTCGAGTAGTATGGCCAGAAAACGACTTAACACATACGACTGTTCAGTTATATGTAGATGAACAGTTGAAGATCGCATACACAAGCGTTGTACAACTCAAAGATGGTTTTTTTGAAGTATTAGTGGAGGCTGGTAGCTACTATATTGTTGCTTTCGTCGATGTTAATCAAACTGCTGTTTTTGATTTCGGTGATGGTATGGGAATTTACGGAGTAAATGACTGGACAGATTCAGCACAAGAAAAACGTATCGTTGACATCAACAGTGGGCAAATAGTAGAGAACATTAAAATTGAAATTACTGCTCGGTTAGCTGACCTGAATGGTCAACAAAAGATGGTACCGGTGGATGCTTACCAACCTTCCAAGTCGCAAATGTTCC
>PBVO01000098.1 GCA_002729015.1 Candidatus Poribacteria bacterium
CTATAGCTAAATGTCTAAAACATATTAGCCACGCACTAGTTTCTGTCTTTCTTCTATTATTTTATGATGTCAGTTTCAGGAAACATGGTGGATCAGTGGTGTTTGGTCGAAAATGCTAAAGACACATCTGGCAATAACATCGACGGCGAGACAATCCGTACGACTAGCTCGGTCGATGGAAATTTCGGTGAAGCATTAGATGAAACTGGTACAGTTCCAAAGATAGCACCCAATTTTTCATTTGAACTGTTTTACGGTAGTCTTCTACGCCAATAGTGTTAAAAAGTGGGAAATGAGCCAGACGAAATTCTGACAGGTTCCCCCAAATATGGTAATGCTATTTTGATCAGTGCAGATAACAGGGGCAATTGGTACAAAATGGAAGTTATACTTAGCTAGACTAATGGTGAGGGTGTGCGGTTCGCTATAGGATCAGGAAAACTCGATCAAGACAAGTGGTAGCAACAACCAGCTAAGACTTTTTAGGGTACAAACCTTAGACTTGTCTGAGACATCAAACTGTTTGGGCAAGAAGNTTCTAAGATAGGTNTTAGCGATGCCGATTCTCGCNTCATTCTAACTAACTTTTTTCAGNGAATCATTGATGAAGTAGCAATTTTTGATGGTGCTCTTGAAGCTAAAGTGTAGATAGAGGGCTTGAAAATTGATTGTAGAGGCTGTCAATAATAAGGCTATTCATTGGTCCAAAATCAAGACTTCTGGCCCGAAAAATCTGAAATAGTCAGAACATTTACATAGTCTCTTTTTTGAAAGGTGGGTTAAATTTGCTTAATTCACCTTTTACTTTTCTTCAATTAAAATATGATAATCAACAATTATAATTTTTTCTCAGGCAATCAGAAAAAATCTACTGATTAATTACTTNTGTTGAAATTCAGTGCTAGGCTTTATGATCTTTCGTTTGTCTTTTCTTATGCTAAGAATCATCTTTCCATACCATGATCTGTGATTACCCATTGCTCAATCAATGTTGANAAGTCTTGAAAAATGAAANTTTCAAATCAATACGAGACNTTTGTGAAACAAAAATTACTAAATGCTTAAAAATAATCTGTGGGATTGNACCCAAAATGTCAATCATCTAAAACTTTGACTAACACATCTTACCCCCAAAAAAGGACCCATTATTTCCCCATTTTGATTGGTGTCTTTTTGATACCGGTCAACAATCTTTGGCTGATGCGTGCAGCCATCTGGGGGGCGGGTTATCCGACNACTCTTTCCCTGTTTTTCAATGTCATTTTCTTTCTCTTCTTAATTACAGTCCTGAACGTTTTGATGCAGCGTGTATTTCAAATCTCAGGTCTTAATCCTTCGGAACTGCTGGTGATCTATACAATGTTGTCGGTGGCNTCCGCGATTTGTGGGTTAGATATGATGCAGCAATTAATTACTTATGTGGGTGGGATCACGTGGATGGCTAACCCAGAAAACGAGTGGAGAGAGTTGTTCTTTCACCATATTCCTAAATGGTTGATTGTGAGTGATCTGGACGTTTTGGCAGGATTCCACGAGGGAGATTCCAGTATATATCTAAAATCTAATATTCTAGCTTGGTTGAGGTCAGTAATTTTTTGGTCAGGTTTTATTACGCTTCTAGCTTTTGTGATGTTATGTCTGTCAGTAGTTGTTCGAAAACAGTGGATTGAACATGAAAAGTTAAGCTATCCAATTATTCAGTTACCCTTACATCTCACCATCCAACCAAATACTTTTTTAACAAATAAGATTATGTGGACTGGCTTTATCCTATCTGGTGGTATTGATTTGGTAAATGGACTTCACTTTCTTTATCCTTCGGTCCCAAGCTTTGGAGGTCAGCTCTACGATTTACATCCATTTTTTACCACTTCACCTTGGAATGCCATTGGTTGGACACCGATTCCAATATTTCCCTATGCAGTTGGTTTGGCTTTTTTTATGCCCTTAGAGCTTTCTTTTGCCTGTTGGTTTTTTTATCTANTTTGGAAAGCACAACTTATTATAGGTAGTTTCCTAGGGTTACGAAATTTACCAAATTTTCCCTATATCGAGGCTCAAACCTTTGGCTCCTATACTGGTCTATGTCTATTAGCATTCTGGTCAACACGACGGCATTTGAAACAAATCTTCTCACCAGTACTAGCGAAAAAAAAGAATAATATTAGTGCAACAAAAAGTGTAGAAGTATGGGCGTTTGCTGGAGCTTGTCTCGGGTACATTTTGTTGATTNCTTTTTCTGTTCTTGCTGGGATGTCATTATGGGCTGCTGCTCTTTTTTTCACGATTTACTTTGCTTTATCAATTGGTATTACTCGTATGCGAGCTGAATTGGGTTCACCTGTTCACGATNTGCATTGGGCTGGAACACATTACACGATGGTTAACACTATTGGCTCTCGTACGTTTTCGCCTGGTAATTTGGCAATGTTTTCATTTTATCAATTCTTTAATCGCGCGTACCGAGGGCATATAATGCCACACCAACTGGAAGGATTTAAGCTNGCAGANCGTAGTCGAATGCAACTAAACAGNTTATTCCTGGCTATTTTAATTTCCATTATTGTTGGTAGTTTGACCTCTTTTTGGGCAGCTCTAGACGCTTCCTATCAATTTGGGGCTTTCGGTAGTGGAAGAGTTACAGAATCCTTTGGTCAACTTCAAAGATGGCTTACTGCGCCTTCTTCTATCGATTATGGTGCATGTGTCGGAATAGTATTCGGATTTTCCTTTACACTTCTACTAGCTGTTTTGCGAATGAACTTGTTTTGGTGGCCTTTTCATCCTGCAGGTTACGCAGTTTCAAGTAGTTGGTCCATCAATTTATTTTGGTTTTCGATCTTTATCAGTTGGTGTATAAAATCAATTACACTAAAGTTNGGTGGTATGAAATTCCATCAGCGAGCAATTCCATTCTTCATTGGTGTTATTTTGGGAGAATTCATCATCGGTAGTTTGTGGATGATACGTGGTGCTTTCTTAGAAGTTCCAACATACAAGTTTCTATTTTAACTGATGAACAGTCTGAACTAGTCGGCAAAGNATGATGTTTCCTTAACCCTTGTTGCTATATTTGTATCAATTGATGGATTATTTCTATCACAACAAATCAGGATGTACCAAGAACTGGGCTGAAAACAAAAGAGTTTTGCCTGCAATCCTACTAAAAACGTTGAATAACGTATTCAAAAAACNNAGAAAGTAGACCTTAGCCCAGATTAATCAATANCGACAGATNATACTGAANCTAATCCTTGTTCCAAATATTCTATAATCTGAGAGGTAATGGGTGCCAGAGGTGTTTCCGTCCTAGATTTGGCGCGNAAGTGGTTGAATCATTACGGATAAAATTAGAGATATTNGTGAAGTAATTTTTATTCCTGATGATTTTGCTTGCGTTTTGATCGAAAAATATAACTATCGCTGGGGAGTACAACAAGTAAGACAATATCAAAGCCGTGATTCACACAGCCCTTTGTAATAGCAAAGTTATCAAGAACCAAGAATAGCTTGTATACACCCTGATGAGTTGGTTCTAGGGGCAAAAGTCATATTATCTGACCAAATAGCCGATATGACATAAAGAGCAAGTAAATCGGACTTCATATAAGTTAAGTTCTAAATTGTTCTTATAAACTTCTGGTAGATGATGATATTGGTTACCAAATTGTGAGGAGTAAATATTAGGTCCGGTGGTGAAAATCTATATTGTTAATTACCTCTATTATGTCGGATTAATTGTCGGCCTAAAGGAAGCAGCAGCAACAAGAATGTAAAGATTAAAATGGTTCTAGTAATTGGTCTATTCCATAAAAAAGATAGCTGGCCATCGTTAATTAATAATGCCCGACGCAAATTATCCTCTANCAGNTCACCCAATACAAAACCCAATAAAACTGGAGCTAGAGGATAATTCAAAAAACGAAAAAAAACGGCTAATATCGCAAACCCAACCATTAAATATAAATCAAAAGTATTAAAAGAAACTAAGTAAACACCGATCAACGAAAAGAACAAAATTAGGGGAATTAAGAATTGTCTAGGGATAGAGATTAACCGAGCGATGTAAGGAATCAAAGGTAGATTGAGAATCAGTAAGACTACATTGCCCAAATACATAGAAATAATGACAGACCAAAAAATTTCTGGATTCTCAGCATATAACTGCGGTCCAGGTTGTATTCCATAAGAGATCAAAGCCCCAAGCATTANTGCTGTCGTTCCGGAACCGGGAATACCAAGAGTTAGTAGTGGGACGAAAGAACCAGTAGAAGCAGCATTATTAGCAGTTTCAGGAGCTGCTANCCCCTTCAGATTACCTTTTCCGAATTCCACCGACGAATTACTACCTGAGTCTATAGCTTGTTCCATACCGTAGGCTAAAAAAGAGGCAATAGTGGCCCCAGCACCTGGAAGGACCCCCACCAAAAAACCCAATACTGATGATCTACCAATAGTTGGGCCAATTGCTTTTAACTCGGCTGTAGATAGTTTCAATTGTTCCGGTTTGAGAGTGGTCTTATTTGAAACTGTTGTTATCTTGTGGTTTAAGACCATCATCAAAGCCTCTGATAAAGCAAAAGTTGCCATAGCCAACAATAAAAAACTAATTCCATCAACCAAGTTTAGTTGTCCAAAGGTAAATCGCTGAATGCCAGTGACGTTGTCAGTACCAACAGTTGAAAGCATTAACCCAAAGATAGTCATAAGAATGGATTTGAGGAACTGACCTTTAGGTGTGAAGGCTGAAACCGCTAATAATCCCATTAACATCAAAGCAAAATAATCGGCTGATTGGAAACTGANCGATATTACAGNAAGGGAGGGGGCACCTAGTAATAAAAAAATTGCACCGACGGTACCACCTGAAAACGATGCGTAAGCAGCTACGGCAAGAGCTTTCCCCGCCTGCCCTCTTTTGGCAAGCGGATAACCATCAAAGGTTGTCGCGACAGTTCCTGCTACTCCGGGAGCATTGACTAAAATTGAGGAAGTCGAGCCACCGAAAACGGCACCATAGTAAACACCAGCCATTAGAATTAGACCTGAAGATGAATCGAAACTGTACGTAATTGGAATCATCAAAGCTATTGCCGATATTGGNCCAAGNCCTGGTAGCATACCAATTANTGTGCCCGCCANNACACCNNCACAAACCATGAAAATATTGGTNNCCGAGAACGCTGTGGAAAATCCNGTCAAAATGCCTTCTAACATTAGATTAATNGNTAAATTTACTCAGTAGCCAACNGANCCAACCGGTATCAAGATATATACCAAGTATTTTTGTCAAAACGAACCAAAAGAAGGTTGCAACGATGACAGGCAGCAAAAAAAGAACCTTTTGTTGACGTATACCCATCACCCAAAAACCAGTTATTAAAAATAGAATCGTGGCCCCCAAAAAGCCTAAACTACTAATAGTTAAACCGTAGATGACCATTGATACTAGTAGCCCTACTGCACGAAACAGATTATTTCGGTCTAATACTAAGTCAGCTCGCATTTTTTCAGATGGGAGTAGAAGGAGAAGAATACTAACTACGACACCAGAAGCGCTCAGATAAAGTGGTAAGGTTGCAGGTTTTACTGGACCTTCCAAGCCTGTAGCAACCGGTATCTGGGAAGCAAGGTAACCGTAGAAAATGGATAACGCTAGAAATATTAAAGCACCAATTTTGTTTTGGAACATCAAACAAATCAAGCGAATGCGTTAATTTATTTCAAGAAATCAAGACTTTTCATTAACTGGGTGACTTGTATCTCTTGTTGTTTTAGAAACTCTTGGAATTTCTGTCCAGCAATGTGTTGATTCTGCCAACCGTTTCTTTTTCTGATGGATTCCCATTCAGCTGTTTTGAACATTTTTTCTAAGATTTGATTATACATGTTAACTTTTTTTTCAGACAGATTCGGCGGACCGAAAAACCCTCGCCAATTAAGGAAAACAGCGGGACAGCCCAATTCCGTAAAAGTGGGCACATTGGGGATAGCTAGTGACCGTTTCTCGGAAGTAATCGCTAAAATGCGAATCTGTCCAGCTCTGTGCTGTTCTAAAGCTTCACCGAGACCAGTTGACAAAATTTGAGTCTCCCCTGAAAGAAGTCCTGCCATAGCTTTTCCACCGGCGTCGTAGGGAATATAACGAATTTCTTTTGGGTCAGCGCCTGCTACTTGAAAAATTTGTGCTACTACTAGATGGTCCAAACTCCCTCTACCGGAACCACCACCGATGGCTAATTGAGTAGGATCTTTGTGGAACTGATCTAAAGCATCCGACCAACTTGTTAGTTTCGAGTTTATACTCACTGCAAGCACTCCATAGTCAGAGATCACAGCTGCAATTGGTGTTAGGTCCTGAAAGGTGTATGTGAAGATTTTTTGTAGTGAACGGATGATAAGTGGCGTCGAATTAATCATCAGTGTGTTTTGGTGTCGTCTAGCAGTATTTATCAAATTCGCGATTGCTCTTCCACCTCCACCACCTGACATGTTTTGGTAAGACGCTCGTTTAACTAGTTTAGAATTGGTTAGAGCTTGGCCTACTCCACGAGCAGTACTATCCCAACCACCACCGGCCCCACCAGGAATTAGAAAGTGGACTTTTTTAAGCTCAGCNTGAGCCGATTGGGGATAAAANACTCCCAACAACANTGAGCAAACGAGAATGGNAAATTGCAATATATATNTAGCTAAATGTTTCATCTGGATTAACTAACTCTTATTTCTTTTTGGTGACTGCAAGTCTGNCAGAACGGAAGTAAAGTATGTCGCATTTGTTCACATTCTAGGCANACCTCGTATAAATGCTGTCCACAAGACGGACAAGCATACGGTTGCTCCTCCTTATCAATAGATTCCGATTGAATTGGAATTGCACCACGTAAGTTAGATGACCCCCAATCAATTTCCTTTCGTATACCCCGACGGATAGGAAAGTTGCATGTCGGGCATCGCCATCTTTTATAGGCTTCTCGATATTGTTTTAATAGCCAATCCATTTGTGGTGAAATAGCCAATCGTATCAGATGTCTNAGAATTATTAAGGTTNCAGTGATTGCAACACCAATAACGATGTATCGAAAAAATTTAGCTGGAAAGTATTGATGCATTACAGTTCCCGTTTCGAAAAAAGTCGCGATCAAAAATGAAAAAATGAGTGGTGAAAAGTCACTCTTCCTTTTCTTTATTACTAGCCAAGTTGAGCCTGCTAAAAGTGGGAGAATAACCAGTAGCTTTAGGCCAGCCATTTTCCATCGGTGAGNTTGTAATAGATTATTGAATTCAGCTTTAGATTGAGTTAGACGTTCGGTAACTNTTTGATTTATAAGATTAATTTGTTGCTCTAAATCTTGTTGCTGCTTNGTTAAATTGGAAATCTGAGCATTAGCCTTTTGAAACTCTTTCTGGTTCGATAGGTAAAGTGTTTGGCTTTCAGCCAATGCATTTTGCTGGTCAAGGGTAGGTCGAACGTTTTTTTCCAANGCCAAACGATGAAGATCAAGCAGCTGATTCATTGTGTCTTTTGAACNACTCATACTNATTTCCAATATTTTTTGATTCTCAGTTTCGTTTTTGATTTGGGTAGTAATTTTCTTTTTTTCACTATTTAAACTTTTCTGTTNTTCCGTCAGGTCATTTCCCACAAAACGCATCTCAATTGTTTTCCTACTAGGTCCNGGGATATTTCCAATATCTGACAAAAGATAGTCTATTGCCCAAATCAGTAATAATGTTAAAACAGCAGAAAAGAAGTAAATCATGATTCGGTGAGAAATTGGTCCACTTTTCTTATTCATATGCTATTGATCCTATTTTTATATGGTCGAGCCTAAGAAAACCTATCGGTTTACTCGAATTCTTAATGTGAAAAGAGTAATACANCTACAGACTTTTAGTTAAGCAATTCACTTAAGAAGTTAAGATTATATTAACCTAAAAACGAGAAAAATCAATTGCGACCATAGACTGAGTCAAAAAGAAGTAGTTTCTAAATTAGGCTTATATTGATAGTGGCATGCTCTAAATTAATCAATGAATTGAACTGCCTGCCCCGCATGAGCGGATTCATGAATCGCATCAATTAATTTCATATTGCGCAAAGAATCCGTGAGTGGCATTATTAAATCAGACTGACTTTCTGCGTAACAGAGATTAAGTATTTCAGCTAGATAAGGGTTCAATCCTTCAACAACTATAGGTTGNTCATTAAGCCAAAATTGACATTCACCGACATTNTTCCCCCAAGCGGGGTTCACCCTGATTACNCCTTCACTGCCAACTATTTCATAATACTCTCGCCAGCACATGCCAAATCCAGTATCTATCTGTGCAACGAGACGATCATTGTANCGAATAATAGCATACATCGTTTCCCAAGCATTAGTACCGTATGAGTAATTCCCAGTCGCATAAACCGACTGCGGTGATTGATCAATTAGATAGTTAATTAGATCGATACAATAGCAGCCTAAATCCATCATTGTACCACCACCAAGATCGCCCCGTAATCGCCAATTGGTTTGATCAGTAAGTCCAGTATTGAACACAAGGTTAATTGACCTTAATTCTCCAATCGTACCATCACGGATTTTTGATCTGACCTCTTGAGTTAGAGGATGGTGCCGATACATAAAAGCTTCCGTCAACAACACCGGAGTGTTGTTGGTTTGCGGTTTTCTTGCTACCTGGATCATCTGCTCAACTTGCTTAGTATTGATTGCTAAAGGTTTTTCACACAAAACTCTTTTGACCNTTGCTCTTACAGCTTCCAACACATTTTTGAGATGAGATGACGGCCAAGTAGTAATTACTAAGACATCTAGTTTTTGATTTTCTAACAAAGTTCTCAGGTCTAGATAGCTGTTAGGCACTTCAAACTGATCGACAAAGCTTTTTAGTGCTTGGACATCATCATCGCAAGCAGCAACNAAGTCAATTTGATCGGAATCACGCCAAGCATTAGCATGCACCTTCGAAATTCCTCCACACCCAACGATTGCTACTTTGAATTTTGTTTTCATCTTATTAACCTTTCCCTAGATGCTCATTAAAGAAGTTTTTAACAACTTCAGTTTGTTCAGAGCTAAATTCATGACCGAAATTACTCAGTAAAATCAGCTCTGAATTGACGCCAGCTCGTTTCAATGCCTTATGTAGCAACTCACTTTGGTTAGGCAGAACAATTCTGTCATCTTGTCCGTGCATGATCAAAAATGGTGGAGTTGTATTGCTAATATAAGTAATTGGATTAGCGGCAATTACTTGTGTTCGGTGATTACGAATAGGGCCACCAATCAGCATAGATTCAGGTGAATCGGCCGATTCGTGATCAATGGNACCTGTAATATCATTCATACGAAAAAAATCGGTTGGACCAAACCAGTCACAAACAGCTTGCACATCACTANTCTGATCTNGATGNTCACCAACTTGCCAACGGTCTTGGCCACTAGTTGTACCAAGTAAAGCTGCAAGGTGCCCGCCAGCTGATACACCCCAAGTACCAAACCGACTAGTATCGAGATTATAGTAGTCGCCATGAGCTCTCAGCCAGCGGACTGCAGCGCGACAATCTTCGATTTGGGCNGGGAAAGTAGCTTGATGACTCAATCGATAGCTAACACTTGCTACGGCGAAACCAATCTCAATTAAACTGAGNGCATNACNGCAATCTTGTCGATAACCTCCTCGCCAACCACCGCCATGAATCCAGATGACTAAGGGGGTTGATTGTCCTTTAGGATTAGTGTCTGGTGGTTTAATCCAATATAAGTCAAGCTCTAGCGATAAGGAGGTGGTCCGTTTATAAACCAAATTCTTAGTTATTTGGAAATTCTTTATAATTGCCAGTGTTTTACCTGAAAAATTTATGCTGATATTACTCAGTAAGATTATAGCATGGTTAGACTGAACTGACTAAGTGGTGCTGATTGACAGATTAGAATTAGCTATGGTAGGCTGCTTCCCAGCTTGTTTTTTATCATCGTCTCGATCTTTTCCCGAGATTGACGATACAAACGTTTTGACTTTTAGAGAAAATTTTATGTCTCATGTACAGATGGGAACCCTCTANATTGTTAGNACTCCAATTGGTAATTTGGAGGACATTACTTTTCGTGCGGTCCGCATCTTATCTGAGGTAAAACTTATTGCAGCAGAAGATACAAGATATACTAAACGTCTATTGAATCACTACCAGATAACGACCCCGTTGACTAGTTTCTACAGAGATAATGAAAGCGCTAAGTCAAGTAGGCTTGTTGATCACTTACGGGGAGGACANTCATTGGCTTTAGTATCAGATGCGGGAACCCCGACAATTTCAGACCCTGGGTACCGATTGGTTGTTTCAGCTTTNGCAGCTAATGCTCCCATTGTTCCTATTCCAGGCGTTTCAGCTTGTATTGTCGCTGCTTCGGTCGCAGGCCTTCCTTTGCATAATTTTGTTTTTGAGGGATTTCTATCGCCTAAAGCGGGGCGAAGGCGCCGCAGGCTTACTGAACTAGTCAACGAGGAGCGAACATTAATTTTTTATGAATCACCCCATCGAATAGTGAAATTTTTGCGAGATGCATTTGAGATTTTGGGTGATCGGAGAATTTGCGTTGCGCGTGAATTAACCAAAAAATTCGAAGAGATATTCCGTGGAGACTTACAGAAAGCCATCGATAAGTTTGATCAAACTAAAAAACCCAAAGGAGAATTTACTCTGGTAATTGAGGGAGCAACTGGTGGAGCAAATTCGTAAGTTCTTCGTTTCCAGCAGCTAATTGGTATATTCGCTTAATTTTCTCTGGTTTGGTTAATTGATCTGTTTTAGATGATGCTGCTGGTTGCCACAAGATTTGATAGCTCCGTGGATTCAAGCGATCGTAATTAATTTTGACTATTGTCCACTGATAGTTTTCGGGGATCAAAATTATCCAATCCAGTGTAGCCCCTCCGTCGCTGTGCAGACGGTTGACAGTCAATTGCCGATCCTGATTAGGATCGCCTTTTTTAATCCAATTAGAGTGGCCAAACTCATCGTCGACGAAATGGCCTACTTCTAACCAGTTACGCCCAGAGCCATTAGGTTTGGTTGTAGTGGTGATTTTTTCCATCGATTTAAAATTTGTTCTCCTAACCGATCAGAATACATATTTTGCCACAAATTGAAAGTCATTTTCAATGTGGTAATACAAAGATCTTTGGAATGATTGTATTCAATGAAATGAACTAGGACTAATCGAAATTTTGAGGTAGAATTCATGATCCANATAGCGGAGATCTTGCCACCGAAACGAAATCGGCTTTGGGATATGGCTAAACAATGTGGTGTTGATCACGTAGTTGGAACAATGGATTTTGGAAACCAGCTAAGTGGAAACAATCCTGATGATTTGCCTTGGTCCTATTCGTCTTTGGAACGATTGAAACGGTCATACGAAGATGGTGGGTTTGAGTTCGCTGTTTTAGAAAGCAGACCACCACTCCACCGTGCTAAATTCGGCAGACCCGGAAGAAAAGATGAGATTGAATCAGTTTGCCAGCTAATTCGAAATATGGGCCAGTTGGGTATTCCGGTTTGGTGTTATGAATGGATGCCTGTCTTGAACTGGGTTCGTACAGATAAAGCCCTTGTTTCTCGTGGAGGAGCTCTAGTCACAGGTTATGATCATAGAAAAATGATTGGCGCACCTCTTACAGAACATGGAAGTCTTAGTGAAGATGAATTATGGGATAGCCTGACTTACTTTCTGGAGCAAGTAGTTCCAGTGGCTGAAGAAGCAAATGTCAAACTCGCAATGCACCCAGATGACCCTCCCTTGTCCCCGATTCGTGGTTTAGGTCGTATTATGCGGAGTGTGGATAATTTTCAACGCTTGTTGGATATAGTGCCAAGTACTGTAAATGGTATTACNCTCTGTCAGGGCAANTTTACTTTAATGACTGATGATTTACCTACAGTAATTCGGNATTTTGGAAACCAACAAAAAATATTTTTTGTTCATTTACGAGATGTCATTGGGCAACCAGAAAAATTTCAAGAGACTTTTCATGACGACGGAAAAACTGATATGCATGCTTGCTTAGAAGCCTACCGAGATATAGGCTTTGATGGTGTTCTGCGACCCGATCATGTACCAACTATGGCTGGCGACGACAACGANAACCCGGGTTATTCTTCGATTGGTCGACTTTTTGCCCTTGGTTATATTAAAGGATTGCACGAATCAGTTTATAAAACAGACACCTAGAAAATCTGAGACAAACTTGACGGTAGTAGAGATTTTCTGGTAGGATGTGCCGGCCCAAAAGGTTTTATTCAAAGCAGAAGTTTGGTAGATATGCANTATCTGTGAATGGATAATCTANGAATTGATTTTGTTATAAATCTTCTTGGATATTAACCCNAAAATGGAGTGCGTCGGCCAATTTTACGCAATCAGCCAAAGAAAAAATGCAAAAAAAGATTGAACAGACCAACACCGAAGATTCACTTGACATAGTAAAATCCGCAGCTGTTTCTGCCCAAGAACGTCGAGCCGAAAATACTCGTATTTTAGACTTACGTCATTTAGATGCTTTTACCAATTTTTTCCTTATCTGCAGTGGAAGTTCAGACAGGCANGTAGAAAGCATTTCAGAAAAAATTGTAGAAGATTTGAGAGAAAGTCGGGGGACGAAACCATGGCGGCGAGAAGGCGACAAGAAAAGTGATTGGGTTTTGATCGATTACGTAGATTTCGTCGTCCATGTTTTTTTAGAAGATGTACGCCAATTCTACAATCTCGAACGCTTATGGAACGAAGCAAAAGAAATTGATGTTCCAGAATTGGAACTACCCCCAGGNCACCTACTGTATGAGGACAGTGNGGACGATGATTTTGATGAGTTAGCTGACTACAATTTCGATGATTTTTTAGTNGATGATGATTTTTAATCAATTCNGAGTACTNGTACTAGAGGAAAATGCGCCTGTTTAATAAGTTGGGGGTTTTACTAGGTGGTAACTCGGGGGAACGTTCAGTTTCACTTCTTTCTGGGCAAAGAGTTTCNGCTTCACTACGACGGCAAGGTTATGAGGTGATTGAAATAGATCTCGTCAAAGACGACTGGCTTACCCAGCTGATAAGTGAAGAGGTCGATGCCGTTTTTCTAGCCCTGCATGGTAAAGGATATGAGGATGGAACGATACAGGCAATTCTCAGTCATTTTGGTCTTCCGTATACTGGGTCAGGTATTTTGGCNAGTGCTTTGGGTATGAACAAGATAATGTCAAAGCAAATTTTTAGTACAATGCAGATCCCAACGCCTGACTATTTGAAAATTCATCTAGAAGAGAACTTGAAAGCACAAACTCAAAATGCCATTGAGCAACTTGGTTTACCACTAGTAATCAAGCCTGCTTCGGAAGGATCAAGTTTAGGCGTTTCGATTATTCATGAATCTGATGAAATATATCGAGCAGTAGAAAAAAATCGCGTATTCAAGGATAATCTTTTTGAAAAGTATGTGCAGGGTCAAGAAATCACGGTNGGATTAATTGGTGTAGGGGCTGATCTTCAGGCTTTGCCAATTTTAGAGTTAATACCAAAACGTGAGTTCTACGACTACCAAGCTAAGTATACCGCTGGCTTGACCGAGTTCGTGATTCCTGCTCGATTATCGGATGAGGTGAGTCAAGTAGCTAAGTCAATTGCGCTACGTGCTCATCAAGCACTTGGATGCCATGGTTACTCTCGAGTTGATATGATCGTAGATCAGTTTGGCCAACCCTTTGTGACGGAAGTCAACACTCTCCCTGGGCTTACTGAACTTAGCGACTTGCCCGCTCAGGCTGCAGCTTCAGGGATTTCCTATGACCGGCTGATTTCCAAAATTTTAGATAGCGCTATCTCACGTGATATCTAGATCAAGTTTAAATTGGTCTCAATTATCTTTTCTTCTGTGGGCCAGTTTTTTTTCAATGTTGGGGTGTGGTGGGCGGTTAGCTAATCAGTTGGCTAACATCAATATTTTCAGTGATGCCGAAGAAATTAAACTCGGTAGTGAATTCGCGGCTAAAATTGAAAAAGAGTTAAAAATTTATGTTGACCCCCATATTTCGGATTACATTAATCAGCTGGGACAGGTATTAGTAAGGAATTCTGCCCGTCCGAATATCACTTATCATTTCAAAGTGGTTCAAGATGACTCAATTAACGCCTTTGCTATTCCTGGAGGTTACATATACGTCAATTTGGGGCTAGTCCGATTTTCAAGTACCGAAGCTGAACTTGCGGGTGTTATCTCACACGAGGTTGGGCACATAGTCGGTAGGCACGGGATGAAGCAATTGACTAAACAGTATGGCTTTGCTGCCTTGGCTCAACTTCTATTGGGGAAGGATAAGAGCCAGCTAGAAAACTTGGCGACAAAAGTTGTAACTTCTGGTGTGTTACTCCAGTATGGCCGGGAGGCTGAGCGTGAAGCAGACACGTTAGCTGTTCAACAGATGCACTCATCTGGCATAGACCCAAATGGGATAATGACCTTCTTTGAAAAGTTATTGGGCACTGAAAAGCGTCAAACTACCAAAATTGAAAAGTTACTTTCTACTCATCCAGGAACTAGAGAAAGAGTTGCCAGAGTCAATCAGCAAATCCAGAAATTGCCAGTTGTCTCATACGCTTCAATTGACTCGGTACGTTTTCAGACTATAAGAAAACGCTTAAGAAATCCCGAATAGCCCGGCCTGTTTTTGTTTCTCTCAACCTTATAGAATTTTGTGAGGTACGGGGGTAATTTTGCCCAAGATAGTTGGGCGAATCGAACCAGTGACATTTGGCAGGTTACCACAGTGTCCGACTAATGTTTCATTGGCTAAAATGGCAAAAGCAATGGCTTCTTTCGCATCCGGTTGTTCATCAACTATCACTGATACTGATTTAAACATAGCTTCGGCTAATGTGGATAAGTTTTTCATTAATGTTCGGTTATGGCTGCCACCACCACTAACTCGGATTTCGTCAATCAAAAAGGGGATATGATCTTGATAATGGTTAACAATTGTTTGGGNTGTGAAGAATGTTACTGTTGCNAAAAGATCACAATCCGAAATTCCTAATTTTTTAGCATTCTCTACGGTTTTTTGGGCAAAAGCCCANCCAAAGGACTCTCGACCTGTTGATTTAGGAGGGNGTAANTTCAGGTAAGGATGCTTTAATAATATATCCAAAAGTCCTTNATTNACTTGACCNTGATCAGCCATCATTCCATCCTCATCNTATTTCTTCTGCCCATTGGTGACTATTTCAATAGTGGCATCGATGATCATATTACCTGGGCCCGAATCGAACGCAATGATGTCTTCTGGCCCAGCATTCTTTGGNATGAATGTTACGTTCGAGATGCCACCTATATTTTGTAATGCAACCGACTTTTCGTCNTGGTNGTGAATCAAAAAGTCAACATAAGGTACTACTGGAGCTCCATGNCCACCTAGAGCAATATCTGCCACACGAAAGTCGGATACTACAGGCAGGTTAGTCTGATTAGCGATGACGGCTGATTCACCAATCTGCAAGGTGGAGGCAGTACCTATTTCCGTAGGTGGCAGATGGTAAATGGTTTGCCCATGCGATCCGATAAAGTCAATATTTTTCAGATCAAAANTAGCTATTTCTACTACTCTGGTTGCGGCTTCAGCAAATATTTGACCAACCAAGAAATTAACTTGGCATAACTCGTCTACGCGACTCTGCTCCGTTTGGAATAAATTGAAAATACGTTGGTGTAATTCTACTGGATAGGGATAGCAAATAGAACAAATCAACTCAGCTTGNGTCGATTTTCCACTTCCTTTAATTGAAACCAGAGCCGCATCGACACCATCTGCCGACGTCCCAGACATTAGACCTATGGCATATTTAGGAGTCTTTCCTATTAGATTCAAACGTCGGTTACTATAGCTATGATCAGTGGAATNCAGAGAGGAAATTTGACTCAGCTGATTAAGATATTTCTGCCGAATTTTTTCAAAAATCTGCAAATAAACAGGTGTNCGATAATCTGGGTAGGTCCATTCCTGAGCATGGAATCTACGGCCGCGGTAGGTAAGCGTAATCTCTGCAAAAATACCCGAGTGAAGATAGATGCGATGAGCAAAATTTTTGGTTGTTGCGAGGACCAGTTTAGCTGAACTTAGGTAGCCAGGGTCTAGATTAAATCGCCTTTTTTTGTTCTGAGAAAAGCGTTGCTCCAGNCGATTTGTCAAACACTTGATATCTGCCAACCGACTAGGGTCAATCAAATTNGAAAAGCTGATAAACTGACGTTGTAGCTNCGATCCCATTTCCTNTTGGTAGTAAGTCGTACTCTCAAAAGGGATCCAGTCGGTATGAAAATCAACNGGACCAAGCTCAGCTATAACTTCGTCATAGACCGATTCAGTTTGATCAGGTATAGACGTTAANAGGCCAATAATGGGCTTGACCCACTGTTCACTAACGACATTATCGGTCGTAACCGACATTTNTCACTCTAACTATCGTCGTTAGTTGTACCCTCGCCTTCGGGGTCATCTTGAGCTGGCTCTCCGNCTGATTCCGCAGANTCACTAACTACATGCTGNCCATGAGCTAATTCTTGTTCAAGTAGAATACGAATTGGTTTCATCCATCTGCGTGCCAAATTTAGGTCATATTCCATGTAGGGCTCATCCGGATCTCCTGTTTCGATGAAGAATTCTGGTAGTTTTTTTTGTTCTTCTTCGATGAACTTTCTAATTGCGACTGTCGCATCGTAGGCCGCACCAATCCGAGTGGCTTCCTGCATATTTTGGACTAGTCTTTTCCGGTCTTTTTCTTCATTGCGAATTCTAAGACCCATTTTAGCCAATTGAGCCGACATAACCAAGACAAAAACACCAACGGTACCTGCAATACCTAGGCTCACACCTGTAATTCCCCAAAGCACTGTTTCTGACATCTACCGACTCCTCTGCTACAACCGACTATCTNGTCTTCGTGTCAGGCGATTTAATACTAAATATGAAAAACACACCTGATGCTCCAACTACGGATTACCACGCACTCATTTTATCAAAAGTCCACATTTTTGGCAAGAGGAATCTACCCAGAAAGCAATATTAGGATTAATCATTGACACCTGAATCCAATTGGATTTTTAACTATCGACCAAATAATTTTTGATTTTAATTCAGAATGCTGAAGTAATTTTAGGTTGCGATATCAGATTTTTAAACGACGAGATATGATTCACTAACTCCAGATTTAGATATTGNTAANATTTGTTTTTCCAAATGTTACNNATATTGAATTACTTATANAGGAGTCGTTTTTTGANTAACTATCGAAAAAACGNTGNTTTTCGGTTAAGTAANGGCGTTTTTGCTAAAGAGCAAAGAAGAATTTTTGNAGGNTGAGTTTTCGAATCATGAAAACATAATTATNAAACCGATCAAAGCCTTAGTCTNNCTTTGGTAGGCAGTTTCAATAAGACTTTTTTACTTCATGAGTTTAGAAATGGACTTTCGGTCTGTCATTTTGGCAGTCTCATTTTCTTTTTTGGTATAAGCTGACAGGTTACAATCCCATCTAAGCATTAATTACATGAGGAAAAGTCATTTTCTTCATAAATCGGGCGAAAAATTTTGGCATATCTCCTGCTTATAGATAAGATATGGTCCGGTTAACGGATTTTACAAAAAAATACCACCAGTAGGAGTAATTAAATACAATGAAAACACTTAGCCTTTGGAAGACAACCGATATAGACCGCTTATTCGATAATTTCTTTGTTCAAAGTCCACTAGCCTTTAGCTCTTTTAAACAAGATAACGGGAAAAGTGACTGGTTGCCTGCACTTGATATTATCGAAAATGATGACCAGTTCGAGATTACTATAGAAGTTGCTGGTATGCCAGAGGACCAGGTTAAACTAACGATTACCGATAATGTGTTAGTAATCAAAGGTGAAAAGGTCGACACCGAAGTTTCAGAATCCACATTTCATCGAAAAGAACGCCGTTTTGGTAATTTTCAGCGAGCTATCTCACTACCACCAAATCTACAAACCGACTTGGCTCGAGCCGGCTTCACTAACGGTTTACTTACCGTAGTTATTCCTAAAGCTGAAGCAGTTAAACCAAAAGAAATCGAGATTCAAGTTTCNTAGTAAACAAAGCTAACGATCTAACACAGCGTTGATGTAATCGNTCAGAGCGCCTTACCTAAAGGTAGGGCGCTCTTTATAGTCNCTAAACAAAGAAGAATCCTTTCCAAATTTTAACAAAGATAACGTTCGTTTTAATTTAAAAGAGTTAGCTTTACTGTCAAATTAGTCCCAGTTTTGTTAGAGCACATTAATAGTATCGGGAAAACTAGTTTTGATTTATAATTACTGAAATTTTACCATCTCAAAACTAATCTGAGCCTAGACCTAGCAAAAATTAGNCCAATCATACAAAGACCACTAATTGTTATTTAATTCTAGGAATTACAGCCTAATTTTCTGTNGTTTGAGGGATTACAAAAAGGTTATTTCTCAGNATGATAAGGTCTCCTCTCTAAGACCGAGCTAATTAACTTCGTTTGAGTGCCAATCACTTAGTAATACATGAAGAGAAAAAGATTATGACAACTGAACTAAAAATGACAGAACGCCAGAAGTACCTTTTCGATTTGCAAGGGTTTTTAGTAGTCGAAAACGTTTTAACTATGGAAGAGTGTGACTTGGCAGTCGAAAAAATTAAAGAGCGCATGAAGCCTATGGATAAAACTCCAGATGGTTACGANAGCAATGGAACATGGTTTTCANCTGGTGCATTACTAGATGCCGGGAANCCATTTACAAGTTTAATAGACCATCCCAAAACNATNTCGGTTTTAAAGGAAATCATCTCTTCTAAATTACGTCTGGAAAGTGCTTACAGCTTTGTAAGAACTAAAGGGTGTCCCCCCTTCGAAATGCACGGTGGACACGCTGGGGGAAGCGTAAATTTCCGCTATTACGTGAGGGGTAGTCGCATTTTCACCGGATTGACGGTGATATCTTTTACTTTGCAGGATATCGCTGAGCAGGATGGTGGCTTCGCTTGTATCCCTGGCTCGCATAAATCTGATTTCAGTGTACCTGAAGATGACCGAGCTGAACTATTCAAAGTAGNCGGCCCGCTTGTACAAAATATAGCATCACCCAAGGGATCAGCAGTTATTTTTACCGAGACCTTAGCACATGGTGCAAATACTTGGCAGAATAATGAACCTCGATACGGCCTATTTTACAAGTATAATGACAGATCGGCTATTTATCACTGTCAAGAAATTCGTCGNCCCTCAGATCAGGCTTTTTCTTTCATGAATGCAGATCAAAAAAGCTACTTTAATAATGCGTGGCAAGCTTTTGGCCCAGTAGACAACCCTAGAAACGAAAAACCAGAATTTGGGCGCGATTAATTCTACTTTTCGACGACTACCTTAAATTTTAACATACCNTGTTGGCTAGATTGTTAGCTCAGTCAGCNGAATTTATCAATCATAAACTAATCATTTCTTTTGAATGGATTTATAACATGTAACAATTACTGTTTAATTTTGTGCTCTAGTTTCGCCCCGTCAGCTATGACAACTTGATGTCATGAATGGAAACGTAAGTTGATTTCTTTATCGACTTGATATATTCCTTTGTTTGTCATAAATACTACGAGAAATCAAGTATTGAATGTGTTAGCTTACACTCTTTTATTTAGCTCCACTCCAGTAAGACACCAGTATAAACGTCGGGTTGGTAAAACAGACCATCATAAGCTTGCTTGATATGCTCAGGTTTTAGGCAATGTGAGATAAGAGGCTCGATTTGGAGTTGGTTAGTTGCCAACCACCCAAAGATCGTTTTTTGCTTACTGAATTGAGATTCAGCATTTCGAGTGGTTGGATACATGGGTAGACACCATTCTAGTGCTCCTCTAATGGTGATCCAACGTAAATGAGTTTCCGACAGTAGGTCAGTCAAATTGCCCTCTACCGAGACACGCGGTGTTCCCAGAATTACTAATTGGCCGTATGTAGCTGTCGCTTTCAACGACTGCATTATGACGGAGCTGTGCCCGACAGCATCGACTGTAATATTACCGAGTTCACCATTGGTTATATTTTCGATTTGTGCTTGTACTTCATCAGGTTCACCACCTACTGTATATGAAATTCCGCATTTTTCCGCTACTGAACGTCGTTGCTGAACTGGATCAACACCAATTACACGNCAGCCTAAAATGTTATAAGCTTGAGCTGCTAAATTACCAACCATACCCAAACCAAAAACAATTACCCATGGATCATTGGCGATTTCACTCATAATTGGCGCAGTCATAGCAACACCAGCCATACGAGATGCCGCAGCAATACCAGATTCGATCTCCTCAGGGACCACAACTGCTAACCTTTGGGTATTATAGCGATGAACAGATGCATGGTTACCATAAGTGAACACCCTGTCCCCCACTGATATTCGCTTAACATTTGCTCCAATTTCCTCTACATATCCAACATTTGCATAACCTGACCTCCATGGGTACGTACACCACTGATCAGCTTCAAATACTTTGGGTTCACGGCCTGAATAATTAGCTATTTCGGTTCCAGTACTAATGTAGCTATATTCCGTAGTAATAATAGCTTCATCAGGACCAAGTCCTTCTGTATTTATTTCGCTAGCCTGTAATTCCACTTCTAATTGATCTGTAACGACGACCTGTCGAATCTCCATCTGCTACTCCTAAATTTAAATAGTAATACCTTCATTGAACTTAACGGAATTCATTATTTGNCAACATTCAAACACCGAGTAAACGCTTGCTATTACCAATCGTTTGCTTAATCAATTAAGTTAGTTACCTAAGGCAAGTTCTATATCAGCAATGATATCATCGATTGATTCTAAACCAACTGACATCCGAATCCGATCATATCCTCCAGGTATCAATCCACCTAAATTTTCGGCGGTTACGAGCGATTGTGTGTCTCCGAGGCTGACCCAAGGTTTACAAAGTTGAACTCGCTTAAGGAAACGTTCTTGTTGTGCTGAATTGATCAAACCAAAGTTGACCATACCTCCAAATCCGTTTATTATCATTCTCTTGGCTACTTTGTATCCCAAGTTGGACTTTAAACCTGGGTAGTTGACTTGAGAAACTTTTGGATGATTTTCTAGGTACTCTGCCACTTGTTGGGCATTGGCTGCATGTTGCTTCATCCTTAATGAGAGAGTCTTAATACCTCTGAGAGTTAAAAAAGCATTTTGAGGACTTAGAACTCCACCGTAAGCATTGCGTACGTGAGCTATTCTTTCGACAAATTCAGGTGTTCGGCAAACAATCAGACCCGCTAATGCGTCGCCGTGCCCGCATAAATATTTGGTTGCGCTGTGGATAACGATATCGATGTCCCAGTTAAATGGCTTTAAGTGGTAGGGCGTAAGGTAAGTGTTATCTACAACAACTATTGCCTCAGTCCTTTTAACGATGCGGGCTACAGCTTCGGTATCGATAACATCTACTGTTGGGTTAGTGATTGGCTCAAAATAGACTAATCGGGTTGGCCTTTCCAAAGCCAGACGTAACTGTTCTAAATCACGCATATCTATATAGGCGACTTCCACTCCAAATTTAGCTAGGTAAGAATCCAAAACTACTTTAGTCCAAGCATAAATGGTCTTGTGGCAAACTATACGGTCTCCTGCTGAAAGTAGAGCTGTTAGCGTTTGGCTAATAGCAGATGTACCACTCGACGTGGCTATGGATGAAGTGCCCCCTTCCAATGTGGTAATACGAGTTTCTAGAGCGTCAATAGTTGGATTGCCTGAACGTAAGTAAACGCCATCGACAGTGACAGCTTGATAAATGGGTGGAGCTGAAGTGCTTGGATTTTCACCAGAATGGATACTTTGAGTAGCAAACTGCGAAAAGTGGTCAGCTTTATGATTTTTCGAGGGATCATCTTGTTTCAAATTGTCAAACTCCTGAATGTTTTGCAAAAAAAGTATACATGGTACATAATTTGACCTGAGACATTTTATTTTGGAAGTATTCTGGGATAACAGAGGACTAGAATATTTAATCACCAACTATAAAAAATGACAAGTATTGTAAAGACCACTGGAAGAGAGCTTTGAAAAAAACACGCACACCTCTCAATATTATCCTGATTTTAGCCGATGACCTTGGTTATGGTGACCTTGGCTGCTATGGTGGGTCAGATCTCGAGACTCCTAACATCGACGCACTAGCTGGTGGAGGTTTGAAATTCACTGATTTTCACTCGAATGCTCCTGTTTGTAGTCCTACACGTGCGGCTTTAATGACAGGTCGATATCAACAACGTTCTGGTATTGAGGGGGTAATTACAGCTAAAAGTCACAGAGATCGTGGATTAGGAAAAGACCAGACTACAATCGCTCAAATCTTGAAGCAGGTTGGTTATGCCACTGCTATCTATGGCAAATGGCATTTAGGTTATCACCCCCGGTATAATCCGTGTAATTTTGGCTTTGACGAGTTTCGTGGTTTTGTTTCTGGGAATATTGATTATCATTCTCATATTGATCAGGTTGGAGAAGCTGATTGGTGGTCAGACCGGAACCTAAAATCTGAGTTCGGTTACACTACCGACCTGATTACTCAGTACGGGTTATCTTTTATTGAAAATAACGTTGACACCCCATTTTTTCTTTATTTAGCTCATGAATGTCCACACTATCCTTATCAAGGGCGCAAAGACCCAGCGGATAGAAGTATTGGTAATCCTTATCCAATACATGGTCGCCGACAAAACAAAAAAGAGGCATACAAAGAAATGATGGAAGCAATGGATGAAGGTGTAGGCGCCATTGTGGCTAAAGTGAAAGAGCTGGATTTAGCTAGTCAAACTGTGTTTTTTTTCTGTTCTGATAATGGACCAGTTAGTCCAGGGCTTACTGGTGGACTCAGAGGGCAGAAAGGAACCATTTGGGAGGGAGGACACCGTGTTCCGGCTATTGCTTGTTGTCCTTCTATAATTCCATCCGGTTGTGTAACAAGTCAGACCGCTACGACCTTAGACCTATTCCCAACATTTTCTCACTTAGCACAAGCTGAAGTTCGAATGGAACTCGATGGTGTTAACCTCTGGCCATTGATGGTAGAGGGGTTAGCCTTGCCCGAGCGGTCCTTATTTTGGCGATTCAAGAACCAAAGTTGTATTCGTCAGGGGGATTGGAAATTTATCGACGATGGGCAACTATTCAACCTGGCTGATGACTTAGCAGAATCGACTGATGTTGTTAATCAATATCCGGCACGTGCTGAAGACTTAGGAGCTAAACTAAGTCAATGGAATAGAAATGTGTCCGAAGGCATTGAGCGTCAGACCTGATGTTCAATCTTGTTTGAACAATCTATCACTTTTGTACTTCTAAATTAAGATATGTCCGGTATAAGTAACCGATACCAAGGAGTTCTTTAATATGGTTGAACACATTGTTTTACTCAAACTTAAGGCTGATACCACCGACCAACAGTTAGCTGATTTATCTTCGGCACTATCCTCTATGAAAGATAAGATACCTGATATTTTTGAGGTAACTCAGGGAGTAAATAATAGCCCAGAAGGCAAAAGTCAAGGATTCAGTTATGGCTTCATTGTTCGTTTTAAGGATGAGAAGGCCCGAGACAATTACTTGCCTCACCCCGAACACCTTTTGGTAGCAACAGAGTTCATCCGCCCGTTGGTAGAAGATGTGTTGGTTTTTGACTACACCGTTTAGTGCGGGAGATTGATTGAAGGTAACAAACATTGAAAGAATTTCTTTCCATGTCTGTTTAGCATGCCAACATCTCAGTTTATATAGATCCCTGTATGCGTCCGATCTATTGGTCAGCCGTGAAAATTTCTCACGGAATTATCATAACTGAATTAATATAAACTCTGAGTACATACTAACAAAAGACCTATCAAATGGAACAGTAAAAGAAGTATCTGAGCCAATAACTAATCTTAACGGGTGTATCCTATAGATTATCTAGATTATTAGGTTGTGAGAATTACTGGTATACTACTGGCTGCTGGCATGTCAACACGAATGGGACGGCCCAAGCAGCTATTACCCTTTAAAAATCAAACGGTAATTGAAACCGTTATTTCTACACTACTTGCTTCGTCTTTGAATGAAGTTCTGGTGGTTTTAGGACATAAGCGCAAACTGGTTTACCAAAAGATTGAAGCAGCGTTGGGTAACAAAAAATTGCGAATTATCAATAATCCAGATTATCGACTTGGAATGCTGACTTCTGTTCAAGCAGCCCTTAAACAAATATCATCTAGTAGTACCGAATTTGCTCTTACTCTTGTAGATCAACCACTAATTGCCACTAACACGATAGATTTATTAATTGATACTCATCAGTCTACCCCTCTGCCAATTACCATACCAAGTTACCATGGCCAGAGAGGACACCCTGCAATTTTTGACTCTATGTTAATCGATGAAGTATTAGCGCTGAAGTGGGATGGCCGTGGTATGAAAGAAATCTTGGAGAAATATTTTGATCAAATTCACTATTTGCCGGTCGATACCGATAGCATTTTGAAGGATATGGATACGCCTGAGGACTACCAAAGACTAATTCAGAATGATCCTAAGTAAGTAATATGAGGCGAAACTACTAGTCCCACAATACACAGTTTTCGAAATGTGGGGCTAGTAGTTTCGCTTAGGCTTTTAGATATAGGTGTCGAGCTCTTCAGCTGTCGGTTCAGGAGTTTCAATACCTTCCACTGGAATATCGACTTTTGCAGCCCAAAGAATTGAGTTGAGCATAAACTTGCGCATCTGTTCATGCCCCCAATTTTTGTGGTAGTGTCCGCCTGTAAAACCTACCCCACGTCCTCCATCTGGCCTTTCGATGCACCATCCCAGGTGCTGGGCTTCACCTTTAGCGACGGATGACCTGACGTGCGGATTCCCACTATGTGGTCCGTCAGGACGAGTGAGTGTTGATTCTGGTGCTATCGAACTCAAGATGGGGGTCACACCTTTCATATCATCGCTAAAGCGCATATGATAGTACCACTCATCATCCATTTCAAATGGCTTTAAACCATGGGCAATCGGATGGTCCGGATAATCTGTAAACTCTGCTATCCAATGTGGATTAACTGAATAATGTGTCTCGAAGTATCCACCGACCCATGTAACAAAGTGGTCACCGGCGTCTCCTTTGGGTACTTCAATAGCATAATGCATCATTACCAGACCTGTTCCTCTTTTGGCCAGGTCTGAGACTTGTTCTAAATGAGGCAAGATAGGATGACCTTGTCCACCATCTGAGTAGATTGCAAGAGCTGAAATATCGTCAAAGGCAGTTCTGTCAGTTGGCCAAGACAAATGAACCTCGGCTTCAACACCTTCTACATGTCGGTTTATCATGTCAGCTAGAAACTGACATCCACCAGGGTGTTCATGGGCCCCACTACCATGGCTAGCCCTTCCGGCTACGAAAGCGATTTTTGTGTCCTCAGACATTATATTTTCCTTGTTCGTCATGAAATGGAATCTAGCAAAGTCGCTCCATTCGGGCAAAATCAACTAGATTATTATCTCTGTTCTAAGATCAAGGACTATTATACAACATTAATCCTAAATATTATCGGTATCACCATTATTAACATCAGTGTTATTTATAAAATATAACTGTCAATGTGAAGAATTCGTATGAGCATCACTCTATAACCAGGGATAAATAAAATCAAAATCTTTTTGGAGTTGCTCTGTATTTAGGCCAAAATCTACCAATTGGTATTTATGTTCAGTAGTATAATTAGCTTGTTGATGCATTTGCGCTTCGATGGCTTGTAATACGCCACGTCCACTTTCCAAGTCGCAGTGGTCCATAATTCTAAGTATAGTATCTTTAAAATTATCTTTTAGATCATCATATGTAACTAAAGTCAGGTTGCTCCTGTATTGATGATCAGAAATAACCTTGGCCAAATACTGGTAATAGAACATAGACATAGAATACAAATTCTGAAAGAATCGAGCTTTGTCGTTTTCATCTTGGCTATCAAAATCGTATAGTTTTGTTTGCACATTTTTTTCTAGAGACATTAGCGATGGTACAGCTTGCAGTGGATTTCGTAATAAAACAACAATTTTGGCCTCTGGAAAGGTTTTCAAGATTGTTTCAATATTGAATATTGCGAAAAAAGATTTGGATATCATTCTCTGAGAAGATTCGTGAATTCTATGACCATGAATTAAGTGGAGGTAGTGAATAAATTTTTCCTGATTTGCTGATTGAAACACGCTATTTTGTAAATCTTCTATTGAAGAATATTTTTGCCATGAGTTGAAATAAACCCAAGAAAGAATCCCCTCACCATACCTGAAGTGAATAGCAATATCGTCAGTTTCGGGTAATGAAAGTTGGGTTCTATGTATTTTGGGATTGTAAATATGGTCAAGCGATATTTTATTAAGAAGAGGAGTTAGTGGTGCTAGTATCTTTTGTGCAGTAATCGATGGGCAAAGCATATCCAAGAGTCTCATTCCGTTCAACTCTACACAATTATCACACATAAATCGATGAAGGAAAGTTGTACCGCTTCGTAAATGTCCAACGATAAAAATCGGTTTTTTAACTTTCCACGGTTTACCAAACAACTTGTCTAGTAGAAGCGTGGAAGAGATAAAGCCCCAAACAAGGTACCTGATAATTTTCGAGAGCGTAAACTTGAATAGTCTCTTTGATCTTTTCATGTCAAAAATAGATACCTAGATTAACACCGATACAGAAACGTACCCAGATAATACCCAGCACCAAAACTAGCTATTATCCCATAAGAAGAGTTCGTACTAGGTTGTCGAAAAAACGATTCTAGAACGACGAAAGCACTTGGCGAACTGAGATTTCCGTGTTTTTGAAACATCTGCTTGGAGCGTTTTATTTGCTCATTAGTAAGATTTAAATTTTTTTCGTCAGTAAACGACTGCAGAATCGGAAGTCCACCTTGATGTAAACTCCAGTCCTGAACTTGATTTACAGCCAAATTATTATTCTTTAGAATTGGTTTGATAAGTTTTTCAGAGATGATGTCGGGCATGTTATTTTTTATTTCTTCACCTAGGGTTAAATACCCATCTCTCATGCCAACAGCAGTTCCTAACTGAAAATCAGTTTGGTAATCAACAATTTCCATTAATGGCTGTTGAAAACGATGTTTCATATTTTCTGGTATGACAAGAATTCCAACACCAGCATCTGAAAATAACAGGGAAGATATCAAGTTAACTTTAAAGTCTGGGTGTTTTTGATCAAATATAGGGTTTGCAATCCACGAGCACTGGTCGAAGTTGTAGATATAAGCTGCTTTTCTGTTTTGCACGCAATATTCAACTGCTGACTTCAGAGAAAATAATCCGCCCGCACAACCATAATAAGCAATTTCTTCTGGCATTTGATCAAGTTCAAGGTTAGTTTCGTACGTTAGCTGACAAGCCAAATTGGGTAGTACGTTGATATGTGAAGTAATATTGTAAGAAACACTAACAAATCCAATTTCTTTTAGATCAATTCTATCTGAAATTTGTTCTAAGATCTTCGTACCCCAATGTAAGGGATGATAGGTCGGATGAGAAAGTTTTCTTGTAGGAAAACTTTCTTCGTCGAGGACTGAAAAACGTTTTTCTATGCCAATAAATTTGGCAACCTTCTTGGCATATTGGTTCAATCTTTTACCAGCTTTATGAACAGGATAAAGTAAATCTACAGCCTGATCTGACGGGTAAGCCTGAGGAAATACACTTTTAATTCCAGCTATGTAGACTCTATTTTTCATCATGGTGGGGCTTAGTAATTTTCAAAATAATGAATTTGGCCATAAATATTCTATCCTTTTAAGAAATAGGTTAGCCATGCTAGTCTAATTTCGATCGTTTGTCTATACCATTAGCGATTTTTTCAATACGCGGCCTATTTTGGCGTGGTTGCATCATATTATTTACGTTCTTAGGTGATATTTTTAAGTGCTTTTTTCTATGTGGAATTCTTTCTATGGTCGAACAGCAGTACCATCAGGTCGCCGATCTGGTATGAAATATCGGTGGCGATTAGATTCGTCTGGATCTAGTAAAGATTTGGCTTGGTCTTCATCAATGTCGATACCAAGACCAGGTTTATCATTAGCATATAGATACCCATTCTTAATAGTTCCATGACCAGGGAAGGCTGCGAGTTCCTCTGAGCTAAAATGATTTTCTTCTTGAATACCAAAACTTGGACTGGATAAATCCAGATGACAAGCCGCCATCTGATTAACAGGATCATTGTCACCGCCTTCTTGCCAAGCTGTTTGTACACCGAACCATTCACACAACACAGCAATTTTTCGACACTGAGTGATACCTGCACCTTTTGAAATGCGAACTCGAACAAAATCAATCAGGCGCTCAGTTACTAATGGCATCCATTCATGGGGGTTTGTAAATAACTCACCCATAGCTTGCGGCGTTGTGCATTGGTCTCGAATCAAGCGAAACCATTGGATATGCTCAGGTGGTAGAACATCTTCTAGAAAAAAAAGCCTATACGGCTCTAGTAGTTTCGATAATTGGACTGCACTTTGTGGTCGTAAATGCTCATGGACATCATGTGTCAATTTGACGCCAAATCCTAATTTCTGACGCAGATAATCAAACATTTGGGGGATTTTTTCCAAATAGGCTTCATCATCGAATACATTTCGTCCGACAGACCAAGGAGGTTCAGGTTGAGGAGACTGATCTGCTGGCGAAAAACCACCTCCACCATATCCGCCCAACTGACACCTAATGACCTGATAGCCTTCTTCCATAAACCGTCGAATCTCGTCTTCCAGTTCTGGCAACTCTGAGCCACCTGCGTGCCCGTAACAAGGAACTGCGGAACGGCATTTTCCACCTAGTAGTTGGTAGAGTGGCAAGCCTGCGACTTTTCCCTTAATATCCCATAAAGCTACGTCAATACCACCTAAGGCTGTATTCAGGATTGAGCCGTTACGCCAATAACCACTGGTATGCACGCACTGCCAAATATCCTCAATTTGATCAACGGTTCGCCCGATTATCGTTGGTTTAATAGTTTCAACCGCTTGAATAACAGTTTCTGGATGGTTGACATCGCTGGCTGATCCTATACCATATAATCCTGGTTGATCTGTTAAAACCTTGACAATAGTCCACATGCCGCTTCGTCTTGTCCGAATACAATCAATAGATTTTATTTTCGCCATTTTTTCCCCATTGCTTCTTGAGAGTATAATAACTTTCCTAAAACTTGATAGATGTGCTAGGATCTAATTTCATGGCATCTACTAGTTTTACCAGAACTAGTTCAGAAAAGGTACACCACTTGTTCAAAGATCCGTTACTACATGAATTACCGAAAATTGCCGTTTTCCCGGGTAGTTTTGACCCAATTACTAATGGTCATATAGACTTGATAGATCGAGCTTGTAGTTTAAGTTTGTTCGACCAGTTGATTGTAGCTATAGGCATTAATCCGGGTAAAGAGGCTCGATTTAGCTTAGAAGAACGAGTCGAGATGCTTAAATCCGTGATTCAACCTTACCCAATTGTTTCCATTGCGCCTTATGAGGGACTCACCGCTCAATACGCAATTAATTGTGGAGCCCAAACGATCATTCGTGGCTTGCGAGAGTTTTCAGATTTCGAGCGAGAATTTCAGATGGCACGTATGAACCGGCAGATTGCTCCCGAAGTAGACACTCTATTCATGATGTCTGACTTGGCACATACACATATCAGTTCCACACTGGCTATGGAAGTTGCGTTAATGTCTAATCCTAGAATTGATAAAAAACGGTTGATTGAAATGGTCCCACCAGTTGTAGTAGAGTTTATTCAAAGCAAATTCTACCGCGTACAGGACCCAAACATTTAAAGTAATGACAGATGGGTCTGAGACGAATAACAGTATCAGGAACTCGATATAGAGTGATTTGTTATTGTCTTAGTTCATAATAATTAGTTTTTTCGGATAAACTATATTATAAGATAAGGAATATTTGCTTCTTTTTCTTATTCCCCGTCCTATGATCAGGCCAAAAAATCTGTTTTTATCCTAAGCATAACCCAAATCGCGCATTTTTCTAGGGTCTCTTCGCCAATCAGATTTTACTAACACATGAAGTTCTAAAAAGATTGACTGGTCTAGGAAGTGTTCTATTTCTACTCGTGCTAATTGCCCGATTTTCCGAACCATTTGCCCTCCTTTTCCAATTAGAACTCGACGTTGGGATTCTCGTTCGACGTAGATAATAGAACGAATGTACCACTTCTTCTTATTTCTTTCAATAAACTCTTCGACTACAACACTAGTGGAATATGGTATTTCCTGCTTTGTTTGTAAAAAAACTTTTTCTCGAATAGTTTCGGAAATGAAAAACCGCTGTGGCAAGTCGCTTATTTGGTCAGCGGGAAAATACTCTGGCCCTTCAGAAATGAGACTCAAAACAGACTTTTTTAACCTGTCAATTCCATCCTCTTTCAGAGCTGAAATAGGTATAACATCCACAAATTCAAAACGCTGGTTGTAATCTTCAATGATTGGAAGGAGATGCGGTTTATCAATTCGATCAATTTTATTTAGTACCAATATTGTTTGCTGATTAGCTTGATGGATGCGATCAAGTATTCTCGTTTCTGCTTTGGGTAATGGTTTTGTTACATCGGCCAAATAAAGGACGAGATCGGCATCTTGTATAGCAGCATAAGCTGTTCTAACCATCCAGTCGTGCAACTCGTACTTGGGAGCCAAAATACCAGGTGTGTCTAAGAAAACAATTTGGTAATTTTCTCCAGAAAGAATGCCCCGAATTTGGTTACGTGTTGTTTGGGGTTTTGGCGTTACAATGGCCAGTTTCTCACCGAGTATTGCATTCAGCAGAGTTGATTTTCCTACATTGGGTTCACCAATTATACTAACATATCCAGATTTGAAAGAAGTTTCAGACACTGTATTGTCTACCCTCAGTTATTAGTTTGTTATTTTTCAAGACAAGTAGCAAAAGCCTCAACCACCAACTTTATTTCATGTTGAGTATGCGTCGCAATTGGACAAAGGCGTAGGCGTGCCGTATTTGGAGGTACCGTTGGAGGGCGAATAGCTGGTGCAAAAACCCCCAACTCAAGTAATTGATCAGCAAGTTGCTTCGTTTGAAAAGAGTTGCCAACTATTACCGGTAGAATTTGTGTCTCACCGAACGGTACTGAAAATCCAAGCTGACTTAATTGCACACGCAAGTAGTTAGCATGGCTAAGCAAACGTTGTCTGCGTTCAGGCTGAGTCGTAATTAACTCAATAGCTTTAGTCGCTGCAGCAATAACTGATGGAGGTAAACCTGTCGTGAAAATAAATGGTCGACAGCGATTAATTAGGAGATCAATCATTACTCTTTTTCCAGACACATACCCTCCCAAACCTGCAACAGCCTTGCTCAATGTTCCTACATGAATTATTCTGTCGTCCTTGAGGCCAAAGTGAGAGGTTGCTCCACCACCATCTGCTCCCAAAATGCCAAATCCATGTGCATCATCGACAATTACATAAGCATCCCATCGATGTGCAAGCTCCAAAATCTCTGGTAGGGGGGCGACATCTCCATCCATACTAAAAACACCATCTGTGATAATCCAGCGTCGATTGCTTGCTGTTGTTTCAGAGAGGTGATAGCTTAGGTGATCTAAATCGCAGTGACGGTAAATTTGGCGATTTGCTTTACTCAATCGACAACCATCGATTATGCTAGCATGATTAAGGGCATCACTTAGAATTAGGTCCCCAGCCTGACAAAGCGTCGATATCAAGCCTAAATTAGCTTGATATCCTGTGCTAAAGACCAAAGTTGCTTCAGTTTGTTTCAAGCCGGAGATCTGATCTTCTAACTTTTGGTATAGATTCAGATTCCCACTTAGCAATCTAGAACCACTAGCCCCTGTTCCATATTCTGATAAGGCTCTTTGTCCAGCAGCAATGACTGTTGTTTCAATGTTCAAGCCAAGATAGTTATTGGAGGCTAGCTGGATAATCTCCCTGCCGTTCATTTTTATTTTTCCTGTTGCTACTGACTCAATTTCTGGTAACCGCCGCAACAAATCATCACCATCTAAGATAGATAGTTGTTTTTCCCAGCTCTGAAAAAGATTCTCCAAGTTCATTTTGTGCTCAGTATTCTGCCTTCAATTTTATCAACTGGTGAAGTATAAGGACAGCTTTAATTTAATTTTTGGCCATTTCATTAATTTTTTCAGTCTTACCAAAGCCAACTTATGATAGGCACCATTATAATTATATTTTCCTTTTTTAATTGCTTTTTATCGTTGAGCAGAATATGATGTTCCTGCCCAACTTACAACGCTAATGCTTAAGTTGTCACTAAACTCTTCTTCGACAACTGCTTGGCCTATTAGTTCGAATGACGGGTGTTTACCAGTGAAACCAAAAGGTTATATTGCCAGATGCCACTATGGGGCAATAGAAAGAAATTAAAAAATGGTGCTCACGCTCAGGAAAATTAGGCTTTCGCGCCACTTTTAACTATTTCTCTAAATTGGATTAGATTAGAGACAAAAACTGAAATAAGAATGGATTCTCTGATTTTTGTTTGCTTTTCGAAGAAAATGAAAAAGGTATAAGTTATAGTAATGCTAATCAGAAAATGTTAGGTAGAGCTAATACGTTACGAAAGAATTGGTAAAGCGACTGAGCTAGATAATAAGAATAGTGTGGTAAAAATATGTAAAAAGTCGTCCAGTTTGAAAAAAATTGTTTTGCCGATAGGTGAATTCAACAGGAAACGGCAGTCAATGGAAAGTTTTTTGACAATGATAGATAGGCAGTACTGGGTATTCATTACTGGCCTCATCCCAATAGGGAAATCTGGCTTTGTATTCATTCTAATGTTACGGGAATGATACACTCCCAATCAGCACCAAAGCTCTTTATGCTCCTTATTTCATAGAGGTGAATTTGCTTTTTGTAATCCTAACGTATATGGTTTAGTGTTTTTGAACCTAAAAGATTAAATAAAGATGTTAGACAAAAAACAGGTAGAATTTTTCCATCAAAATGGTTATTTAATGGTAGATGGTCTATACAATCAACAACAGATTGATCAATTAGAAGAAGCTTATGACGCTTCGATTCCAGGACGAATGCGAGATTTCACACATGGCGATTGGAAGCAAAATGAGCCCGAAGCTGCGGCTGTTTACGGGCTACATGACGTTCAACGCTTCCACTCTAACTGGACTCGCTTCATGTTGAGCCACGAACCTCTGATAAAGGTTTTGGTGGATTTGATGGGACCGAATGTCCAACTCCACCACACGAAATTGTTCTATAAAGGTACGGGTAAAGGAATTGGGTTCCCGATGCACCAAGATGCAGCTTGGATGAAGCATGAGCAAGACTCACTATTGGCAGCCATTATTCACCTCACTGATGCAACCGAAGAGATGGGCTGTCTGAAGATTTATCCTAAAAGCCATAAGTTAGGACATCTTCCCGTCTTCAACCAACGGGGCCGTTACCTTGACCCGGACGACTACCCAATCGACCAAGCTACTGCTGTCCCGGCCAAGCGAGGTCAAGTTTTGTTTTTTCACTATTTGACCATTCATGGCTCCGACATCAACTACAGTAAACAGATCCGTAAGACGGTATTGATTCAGGTAAATGACCCTGCCGATAAAAGCATCAATGGCCAACATGATGGAGGACACGGCCAAGGGTTGATGTTGGCCGGTTGTAGTACTCGGGACTGAGTTAACTAGTTACTGTATCGATGTCGGCTAGAAATCTCCTACCTTTTTGCTAAGCCTGATGGTTCCTATGACAACCGTACTCCTGACGCCAGGCACTTAGCATCTTTCTTGCCGAAAACCGATAGGATTGGAACAATCGCACGTTGATGGGATAGTTAGATACTAATAATGGCCCCGATCCTGACTGACTGCGACTATTTTCTCTTTCTCGTTCTGTCTGTGTAACACAGCAGTCGTCAGTTAGTGTGGTGAGGCCATTATTAGTATCCAACTATCCCATCAACTTGCGATTGTTCCAATCCTATCGGTTTTCGGCAAGAAAGATGCTAAGTGCCTGGCGTCAGGA
>PBVO01000003.1 GCA_002729015.1 Candidatus Poribacteria bacterium
CTCTCATTTGGTTAGGAAAATCTATTATAATAAATCCCCAGGAATTATGATATGAACATCCATATAGGTATGCGTTACCATCAGATCGTGCAGCAGGTTTATAGTAATAACGACAACAATCTTTCCATTCAGTAGTATACTTTTTATGCTCAAAGTCAGTTGTATAATCTCCAACCTCTAATTGAACTCCAGTTAACTGAAAATAATTAGCTGTATTATTACCAAGACCTAGCGTAACTCCTGCTGCTCTATCGGCATTAGCTTTGTTACTCCAACTACTTGATAGAGTTCCACTTGAAAAATCAGTTCCTGCATCAAGCCATAAATTCACTGTTATAGCAGCATTAGTCCCAGTTTGTGGGGCTGTACCTGTTTGAACAGGGTATGTTAATGTAATTTTCTGCCAAGTATCATTTGCATTTAATGTAACTAATTGACCTGATTCAAGTGATCCTGAACTCTCTTGTAACTCAGCTACAAAAGCTTTAGTTCCTGATGACCAACCACTAATATTAGCTTTACACCAAAAAGATAGTGTTAATTTTTCAGAATTTGCAGTACCCCACCTTACCTGATCAATATTACCTCCTTCTATGTGTTGTTGGATAATTGCATAATCACCAGCAGCAGGTGAAGCATCTGCTGTAGTATTTTGTAGTTTAAGAGAATGATAAAAACCAGTTGTATTGTGATCAGCAGTCGAAGTTGCTTGAGAAGTTGTCCATGTACCTAACCCATTAATATGAGTTTCAAAGCGATCTGGACCACCATACACTTGACCAGTTATACCAGTTACAGTACCTCTTTGAGCAACTTGCATTGCACCATTAATTATTAAATTTCTACCTGGAATATTGGTGATATTTGCAGTACAGGTATTACTTGCAGCAGCTAATGATATGGCATCACCTGTGCCGTTAGCTGACCTGATTCCGTCTACGTTTAGCTGACTCATGTTGCTACCTCTTCTATTACAAAACTGGTTTTAGTTGCGGTTGCTCCCCATTTAGCTTCTGCATAATCTGAACTATGATGAACATAATTAACACAGTTAGCCCCATGTGTTCTTAGAGAGAATGTTTTCTCAGTTGTTCCCCAAGAAGCCATTTTATATTGCCAATGAAGAATTGCGTTTCCATGTGTTCCAGAACCAGAACCTTCTGTATAGCTACTAATTACTTGTAAACAATCAAGATTATCACTTATAAATAAACCTCCAGAAATACTATTAGAAACATTTGATGCTTCTCCAGCATACATAAAAGCTGTTATGTATAAATCGCAATTAGCGGTGCTAGGGGTATAAGCTTGGCTAAAAGCTTCTGCACCTTCAGTTCTTTGAGGAGTTGTATCATCATCTGGAAAAAAAGCATTAGTATAAGAAGCTCTAGGGATTTCAAAATATGTTTTTCTGATAACAACACCTGAATCAGAAGCCCATTCAAGTTCTGCGTTTGTTGCAGAATGATTAGCACTCTTAACCTTGAGTACTTGACCAGCCGACCCAGTATCACCTGGTAATTTTAAAACTGTATTAGCACTGCTACTTGGTGGCCCAGCTATTGCTGCTGAACCTCCATTAGCTGCTGCTGCAATCTTTACTTCTGCCATTAGGGTTTCGGATACTTGTCTTTGGTGGCCTTAATAGTGGCTTTCCAGCCATCAATACCATTATGGTATATGTCATCCAACTGGTCAGCAATAGAAGGGTATTCGGCTGCTCTTTGATCTTTATACTTAAGTTTATCGAGTTCTACTCTGGCGGCATCTATCTTAGATTGTTCTAAAGTTATCGTCTTCCCATCTTTATCAAAAGCCCCTGTCCCATCATCAACAGTTGTGACTTCAGGATAAGCTTTATATATTGCATGATGATCTAAACTCATGGTGCTATCTCCAGTACAGTCATTGTGCTACAACCTCTGATCTTACCTGTACCATCACTATCATTCTGACTTCTATTTATCCATATACTCCCACCATTAGCGATAGAAAACTGTACTTTATAAATTTGCTGAGTTGTATTACCAGGAGTATCTACACATATAATAGGCATCTGCATAGTTGTATCTGACCTGGTATTATAAGTTTCCCCAGCAGAACTAGGGCCTCTGCTTCCAGGACTTGAAGGTGATAATAAAGTACCATTTGTTGTGCCAATTAGTTTTAAACCTGATCCTGTATCACCGCCTGAAACAGTAACATTAGCCATGACCAACATTTTATGGGTAGAAGATGTTGGTGTAATAGTAATAGTTAGACCAGGGATATCAGCATTTACAGTAGATGATGAAAATGTATCTAATTTACTTACAAATTTTACTTGAGTAACTTGACCACCGAGAGCTGCCCAAGAATTATCACCTCTTAAATAAGTAGATGAACTTGCTGTACCTGTAGCATTTAAGTCATCAATACCAACAGCATCTGCATTTAAGCCACCAGAAGATATTCCTGAGATAGTATTATTTGATCCGTTGAATGTAAGTGCCATAATCAGATACTAGCTGATAACCCAGCGTCCGTTAACAGTAACGGTAGCATTATTTGTAATTGGGCCAACCGAATGTGCTCCTTCCGTAGCAGCTATCGTTACGTCATTACTGATCGTCAAGGTATTCTTATACATTGTTCCATCGCCTGAAGTGCTTGATACATCAGACCATGAGAGCGTTGACGAGCCATTTGTGGTTAAGGCTTGTCCATTCGAGCCATCTGCTGTAGGAAGTGTCCATAATATTGTCCCAGAAGTTAGAGCTGAACCTGCACTCTTAAATCCTACATAAACAGACTCCGTATTTCCACAGAACCTTAAACTACAAGCACCACTACTAGTGCCACTTAATAAAATACCGTTGTGATCTAAATAACCAGCATTTGTTCCTGATGATGTACTCCCTGGCCCCATCCAAGTAAAACCATTACCGCTTTGAGTTGTTGAACCATATGATGCAGCCTTAAAATATCCAGTATTTGAATTGTAAATTAAACCTGTATTAGTTTTAGGAGCCTGATCCCCAGTAGCCGCTGTAGTAAATACAGGGAAACATTCAGCATCTGTAGCTTCATTAGCTACTGGAATGGTTGAAGTATTTACATCAGCCCAAGTCAAACCTCCACTTGTTCCACTCTGTTTCTGTAAGAACTGTCCATTAGTACCAGCATTACTTATATGAAGCTTTGCCTCACTAATACCTTCATCAGATACAGTCGCAACATTAACTGCTGAACCAAGAGTAATGATAAAGAAATCAGCTCCATTAGCAGGTGGATCAGAGAAAAGAATCGAACTTCCGTTTATTGCAAATCCTTCTGATGGTTGACCTGTACCTGTATTTGGTTTTTGGAGTACTCCGTTAACCGAACAAATTAATTGTTGAGCAAGAGTTGGTGGATTACTTAATACAAATCTGTAAGCAGTACCATTAAATGAAGCACTATTACCACCAGTACCGTTATAAGAACTAAGAGTATTGATGTTAAAACTACCAACTGATTGAACTTCTTTATATGCACTAGTCGTTGAGTCATATACCATCATCTTGTCTGTATCTTTCGCATATACCAAATCTCCTTCATCGTTATCACCTAAGCCTGTGATCGTATCTACAACTCTGTATCTTGCATTGAAGTCATTGATGTCATCACTCAAGGATTTAACATCACTCTCTTTTGCTAGCTGCTTGTGATAAACGTATCTATGAACTTGAGGAGTACTACTTGTATCGCTATTTGTAATATCAGATGTGACCTGTAAACCTGTGTCATCTACTAATGTTGCTGCTGCATATTCAGAAGGAAAGCCTGTAATCCTTACATTCTTATTTGTACCAGCACCATTTGTAATGGTTATCTCATTAGAACTAGTCGTAAATCCTGATCCAACATCTTTAATACTGACAACTACACCTTGAGCTGGCTGTGTGGCAGGGAAATTAGTAGGCCCATTAATTGCAACGAAACCACCAAGTGCGTTAACAACACTGGTTACATGATCTGCTACTGCCTTTGATGTTGGTAATTCTGTATCGCTATTACTTGTAAGAGAGGTGGCTTTGGTCATGCCACTTACTACATTTAAGTTTGCAGTAGTAGAAGTAACCCCATCTAACTTATTTAGTTCTGCTGTTGTTGAAGTGATTCCAGTTAAGGTATTCAGCTCATTAGTAGAGAGAGTTGCACCATCAAGAACAGCGACCTCACCTGATGTAAGTAATGCAAGGTTGACTGCTGCTCCTGACTGGCAACTAGAAAGAGAAGTTAGATCTGCATCTAATGGTTGCTTCCCATCTAACTGTGTCTGAATAGCAGAAGTAACTCCATCTACATAGTTCAGCTCAGTAGTAGAAAGAGTTGCACCATCAACAAGTTGTACTTCAGCTTGAGTTAGATCAGCCAATGCAGCGGCTGTATCAGAACTCATAGTTGCTAGCTCTGTTAACTCAGCATCTAAAGGCTGCTTTGCATCTAGCTGTGTTTGAACATTAGAAGTAACACCATCGACATAATTAATTTCTGCTGTCGTTGCAGTTACACCATCTAACTTATTTAATTCATCAGTAGTAACTGTTGCTCCATCTAGTATTTGAACTTCTGCCTGTGTTAGATCAGCTAATGAACTAGCAGTTGCGCTAGCCATTGTTGCGAGTTCTGTTAACTCTGCATCTACTGGTTGAGTTGTTGTATCTACATAGTTCTTTGTCGCTGCATCCTGTGCTGCTGTTGGATCAAGAACATTTGTTAAACGCTGGTTATTAAGAGTTGGCTGACCAGTAGCACCATCAATAGATATACCTTGTTTTAAGGCATCATCAACTTCTTGAGCGTTATATTGATGTTGAAGATTACTAGTATCTAAGTCTGTTGCTGTGAGTGTTGAACCATCTGCATAATCAACTAAGACATTATCTAATGGTGTAATTCTTCTTACTTCAACTCTTACTCCGTTACCAGGAGCGCTAGCTAATCGTGCCGTTGTTTTATTTGGTTCGAAAGTAAAAGAAGTATCTACATAGTTCACATAGACTTTGACATGCGCTTCCTTTATGTAATTAAAAGGAATAGCAAAATCAGTTTGGCCTGTTATAGCCGTATAGATCTGATAGGAATAGGCCATTAGTTAAGCAACAAAGTTGACAAATTCAGAAGCTGTTGGATTGTACCTATCGTAACTGACTCTCTGATCATTGGCCTTTTTCTGATCCTGTTTCAGCTTTTTCTTAATTGCATCTCCAATAGTTCCTGGGCCTTGATCTGATTGATACATGAATTTATCTTTGGCAAACGCTTTGTAAATATCAATAATCTCCCACCACATTTCGCTCTTTTCAGATCTGTTGTTACCTTTAGGGTCGGCTGATGCAGCTTTATATTTTTTTGAATTAATCATTTTTGTTAATGCTTCTTCAAGTGTTAAACCAGTCTCACTTTCTATTGCATTAAGCAATCCACGACCAAAAGCATCTGTTCCTTTCTTTTGACTTCTACCTGGAAGTGGTGGATAAACTAATCTGATGCTTGTTCCTATTGTCGTAACCTGATTGATTTCAGTTCTATTTAAAACTCTATCTGGTAAGTTAAACATCCTTCTCTTCCAAACAACAAAGTTAGCGTTAGCACCTGGACCTTGCAGCCTTATTCTTTCTTCATCGACACTAACAACATAGTCTTCAGAATCTTTTTTTAATGGACCTTCATACTCTGTTCTTCCTGAAGGAAGTCTTCCTTTAAATGCTGCTAATGGACTTTGAGAATTAGCTATTTTCAATAAAGGATTATCTGCTGGAATTCCATCATCAAAAGGTACTCTTCTTACTTGGACTGGTTGACCTGTGAATGTATGAAGTACTGGTGGATTCTGTTGTGATAGATAAGGGATGCCATTCTTCCATGTATTAATTGTATTTTCAAAAACTCTTAAAATACTATCAATAGGTAAGTTATCATCGAATGGTGTATCTATACGACTAACGTCAATATCTCTTTGAATTGGATCTATTGCGTTTCTCATATCTTTTACAAAACCAGGTCCACCTAAGAATCCAGATCCAGTTAAAACTCCAATCACATATCTTTCAAAAGCACCTTGATTCCCTTTGATCTCTTGATCTAGTCCTCCAGAACCAAGTTCACTTAATAGTGTCATTAATTTTTTAAATCCACCAAAGCCACCTCTATCTGTTTGCCCGAATATTGTTTGCCTTAGCGTGGGAGCAATAGCACCCCAAGCAGTAAATGCAAAAAATGCTTCTTGATCTTTCTGTCTTAGTTGTTGATAGTTAGTTGTATAAGTTCCAATTGCAGCCCAGATATTTGCAGGGCCATCAAGCATATCTAAGGGGATTCCTCCTGTGTACTTACCAGTAAACGGATTAAGAATCTGAATTGTTAAAGGTTCTCTTCCTGTCTCTAACCACTCTTGTCTTTGTGCTTGATCAAAAGGTCTAAAGCCATTAAATTTAATTAAACCTGTTCCTGCCATAGTAATACCCATACCTAAAATTACTTGAGCAGTCGAAACTTCTCCTAAAGCTCTGGATCTTGTAATCCAATCTTCGCTATGAATATCACGCCAATAGCTATCAACATATTTATTTAAACCAGGGATAGCTCTTTGAGCAGATTTACCAATATTGGCAGGAGTTCTATTAACAGCTTGAGCTGGATAAGCAAACGCAGGTAGTGTATTCATTATCTGTTGCCATAAATACCCAGGTGAATTAGTTACACTCATCAAGCCTCTTTGTATCTCTTGGGACTTCATACCGAAAGGCATACCAATTTCTCCAAGTTGTCCATAGTCTTGACCAGGAACTTGATTAGTCCATTCAGTTGCATATTCAAGTATTTCTCTTGCATCTGTTAATCCTTCTTCTCTTGCTTTCTCTACTCCATATTCATAAGTTCTATTTTCTATAGGACTTTTACCACCTTTTGCTATTCGAATATCATCTGTAAAGTTCACCCAGTCCATTGCTTTCTTTGCATGGCTACCAGTTAATCTTCCGTTCTTTATAACTCTTCCATCAGCGAGATCAATGTTCTGCATTGCCTTTTCAACTCTTTTCATTGCAGTCTCGTGAGCTTCATTATGAGCTCTTGGTCCTTCAATTCCTTTGTTATGTAACTTCTCTATTTCTAAATCATAGAATCTAAAGTATTCAGTAGTTGGTCCAACCATTCCAGCATGGAAGCTATCAAAACCAGCCATTATTCTGCTTGATCCAGTCTTCAAAAATTCTCCTATATAATGATTAGCTATTGACAATGGATTGTTATGTCCATCTAGCCACCATTCCTTACCTGTTAATTCTTTAGTAAGAGCTTGTCCTTCAAAATCAAATTCTAATTGTTTATTTCCACCTATATACCTATTAGTTGAACCCTCAAAGGTTCCTCTTCCTAAGTTAACAAGTGCTTCATTATGTCTCATTGCAGCCCACATCATTTCAAAGGCATAAGGCAATTGTCTAAACATCTTCGGATACATTTGCCATGCCATCTCTACTCTTCGTTTTGATTGCTCAATACGAGCAGGACTCATTCCTTTTCTTGAGCTTAATTCACCCAATGCAATGTTAATTGGCATTGTTAATGTTCTATATTGACTACCACCAAATACCTTCATAAAGGTAGATGCACGAAGGAATATTAGATTTCTAAATAGATTCCATACAGTATCTCTATTTAATTTACCATCAGGAACTTTATCTACTAATTTCAATAAGTTAACTCCTGCTTTCTTGCCATCATTAAGTGCATAAGAAACAGCAGATAATCCATCTAATACTTGTTTTGCTTCACTAGTCATCTGCCCTCTTTCTAAAGATTCTGCGACACGAGGATCTAATTTCTTAGTAAGAATATTCTCGACACCATCTAAAGCTGTTTGAATAAGACTCTTAACTGGTTGATTGTCTGAACGTTCTGGAGGTATTGCAGCATCTGAATCAATAATTCTATTCGCTGCATTTTCAGAATAAAGAACTACTTTGTCTCCAGTTTTTCCATCAGGATATCGAATCCCTATATAGCCTTTCTCTCTAATAAATGCTTCTATTAATTTTTTATCGTTAGCTGTAATTTTACCTTTGAATTTAGGGTTAACTATTTTTGCTATATCGTCTAGGGTTTTATAAGAAGAAACCAGATCTAAAACCAGGAGGTCTTCCTTTACATCGCCATAAAGTTCTACACTTCCAGCAGGACCAGGGGTTTCTTTTGTGGAGAAGTAAACACCTTTTCCAGCAGGACCATCTTCCATCCCTTTAAATCCACTTTTAAGTTTAGTCTCTGCGAATTCTTTACTTACTGTTTGTCGAAGAACTGTTCCTTCGTCTAAAGATTGTGCCATGAAATCTCCAAACCCTTGTTGTAATACCTTTCCACTTTGTCCCCATTTTCTACTGATACTTTGTAGGGCTATATCTAATTTCAACTGATCTTCCATTGAGGCTAATAATCTTTGACCAGCCTTAACTTGTTCTGCTCCTAATGCACCTTCATATGAAATAGCGTTTTCAGTAAGAGTTTGAAGATTGACATCTCTATGCCAAATCAAACCAGCTAGTCCAACTAAATCATCTTGAGAGCGAAGGTCGCCTTGTCTAGCACGTTCGTAATAAACGATGGTTTCTTTAGGGTCTAATCCCAAATCAATTACATTTTTCTTTCCTAGTTGTTTAATTTGTGCCAAGTTAATACTTCTTATTCCAGTTGCAGCAGCCCTGTCACCAACAGCAGTTTGAAGTATGTCATTAAATACTGAGTTACCTTTGATTATGTCTTCTTGATCACGAGGAATGTATTCAGTTTTTCCAGAACGACTTCTTAATCTACGAGACATTTCTGCTGGATCATTTCCACCTTCGATGGTTTCACCCATTACATCTTCAATACTTCTCTCACCATTAGCTAGCTCTTCTCCTCTCTTTTTCATCCCATCAATGAAATCATCAGGGTCCATTTCAAGAATTAAACCTTCATCAGTTTGAACAGCGAAACCACCGTTTCTTGGTCCTCGTTCTGCTATCTCACCTTTACGAGCTGCTTCAAATAATTCGTTCCATGTTGTATGTTCGTCACTGAAAACATTAAGTACTGCTCTAATAATTTCTGCCATCTTTTCTAATGGTTGCGCCCATGTTGTACCTTTTTTATATTTAGATCTAATGTCAGTACGAGACCAAGCACCAAAAGCCCAAGCTTGAAGCTCAATATCTTTTAGCCCTTTAAGTTTTGTTTCAGCTAGTTCAGGATAGGCTTCTCGAATAAGTTGTCTTAACTTAGGGGCTGCATTATGTAATACTTTAAGTTCAGCTTTAGTTAAGAATTTCCTTTGAAGTCGATGGAAAGATTCGTGATAAGCAGCATTTAGACCAAGACTATATTCAACGTATCTGCCACTAGAAATCATTGATACAGTTATCAAATCTTTTTTAGTGTCATATCTTGCTACGGTACTTTTCTTTTTCCGACCCACTAAAGAAGGATCATGGCCGTAATTTGCAACATTTTGTGCTGTATATCTACTAGTGAGTTCTCTTGTAAAGTCAAGGTTAACATCTGAACCTGCAATTCTAAATATTGCATCTTCTATCTTTTGCCATCCTTCTAAAGATATTCCCATTGCTGTATCCCACTCCACCTGCATTGGTGAGATGCCTTTTTGTATAAGAATATCTTCAACGCTTTTACCTTTATTTCCCTTACGAGGAAGTATTGGTAAATCTAACTCTAGGTCGTCTTCACGCAGTAAGTTCTCTGCTGTATTTGGATCTTTAGGATCAGTTAGTTCTTTATATCTTCTAACCCATTCTCTTCCTTGTTCTTCGACAACATCATCTAAACCTCGTTCTGGATCATAGAACCTTGGATCTTCCATCTCAAGATCCCAGTCACTACCTGCTTTCCAAGCGTTAGTATCTTTTAAGTTATAGACACTATTTGCACTATAGTTTTTAGCAAGCGTGTCATAGATCTTAGGAGCGTGCTTAAGAATAAGAGCATCATCAAAACCTAAGTCGAATAAGAAAGCTAGATATTTATGATTAGCTTTACTTGGATTATGATTTGATTGCTCTACATAAAGAGGTCTTGATTTAGCAGGGCCACTACCAGTTCTTCTTTTAGTAACAATATAAATAGCTCTATCAACATCAGATTCAAATTCAATACTCATCTGCCTATAACTAGGCTTGGCTCCTTTTATTTCAAAACCAAAGGTAGGACGTTCTATTAAAGGACTTTCAATAGGTTCACTCTTACCACCTATCTCATCAGGAACTCCTTCGATCTGAGCTTTCTTCTCTAGTTTTAAATCTCGTCTAACTGCATCTACTCCTTCATAAGCTTTCTCTAATCTGATTCGTGCTTCATCTGTTGGATTTAATTGGAAGATCTGTTCATCTAATGAGTCCATAATTTCATCTGACTCACGAAGAAGTTCGTCTATATTTTTTAACGCATCTTTTGCATTTTTTAAATTTTCAGTATGAGATTTTTCAAGAGCATCCATCTCATCTATTAGATCTTTATATTTTGGATTTGCCCTTAGAGATTCTTTTATCTCTTCAGCAGTCATAGAATCTACTTTCTTCTGAGCATCAGCTTCTATCTCTTCAAGTGTTTTTTGAGAATCTACTGTTTCTTGTGCCTTCTTAATTGACTCGCCTAAGTCTTTTATTTGTTTTTTCTCTTTATCAAAAATACCTTTTTTAATTTTCTCTGCACCTGCTCTTGACTTAGTAACTTTGTCGAAGTATGCCTTAGTAACCCAGCGTCCGTTATATCCTCTTACTTTATTTTTATCAGTTGGATGAGGCTCACCAGGTTGTATCTTCTTACGACCTCTTGCTTGTTTTTCATCTACTTCTGGACTACGAGGAATATCCTCAATTTGTTGTCTAGTTATACCTATAGATTCTAATTCCTTATCAGTTGCTTCATTTCCTAATCTTCTAATGTATTCCAGTAATTCTTTCTTCGTTAACTTATCTGGATTTATACCTTCTAATTCTTCAGCAAGAGTACGTGGTCCTTCTAGTTCTTCTGGCTTAACAGCTTGAGCACTATCTAAAAGAACCTTTGCTGTTTTATCTGTTTGTTTTTCTGCTTTAATTTTTGCTTCAGTCGCTTCTTTTACTTGAAGATCTAATTCTCTTTGTGTCCCCTTTGGTTTGATAATTTCTTCAGGTTCAGTTTTCTTAGTACCAGTAACTCTTTCAGTAGGAATTACTTGATCATTTTTAACTTCAGGTGATGGACCTTCTTTCGCAAGCTCAATAGCTTTCTGTTCATTAGCTCTTAACTTATTTTCAAAAACGATATCAGCAATTACATCAGCAGTTTTCTCACTTAACTCATCTACTTTTTTGTTAACACGACCAGGAAGCTTTTGTAAATTGGCAGGTATATTTCTGATACTGCCTCTGAATGCTTTAGTTAAAGGACCACCAAACTCTCCAAGATTTCCAAGGATAGGACCATATACAAACATATCTCTTTTCATATTTAAAATTCTTCTATCTTCATTTGTCATTTTTCTTCCATGCTTCGCCTCGAAATTTATTTCGTCACTTGGATCTAACCCAAATAGTTCATTAGTTGGAAAAGTAGAAACTTCAGATTCAGCAGCCCTTGATACGAGAGCACTTTCTAAAGCAAAGTCGGTAGAACCTTTTAGTATTCTTGCTCCAGCAGTTTTTGATCTTGCAACAAAACCTGCCTTTGTCCAATATCCAGACTTCAATGGATTTGCAAATACTCTTGCAGCATTTGGTCCATGAGCCGCAACATTTAATCTTGCACTAAAAGGCTTTAAAGAAGATCCAAATGCTCTGTTATTAGCCCAAGCGAGTAGAGCTATTGGTATTCCATATCCTAGGAAGCCACCAACTATTCCTTCTCCATGTTCTAATTCGCCTTGTTCCCAAGTAATACCACCTTCTTCATCAACAGTATTTCCAAAGTATTTAGCAACTCCAGCAAGTTGTCTATTTTGTGTAGCTCCATAATCACCTGTTGGACCTAATGTATTGTTTGGATTCTTTTCATTGTGTTCTGTTAATGCTTTCTTGATTGCTTCGACTCTTGTTAAGGCAGGATGCTGAACCAAGGTTGCTCCAGAACCTTTGGTATTCATTAACTGAGTCAGCTCTTCTTTACTTTTCCTTTCTGTTGTCCAGTTTCTCCCAATTGCTGCATTTCCTATTTGGCTAAGTAAACTTTCATCTTTTAAAATATTGTCAACATTTTCAGGAAGAAGATGTGAAGGATACTTCAATCCTGTAGTTAAAGAATAAACATCACCATTCTTTAGTCGTAACCATGTTTGATCTTTCTCGACAGGTAATCCATCCATCCCTTTGTATTCAGGGTTGTGTCTCCAGTTATTAGGATCTACGAATTGGTTCCAATACATATCTCCTTTACCAAAGCCACCTTCATGTGACAACAGACCTAAGTAATCGGCTCCAATTTCTTGGAAGATAATGCGACCAGCTTCTGAAGTTGTATTAGCTGTCCATTCTTTAGCTGCCTTGAAAGCCCCACCTGTTTCTGTTTCCGCTTCTCTATTTTCTTTTTGTTCCTTAGTTAGATATTGATCACCATCATCATCTTCTTTAGTATCACTAGTTTTTACAGGGGTGGTAGTTTCTTGTTCATCATAAGAAAACTGCTCAGGAAGATCATTAAGATCTATTCCTTTAAGCAGATCTGAATAATCAAATCGTTTAGATTCTTCCTTCTTGTCGTCTTCATCGACATTAGAAGCTACAGCAAAACTCATACCCTTAGATCATTTTTCTATAGTTTAACCTTGTCTAACGCTTCTAGGAATCCTCGTAATTCTTCCGATACCGTTCCACCATGCTTTGTTATTTGTTGGATATAGAATTCAGAGAGTGATCTGCCAGTAGCTTTTAGCATTAGAGCTATAGGTTTACTAGGGGTTTTAGTCTTAACAAGATTCATAAGTTGAGCGTCTGTCTCTAGATAGTTAAACATTGGTTGTTTGCTATCCATCGCTTTAGTTAGTTCGTTGATGTCATTAGGTTGAGGATTTTTTATATCACCTTTAAGCCATTTGTTTTGCTTCTCAAAGTCTTGAATACTTTTATAGGTAGGTGTAATAACTTCTGACTTTAATTCACTTCTATATATCAACCCTAAGTTCTCTCTTGTTATTGCATTGTGCAAATCAGCAATTATCTGTTCACCTGGCTTACCTTCCTTCAACCCTTTAGCAATAATTTCATTTGCTAAATCCATTCCTTTTCTTTTTGCACTATATATCATTTTCCTTTCTGGTCTAATATCAGTTGGGTCATCACCGTATGAACTATCATCTCCTGCTTGCAGCATGAAATCATTTGATGCAATATTAATCAATGCTTCAGCTTCCTCTATAAAATCTGATGATGCTGCTTTTTTTAAATTACTAAGTTTATCTCTTTGTTTTCTTACAAATTCCAAGACATCTTTATTATGACTATACTTATCCTCCATTAATTCTAGCTTCGCTTCTATCCCCCATATTTTACTGGAATCAGTTGCGGCAGCTAGCAAGCTACGACTTATTTGTATTTGTTCATCAGCAATAGTTGCATCATCAGTGGATTGATAATCTTTAATTAGATCATTATAATGTCCAATAACTTCACCTTGTATATCAGCATCAACTTGTGAATTAATGGCATCCTTTTGATAAGCCTTACTTAATGTTGCAATTAATTCACGAGCTTCACTAACTTTACCTTTCTGAAGCAAAGGAAGAACTTGCTCTTTAAATTCTTTATTAGCACGTTCTTCTCCTTCATTCTTAGCAAACTTATCATTCTTATTATCTTGATCTAACAATTCATTCTTTACATCAGCAATAATGTTTTTTATTTTATCTTCTCCACCAACACCAGGTTGATTGATCCAACGTAGATTTTCATTTACTTTAGTTAAAGGTTGATCGTCATCACCTAATACAACCTCACCATTCTTCTTAACAACGATATTTCTATTAGCCGCAGGACCAACAAACAATCCTTTAATTGTATCTAGTAGAACTTCTTCATCTTTTGTCTTATTATCACTATTTAAGAAGGAAGCAGTTATACCTTCAATTAATCCTTTCTGTAATAAAGCTCGTTCTTCTTTCGTAGCTCCTGGTAATAAAGGAGTTAACATATCTAATAATGTTTGTATATCTTTTGTCGCTGCTGCTGATTCCCCATTAGCAATCATAGGGCCAACCTTTGCTAAGGTTAAAGTCTTCTGTGTTTCATATGAATTAATCTGATAAGCATGATGTGCTTTGTCTTGTCTTTTTATATCAGTAGCTCTACTAGTAACTAGAGTTGGCTTGACTTCTTCATATTCGAGAGGAGTTAAAGCATTGTCACCGTAAACTGTTTTGCGATACCATTCTTTATATATAGGAGAAGTAGAAGGAATAGATGCTAATGAAACCTCCTTCCCGTTCTCATCAGTTACTGTGGCATTTTCTGCTAACTTATTTATATTTAAAGCTCTATCTCTAACTTCATTTCTATTATTAATAGAGGATAAATGTCGCTCTACTCTTTTATTATTTCCTATCTTATTTAATAAATCCTTTGCACCTGAACGTTCCGCTTCTGAATATTTATATTCATCGGAATCTTTTTTCTTATCATTTATTATTGAATCTAATCGAGCACTAAGTCGTTTAAGAGACTTGGTTCCATCTACATCTTCATCATCTTCATCAGGGATCTCTGGTTCTGGGTATTGATCAGCTATAGATTCAGCTTCTTTTCTAGCTAATTGTTCAGCTTGAGTTGCATAAGCTAATCCTTGTGTGACTGCTGTATTCAGATTTGTATTAAGAGTTCCAAGAACATTTGCAAGTTCTCTGAAGTTTCCATCTGCATGTACTTGTGGAGCATCAGGAATAACAGTAGGTCCACCTATTATTGGAGAGGCTGGAGTCTTTAGAGTAAAACCACCAGGCTTTGATACAGGAGCTGGCGCACTAGGTTTTAGTGGGAAGCCATCACTAGATAAAGCAGCACTACCACTACTACCACCGATACCACCAGTTAATCTCTTGGCAGTTTTACGGTCAGTAACACCGCTGCTTTTACCTAATGAATAACGTCCCATAATTAACCTAAGCTTTTATAGTGCTGGTATTTTTCCCAGCCACCTTGAGCACCAACACCCGCACTAAATCCTTTCAAGCCAGCACTAAGTAGTGCAAGACCTGTATTACTTTTGATTAGCGGTCGAGCAATCGGTCGAGCTGGATCAAGCCACGTTCGTTTCAGATATCTTTGTTGACCTGCTTTCGTTGATGCTGATGCAATATTCGCTCTTCGGAAATCATCTGCTGTTTTTCTACCAACAAAAGCAAATCCTCTATCTACATTAAAATCAAATTTCTTTTGTTTAGTAACAACATCATCAATCAAATTAATAATACTATTCCCTTCTCTACCAGCAGCTAATATTTTTCCTTGTGATTCTAATGCAGCAATACTTGACTCTTGTTTCTTAAAGGCAGCGGCTTCTTCTTCTTCAAACCAACGTGTATTAATTGCAGCGTAGTCTTGTTCTAATCCTCTATCTGCTAAGTAATCAGTCGTATCAAATTGCAAATCAGACATTTGTTTTTTTTGCTCTTCTTCTGTATTTCTTACTTTTGTCTGTAATTGAGCGACCTCAAACCGAGCAGTATCATTAGCATTTGCAGCTTTAATCGCAGCGTTCTGAGCAGCAACATTTTGCTGGTGCTGTATAAAGCCAAGTCCTGCTGACAGGACACCAACAACAATACCGACCGCTCCACACATGCGTTAGATCCTCACGAACTCATAGAAGAGGCGACTCTCTGGCCCCCACTGTGGATACTTTTTGATGAAGGTAAACCCCATCCACTGAAGCCATTTNATGTGTACTTCGTTTCTAGCATCAACTACGTTAAATAACAAAGGATACTTTAATTGTAGTTTAGCGAGTTGTCGTCTCGATTCACCTAAGAACCACCATTTATCTTTTTTATCCTTTACCATTCTATCGCAACCTAACATCCAAATCCTACCAGTATTACCACCTTCAGGAACAACTCCATAAGCTCCCATTAAATATCCATTCCTACTAACCATAGTCATACAAGGCTTACTCATAAAGAAACAATAGAGAAGACCACTCTTGGGAGTATCACCTGACTGAGCTGCTATTTCATCAATATCTTCTTGTCGTAAATTTTCAGAGATAGTTCCAATCTCCGTAATTGTTGAAGGTTTTATATAAGATTTCATTACAATCTTCTTGTCCTTGTATGCAAGAATCCTTCCCATTCTGCTGATTGAAACCGACAAGGTAGTGGACTACTACTAACAATTTCAACTTTAGTATCTATATTTCTAGCCATGACAGGAACTTTAAAAGACCCTGTATCTAAACTAGGGCTACCTAATAATGGTGGGCTAGTACCTAATGAGATTCCATTGTAAGGATAGGTTTGAACATCTCTACCAGCAGGTGTGATCTTCAATTCAAAAGCTGAAGTTTCATCAAAGATGACTGACCAGTTTCTCATTTGTAAATATGGGCCAGCGGCTACAGCTATACCACCACCTTGAGGTTCTTCTTTTAAATAAGGTGTACTGAATTCATAAGTCATGTCATATAACTCACCAACATAAAACTTCGCTCCTGTTAAATCTCCTAATACAACCATCGTTCCATTACTACCAGCTCCACCTGTAAGAGTTTCACTAGTTGGCATGATGACTTGACCATGACGAATAGTAATTAGATTTTGATATGTATAAGTATGTGCAGTTGATGTAGCAGTAACAGCAAGACCTACTCCTTCTCCAATCGACTTACTCCATAGGTGAGAAGGGAACCCGTTGATCGTTACATTGTCAGAACTATTACCTGTTGTTCTTGCATTAGTTGCAACACCTGTACTATTAACACTTAAACCACCTGCATCTCTAATAGAAACTGCTGTTCCATTTGAAGGGGCGGAAGTAGGAAAGTTCTGTTTATCTAGATAAGCTTCTGTGTCATATCTTCCTACTACTGCCATGATCCCTGTTTTAGATATGGGATAAGGAAGAGTAATTGTTGACTGTGTTCCTAATCCTCCAGGGCTTGTAACAGCAATAGAACAATTTGCCTCTGTTGTTTTCCTATCTAATAACAACTCCATTGAAGTTCCTGAATCTACAGACTCTGGACGTAATGAAGTCTTTTCTAAATAAACACCATCAGAATATTGAGTAACAATATATAGATCATTATCTAATGTGAATGTACCAAGGATTGTTTTCTCTCCTTTTACTTCCCAGTAAGACCAAGCTGATTGTAGTTTTTGATCTTGCTCGAATAGAAATTTATATAAATAGATTCTCTTTGGTTGATCTTTGCTTAAAGCAATGATTGCTTCTTCTGATACTGATGAGACTAGGTTAATTAAATTGCTAGGGATATATCTAGGAACAGAGGCTGTAACTTCTGAAGTATCTGGAACTGAACCTGTTACATCAGGTAAGAAGTATTCACGTAAACCACTGAACTCTCCTTTAGGAAGAGGGAAGAAACAAGTACGACCTACTGCAATTGGATCAACTCCTGTATCCATTTCAAACCTAGTCATTGCAGTAATAGTTGCAGTTGATGGAGTAAGTGGAGCTGCAACACCTGAGCTACCTGTATCTAATCTGAACTGACCAATACGACTGAAGAGAAGAAGTGTATTCGCAAAAGATAAACTACTCACCAAGATATTTACATCAGTACCACCTGCGTTTAAATCAATCGGATCACTATCAACAACTGTTTGTACTGTCTCAGGCCAGAATCTTGCATAGTCAGCAGCGGCTGAAAGAATTACTTTTTCATCTGCTAGAAAAACTAATCGGTTTCTAAATACATTTATACTTTGAATCTCCTGACCAACGAAAGAAGGGTTACTTGCAGTTGTTGCATCACCTGCTATTCGATGTGACCATGTATGTTTTTTAAATGTAAATGTTCCATTGTCTTCTCTCACTAAAACGTGAGGCATAGTATCAGCATCAAACTGATAAACGATTGCAGGAGCTACTGTCTCTCTCCATATACCTTCACCGAATCCACTACTACCAGCGGATAATTCAAACTTCACATAGTAATCATCTAAAGAAGTAGAGGTAGTTCCTTGAACTTTAATAATATGGCCATGTTCAGCTCTAGTAGGTAGATCAGTAATGCCATCAACAACAGCCTTGACAACTTTTGTATCTAAACCAGTCGTGTCATCTGTGCTGGTTAATGTGTAATCGCCACCGTCATCCTTAGTTATACGGATAATGAAATCATCATTGGTAACAGTAAAGCCAGAGATTGTATTTAATGCTGTAGCTAAGCTGTTGGCAATGGTGACTGTGCTAGCTGTTCCACTTCCTGCTGTTGGTGTTGTATAAGTTTTAGCAGTTCCGTTAAGTGTAACTGTGTAGGTTGTATTTAAGTTAGCAGCTTTAATAAAGACAATCGACTTAGTTCCAAATGTAGGAGAAGTAGTACTCCCCATTGCAACTGTCTTCTCTCTATTGTTAATGAATGAATAGTCAGCAATACTTGTTAGTCGAAATTTGTTAGCAGGATCAGAAGTGTTAGCGACATCTAAGTAACCCTTACCATCAGGAAATGCAACTGTTTGCTCAGCTCCATCTAATCCAAATACTTTTAAATCTCCATCCGTAATTAAGACAATATATCTAACAACTCCATCTCTATCTACTACATCTATGAATGGTCTTGTACTACCTGCACTACCAGTAAATAACTCATCAACATGTGCGAAAGGAGGACGTTTCTTTAATCCTTCTACCGAACTAGGCATACAGTTCACAACTGACTCAGCTTGCGATGCAAGTCTTAAGGCAGGTGGCTGTTGACTTACCCCGTTAATAAGGTTTGGGATGGCAGTGCTAACTAAAGGCATGGGCTATCGAACAAGAGCACGACTAGGTATGTATGTTTGGAATACACCTGTATGATTTGGATTACCTCTTAACATATTATGTTCACTCTTAGTTGTTTCTTCTTCTAGGAATTGAGATCTAGCTTCTGCCTCTGCTGTTAAGTTAATAGATCCTAAGTCTGTACTTCCAACGATTGATTCTTGAAGTTGTCTTCCAGCTCTAGTCATTATGTATTGATGAGCATGTTCAGGAAGTTCATCCCAATCAAGCATGTAAGTTACATCTGCCTTTAAGTCTTCGGTAAAGACAGAGGTCTGACCACGCCTGTCATATAACTTAGTATTCTTTTGAATAACATCTAAGTCAGGGAACTCATAGATGTCTACTACTACTCTGCTTACATTTGGACCAACAACAATTTCATTGCTTGAGTTTCTTGTCAGTGTTACTTCATAGTCAGTATTGAATGACCATCCCTCTGCCTGTACTTGACGACTGACATTAGTAAGTGTGTCTTGTGCTTGCTTGGCTAAACCAAACTGACCACTAAGACTATTGACAGGTGCTTCACCCATCATTTGCAGTACTCGATTAACTGCTTCTAATTCAGTAGAACGTGCTAGTGGCATAACAAATAAAAAAAAGAGGGGGCCATGCTCAGACCCCCATGAAAGAAATTAGCTGGTAGCCCAGTAGATTTCGATTGCACAGTCAGGACGTAGAACGCCAGTACCGTGAGCCATCGAACCAACCATGAATGTTCCCTGCCATAAAGCATGAACATCAGAGCCGGTTTGTTCCATCTTGAGATCCATCAACTTAACAGTACCAACAGCTTGCTTGTTGAATACAAGACCAACACTGTCAGTGTAATCAGCGTGATAGGTGTTGTTCTCACCTGTTACTGCTGATCTGTTTGTTGTTGGTAGATGGTTGGACTTGATGATGCTGATACCAGCAACCTTCAAGACTGTTCCATCTGCGTATGCTCCAGATCCACCCCAGTCTCTGTTGAGTACATCAGTTGTTTGAGCCAACTTATAATATTCTGTTGGGCCTAAGACGAGGGTACGTCCCTCAGCAGGAACATTGTTAATGTCCATCTGCTCAGCCGCTGACCACATAGCAGCTACAAGGTTTGCACCTGTAATAGCAGCTTTGTTTGCAGCAACAATCTTGATCCGAGTACCACCAGGTAGGTCAGTGTTGAAGTTAGTACCAGTACGTGCAGCTTGAGCAATAGTTGCAGCTACATTCTTATCAAAAGTGTAAGCTAATGCGTTGCCCATCTCAGTTGAGTACTGAGATCTTACATCATAATGATTCTTAGCCTCGTCTATGTCTGCAATGAAAACATTACTAACAAGTTTGTCATCTATGTTGATAACAGCTTCAGCATGTTTGATTGCATTACCTGTTAGCTGTGTGCCTGGCGTATGGTAGGCAGTTGAGCTGAGTCCGATAATTGGAAATTGTGCTGATTTGCCTGATGAGATAGTTCTTACAGTATGAAGACTCTCGAACACCGTGGCTTTACGGAAAGCAGAGAGAACCTCTCCACTAAAAACCTTGAGGAAGAGAGCGTCATAAGAAGTACCTGTCGCATTGACAAGACCCAGCCGTGAGCTGGTGAAGTTAGCCATAAAGAATAAAACCTAGAAAAAAATGAGTGCCTGACCTCAATTCTTTCCACACTGGGTATCCTTCGCAAAGGGCCGTAGCTTCAGTGAATCGGTCTAGGTATCTAAATGATAACTCTTATATGACATTTGATCTAGCAAGTTTACTTTCTACTTTCTTTCTAAAGGCAGGATCAGATTGATAAAGAGGATCATTCATTGCTGCTACAACCTGAGCCATTGATTCATATTTATCGGCTGGTCCTTTAGCAGCTTTACCTCCAATTAATCTAGGTTCGATGTTTGCTTGAGCTTGATAACGACTTTGTAAACCACCGATTACAAGTCTGATTTGATCAAGATCTGTTGTCTTAATTGCACGATCAAAGGCTGCTTTCTCTCCATCTGTTAATGCAGTAGCAGCCCAAGTGATCATGTCATCGTAAGCCTTCTCACCTCCAAACTCTTGTTTGATATCTAAAACTTGTTGAGCTGCAAGTTGAGAATCTTGTGTCGCTTTAAATTGAACGCCTTCAAGATAAGCGTCCACCATATCTTTATTAAAACCTGCCTCATTAAGGGAGGTGTAATCCTCTTCCGTTAGCTGACCTGTCTGTTGCCAACGATCATTCATTCCACCGAAGTCAATACCTGCCTCTTCAAAGCGACCACCAATAAAATCTCCATAGATTTCTTTTGCGTCACTTGTAGTTTCAGGTTGTTCTTCTTCTGATTTGGTTTCTGTCTCAGTTGTTTCAGCAGTGTCAGTAGGTTCACCCTTACTTAATTTCTGTTGAAGTTCCTGATAACCCTTCTCTAAATCCTCAACTGATTTGTATTTACCAGCGAGGAGTTCAGCAGATTCAGATGTGGATTGTTCAGCCTTTTCAGATTCCTGAATAGCGGCTTGATCTTCTAAGGATAAAGCTGGGGTTGGTTCATCCTTAATAGTGATTGAATCGGGCATGGTCTGTGTTGTGAATTACTTAATGGTGATATGTCCAGGTCTATCGTGAATGACCTGTGGCTTCTTAGGTTCTTCTGGAGCCTTAGTGGATTTCTTAGGCTTCTCTTCTTTGACAACTAATTCCTTTACATCCTTATCAGGTGGTGGAACTTCTTTAGGCGGTGTCGCCTTGGGTATTGGTGGGGCCGCTGGGGACTCCAGCTTCGGTGACTGCTGTGGGGAGGGCGTTTGGGACTCCTCCTTCTTCTGTTGACTGGGGGCCATAAGGTGCTCCTGGTTGGGTGTAATTTTTCACCAACTGTGCGGCGGCTGGTGATTGCAACAGGGAACTCATTTGTTCCTGTTGTTGCATCTTATTCTGAGCTGTTTGTTCTTCAATTCGTTCTAGTCGTAATTGCTCAGAAGTTTTAACTAAATTAGTAGTGTCAATAGATGCGCTTGCTGCAAGTCTACGCAAAGCTTCTTCCATGTTCAAGTACTGAGCCATCACCTCTGGACCTAAAGCTTGATGACCGATACTTATAAACTCAGTTAACTTATTCATATCATCACCTCTACCTATTGCTTCTAATCCTGTAATTGGTTTGGGATTAACTAAGGGTTCTCCATTCTGTTGGTTAACAGGGAACTGAGGTAACTTACCTTGACGTTGAAGAATATACATTAACCTTTTAACTAAAGGTAGTTGTAGTTCTTGGGTAAGTATGGAATACAATCCTCCGATGGATGCTTCGAGCTCCTGGCTCATATAGCGGATTTCTTCCGCAGTGACTCTTTCGCCTGGTCTTTGTATTGCGCTGTTAAGTAAGAAAGCAAACTGCATACGACCTTCTATCCGATCAATAATGTTATTAACTATCTGTAGGTCTTGACTCTTCTGACTTTGAATAACGCTGACATCATTAGCATTACCCTGAACGATTGCACCGTTTGCTGCTGATGATAATGTCCTTGGTCTAGTAGTACCGTTAGGATTAACTAAGAACAGAATCTTTGCAGCGGCTGCACTTGCTTCGAGTGCTGATTGATATAGAGATTCGAGCGCAGTTAAGTCACCGTAATAGGCTTCAACGTGTGAGCGACCGTATTCTTCTGTGTCAATTCTCTCAAAGCGTAATGGAATCCAAGGGCTGCAATCTTCAGGACACATACCGTGTGTGCCTGGTATTTCTTTACCCTTTGCTTCTTGATACCAGATAGCTTTGTTATCTATAAACTTTACACATGTATAGAGTTTAATTGTTTTCTTAATAGGTCCAATATTTTCCTGTGATTTATCATTAACAGGAAGAAAATCTTCTGGTAAAGATTCAGGATAGACTTCTTCTTCTACTAATATTTCAGTAACAGTACCCATTGGGTCACGTACTACACAATATCTATCAAGATGAATAACTCTTATTCCTTCTGGGCCTACATAAAGAAGTACATTTCCTGCTACTAATAGTTGCTTGAAAGCTTCGTGCATAGAAGCTCGAGCTGACATGGTTTCAAGCATGGTCATTACAGCTTGCTCAACCTTTACTAATGCAGTGTCGAGTTCTGTCTTTATCGTTGGATCTCGTTGATCTAATTGAAGAGCCAACGAATCCATTTCTAATTTAAAGAAAGGAGTATTAGGAGGGAAAAGACTAAGACCTAAGCGTGCTGATAAATGACTAACACCTCTTGCTCCAACTGATTGATAAGGAGTTTTTAGCTTTCCATGATCTCCCATGTTGGAGTCAGGAACCAAGCTAGGTATTGTAACTTTGCTACAATCTCTTGCTCTTTGAAGGAAAGGATCTCTTGATGTGACTAGCTGTTGGTAACGAGCAGCTAGTGTTCCATCTCGATCGTCATCGTAAGGCTTACCTTGACTATCAACGTCAGTAGTTAGTGTTAATTCCATTAGGGATTAGTAATACCTAGACCAGTAGATGATTGAACTAAATTCTTATATCCTTCTCTACCTGTTTTTCTTCTATTAGTAGCAGCAATATCTAAGGCAGGGGCGGCCATGTCTGCACTTTTTTCTGGAGCTTTAGGAGCTTTCTGATCTGCTATTCTTTTCTGTTCTTCATGTCTAGCTTTCGTATAATCAAACTGTTGTTGCCAACGGACATCAGCCAACCTCGCTTGTTCCTTAGATGCCTCTAAGGATTCTCTTTGCAAAGCAATTGACGCTGAATTGTCTGAGCTTCTGCCCCCGCCACCTCCGCACATAATTAAATTTCGGTACTGTTTTGGTCAGTGTAAACGGAATACAACATTCTTACCACTGACCTTGCACCTACATAATGCCATATCTCTCTATCTTCTTCATCAGTAGAGGGACATTTCTCAGGATAAATCTCATCTAATCTCTTTAATAAAGCCTCATCAATAGGAGGCCAAAGCTCTTCATCATTCATAGTGTTGGCTCCCAAAGTTTTACATTACCTGTTGTATGATCGTACTCCCCGTCACGCAAGATACGTGTCAAGCGTGCAGTCATAATGGCATCAGCATAGGTTTTCTTCTTATTAACATAAGCAGCGTGAACCTTAGCCCACATCTCTTCCATAGTTTCTGCGTCACCTAATAATTTTTCTGCTGTAACTGGACCGACACCAACTAAACCTTCTACATTATCAGTCTTATCTCCCGATAAAGTTTGTAACATCCAGTGTCGATCAGCTTTCTTACGAGTAACTAATTCAAGATCATCATTAGCCAAGAGAGTACAAGGAACACCTCGCATATCTTTATCAGGCGACACGATTACAGGGTTGTCATACTTCTGTCCTGTTGCAAGTAACCCCATAACATCATCACCTTCTAATCCATCAAAGCTAATAGCATGGAACTCTTTAGCTACTCTTTCTCTTATATTTTTCAGACCTAGAGGTTTACGTTTACCTAGTCGATTAGCTTTGTAATCTTGATAGATCCCATGTCTGAAGGTGGGATAATCAGAAAAGCACATGATCGGATTACCTGGACTGATGATCTGATACTGAGCAACACGATCTTCAATCAGTTGCATTGCATCACGTTCATCTAGGTGGAGGGTATGAAGATTTTCATCCCATCTAAAATCTTGTTCACATGCACAGCATGAAGAATAGATAAGCCAATCAGCGTCAATTAATAAAGTCATTAGAAGTAAGAAGACATTGGTACAGATAGACGACCTGTGTCTTGGTCGTAAAGAAGTTTGTCAACAGGGCCAGTAAATCCTGCGTGTCTATTTTTCAAACAGCGCAGTTGCATTTCACTACGTTCTGCTGCATCTCCCTGTTGATTTCGTTCACAGGAGATAACGGCGTCCGATAATTGGGCTATTGAATGTGAACCTCTTAAATGGCCAAGCGAGACTTGGGCTCCCTCCTCATGGCCTCTCCCTTCGGGGCGTTTGAGATGACTGACAAGAAACAATCCAACGCCAGTCGATTCAACAACTTGTCGAAGCTTGGTGCATGTGACATCAAGAGCACGCCTCTCATCACAGTCAGTGAGGCCACTAACGATGATGGTCAAGTGATCAATGAAGACAACATCTACACCTTCTACATTCGCAAGATATTGGATCTGTTCTACAAGGCGATCAGGGTCCATCGAACCGAAGTGGTCATAAAGAAAGAGACGTTGAGTAGCACAAAGACGATCAAAGGCTGATCGAGTTGTCTCTTCATCTGCAAGAGATGGATCAAGATGAATAGGTAGGTTGAGTTCAACTCCAACTATCCCTTGCAATGTGCGTTGAATACTTTCTTCGAGTGCGATGTATCCAATCTTTAGTCCTTGAATGAGGAAGTGATGAGCCAGCTCCCTACACATTGAACTCTTCCCTGTTCCACTACCAGCGCAGATAGTAATCATCTCGCCTTTGCGATATCCCTTTAGATATTTATCTAGTTGGGGCCAAGGGTATTTACATATAGCAGTAGCTCCAGGTTTGATTAATTCATCCCATAGATCCGCTGCATTAATGATCCCGTCTGGTCTGACGGGTGTTGCTTTCCAAAGCAAATCCCGCAACAGCTCTGCCTCTCCAGCGATGAGCATCTCATTAGCGTCCTTGCGTGGCAATCTTGCGATAGCTGCTTTTCCAGCAGGTAATACTTCAATTGCTTTTTCGGCAGCCGCCATACCTGGTTCATCCGAATCCAGGCAAAGAACAATTCGAGCGAAGTTGGATAACCATTTCAAGTTTGCAGATATATATTTGCTAGCACTCTGCGCTCCATTAGGCAATGAAACAACAGGAAAGTAAGTACCATTAGATGATTTTGTGGCTTGTGCCACGCTCATGCAATCAATTTCGCCTTCGGTAATTGTTACAAACATATTTTGTGTGCCATGTTGTCTCCATAAATGTTGACCCCATAGCTGCATGTCTGAACAGTCACCCACCCAACTGAATCTTTTGTCCTTAGTTCTTATGTGTTGAGCACACGGTTTGCCTAGTTGATCTCTAAAGGTAGAGACCTGAACAGGTTGTCCATGTCTTTCAGTTGTTCCATATCCATATAGTTCTGCTGTCTCCTTAGTGATTCCACGCTTAGTTAAAGCTTTGGAAACAATTCGACACTGATCTATAAGGTCAGGCTTTTTCATGGGAGTCACAGTCATTGGTCGTTTCTCTTTCTTTGAAGGTTGGAATTGATACCCGCAGCCATAGCAATGTGCATGTCCGTCATCGAACCAAGCAAGATTATCTTTGCTATCACACTCAGGACATGGGCCGTGTCTCAGGTATTTGCTTTTGCTTTTCATTTTTCTCCCAGTGGTGGATCAGGAGTTTTAATTCCTTGATTCTTTTTTCTGCATAGTCAATGCGTTCAGTAACGTTCATCTCTTCTCCAAGGTTTAGGCTCATGACTATCAATCACAAGGCACTTCCATTCTGGATTTTTTTCCTTGACTATCTCAACTGCCTTAGCTGCTGATGATGCACGTTGGAATACAAGAGTGGCCTTGTCATCTTTTTTATCAGGGTCAATAACCTTGATGGTGAACACTTTGATTTGATTAGCAGAAATAAAAGAAGTCTCTTCTTCTGCTATTACTCTTTGTCGTTTAGTCATACCAAGATGAGGGGATAGTACCACTACTCCAAATGAATCCATGCCTTGTAGCCCAAGCTCCATAGGTAATAGATTTTTTGGCACGGCTGATTTTATCTTTGGCGTTTTGGAAGCACATCCTTATATCAAGTTCAGGATGTTGCTCCTTAACGCATAGCATTTTGCGCCTGTCCTGAGCAGAAAAGAATCCTTTCAGTTCTACTACTATCCCATTACCAAGAATGAGATCAGGTGTGTACTTAGCTTGAATTACATAGTCAAGGACTATCGGTTCATAACTAAAGGGAAGGTTGCGTTGTTGAAGGCTGGTAGCTACACCAGCCTCAAACTTACTACGATATTTAGAAGTCGGATGCGTCCTCTTCCGTTGAGGAAGTCGAGACTTCGCACGCCCCTTGGAAGTTCCCTTCCGTTGCTTCAAAGCCATAACTTGTGGAAGATTTTGTGTATTCTTTTAGGTCAATAATTTGTGCAGCTAAAGGTTGAATCTTTATTCCCACCCCAGTAGAAGGATGGTTATAAGGAACAGCTTCAAACGAGATGCGACCAGTGGAGCCAGGTCCAATCTTGTCTACTCTCTTCTTCATCTCTTCAGACAATGGCTTGCCTTGAGCATCAAAGAGTGCAGGTGGAGTGTTCTCCCATACTGAGCCATCTTTTCTTTGACCTGATACCTTGCGTTTCATCTTGATATAGAAGACAGGCTCTCCTTCTATGTCGTCATAACCAAAGGAAGGAGGTGCTGACTTCCAATTCTTTTTGTTTGGATCAGCTTCTTTGCATTGTTTCTGGAAGCGAGTTAATAATCCTCCAAGCTGTTCTTCCATTTCACTAGCTTGATCGGCTGGGATAAGTGCAGTTACTTTCCACACTGCCTGTTCATACTTGGTGTCAGGTGTGACAAGCCATGCGTACTGATACTTACAAGTTGGTGTTGTGAGTTTGAGTCTTTCAAATTGTTGTGCAGAAGTCATGTGATGAAATAGTTAGAAGTTTGTACGGAAGTCAGATCAAGATCACCAAGCTCAGGCTTAGGTAATAGTTCATCCTTCCTTTGAATCTGTTGGGTGAGCTGTGTTGTGATTGCTGTGAACCAATCCCCTGAATACATATCAGAGAATGATTGCCTAACTGCATCCCTTAGCTTGCTCATTTCTGAGGGAGTAGTGGCAAAGCAATCGTGTACCCCACCTATATTCTTGACACCTAGAGCTATTGCTTTGAGTGTCGAGAATGACATGTGACTTGAGTCAAATGAGTGGACTACATTCGGGCTAAGTGCATTAGCCATCCGACCTGAATCAAGATCGTCTTGATCTATATTTGTTCTGATGTCCATGTGAACGTCAGATAAATACTTGAGTCGGATGCGTGTTTGCTTGACGTTCTTGTACTCCTGATGAACTAACAAACCTGATGGTGTTGTCCACTCAAGAGGGATGTTGTCCTTACCAGCAAGACGACCAAGTTTTCTGAACCACTCCATTGCTTTGACGGCTGGGTTAATCAAAGCTGTTGTCTCTTTATGTAAGAGCTGTGCCATGAAGTGCATGGTTGTCATGGCTCCAGGTTTAGTAGTCCATGTTTTACCAGCGAATAGATCTTTCGATCTCTTCTGAGCCCAGTCATAACAGTAGTAGTAGAAGGCAGTAGATGTAGCTGAGTAAGGACTAGTCATCACGCACGGTTTGGCGAGCGACCTATCTGGCTCAAGCATTAACCACTTCCTTGCTCGTGGATCTTCACTCTTTCTCAATTTCTTAAGGACACTGGTCATTACTTCGGAGTAAATATCCTGTGGCCTATCACTTGAGATGAGGTTGACTGATCTGCCCATGTCCTCTGACTTGAGGAGGGCTGCATAATGTTGGATACCTGAGCACGTGCAGTCCAGCATTATGGGCAGGGTGCATTGATAACCCCAGCCATGTTGTTTGAACTCTTTATAAGTACGAGCGAAAGCAAGAAAGCACCAAGGCTTATCAGCTCTCATCCAAAACTCAGAGTTCAACCACGGGTCATTACCTGCCCCAGTAATTAATTGTTCATGCTCTAGTACCCAGTCAACACGAGTCTGCCAATCTGATTTACCTAATCCATAGAGGTTAGCCCCATGTATTCGTAACCAATTGAGTTCCTCTTCTGTGTTGATAGGTGTGCCTTCAGCAAATAAGAGAAGCGACCTTGATACATCATTACCTTGTGGGTTGAGATAAGGAGGGCGGTAATAGTAACGACCTCTGAAATCAAGGGACATAGGGAAATAAAATTTCTCTTCATCCTTGAATCTGCGTGCAACCCATAAGGTTTTAGCTTGACCTATGCGTGCGCCTTTGGTCTTGTCATTTCTCTCATGTATTTGCTTAGCTCTTTTCCTCCACTTGAATACACCTGGATCGTCTTCATCTAAGTGCTTAGGAAATGGAGGGACAGGCCATCCATCTCTAGGAAATAAGCACACAATTTCTAGGTTGTTGTCATAAGCATGTTCAACCTGATCAAGCATCCAGTTATTAACCATCCAAGCTACTGATTGATGGACATTTGCTGCCTTGATAAAAGGTTCATCACCTTTACAGTTCTTAGCTACGAGTTCATCATTACTCTTCAGTAATTTGAGGGGTAATTTGTAGTACCCACCATCAGGCCAAGGTCTAGGTTCAATCACCATCGGTAGATAGTTAGGTGTCATCAATTCTTGTTGTGCTTTAACATCCTTAATCCATGCCATGCACTCATCGGTTGCTTTAACTACCCGTCTTGCAGGTTTATAACCGTGGTCCTTGACGATTTGAATTAAGCCTGTCTCTTTAGCAATCAACTCAATAAGAAATACACCTGATGCCATCTTTTCCTTGGGCTGCCAGTTATCAGTCTACTTCATGTGTCTGATGGCTGCCATCTTGTGTGCTTTACGATTACGACCACGCTTGAATTTAATTAGTTCATCTTTCGATGCACGATCAAGCATGGTTTCAATCCAAAGCTTGTCTGCTAAGTCCATAGCTACTGAGTGCAGCGTTGGACATGAGCTAAGACTGTCGATAACAGTGCGAAGTGAACACGCTGCTACCTGTTGAGGTGGTAGGTGAATGATCGGAGAGAGCAAAGCAAAAGATCTACCTGCTACTCCCTTCTCTATTTTCTTTCTGATAGCTCGGAGATGGATAACTATCTGATCTATTCCATGTGCAGTGAGAGCTTCACCCCACTTGGAAAGGGACTCCATCTGTCCTCGCTTGCGTATGTTGGAGAGAAGTCTCACTCGATCGCAACCAAGCGTAAGCATCTCGTCCTCGTGAGCAAGCTCGTCTTGCAGGGTCTTCATCGGAATACCAAAGTAATTCTCGGAATCTGACTGTCACTACGTCTTAGTACTGGAATAGAGAGCGAATTCTCTAGCCCAATTTGCAGACAACCATTCTCCAATCATTGTTCTATTCAATTCAGAGATGCCAACGTCTTTAGCTTCTGCTAATTGAACGACCATCTCGTATTGAGTACGAGTAAGAGCACCTTGTAGCTTTACTAATGGAGAAGGTTCATGCTTAGGAGCTTGATACTCCTGTGTTTCTTGAGTAGTTTCTTCAGTCATGGAAATAGAATTTGCGTAAGGTTGATTCAATTAAAAGATTGTTGACTGTTGGTTCAGGAAATTCTTTTTTTAATAGACGTTGAAAATTCTTTTCCTCTATCTCTTTCCATGTTGCAGCCTCATCAGTTGGAGGCGAGTCAACAATCATTTGCCAATGCGTAGCTTCTTTAGGTATGTGTTCCCAGTTAGCTGACATTGACCAGTCACTCATGCGATAGAGAACATGGTCATCGTTGTTGGCATGTTTAGCGGTTGGTTTCTCTTTACTTAGAGGAACCCAAGGGTGATCGGACATGGTGGGTGGACATAAATTTTTCATGGAGGCCTGTATATAGGCCGTGTTGTGGATGATCAGGAAGGTAACGCTCGTCCCATATATAGAGGGCGTTCATCCTCTTCACTCTCCACTCGTTTTCTCTGATCCAGTTTCGGTCCATTGCTTAGGAGGATTCTTTAGTACATGCCTAGCGAAGTCACAATAAGCAACGGCATGTTGTGTATTTGGATGGTTTCCGAGGCTTTCACTCCACTCTCTAAAGAGGTCGTAAAGCTCACGGTTCCTGGCGTACTCACTCATAGGTAGTGCATAAAAAAAGAGGTGCATGAAGCCTTAAGTATGGTTCAGATACACCTCTAGGATTCCTATATGATACATATTGTTATCTTATAGGGTGAACAGGGGTACTAGGTTGGTTCTGTCTCATCTGTCTCATCTCTATCAATAATCCTAAAGAGAAGAACAATAGAAGGTAAATCATCAGAGACTTAAAGACATCCCACTTAGAAGGGACATAAGGTGATCGCATTGGCCCCCTATAGGTAGTCCTCTTCATATGTGGACAGTTTGTTTTTGTTAAAGCTGAAGCCTTTATATTCGGGCATTGGATGCTGCCTAAATCTTTCTTCTAGTTCCTCGTCCGTAATCTCATGGTGGAACCACTTGTCTACATAATGAGCAGTGATGTCGGCTTCAATTTGTGGATCGTTCATCTTCCATAAGCTCCTATGTTTTTAAGAAGAATAAAAAGGAGGATGCTTACGCATCCCCAGATGATGAATGATTCCATAATTATTCATTTGAATTAGATAGTTCTTCTAGTGTTGTCTTCTGTTCATCGGTCATTACTTCCTTCATATGGGAAGCAACATCCTCAACAGAATTAACCTCACTTAGTGCTACTTCCTTAGAAGTTTCACCATTAGAAAAAATAATAGAAGGCATGTTGGTAGAACCTAACGTGTTTAAAAATCCCTCAGTTAA
>PBVO01000024.1 GCA_002729015.1 Candidatus Poribacteria bacterium
AAGATGCCATAAAACTAATAAAAATTAGGACCTATTTCAAGAATTGGAGCAGAGAAAAAGTATTTAATAGTAGTTATCTAAGGTACTATCGGCTCATCTATTTCCATTTACGACCGGGCATATGGTTCATCACACTCTTGGTTATACCGCCATCAATGTCAATCGCCGTAGCGGTAATATAATCTGCCTCCTCAGAAAATAGAAAAAGGATTCCATTCGCGATATCGATTGGCTGGGCGACACGCTGTAAAGGAGTGACTTCGCTCCTCCCTTTTTTTATTTCAGGGTCTTTCAAATATGCTGTCAAAGGGGTTTCCGTGTGTCCAGCACATATCGAATTTACTCTGACATTATGCCCCCCCCATTCAATACCAAAATGTTCGGCCAGCATAATAACTGCTGCTTTGACAGTGGAGTAAGCTCCTGACATTCCGTAGGGTTGTCGTCCACCAATAGAAGACATATTCACGATAGAACCTGGTGTTTTGTTTTCTATCATCCATCGCCCAGCTGCCTGCGTCATCAAAAAAGTACCAGTCAAACCAATATTGACCATAGTGTTCCAATCTTTGAGAGATAAATCTTTCAACATGCCCGGAGCCATTTTGATAGCACTATTAAGTAAACAGTTAATGCTACCAAACTCAGAAATAGCAAAATCAACGGCAGATTTGCAGTGTTCAGGATTTGATACATCCAAGTATATATAACTAACACTATCCTTCCCAAATTTCTCGGCTATCTCCAAAGATACGATTTTCCCTGCATCCTCATCGATGTCGCCTATTAACACCTTTCCACCCTGTTCTACAAACATCTCAGCCGTTTTTTTTCCAATGCCGCTGGCACCACCTGTGATAATAGCTACTTTATCGCTGAAACGAGACATCTTAACCATCCTCCTCTTGTTTGTTTGTTATATTTGGAACTGTATTATAGTTCATTTTTTTTCCACCCCAATTGCGCCCAGGAGTATGCATCATTTTACTTTCTGCCTGTCCGCCATCTACTTGCATAAAATCCGCATTTATATAGCTTGCACGGTCAGACAGAAGAAAAATGTTTGCTTCAGCAATTTCCTCGGGTTCCCCCACCCTACCCATTGGCACCACTGCGGCTCGACCAGCCGCAATCTCAGGATCCTTAAACATAGCTTCTGTCATTGGAGTACGTACCTGACCCGGACATACTGTATTACCACGTACACCTCTACCGCCCCATTCGACTCCGATCAACTGACCCAGCATTATGGCACCGGCTTTGCAAACACTATAAGCTCCAGCACCATTATATGCCTGGACACCACCTATGGATGAGACAAATACAATCGACCCGCTACCTTTTTCTAACATCACACGTCCCGCTGCCTGCGCACATAGAAAATAGCCCTTAAGCCCAATATCCATCACCATATCCCAGTCTTCCTCCGGCAGTTCCTCTAGTTTTCCAGGTACCAACTTTATAGCGCTGCAAACTATCCCATCGATAGTTCCAAAAGTCCCGACAGTTTCCTCAACCATTCGCTGAGCATCNGCTTTTTTTGAAGTATCCATCTCAATAACNAATGCTGCTTGTCCTTGCACTTCAACCAAACGGGCAGTTTCTTCAGCCATTTCACGATTGATGTCAGCAATNGCTACGTTGGCGCCCTCTCGAGCTGCGAGCACACATGTTGCTCTCCCTATACCACTAGCCCCACCAGTNACAATAATCGTTTTTCCCTCCAATATCATTTTTCTTCCTCCTAAATCTCTCCTTTTAAATCATAAGGTATTTTAGCGGATAGAATAAACCTATATCTATTCAACAATTTCTANGTTGTGTTCTAGTAATATACATTTTCAACTCTATTCATTCGCCAAAAGCAAAACTAGGCAACCATGTGGCAAGTGCTGGAATGAACAAAATTAGGATCAAGGTAATTACCTCAACTTGAAGAAACCACCAAATTCCACTAAATATTTCTCGCAATGAAAATGAGGGTACAACACTTTTAAGTACAAAGGCATTTAGCCCCACTGGTGGTGTAATCATTCCTATCTCCAGAGTNTTAGCAACTAAAATTCCAAGCCAAATTGGATGTGCACCCAACTCAACTAAAGGCGGTACAAAAATAGGTACAGTAAGAAACATCATAGAAATAGGGTCTACGAAACAACCCAGAACTAACAAAAGAACAATATAAATAGAAACGATAGCAAGAAGTGGAAGATCCAACCCTAGTATAAATTCCGATATTGCCGAGGACCCTCCACTCATAGCCAGATAGGCCGAAAAAATAAGAGCGCCAACCAAAACGATAAAAATTACTGATGTTGTTTGCGCTGTTTCTAGNAAAACATCCTTGATAGAGCCGACTGAAAGTTTACGTCGCATTGCNGCTATAATAAAGGCACCAGAAGCCCCNAGAGCNCCGGCTTCNGTGGGAGTAAATATCCCAGCGTAAATACCACCAANGACCAGACCTCCTAAAGCCAGAAAACTCCATACGCCCTTTAGCGATTGTATTCTCTCATTTCGAGTTGCCTGAGGTAGAGTAGGGGCTAATGCTGGGTTTCGGCTTACCCGAATGTAAATCATCAGAACAAACGCGGCAGCTGTTAAGAGACCTGGAATTACTCCAGCTATAAGAAGTTTAGGAACAGACTCCCGCGCGATAATGCCAAAAACAATCAAATTGATACTCGGCGGAATCATCCCAGCCAGCGTACCAACTGTTGCTACGCAACCAGCAGCCAATTTGCGATTTACTTTTAGCATAAGCATCTCAGGGATCGCAACCCTTCCAAATACTGCTGTAGACGAAGTTGTTGAACCAGAACAGGCTGCAAATCCTACTGCAGCTACTGTAGTTGCCAGTACAACACTTCCTTTTAGATGACCGAGCCAGGCGCGTGCAGCTGTATAAATATCTTTCGTAACACCACCATTAGAGGCTACGTGCCCCATCAAAAGAAATAATGGTATGGCACTCAGTTCATATCCAGATCCAACACTAAATAAACGTCCACCAATAGTTTCTAGAGTAATAGATGGGCCACGTATCAAAGAGAAACCAAGAGCACCCGCTAACATCAGGACCACACCAATTGGTATTCGCATAACCAACATAATACCTGCGAATATTAGTACAAATGGAAGCCCAAGAAGGTCGCTCATAGTTTTTCTCCGTTCGGGGAAACTCTCTGCCTGCTTGCGGTTTCCTCATACAACTCACCTGTCACAACTAAACGGCATAATTGAGTTAGAAAACGGAGTGAAAACAAGGCGCACCCTGCGGGGACCCCCGCACGAGCCCACCAAGTCTTTACCTCTATTGCCCCCAAAACTGTATCGCCCAAAACATAGTTGTTCCAAGTAGAAACGCCGGAGGTCCATGTTATTGCAGCAAAAAAAACAAAAGCGGTCAGCAAGAAAATACATTGAGTGATTTGGCGCGCTTTACGGGGCAACCTATCATAAAGAATTCCAATTGAAATATGTGCGTCCCGACGCTGAGAAAAAGCCAAACCCAAAAATATTAAGTAGACAAAAAGTAAGCTTACATACTCATAGGATCCCGGAACACTCTTATAAAATCCAGCTCTTATAACAACTTCAAGAGTAGTAATTAACATCATTGCCGCTACCGCTAATGCCGAGACATAGCAAAGCAATTCCTCTAACTTATCTTGAATCTGGATAATCGCTGTAACAAAAGATTTCATGACAACTCTCCGGACTAATATCCGCTGACAGAATCAAACTCACGCCGCGGCACTTCCAGAACATTCAACATTACTAACAGGCTTAATCCGGACCCGCCATAACCATAACTGATTTCTCGGGTCCGGATCTTAGTTTTGCTCTATCGNCAAAAATTATATTGGCNCCAAAAACTAACTCTTATANTTCTTAAGCAGAGAGAGAAAACGGTCAAGTACTGCCTGNCCATTCTTACCCTCCTTATTTCGGGCATTGACCCAATTCTGCCAGGTCTTATCCCTAACGGCGAGTAATTTACCTCTTTCCTCNAACTTAGCAGTTTTAGCCTGCTTAGCNAGTAAAGCNCCATTNTTCTTTTCTAGAGCGGCCATCATCTGCCGACCTTTTAAAATCATATCAGTATTAGTCTGATCTATTACTTTCTTTACGTCAGCTGGTAGTTTTTTCCAAGTATCCAAGTTCATTACACATGTCAAAGGAAAGAAAAACCAGTCATCACCCTGGTTCCAATACTTAAAGATTTTTCCAAAACCAAAAGCATAAGCATCAACTGGTGCACCAATAATGCCTGCAGTTACTACTCGGCGCTCAGCTGCTGAGGGCAATTCACCCCATGGAATACCATAAACCGGTATGCCCATCGTTTTCAAAAGTTCAGATGCCCCTCCATGAGCGCGAATCTTTTGTTTTCTAAGATCTGCTATTGTCCTGACTGGTTCATGGGACATTAATTGTATCTTTGTCCACATTCCCGGAAACAAATACTTCTGGTTCATTTTGGTAAATTCATCGTTTGTCACACCAGAAGAATGTAACTCATGGGCAGCTTTTGCATGAACAAGTGCATCTGTACTCATAAAAGGAAGTGATACCACATTACTAAGAGCATAGAGACCGGGATTGTATACTACTGAAATATTTCCAACGTCAAAGGCACCAACCTTGATATTCTCAGGCTGGGCAGTTAACTTGCCCAATGATCCACCAAAAACACGAGTAAATTTGACTTTGCCATTAGTTCGCTTCTCAACTTCATCCATCCAACCGCGTGGTGCCATATTGAGAGGTGACTTCCCAAACGATGAGTGGAACTTTAAATTAATTTTTCCTTGGGCCAAAACCATATTCTGCTGGAAACAAAATACAGCTATCAACAAGGCACTTAAAAACAACTTAATTAAATTTCTCATTTTTATTCTCCCCTTTAATTTAAATTTTCCCCTTAAACATACAGGGAATTTGCTATTTTTCGCGCCCTTCTATAGGCGTCTCTATTATTTTTCGTAGTCAAGTGCAGCCAATGCCGTTTCTGCGATAGCACGGAATTTCTTATTATCCCTCTCAAACCGTGCCATTACCTGCATACCCTGCACTGTAATTGCCAAAAACTGAGCNAACTCCTTTGGCGAACGAAACGAAGAAATTTCTCCTGCTGCTTGCCCGCGCTCTATTAAGCGACATAAGAGTCTCTCAGATTTNTCAAAAACCTCCTGAAGCCANGCCGTTATCTCTTTATCCACACCACCAACTTCCATAGTAGCTCTAGAAATCAAACACTTCCCTACTGCCCCCCGCTTATCCGTNACCTCAATCAGGTCAAAAAATAATTTCTCGATTGTTTCACGCGGTGGAGCAGTTTCAGCATCCGCTAAAGTAATATTGAACTGAGAAACCTCTACAAATCTTTCAAGAGCGTTCTTGAACATTTGTTTTTTACTCCCAAAACTATTGTAAAGACTACCTGATTTAACNTTTGTCACCTCTATCAAGTCTCGNATAGCGGCACCTTCATATCCCTTGGAAAGAAATANATCAATTGACTTATCAATAACTTCTGTTGGCTCAAATTCTCTGTGTCTTGCCATAGNATCCTCTTCAATAANTTATTNTNNCAATATTTGAACANTGATTCAAGAATTATTCATTAATAATACCCCNAACATATTTAAAATAAAAAATATTAGGTTTAAAAAGTAGTCAACAATAGTTCTCTTGAATGCTAGAATTGAGTCAATAAAGGAGAGTAATTTGTCAACGAAAGAGTCCTCTCAAGCTAAGTACGATGANGTGCTNGCTAATATTGCTGATAAAGTTNAAATATTTATTTGTGATTGGCTNGAGAATATAGNTGACTACGAANNAAAAAGCGCNAGCCTAAATAGTACTTGGGCTGAAAAAATGTTNGAANATATAAGAACNANNAAATTTGAGGAAGCTTATCAGTCACTTTGTATTATTGTCGAAAAAAACAANTTNTCTGATATTTTATTTTTATCTCTGGCNTTGNNNACTTTTCGNNTNAACTATNTNCCAGCTGCNGAAAAATATGCTGCNCAGGCTGTTAAACTGCAAGAAACATTAAATACTGAAAAAAATATAGAGTTAATTGCGGAATACNCCAGCGCACTAAGAAACAAAATTGATTATGATGAAACGAGCAGAATAGTTGTAAATGATCGTTTCGTAAATATGTACCCTACAGAAAGTCAAATCTCAGAATTAAACTCCGTTGATAAATATATTATGGAGGGCCTAACGCCTTCTAAGCCGTTTATTAAAAAGTCTGACAATATTATTACAATCGGCAGCTGCTTCACGGGAAATATATCAACCTTTTTGCGACATAACGGATTCAACGTACCCATCCTAAACGATGAGTATAATGGCAATGTTCCTACCGCATCCTTTTCGGATGAAGTTTTTAATACTTTTATACTTAGACAACTTTTCACATTATTGTTTGATAATGATAATGAAAAAAATGATGAGTATGAATTTGTAAATCAGCACAATCAAAAAATGTCTCTCTCAATAGAAAGAACGAGACAAGCTTTTAAAAAATCCAATGTTTTTATTATTACCCTAGGTATATCAGAGGTTTGGTATAACAAAAAGACAGGGGAAGTCTATAAAACAGCCCAGTCTGTAGGTGATTATGATCCAAACATACATGATTTTCGTGTTACAACTGTTAAAGAAAATTTTGATAATTTACTATATGTAATTCAACTAATTAGAAAATATGTTACAGAGTCTTCTATAATTTTTACTCTATCCCCAGTACCATTAAAGGCTACGTTTAGAGATGTAAGCTGCACCGTAGCTAATACAGTGTCTAAATCTATTTTAAGGGTAGCCTTAGAGGATGTCTTAAGTAAATTTTCCAATGAGGAAAATATCTACTATTTTCCTGCCTACGAATTAATTACTGATTTTCTTCCCAAGCCATTTGAGGCCGACCGACGCTATATTGGAGGAGACACAGTAAATTTCGTAATGACACTATTTGCTAACCACTATTTGCTTCATTCCCAGGAGTTAGCCTAGCTTGTTTTTTCAATAATAGGCAGCTCTATTGGGATCAGATATTTCATATTGCATAGTATCTCGAGTAAATTGTGCATCCTCCCAAGGCTCAACCCCATGGAAAGATTGGTCGGTTTTAAAAAAACCAAATACTGTATTAGGTAAATACTTCATGGTGGAAACCTTATAAAAATTACTAAATTCATGGTGTGGCCCCCCAACACACTTAAAATCTGGATCCCTTGATTTATAGATTGAAGTGCCACTCCCCAAATGTGTTTTGGTTTTTGGAAGATAAAAAACTAATGTAATTATCCTATGAGGTAAATCTGTATGGGGCCCAAGCAAAAAACCTGTTTTTGAGCGGCCTAGAGACGCTGAGGACTTAAGTTGAACCTCTTCACTCCCAAAGAATCTTAACTTTAGGTGAGAATAGAATATCGACGAAACAGAAAGCATAAATTTCTCAGATAACAACCAAGATGACAAACTTTCCCAGTAATTACGCTTTCTCTTACCAAGCCTTACGAAACCTTCGGCATTTAATCCAAGACCAAATCTGCATTCATCTGGAGATACAAATTCATCGTCATCTGGTAAATTATCTAATAGGTCAAGATACGCGTCTTCTGGGAACACCTTATCAATAACAAAATGGGGGAACGGCTGAAGATCAACCGTTGCAGAACTAATTCGTTCTATAATGTGGCTCTCAATATTACCTATATCTCCAGCTCCCGTAGCTAAAAATAGTAAAATCAATACTAGCATAACTATTGGAAAAATATATTTTTTAGTTAGTTATGATCTATAAAAAGAAAATTCTTAAACTACCAAATTTCCAGAAAATAGTAATCTTGTTGTAAGGTACCGCAACATTCAAAACTGAGCCATTACAGGAAGTGGGGGCAGCAAAAAATAAAACCCTACCCCCCCCTTTAATCTAAAATAATTATAAATCCATTTTGCAGACAGGAAAGTCTATTTCAGTCTCTGCAAGTTTGTTTACATAATTACCATAGAAAGTATTAATGACGTTTGAAACTACCTCAATGATCTGGCCATCGGTCAGCCCATTATCTCTCGCATCCTTAATCTGCCCTTCAACATCTCCACCCTTATTCTCAACAATAGCTACAGCCAAGTCGAGCATAGCCTGGTCCTTTGGGTTGTCGGCTTCGCACAAACGTGATTTTATTATGTCCGCAGTATCAAGTCCTAAGCCTGAGCAGAACTCAGTATGAGCAGATACACAATATCGACATTCATTGGCTTGGGAAACTGCTAGGGCAATCATTTCTCTTTGTGTTTCGTTTAACTCTCCCTCAGCCAGGGAACCTTGCATCTTCAAAAACATATCCAAGCTGCAATTTGAGTGGGCTATTACGGCAGCACCGTTCGGGACCATCCCAAATTGCTGCTCTATCCCTTCCAATTTTTCCTTCACCTCCGCCGGGGCCTCATCTTTTTTTACAGGTGTAATCAAAGACATAAAAACTTCTCCTTCAATAATAATCTACCTAATATTATAGCAATTAAAAACAGCCACACCTAATTGTTGTAAAATTTTTAGAATAAAAACAAACGTTTTTTCCAAAAAAAACCTTCAGGACATGAACAAGTCAAAAGTAAGGCTTAATCGTAAACTGCTCTCTCATCTTCAAAATCAGTAAGGTCTACGTCGGGCACAAAAAGTGCCTCAACCCGATAACCGAGATCAAGCACCCTAAGAGCCTCAATTTTTTCATCTAACTCACGTTCAGATGGCGGAATATTTACGACCCGATCTAAAGCAGAACGGCGATAAATAAAAACGGGAACGTGTGCATATACTTCTCCCTCAGTTAATTTTTCAATACTTCGGGAAAAATTGGAAATAGTACCAACACGAGCCTCAGGCATGACATAAACCACTCGCTCGTCATTCCAGTTAACTGATACTTTTGGCACATCTTCCTCCATACCCCTCTTAATTGGGGTAACTAAAGTCGCCATACCCACTTCAGAAGATGCAAGTGGGTACATAAGAGCCCGCAAAAATTTTGGGTCCATTTCCATGTGATGTTCTGGCAAGTGAACGATCAGATCATGGTTGCAAAATCTATCAAATTTTGTAACTGTTTGTGCCACTCGCGCTAAACCCGACGGAGGTTTGTAGTTGTGGTTTGGTCCAACCTCCGAAAGGTCAGTTGTAACACTGTATGCACCCTCACCTTTAATTGAATTAGCCACAGAGGCATCGTGACAATCTACTATGGTGTTACCAACGTCCGCCTCTTTGGCACGCCTCCACGTTGTCACCAGCGAAGAAGAGGACTTTTCGCTTTGCGCAACCTTATCCATAACCCCATCTAATCTAGATGAGACCACAATAAGCGGATTTCGCTCCATCTTCTAGCCCTTGCGGAAATTCATCTACTAAAAACTAGTGACTATTCCGCAGCCAGCTTATGAGTAGGGTAGCCAAGTAAAGATGGGTGATGAAAGTCACCAACCCTATAATCACCGACAGCCTCTTGCATATGTTCCATCTTGGTAAAAATGACTGGCCCATCCTTTGACACAAGTACATTTTCTTCCAAACGGCAAGTTTGTGGCAACCCTGGGTGACCAGCAAAAGTCTCAATTGCGAAATACATATTCTCTTTTATCTCAGCGGGATATTTCAACGAATAAGCCCTACTCATCCACATGCCCTCATAAAGGGTAATACCTATCGAGTGAGCAAATTGTTGGAGAGTAACAGTACCATATGTATCGTCGTCATATTCCGGAAATTTTGAAACAACATCAGCTGATGTCATACCAGGACGCAGATTTTCCATTCCTGCGTAAAGCGAGTCATAGGTCTCTCTATAAAGATCTATTTCCTGTTGTGTCATTTTGCCAGCACATTTAAGCGT
>PBVO01000160.1 GCA_002729015.1 Candidatus Poribacteria bacterium
GTTTTTCTGAAGAATAATTACATTCCAAGAAGCCTTGGGTAAAGTAACGGTTAGATTACCACTATTTGATTGTCCACCGACTTGATAGACAGGCTTAACATTATCAGGTTGGTCAAAAGAGTTTGTTGCTTTCAAATTATCGTGTTTGAGGACAGAATGTTGTGTAAGCCGATAATCATCAAAATCTCGTAAATCAGCGACCAAAGTTAATCCTTGTTCTAAATTTCGATTAACTGCAAACAAAGTTAGTTTTTCGCTCTCCGGATTCCAAATAGCAACAGCTTCTAAGTATGGTACCAAACCAAAAGTTTCATCTTCATAGGTAGGACAAGTCAGGTTTAGGTTAAGCGCAATCCCTCGACCATGAAGAGACGCATCTAGGTAAGGATAAAAAATAGTTTGGCGGTAAATGCCTCCACCTGTCTGGGTCATAATAGGTGCAATCACATTAACCAACTGCGCCATGCAGCCAATTTTCACTCGATCAGCGTGTTTCATCAAGGAAATTAACATACAACCGACCACTAGAGCGTCTTCAAAAGTATAGATATCTTCTAGTTGAGGAGGTGCAATAGACCATGGTTCAATTTCTCGGTCGGCTTGATTAGAATGAAACCACACATTCCACTCATCAAAAGCCAACATCATCTTTTTATTGCTTCTCTTTTTGGCTTGTACATAGTCACAAGTTGCAATTACTTCCTCAATAAAGGCATCCATACCAACCGACATGGCCAAAAAATTACTGGTATTATCGGATCGATTTCCAAAATAAGTGTGTAGAGATAAGTAGTCAACCAAATCATAGGTATAATCTAGAACTGTTGCTTCCCAATCAATATAGCTGTCCATACCACGGTGTGAGCTACCGCATACTACCAACTCGATGGTTGGGTCAACCCATCGCATTACTTTGGCTGATTCCTGAGCTAGACGACCATATTCACTAGCCGTTTTATGACCGATCTGCCATGGACCGTCCATCTCGTTTCCTAAACACCAAATCGGAATCTTATGAGGTTCAGGATAACCATGAGAAATACGCAAATCGCTAAGAGTAGTACCACTTGGATGATTACAATATTCAACCAATTGACGAGCAGCATCAACACCTCGTGTGCCAAGGTTAATAGCCATCATCGGTATTGTATTAGCTTTTTTGGCCCAGTCGACAAAATCATTGGTACCAAACAGGTTAGGTTCTATTGTTTTCCAAGCCAGTTCCAAACGCTGAGGCCGATCCGATTTTGGACCTACGCCATCCTCCCAATCGTAACCAGATACAAAATTACCACCGGGGTATCGAACGATAGGTACATTCAATTCTGTAACTAAATCTAGAACATCTTGTCGAAACCCATTTTCATCAGCCGATTGGTGATCTGGTTCATATAGTCCACCATAGATAGCTCGTCCGAGATGCTCAATAAAAGCACCATAAAGTCGATCGTCTATGGCACCAATCCTAAACTCGCGATGTAGGGTTATTTTTGCTTTTTCCAAATTGAATTATCCTTTCTTATAAGTTTTAAACTTATTTAACGTTTGGTTGTATGGTTCTTCTACTCATCCTAAATATTGAAAATACTCAGCTAAGTTATTGTATCTGTGTCCTCCACAATTATCTATCTAGATTACTCCAAATAGTATTTCTTGAGATTATCCACGGGCTGGTCGATCTTGAAAATTATTCATTTCAAATAAGAGATTTTATTTAAAGAATCAAAATTTTCCTGAATAGTAATATTCTCTCTACCACAAATTGAATCCAATTCCGAGCATAGTCCAAGTTCCACCCACAAAAATTTGCCCCATCAATAGACCTAGGAAAAAACCTGTGGCTCGCCGAAATCCCTGTATTCCACTTGTTTTCAGAATGATTATTTTCAATAACCAAACGATAAAGAATGAACCCCATCCCCAGTTCATTTGCCAGCTACCAGAAATAGCATATCCCAATGGGTGGAATGGCCACCAAATAAACCTTAATCGGCCAAGCATTAACCCTAGAGTGGCTAAGAAACCAAATCCAGTGAAGCTAATTGCTGCCAGATCTGTCTCACTAGCATAAGTAGCCCAAGACTGAAACCTTGTCCAGGTTTCTCGACCGAAATACAAATTAACAGGCGCTGCATTCTGAATGCCGACTTCATAGCTATGATGTAGCATTGACCAGAGTGCCATAGGTCCCGCTAATAGACAAGCTACGATCATCGCTCGAATAAAGTCGATCGGCTTGGCCTCAATTCGATCCACGATTTTTAGCGTTTCTAGTTGGTGTGGATGTGCATTGGAACGATAAGCTCGATCTATGGACCAAAGTTGTGCCAAGCCAACTAGTGTAGTATGAGTAAATCTCCGGCTACCGAACGCATTCATCATGATAGTACTTGGTCCACCAAAATGCAAATCGTGAAGTGGAGTCCCTATCTCAGCTCTCATTCGACCAATGGCGACCTGAATCAGATAGTAGATTAAAAAAAAAGATATTCCCACCCAAGCTGAGATACCGAGATAACGGCTGAATAAGGTTAGACTCGTCAGTCCAATAATAACCGTCAGCACTGCCATGCGGTAGATACGACTTTCATTTCCACCGAGTAAGATTTCCCCGACCCACTTTAGATGCCGCCGTGTCAACCAAAGGGCAATTAGCCCTACAGCTAAGTAACCCCCTGACGACTGTTCATAAGAATATGGAAAGTTTGGCATACCTTGAAAACCAACTATCTTGCCTATAATCTGCTGAAATTTGAAAATTAGCAGGAAAAACCAGCAAGAAAATAAAATGTCTAGCGGTACGAAAAAGCCAAGGCCAATATAATTGAAGATAACATTGAAAGGAGTCCATCCAATGGCATTCCACGGACTTTCAGTAAAATAGCGTTGCAAGTCTATGCTGAGCGGTATTTGCGGTACTTGCGGAAAAATTCGATTCAGGTAGTTGATACTCAAAATTGAACCAGAAGTAGCTAATCCGATCCAAACTAAACGATCAGCGAAAAATTGACGGTTAGGCGCAGAAAGCTGGTAAGGAAGATGAATAACCGGGTAGCTGAGTCGATCTGTACTGGTCCATTGCTTAGCCACAATTACATTAATGGCTAAGGAAACGCAAAGTAGTAGTGCAATAAAAAGAGACCAGCAAAAAAAGGGACCTTGCCAAGCCAACAAATGTAATTTGTTATAAAGAGTAGATTCTCCAACAAAGTAACGTAACAAAGCTGATTTATCTTCAACCGTAATACCTGAAGGCAGATAAGGTAACAAAATTCGAGCCCATTCATTCTCTGGACTGGCATGCCATTGTGGATAGGTAATTAGTGGTACCAAGATCTGGATCAAGTCATGGCCGGCTACACAAGCAGCAATGTTACACATGGAAAAAATAGCCAATAGTTCAGATCTTTGTAAAGTTAATCTAGGCCAAAAACAACGAATTAATCGAAATATAACCAGTAACACGACCATGTTATAAACTGAAGTCCAGATCAATGAGGAAGTGCTACCACCACCTCCTTTGTAAACGATCGCTTCAATACGAGATATCCAATAGGAGTGGATAGGCATCATGAACACACCAATTAGAATGGCGGTAATACGAACACGATGGGGGGACTTCAATTTGGCTGAATGGGAGTTCATTATGAAAACTATTTTGAATAAATACGGGTGAGGATTGGTAATTTAGTTCTGGCTGAATGTATTTGGCTCAACCAAGATAAGGAGCACAGACTGATGAATATGAAACCATATTTTTGATCTGGTGTCGTTTAGAAAAAATTTTCACATCTATCCTAAAACTGACGATCATTCTATCAAGCCTTGAACCCGATGTCCAATTGTGCTACAAAACAGTGAGATTAGCCGAGTTAATAGGGGCAAGATAATTATCTGATTAGTTGAAAATTACCCTGAGCAACTATTGACTTTCGGTTTTCGCTTTAAATAATCTTTTCTTAAGCGATTACTAGCTGTTTATCTGTACTAGACAGATTTTGTGAAAAGTGAGATTGTGTAGCCTACTTTATTAATGGAAAAATTTCTAGCGAGAGTTAGTGTATTACTTGATATAAATAGGGTTGATTAGCATAACAAGAGATAACTACTAGGAGAGAAAATGCCAACTATCAGTACTGAAAATCAAACCATAGAAGATTGGCAACAACAGGAGATTCCTGAGACTGTTCTTGAACCAGAATTAGAAATTATTGACCCACATCATCATCTCTGGGATTTGCGTCAGATTGAACGTCCCAGCAGTTTTCAGCAGAAAGTCTATTTATGCCAAGACTATAGCCATGACATTACTGAATCAGGACATAACATCGTGCAGACTGTGTTTGCTCAGTGTGGTGCCTTTTACCGAGCAGATGGACCCGAAGAGATGCGCTGTGTCGGCGAAACCGAATTTGTTCATGGTATGGCAGCCATGAGTCGATCCGGCTTATATGGCCCAATGCGTCTCTGTACAGGTATCTTTGGCACAGCTAATTTACAGCTTGGTTCTGGGGTGGAAAGAGTCTTAGAGGGTCATATGGCTGCTTCAAATTACTTTCGGGGTATAAGAAGCCCATTTCCTGGTCAATTGAACCAGGAATACCTTGATGGATTTTCAATCTTAGACAAATACAACCTAAGTTTTGATAATTATTCACCTGATTTTGATCGATTGCCTACTTTAGCCGAATTAGCTCGTAAATTTCCAAATGTGACTATCATTGTCAACCATTTGGGAGGTAAAATCGATCCAAATGCCGATCAAGAAACCATTCTTCGCTGGCAAAACGCCATCAATTCTGTGGCCGACTGTCCAAACATAGTGATGAAAGCTGGTGGTGCACAACAGCGCGTTGGTCCTTGGGAACCACCATTCCATATGAATCAAAGATCAGTGCCTATCAGTTCTGAAGAACTCAGCGAATTACTATATCCTTATTATCGATATGTCATTGATAAATTTAGCCCTGATAGATGTATGTTCGAGAGTAATTTTCCTGTCGACAAAGAATGTGTATCCTATCGGACGCTCTGGAATACCTTCAAACGAATTGCCTCTAAAGCCGGGTTAAGTGAATCCGAGAAGAAGAGTATTTTCAGTGGTACTGCGATACGTGCTTACCGTCTAAATACAACAACAGAATAGATCGTCTATGTATCTAATCATTCTCTAGATGGCTGAAAGTTTGCAAATCAAACCAGCTCCACAAAACAAACAGTTTGACTAAAAGGAACCATGTATGATCTCAGATTATTTCCAAAACCGGACAATGCAGGACCCTGCAGTCCCCATGATTCAGTTGCCCATGAAATTCAAATCCCGTCGTACCAACACGGCTACGGTTCCGAAAACAACACCAGAAGCCTATTACGTTGATATATTTGATGTTGAAGGTGCTGGTTGTATACGGCACATCTGGTTTTTGTTTGCTAAAGGAAGAAGGATAGAAATTACCGTAGATGGTGCAGAAAAGCCCCAAGTCGACATGCCACTCAAGTCATTTTTTGGCATCATGCATGACTGGACTCCTTACTTCATCGATAATGCGGCCTTTACCGTCCTGCCAAACTATGAAACACCACAGATGCCAGGTAATCCAGGCTACAATCTTTGGTTACCTATTCCCTTCAGTCAATCTTGTCGTATTCGATTATATGTAGACCAGCCACCTGACGGTCGAGTGAATGGCCTACACGGTAGTGTTTGTACAATGGTTGATTGGCATCAATATGAAGATGATAGCTCACTAACACCGTTTCGCTTTCATGCTGAACATCACTTGTACAAACCGGCACCAGCTCGCAATAGTGCCTATCAAATCGCTGATGTTGATGGAACAGGTTTCATGGCTGGTGTCGTTCTAGGATCTAGGCAACGTAATTATACCGACATGATCTATCATACTGGTGGGATGTCAATCTTGATTGACGGAGAAAATCAACCCAACGTAATAAGAGGAACCAATATGGAGGATGATTTTGGCTTTTCTTGGGGGTTCCATGTAAAAAATGGACGTTGGATTGGATCGCCCTATCACAAATGGGGTGGCCATTTGGATCAAGATGGCGTTATTTATCGCTTCTTCGGTCCAGACCCAATTGCCTTTGATTCATCGATCTCTTTTAGTTGTGGTTCACGGGATGATGAAATTGAGACTGTAGCCTATTATTACAAGGTTCCAGATACAGAATCATCACCAGTAGTAACACCTACACAGTGGTTGATATCTGGGTTTTACGAAAATGGTGACGATTGGGATAATTTCAATACTGCAGAAGAGATAGAATCCATCCCCTTAGACCAGTGGACTGCCCATTTTTCTGACGATACGTACTTTATTCGTAAGGTTTCGGCCAATCGTGGTTGGATTGATTTTCGTTTTTCTGGAATTGACCCACAGTTACATGCTGGACACTTCGCTGGCCGCTCTATGTATGCTAGTGCCATATTAGATAGTGATGTTGATAAGGATATGACACTAAGATTATCTTTCGATGATTGGTTTAAAGTCTGGGTTAATGGCCAACTAGTGGGAGCATGGCAGAACGATAGTGACTTTGAAACGATACGTATACCGGTACAGCTTAAAAAAGGAAGAAACGAATTTTTGTTAAAGAGTAATAATATAGGACATGAATGGAATTCTTGGGTAGCTAACTTTGTCTTGGAGTAGGTTTTATGACTACTAATTGGATCGAATCATCGATCAATATTGGACCAAAAATTGACTGGTCAGCAATTCCGCAGGCTAATTTTTTGACGGGTGACAACTATATGGCCTATCGTGACCCTGCAGGTCATTATCACAACGGTTTATTCCGTGTCTTCCATACACTTGTTAGGCAAGAATCCGACGGTTTTTACTATTCTTTCGTTGCCATGACTACCAGCCGAGACTTGGTTGACTGGAGTCAACCTCGTATTTTGACACCGAAAGATCACCGATTAAACTATTCTAGTCCAGGTAATATAATCCGATACAACGATGAATGGGTTTTGTGTTTCCAAACCTATCCCATGAAAAGCCAAACAGATCGATTTGGTGACGAAACTGCTCGACTTTTCACTGCATGTAGCAGTGATTTGGATAATTGGTCTCAGCCTGAACTCATCAAAGTTAAAGGGCCAGATGTTTCAATTGAAGATATGGGACGCATGATTGACCCATACCTATTAGCAGATAAGGATCAACCTAATCAGTGGTGGTGTTTCTACAAGCAAAATGGGGCCAGTATGTCACGCAGCCAGGATTTGCAGAACTGGACATACGTAGGTAACATAGATTCTGGAGAAAATGTTTGCCTAATTGTAGATAACGACGAGTACGTATTATTTCATTCGCCGCGCAATGGGATTGGTATTAAAAGATCCAAAAATTTGAAAGATTGGATCGACCATCAACTCCTAACTTTTGGGCAGCAGGAATGGGAATGGGCTGCCGGCCGTATCACCGCTGGGCACGTCTTGGACTTACGGCACGTAGATGAAGTCGGTAAATTCGTCATGTTTTTCCATGGTTCTGTGTCGACCGATATTCAACCCAAAGAAACACATGGGCAAGCATCTTTAGGGATAGCTTGGAGTGACGATTTACTGAATTGGGATTGGCCACAGAAATAGATATAAAGACTCATTCCAGCAACCAATAATAGACTAATTATAGATATGGATTTTGCAATCTATTGATTACTAATTGTTTCTACTTCCATTAGGCCGATAAGAAGTCAATAGCAAATTTTGATTGTCAGTCAAGTATCTCGAAACATAAATCGTAACCTTCATCTCATACTCGTGGAGTAAACATATTAATGTCAAATTGGTCATCCAAATATATTCAAACCAACGGAATTCAACTTCATTATTACCAAACCGGTGGAGATTTGACTCCTCTGATTTTAGCTCATGGCATTACCGACAATGGTTTATGTTGGACGCGTTTAGCCAATCATCTAATGGAAGATTTCAATGTGATCATGATTGATGCTCGTGGTCATGGACATTCTGAAGCTCCAAAATCAGGGTACTCCAAAGTGGATCACGCTCGAGATTTAGCTGGATTAATTGAAGGGTTGGAACTCGATCATCCGCATTTGATCGGTCATTCAATGGGAGCTGCTAACGTATCTTCACTTGCATCTAATTTTCCACATTTAGTGGGGAAAATTGTTTTAGAAGATCCACCTTGGTTTAAAGAAACCAAAGTTACTGACCAACAGAGAAAAGAAAGACGAGATAATTGGTATCAGAGTATGGTAGAGACGAAAACCAAATCAATACAAGAGATTATGGATTTTGGTCGTCAACAGAATCCGAATTGGGCGGAAATTGAAATAGAAGCTTGGGCCAATAGTAAAAAACAGTTTCATCTCGAAGCTTTTGATTTTATAGATCATCCTTTTGATTGGCAGACTGATGTTGAACGTATCGCTAGCTATAGCTTATTGATATATTCAGACACAGAACTAGGAGGTATCGTATCTAGTGAGATAGCCGAAGCTGTCAAGACTACTAATGACAACTTCCGAGTTAATCACATCTCTTCCGCAGGGCATAACATTCGCCGAGAACAATTTGATAAATATACATCTTCCATAAAAGACTTTTTTCGGTGCCAATTTAAATAATATAAATTATTTGTGATACTTGAACTGAACTCTTAATGCTTTGTATGCAGAGATTTGTCTGATAGGACGGATCGTTAAACTTCTAAATTTGCTGTTTCATATCGAAACTAATCTGCATGATTTGATATTACATATTCGACCAAATCTAGACGGAATTGAGTTAAAGAATAAGGAGAAAAACTGATGGCAATGGTACAAATGAACCGATTAGAAACACTACGAGACGCAACTAATTTACTTGATCAACCAACCGAGCTGCAACAACAAGCATCACAAGATGGTTATTTGTTTTTTTCTAATCTACTAGATTCGACTAAAGTACTCAACCTTCGACAAAAAGTTATGTCTATTTGTGAGAAACATGGCTGGACCCAATCGGGCACAAATTGCATCGAAGGGTTAGCAAACCTAGATTTATTGGTAGTAGAAGGCGGAGATCCAAGATGGCAAGATTTCTATGCAGATGTACAGAGGTTGTCAGAGTTTCACCAATTAGCTCTCGATGAAAATATTATTCGAGTTTTTGAAATCTTGTTTGGTGAAAAAGTTCTTCCCCATAGCCGAAATATATGTCGTTTGGTTTTTCCAAATTCTTCCTCCCACTCAACTCCACCGCATCAAGATAATCTGTATATTGGTGGGTCAACCGAAACGTGGACTGCATGGATACCTTGTGGGGAATGCCCAGAAATGTTGGGAGGTCTAGCAGTAGCCAAGGGGTCACACCGCCAGGGGAAATTAGACGATAAAGAAGCTGTTGGCCCAGGAGGTCGACAAGTAGAAGTCTCAAATGATCAGATATGGGTTGGTGGAGACTATAATTGTGGAGATGTGATTATTCTGCATAGTTTAACCGTGCATCAAGGTCGTGATAATCTGAGTGGCAATCAGCTTAGAGCCTCTTGTGATTTTCGCTACCAACCACGAAGCCATCCGGTACGTGCAGACTCCTTATTACCCCACATGGGATGGTTAAATTGGGAACAGATTTACCAAGATTGGAAATCTGATGACCCGGCTAAATATTATTGGAAAGACTGGGAATTAGAAATTACAGGCTAAAGTGAGAAGAAAGATCAATTAATAGAAGCCAGAAATGAGCTTACAGCTGATCTTGATTTGATAAAAAACTGCGAAAATCACTGCTCGAAGGTGCTTGGAATACCCGCAAGTTAAATTCAGGGATTACTGCCAGCAAATGGTCAAAGATATCAGCTTGTATACTTTCATAATTGGCCCAAACCTGATCACTGCTAAAAACATATAATTCAATAGGTAGACCGTGTTCCGTTGGTTGTCTATGTCTAACCAGAAAAGTCATACTTTGGTGTATATCAGGGTGATTACGTAAATAGGATTCAGCATAAGCTCGAAATGTACCCACATTTGTTAAACGTCTACCATTAACTAAGCTTACTGAATCCACTCCATTAGCTGAGTTATATTGATCAACTTCTTCTTGTTTTTGCTGGATATATTCTGCAATGTATTGAATTTTACTAAATTGATCTAACATTTTCTGATCACAGAATTTGATACTAGACAGATCTAGATTGATGGTCCGCTTGATTCGCCGACCACCTGATTCTTTCATTCCGCGCCAATTTTTGAATGACTCACTGATTAGAGCATAAGTCGGAATAGTGGTTATAGTTTTATCCCAGTTCTGCACCTTGACAGTAGTTAAAGCAATATCAATGACATCTCCGTCAGCTCCATATTTCGGCATTTCTATCCAGTCGCCTTTGGATACCATCCGATTAGCGATTAATTGGAGACCTGCAACGAAGCCCAGAACCGAATCTTTGAAAATCAACATCAAAACTGCACTCAGTGCGCCTAACCCACTCAGCAAAACGGCTATTTTTTGCTGCAAAATAGTGGCAACGACAAATAGACCAGTTAGAAAGAATACGGCAATTTTGATTACCTGAACGACCCCTTTTATTGGGACTTCATCGGCAATAGGCGAAAAACTGTAAATTTTGTGTGTTAAATTGAGAAGGGCAAAAAAGTTAGCACTGATACAAATAATTAGTAGAAGATCAATCGTACTGTCGAGAACTCCTTCCAATATTTGCTGAACTGGACTAGAGATTACTAGATCGAATAAAAAATTACTATAAGCAGAAAGGCACAGGATAGAGACGAATAATGCTAACCGGTTTGATAACTGACGTTCCTCATTCTCAATTTCGTCTTTTATGACTAGATCCAACAAGCGAAAAAGAGCTTGATAAATTAGCCGGCGACCGATTGCATAAGCTGCCGCTATTAGAATCAATCCCAGACAAGTTAGGCCAATCAGGATCCATTGATTAGTAGATACTTCCATACTTTGAACCAACACAAATAGACAAAATCAGTTGTTTCGATAACCTCACTCAACTGGTAGTAACTCGTTCTAGATTTAATATTTGTCCTTGAGAATTGGCTGAAAAGTGTAAGCCTAAGATAATATTTCTGTCAAGGAGGGAGAGAAGATCTTTTCCAACTGGACCATTCGATCAGTTATTTCCTCTATTGTACTATTCCATCTGGACGTGATTCAATACGACAAGCTTTCTTACCTTCCATTCGCTCCCATGTTATTGGAAATCCAAGTGCAGGTTCTAACACATTCTTTTTCTGGTAAAGACGATCAAAAATTTGCTTGTTGTAAATCTTATCGCCAGGCTCAATGTAGATTTGTGAACGACAACTGGAATGAGTTAGGTTGAAAGACCAACTAATGCCTGTAAGGTGAGCAGATGTACTGATATAGGGTTTTTGACTTGGATTAGCCTGCTGAAAAAGGGAACTTTTTTGATTCATGACTGTTAGCAATTGCCGCCAAAATTTTTGACGAGCCAATGCTATA
>PBVO01000161.1 GCA_002729015.1 Candidatus Poribacteria bacterium
GATTGAAGGTTTTAGTTAGAACCGTGAACTTCTTTGATTTGCCCCCACGAGGTGGCTAGTTTATTCTTAGATTCTACGTTAAGACCAATAGTTGCCAATCGCATAATCTCGTCCTTGTTTAGAGTTCGTTCAAACATCATTACCTCATCAAGAATACCTTGATAAAATCGCTGACCACAACAATCATCTTTACCAAAAACAAAATTGCTGGGAGCTTGCTCTATATGAGCAATTTTGTTTTCAGCTATCGCTAATTTTTTAGTGGCAGCTGTATAGGCGTAAGCCGTCGCTTTTGTTTTTCCAATGGCAACTGCTATTAAAGCCCAAGTGTCTTGTGGAATCTTAATTGATCCCTGCCAATCCCATGTTTCTTTACTATCATTATTCCAGACATAGGCTAGTGTGTCATCAGGTCGATATCCCATCCAGTATGCTTGCTTAGCTGTTCCCCTAGCAGAAACAACAGCCGCCCAATCTTGGGCCTTATGGCCATTGATCCAAGTTACCACAGTAAACTCTAGTGTTTTTGGCATTAAATCTTTTTGGGCAACTTTAATGTGGCTACCTTTCCCGTCAAATCGCGCGCCGCCATTAACTCTACCATTTGCTTCCCACTTGACTTTTCCATCCAATTCACCATGGTAATTATTACCTGATTCATCCTTGGCATTACCATCTAATGGCCAATAACCAATTAACCCTTCGGTAATATCAGCTGCTTGAATACTTAAAATGGTTGTCAGGTATATGAAAAAAACTAATAGTTTGCTAATTAAGCGTTTTGTCATCATCATACTCCTACGATCGTAATTTAGCTTGGCATTATGTCCGATTTCGACATTTTTGTAAAGTTTGTGTCAATTAGAAAATTTCATTATAATTTGATTTTGTTTATTTTAAACCGAGCGTAGCTAACCTGTTGTTATATTTTCTTACCGCCTGAAATCTAACTGACACCTCAGGGGTACGGTAAGATGACACATTAGATCTTTTTCGAGAAGACAACCCTGCAGGCACGTGTTGATAATCATCCGATCAAAATTTGTGAAAGGATAGAGAAAAAACTCAAGTTTACTATTCGCTTATTCTAAAGTGAAATGTCTTTCCAGAATTAGGAAAACACGAGAGGTGATTTCCGAGATTAGTGAATCCGTAATTCGGGAAATACCCCTAACCTAAACAGTACTAAAAAGGACTACAGAATCTACATTCTTGAAGGTGAAGCAAATAAAAAATGAACCGTTCGATCAATTAGGAGAAGTCTATAGGCATATGACAATTCTCGCCTATTTCTATTTATACTTTAAAAATGAAGCTTTGATTTCACTTTCACGTGTAACATTTTCCTCTACTAGTGACGGCTTATTACCTATTTCCGTTATTAGGATACCATCGGCGCCCTTTGCTTTAGCCTCTTCGATGAGGGCTACCTGAATTTCTTCACTGTCAGATGTCCCACCACCAACTGCATGGCCTATAACTGTATATTCTTTTTTGATATCGTCTTTAGAGAAATAAAGATCAACTTGATTTGTTGGTTCGAATGATTTACCAACGTAATTGACGTGAGCACAAGCAACGGCCAGAAGACTAATTAATATGAATAGTTTTCCATACTTATTCATGTTTATTCCCTTATTTTTCATCTAATCTTATCATATGGAAATTTCCGACCTACGCAGAAATTTGTTTTATCTGCCATTCTTTCAATCATTTTTTTACTTTTTTTAATGTCTGATATCGAATGATAACTTTGTTTTATTTCCTCTTTTAATTGAAGGTTGCTATTACTTCGACGATACCTGAAGATGGGATTTTCTTCTACACATTAGATTAGCTGTAAAGTTAACGCATATTAAACCAAACAATCTATCATCCTAGTATGATGATGAACGAAATATAGTCGACCCAATTTATTTTGGTGGGTGGTTCCGTCATTCACCATGTCATTGTCTCAATATGAGCTAGATCAAATAGGTACTTATTCTCATGGTTGAGGTCTTTATAGCTTTTTTCTGTTTCTTAAGGTTATATCAAATTCTGGATTTTTACAGCCAATTACCTATTTATCTTCAACGTAAATTTCAGGGCATAGTTAATTAATGACGTTGTTAATTACAACCGGGTAATCTTTGGTGGAAGTAAAATGTTTTTTTGTTAGACTTGAGATCAGCCAAACTAGTTTTACCTAATTCAAATGTCAGCTCTACAATCAGATTTTGTGTAGTGTATACTTAGTTGGTCTTATTTGATTAGGTCATCGATTAGAATTATATACGTTTAATACGTCAAAAAATTCGGAGTTAATTGTCATGTCCAAAAGTTGCGTTAATGTGGCCATTGTAGGAATGGGTATTGGTCGTCCTAACGGAAGGGCCTTAGCTAACAATAACAGGGGTAAAGTGGTTGCTCTGTGTGACCTCGACCAGTCTAGGATGGAAGATTTTGCTCAAGAACTACCTGATTCGGTTAAATACTACACTGATTACAAAGCAATGTGTCAAGACCCAGATATTGATGCCGTTTTTGTGGGTACGCCTAACCAGTGGCACGTACCGATTGGTTTAGAAGTGGTCAAGAATGGCAAACATGTGATGATTACTAAACCTTTGGCTGACTCGGAACCAGCAGCGAAGGAGATGGTGGCTGCAGCTGATGAAGCCGGTGTGGTCAATATGATGTCGCTCTCTAAACGTTTTGGGAATGGCTGCCGGCATTTAGGTCATCTTGCTCGAGAAGGTTATTTTGGTGAATTATATTATGCACGTTCACGCAGTATACGCAGAAATGGTATACCAGCTTGGAATCTGGGATTCATCCAAAAAGGTGGTGGAGCTTTTCGAGATATGGGAGTTCACGCTTTAGATGCAATTTGGTGGGTGCTGGGTACTCCTAAACCGCTGCATGTTGTTGGTACTGCTGGAGCGAAGTTCGGACCTTATGGTCGCGGATATGGTTGGGGGCGGAAATATACGGATGAGCTTTTTCAGCAGTTTAAGGCTGATGACTATGCGGGGGGATTTATTACTTTCGAGAATGGTATAGGGTTGCAAATCGAAAGTTTTTGGGCCTCACACCAGCCGAACGAGTTCCAGATGGAACTATTTGGAACAGAAGCTGGCGCTACACTTAAACCACTAATGGCTTATCGTTGCGATAATGACAAAGAAGAAGACATCAAATTGAAGCCAACAGATCGAATGGATTCTTGGGAACGGGTCGCTGATCACTTCATCAGGTGTATTTTGGATGGTATTGAGTGTGAAGCCCCGCTACAGCATGGCCTGACTGTACAAAAAATGATGGAAGGGTTACTACGAAGTGCCGAAACTAAACAACCGGTAACTTTTGAGTAGAATGAGGAATAAAAAATATCCTACCTAAATAAAGGTTTGTTCATGCTGAAAAAACGAGGGTAAATCAAAAAGATAGTTTACAACAGCCGGCATAGGGGATGTCGTAAGGTACTTTTTAATTTTCGATACCGACTGAAATTTACAGATTTTTGAATTCCCATAATTAAGAAAGGACAAATGAATACTGAGTCAGCAATATTCTCAGTAGGAGAATTAACTGCAACCATTGGAGGCAATAAGTCTGCTGGGCATCATTGTGCTGGCTACAATGGAATATGGCAACTACAACACCGATCTAGTTCGCGCAATCTGTTTGTTCCTGACTTTGCTGGATGGAATTTAGAGCACATTTTTGATGGTCACACCAACGGTTCGCCCGAAGTCTTCTACGAACCACGGTCTGCAGCAATGTATTTCAGACGTTTATCAGATGTAGAAGCTGAACTCTATCAACCTCCAACTCCTACGTTTCAGCTTGAAAGTTGGACCCACTTTAAATTCGTCGAACCTTATTACATTGATATTAGCTTTCGTTTTATTGCCCACAGAAACGTGTTTAAAGGTAACTATATTGGTTTGTTCTGGGCCAGCTATATTAATGCACCTCTTGATAAAAGTATCTATTTCCAGGATAAAAATTTAAATTGGACACAATTTTGTACTCAGAAACATAATGAGCAAAGTACAGTTCGACATATAGATGATGAGAAACAACTAACCTTCAGTTCTAATTATGGAGATGCGTTATTTCGTCATCTGTCGCCGATTCGCTACCAATTTCCTGTTTTCTACGGTTTGTTTGATCAGCATATCTGGATTGTCATGTTCGATCGGACTGAGGGGATTCGAATAACACATTCTCCATCGGGTGGTGGGACGAATAGCCAATATCAAACTACTAATCCAGCCTGGGATTTCCAATTCATCACTTGCGATTATCAGCTTGATACCGAATATGGTTTTAAAGCGAGGATTGTGTATCGACCAATTTGTTCCCGTGAATGTGTCGTAGAAGAATATATGAAATGGATGGATTAAGGCAATACTTGCTTCGGGCAAACAAAAATCACGACCTTAATCCTCGAAATTTTCTCTCTATACGAATTTCCGATTTGCTGTAAGTCATATTATCCGTTGCAATTTTCTACTATCCTTAGAAAAAACTACTTCTACATCTTCATAGATTGATTATCGGAAAAATCGATCTATGGGAACAAACGGTTGAAAACACCATCGGACTAACACCCGAATTTCAGAAGACCTTCCTGTTTTCAAAAATCGTTAAATCAATATCGAAAAAGTAAACCGGAACAGAATTGTATCGGCAAATTTAGTAAAATCTGTGTTTCAGACTAATCTTGAGTGATTTATATGAAACACTCCTAACAGACAATAGAAAAACGTAGGTAGGTTATTGCTTGGTAATTTTAACTTTTATTCCTTTTCATCACATATAGACAAACGACGATAGCTATGAGATACGGAAATAATTGCAGGACAAAATTTTTAATACTCATGTCTTCCCTTCTATTTGTGGTGAGAGTCTAAACTCAATTTGATCTAATTCTGAAAAATGAAATACCTATTTACTTTCACGAACCAGACGGAAACCAAAGGTATAACACGCCACGAAATGACGAAAACGAGATGAAGTTCTAACGCTCAAGATACTTCTTCTTCCCCGATACCATGATCCTCCTCTGACTACATAATACTTCCCATTATCCGGCCCTAATGGGTCGCAGCTAGGTGAGTAATGATAGTAATCAGGATCAAACCAGTCCCTACACCATTCCCACACATTACCGGCGCAGTCCATCACTCCATAAGGAGATGCTCCACTAGGATAGCTACCAACTATAGTTGTTCCTCTACCAGTAGTATTACAGTTGTTTTCGTCAAACTGATTCCCCCAAGGCCATAGCCGATCATCTCCTCCTCGGCTAGATTTTTCCCACTGGGCCTCGGTTGGCAGGTTAATATTATCTCCAGTCTGTTGGGCCAACCATTGACAGTAATTCAATGCATCTGAAACTGTAACACAAACTACTGGGTGATCTAATATTTCCTCCATAGATGATGAATTTCTAGTTTTATTGAAAGGAAATTGGTGCCAAACCGATTTTTTGAGTCCATCTAGTTCCCGCTCTGTTTGATAGCCGGTAGAACTAACAAACTCTCTGAATTGACGATTGGTAACAGGATAAATACTAATTTCAAATTGAGACAAATAGACTTCATGTTGGGGTTGTTCTCTATTTAACCATTCATCGGAATAACCAGGGTCAAGTTGTTTGATCTGATCAACTTGTTGTTTACTTGATCCCATAATAAAACTTCCGGCCGGTATGGTTGCCCAAATCATTTCTGGTGGACGAGTAAGGTTTTTCATGCAAATTTGATAAATATAGTATTGTTTTTATATATACGTCTCCTCTTTCGAGGATAGTTCAAAAAAACAAGGCGCATCTCCTCTTTCCTGTTGGTATCTGATGTCAATCATTTTTTAAAAGTGGTTAATGGAATTTTTTTTCATCTGAAGTGAAAATCTACATATCCGCCAAACAATCCACCAATCCCAATTATCAGGTCCAAGGCCATCGGGTTTCACTTAGATGATCTTGGACCTGATAATCGCAGAGTCAAAATTAATCACCGATTGATGTTCAAAGGGACAAAACCCACCTACTTAGCGATATCATAAGCCATTAAGGTTCCCTGATCGCGCAGATATAGTTTTTTACTGGCAATCACTGGGTGTGGCCAGCTTTTACCATTGACTTCGTCAATCTTGAAAGTTCCCTTGAGTTTATATTCTTCTGGTGTAGCCTCTATTAATGCCATATCGCCGCTTTCATAACGAAAATAAAGATGGTCATCTGCGTATAGAATTGCCGCACTACCAGTACCAGGGCCACGAATCGGTCCCCAGGCATATTCGCCAGTCATCATATTTAAGCAAATTGGTAATCCCTTATTGTGGCCGTGCCCACAGTAAATGTAGTCGCCAACAAGCAACATGCCCCCGTGATGATTTTGTAATTCATTTCCCTTCAGAAAATACTTTTCCTCTACTTCATATTTCCCGTTTTTATTATGGATTTTGATCAAGGCAGCTCCTGTACCATATCCGGTACTGCAAAAGATGTAATCATCCTTCACTATGGGAGTTGGAATATTAGCAACATCATTTGCAATACGGTTGTAAATCCAAAGCAAATCACCATTTTCACTATCTACACCGATTACGCCACGACCAGTCAACTGGACATACTGCTTGTGACCAGCAATTTGGCCAATAACTATCGAAGAATATCCTGCACCATCTTGCCCTTTTTCACCAATAACTTCTGGCATTTTTGTTTCCCAGATGAGGTCTCCCGTTTTTTTATTTAGAGCAACCATGACTGCAGAGTTCCCACCAGGTGTGCAAATTAGGTTTTCACCGTCGATGATCACAGACTCAGAATACCCCCAACCAGATTCCATCTGTCCTTCGAAATCTTTCGAAAAATCCTTTGTCCACAAGATCGATCCGTCAATAGTGTTGACACATACCAACCGACCAACGTGAGTTAAACCATATACGCGATTTTCATCAATTGAAGGGGTGCTGTTGGGTCCCTGAATTCGTTTGCTAATGCCATCATAATTTGACTCTGACTCGATTTCTGAGACCCAAATTTGTGAACCATCTTTGCTACTTAAAGCGAACATTTTGATACTTCCATCACTTTCGCCCATCGTATAGATACGTCCTCCAGAAATAGCAACACTAGATAATCCACTTCCCAACCCGCTGACTTTCCAAGCTAAACTTGGCTCTTTTTGCTCCCACGAAGACAATAAACCCGTTTCAGCTGATATACCATCTCGGTTTGGGCCACGCCAAGTTGGCCAATTTCCTTCAACTTCTTCTTTTATTACCTCAGATGAAGCAGAACTATCAGCTGAAAATAGTCGTGGTGTAAGGAGTGCGGAAATAAGAATCAAAATCGTGATGAAACGCATAAAAATTCCTCATATTAGTTAAGAAACAGTAAACGGTTTTGCTAATAAATCCATAATCAGAAGTTAATCAAAAACTCCGAACCTGAACAAACCCAATCGCAGTCACATTAGTCAAAATTACAACAGTCTAGTCAGATAGAATCCTTTTCTTAGGGGTAAATAAAATAATTTTTTAGAGTTTGCAAGCTAATTCTTTTACAACCGAGATCGCTATATTCTAAGACTTTCATTGGGAACAGGTCAATTAGATAATTTTTCATTCTATGAAATCAATCAGATTTTTACTAACTCAATTGTTATTATCTCCTGATTTTAAATAGGTATTTTCAAGATGTTGCAAATGTGATTTAATTACCTAGATATTCAAATTCTATGTTTTGGCTATTAACAATATTTTTATTTCTGTACATTCCGAGTTTGTATTTACTACAGTCTTTTAGGTCCTTCTTTCACAGGATTTTAGACAGGGTGGGATTGCGAAATACCTGACTCGAAGAATTTCCGTGTATAGCATTCTTGACCAATTGAAGTAAAGAAACTGAGATGTTTTCCAAGAAAATCGTTCATCAGTGGTTTTTGTAAGTTAAATCATGGATTAAAAAATTGACTGACAAGAAATTGAACGGTTATTTATTACCTTCTCTAAGGAGTTTTCCAATGAAAATTAAATCTCTAAATCCCCCTTATCAATTGTTTCAAATAATATTCTTTCTACTACTCTGCTTAAATGTGTGTCCGAAGATAAGTCACTCGCAGTGGTTACAGTGGGGTGGGCCTAATCGAAATTTCAAGGTTGATTCAGAAGGCCTAAAAACGGACTGGACTGAAGAAAAACCGATACAATTATGGAAGCGACAACTTGGAGAAGGATATTCGGCTATTTGTGCTGATCAGGATAATTTATATACAATGTTTCGCCGTGGAAATGAGGATGTTGTCATTGCCTTAAGTGCTCAGACAGGAAAAACAATTTGGGAATATGCTTATACTTCACTACCTTGGGGAGAATTTAATCAACAATATGGACCTGGTCCACATTCTACACCCTTAATTATTGGGGATTACATTTATAGTATCGGTTTTCGAACTGAACTAACTTGCCTAGACAAAAAAAATGGCCAAAAAATCTGGTCCCATAATTTATGGGATGAATATGGTGCAAAACCAGGAGATCGCGGCTATGCTTCTAGCCCAATAGCTTACAAAGATTTATTAATTGTTCTTGCCGGTGGTAAAGGTCATGGTGTTATGGCTTTCAATCTGAAAAATGGGCAACTCGTTTGGAAAGCGCAGGATTTCATTAATTCTTATTCATCTCCTATTATCATTAATGTAGATGGTCAAGATCAACTTATAGCTTTTGTAGAGAAAAAGGTAGCAGCACTGGATCCTAATACTGGAGGCTTATTTTGGCAACATGGACATAATACCCAGTATCAAATCCATGCTTCGACCCCAATTTGGGGAAAAGATAATATCCTGTTTATTTCCTCTGCCTATGATGCAGGTAGTCGGGCACTTCACTTGTCCCTTCAGGACGGAAAAACAGTAGTAGAAGAATTATGGTATAGCAAAAAGGTAAGAGTGCAACATGGGTCAGCGGTTCGAGTTGATGATACTATCTACGCTTCTAGTGGTCATGGACCAGCGTTTTTAACTGCTGTTTCAGTTAAGACAGGAGAGGTTACTAACCAACAACGAGGTTTTGGTAAAGCCAACCTAATTATGGCCGGAACACAAATGATTGTTCTGGATGAAGCCGGTAAATTAGCAATTGTCAAAGCTAACCCTAATAGTTTTGATGTACTAGCTGAGTCAGAGGTCTTAACCTCTCGCGCCTGGACTGTACCTACCTTAGCTGGTGGAAAGATTTACCTTCGAGACATGAAAGAAATTCTCGCTTTAGATATAGGTGTTAACACTAAAATTGAACGATAATTCAATTCCAAGCTAGAAGATCATTCAAAACCGAACAAGATATTATTCTTGGAATATTTTTATTTTATTGTGTCTCGGTTTCCATCAAGGGGCAGTTCATCAAGTAAGTCATATATTACCTAGTCAATATTTCCCATTCAGCTCGTGATTATTGGATTCTTTATCTGTGTTGGACCGATTTTTTACTCATCATCTTATAGTTGTATGTAAATAATTATGGTTTTGATTAATAAAGCAATAGGTACAATTTTCAATTGTCTATGGTTGAAGAGATTCAAATTGATTTAGATTTTATTGCATTAATGGTTAATGAGATTATGGTTAAAAGTACAAAACAATTTTGTACTTTTAACCATCAATACTGTGAAATCAGAATGGGTTTTGACACAAATGCTCCAATTATGTATCATTTCTGCCACAATTGTGTGGCGCTCGGCGCACAAATACGAGGAAGTGAAAATGAAACCAGATGATACATTTGAAGCTAAATTTTTTCAGGTGATATGCTTGACTCTAATTTTATTCTTTGTCGTTGATGTTAACACCCAAGCGGCTGATATTACTGACGGCATGATTGGTTATTGGCCATTGGATGGTAATGCCAAGGATATGTCAGGTAATAATTATCACGGTGAATTGGATGGAAAAGTCAAGTGGGAAGCAAATGGTAAAGTTGGTGGAGCTGCAAACTTTGACGGAGCTGGTAGCCATATCAAAGTTGCCCAAAAGGATTTAGCCCCGATTGTCGCAGAGTTTACCGTGGTAACTTGGATTAATGGTTATAAAGCCCAAGATTGGGCGGCTTTTGTATCGGCGCGAGGTAATGGAGCTCAGGCTTATTGGATGGGATATCATGGCGGTGATGACACTCTAACCTACGTCTATAACAATAATGCCGCCGAGACTTGGGACTGGGGAGGATCAATTAAAATTCCCAAGGATACCTGGGCTTTAGTAGCAGTAGCGATTGGAAAAAAGGAAGCTACGGCTTACGCTTATACAGCTGCAACTAAGAAACTGGAGCTGGCTGTAAACAAAATCAAGCATTTTGAGCAAGCCCCTCTCAATTTTGTCTTTGGTAAAGACGACTGTTGTGGAGAACGTTTCTACAAAGGATTGCTAGATGAAGTGATGATGTTTGAACGAACCTTGAACAAAGACGAGATTATGCAATTGGCAACTATTGGTCTTAACGTAGAATCTAAGAATAAACTAGCCACCTCGTGGGGGCAAATCAAAGAAGTTCACGGTTCTAACTAAAACCTTCAATC
>PBVO01000011.1 GCA_002729015.1 Candidatus Poribacteria bacterium
AAATTAAGCAGATAGTATTTGAGAAGTCGGGGTGCGAAATTTTCAAAGAATAATTGTTTATGATAATCTGCTCTACCTTTGTCCGTTTTTTTACTATTTAACTTCGGCCACCAATTTAATATTGTCGGTTATTAAGAGCGGTGTTATAATTTTCTCTTTCCTAGGAGATTAGAACAAAAAATGCGAATTTTTCCAGCAATTGATCTTCGCAATGGCAAATGTGTCAACCTTATTCAAGGGCGAGCTGACGCCGAAACAATTTTCTCTGAAGATCCAATTTCAGTGGCCGAATCATGGGCTGATCAAGGGGCTGAGTATTTACACTTAGTTGATTTGGATGGTGCTTTTGAGGGAGATTCAGCTAATCTTTCAATCGTAAAAGAAATTGTACAGCGTATTTCTATACCAACTCAACTGGGAGGTGGTATCCGAGATATGGAGCGGATTGAACATATACTAGGCCTAGGTGTTAGTCGACTAATTTTAGGGACTGCTGCTCTTAGGAATTGGGAATTGGTCCAAGATGCAGCCACCAAGTACCCAAAACAGATCGTAGTTGGAATTGATGCCACCAACGGTCTAGTTGCTACAGAAGGATGGGTAAATATTTCTGAACGACAAGCTACTGAATTCGCTAGGGAAATGACGTCTCTGGGAGTTGAAACAATCATTTACACGGACATTACAAGCGACGGGATGTTGGCAGGACCGAATGTCGAGGCAACATCCGAAATCATTACATCCTTAGATTCGTCAATTGAGGTAGTTGCATCAGGTGGTGTAACTACGCTTGATGACTTGAAGAACTTGAAAGCTATCGGGTCGGCTGGAGCAATTATTGGGCGTGCTCTATATACTCAACAACTAGACTTACAATTAGCAATCAATACCGTACGTAACTCTATTCGTCTGCCCTAATCCAACTGACCACGTCCATACCTTCGCCAGCCCCTCCCTCAATACCATCACTACCAAGGGACACTAAATCATAGCCATTCGGGTCTCGAAAACCAGGTCTGGCGTAGAAGTATGGGTTACCCCACGGGTCATTAACAATCGGATCGTCCAAATAAGGCCCTTTCCAGTTAATAGGTAAAGGCGCGACCTCAGGGCTCTCCCATAAAGCGACAAGCCCTTGCTCGGTAGAAGGGTAATCTCCGTTATCTTTGGCATAAGAATCCAATGCAATTCCAATTTTCTCGATTTCGTTGCTTGCTTGTGCCTGTAGAGCTTTTCCCGATTGGCCTAGCAAACGAGGAGCAAAAATGACTACGACAATGACACCAACTACTAAAATGGCGACTAGTGCCTGTGTGGAAGATACCCCCGATTGCCGCCTCCAAAAGTTACTCAAACTATGCCCCCCTAATTCATTCTTATAATCAACCAAACCTAACACTCAGACTTGCAAAATCGCCCACCATTTTAGCATAATCACCTTAGTCTGGCAAGCCCCCAACCTCATATTAGTAGAGGATATAAAAAGACATTTGAAGGTTGTATTTTGGGGGTGAAATTGCTATACTCAGCTCTTATTTATTACAACACTAACAAATCATACAATTTTGAGGTAAGAATATGTCAATGAAAGCACTAGTACTAGAGGAATATAACAAGCTAGTTTACAAAGATGTTCCTGTGCCTCAACTTGCATCTGACGAAGTATTGATTTCAGTCAAGGCTTGTGGTATTTGTGGAAGTGATGTTCATGGACTAGATGGTAGCAGTGGTCGAAGAATTCCACCACTTATTATGGGACATGAAGCCTCTGGGCAAATTGCTGAAGTAGGTACAGATGTTAGAGATTGGGACGTAGGGGATCGGGTTACATTCGACTCAACCATCTATCGTTTAGATGATTGGTATACCCGAAAAGGTCTTTATAACCTGAGTGATGGACGAGAGGTTGTTGGGGTGTCTCCGGGTGAGTATCGACGAAACGGTGCATTTGCAGAGTATGTGGCCGTTCCTAGTCATGTGTTGTATAAAATACCGGATCAAGTCTCCTATACTCAGGCCGCAATGGTAGAACCAGTTGGTGTTGCCCTACACGCTGTCGAAATTACTCCTATTACCGTTAACGATACCGCGGTTGTGGTAGGAGCTGGTATGATTGGCTCATTTATTGTTCAAGCACTTAAGGTCGCTGGCTGTGGAAAAGTCGTGATTGTTGATTTGGAACAGGATCGCATCGACTTAGCTGTTCGATTGGGTGCAGATTTCGGGTTATTGTCCCACGACAAAGTAACAGAAAATATTCGGAATTTGACCAATGGCCGAGGGGCAGACGTTGTTTTTGAAGCTGTAGGTATTGACCCAACTGTGCAAATTGCAATTGATTGTGTCCGTCGTGGGGGTAATGTCACATTGGTTGGTAATATCGCTTCAGATGTTAATTTACCACTCCAAAAAGTAGTGACACAAGAATTGCGATTGCAAGGTAGCTGTGGTATTTGTGGTGAATATCCAGCGGCATTAGACTTGATTAATAGCGGCAAGATTAACGTTGATGAGATATTGAGTGCGGAAGTAAACCTAAAAAATGGAGCAGATTGGTTTCGTCGGCTATATCAAAAAGAGAAAGGCTTGATGAAAGTAGTACTCAAACCAGAATAGATAAGCATTAAATTTTTTCTTCTAGAACCTGCCTAATTTGCTCAATTCGAACACCATCTTGGATTTTGCTGCCGTCACTTTCAGTGATATAAAAAGTATCGATGACAAAAGTCGGTTGCGTAAAAATCTTTGCTATTCGCAGGTCGATCTCTAACCCAAGTAATACGTCAGTGAGAGTAAAAAGCAAGCCCATTCTGTCTCGAGTACGGACTTCCAAAATAGTACATTGATCGGACTCTTCATTGTTGATTTGAATACTAGTCTGATGAAGCCCCGGCTTGATCCTTTCGGAAACAGGCAACGGTTTAGAGTATGCCTTGTCTAACAATTTATTTACTTCCGATTCTTTACTCCAGATTTGATTGAAGATTTTGGCTAATTCAGTACAACGTTGAGCAGAGACCGCTAAGTGTTGCTTACTTTTTGGATCTATCTCGGAAATTGTTAATAAATCAACGACAATGTTATCCTTTCGGGTTTCGAGATCAGCACTAAGTATGTTGATGTTCTCGGCGGTCAAGATGCCCGCAATTCGACGAAATAGTCCTATTGAATCTTGTGTACAAATCCCAATCCGTGTATGCTGTTCGCCCCGTTCTAAACAGACTAGAACAACAGGAAATTCATCCCCTAATTCAGTATATTGTTCAACCAATTCAATTTGATTAGCAATAGCTGTTGGATCGTGACTTGTCAAAGTTTCCATTTGTTCAAAATGTGTTCTGATTTTCTCTATCGGTACTTGATAACTTAACTGCTTATCTACTGACTGCTCTAGCTCAGACAATCCGATTTTTTGGTTATAATTTTTCATGGTTGTCAGTGTCCGTTCATAGAGTTGCCACAGCAAGGTAGCGTGCCAGTCATTCCAAACAACAGAGTTAACAGCCCGAATATCTGCATAAGTCAACAAATACAACATCTTTAGTTTATTAGTATCACCTGTGAAAATATCAGCGAAAGATTGAATCACTTTTTCGTCATCTAGATCACGATGGCGTGAGATATAGCTCATGGTTAAGTGTTGCTCAATTAGGAACAGGACTAGCTGGGATTTGGCTCCTGTAATACCTAAACGGTCTAAGATGATTTTTGACAAATCTACACTCTTTTGATCATGACTCCCTTCATTTTTGAGACCTTTTCCAATATCGTGGAGCAATACTGATAATCGAAGCAATTCAGGCTGTTCCAATTCATTTAAGAGATCGATAAATACTTGACCTCCTTTAACCTCAGCGAGTGTGCTGATTTCTAAGTTTTCAATAGCATAAAAAGTGTGTTCATCAACAGTATATTGATGAAAACCATCGAGCTGAAACTGAGCTCTCAAATGCGAAAATTCGGGCAAATAAGCTTCGAGGATTTTCCAACGGTGCATTCTTCTAAGTGTACGGGCCACATTATTGGGTTTAGCTAAAATCGCCAAAAAATACCCGGCAATTTTCGAAGAACAGCGAAAATGATCATCAATTTGGTCTAAGCTATTGGCAAGACTATAGCGGACCTCTGCACTAACACGACAGTTAGTCTGTTGACGATGCATAAACAGTTTGAAAATACGTTCTGGTTTTTGGCTAAAGTCTGATTTTCCTTTTTCAAATACGATTTCATTACGAACGGTTCGAAACCCATCAGCTAATTTTTGTCTTCGAAATACATCAAAGATTGTAGATAAACTTGGATGTCCATAGCTCACTCGATCAATAATTAGTTTAGCAAACTCGAAGATATTTTCTGCATGCGAAAAATAATCCTGTAGTAATTGTTCTTCAGAAAAACTATTACTTTTATCCTTATAGCCTAGATTTTTTGCGGTAGTCTCTTGCATTTCAAACGATAATATATCATTACACCTTTTGCTAAGCAGATGAAGTTCATTACGTACTCTAAGCATAAAATCGACTGCTGTGATAGTCAGTCTGTAAACAGCGGATGGAATCAATTGTTTACTGTGTAAGTCTTCAATACTTTTCGAACCATATTGAACAGTTGAAATCCAGATAGCTGTGTGAAAATCACGCAGTCCACCAACGCCTTCTTTCAGATTAGGCTCTTGTAAATAAATAGTTGAACCATAGGATTCGTGTCGGTTATTCCAGTCCTGTATTTTCTGTGAAATAAAACGTCCGACTTGACGCTTAAACAATGGTTTGGAAGTGACTCGGAGATAGTGTCGATAAACGTCTTCTTTACCAATAACGAATCTTGCCTCTAGCATTGAGGTCTTTGAAAATAAATCTTCTTGTGTAACTTTGACACAGTCTCTTACTGAACGACAACTGTGACCGACATCAAATCCAGTATCCCACAAAACCGTAACCAACATTGAAGAGAATTTTTCTAATTGACCAAGATCAGAAGAGGAATCATAAACTAACATTATGTCAATATCAGAATGGCGGTTTAGCTCTTCTCGCCCGTA
>PBVO01000162.1 GCA_002729015.1 Candidatus Poribacteria bacterium
CACCTTCAATGCTCTTCATTAACTTCTCGTGTAAGGTCAGTGCCTGAAGACACTTCCTCCACCACGTATTTTAGGGTAGTACCTTCATTTGTGCAATGATTTGATTCATCTCTTCAGAATCACTATCTTGCGAGTTCCTGTATAATCTCCAGCCTCAATTTGGTAGAAGTAAGTTCCTGAAGATACTTGTTCTCCATCTTCAGTTTTTCCATCCCAATAAATTGCTTTACTCGATTCTACATAATTCCCTGCTACTACATGACATGATTCAATCACAAAAATTCAAACAATTTTTCCTCTGATCTTCAATTTTATGACGTCAATGAATTTTGCCAGATAAGCGCATAGATTTGTTATGTCTATCCCTCTCATTGATCTCTATCTGTCTGACAGCGTTCAAACCACTGGTGCCACATTCTATCCAGCTCGTTGACGATTTCTGACTTCTGGCTCGATAGATCATTTAGTTCGCAGCGGTCGGCCTCCATGTCGTAGAGTTCCCAGCCCTCATGACCTGCTGGAATGTGGTGGCCAACGTGCTGGCGCTCCGGACCCAAACTGACGGCTTTCCACCGGTCTTTCCTCACGGCCCGGCATCCATCCAGTTCCCAGAAGAGACTGTTGTGTCCTGGTCTCTCTTTGCCCTGAAAGATCGGAGCTAAACTCTTACCTACGACAGGTAGAATGTCGTTACCGTTATAGTGTGACGGGTAGTCGGCCTCTGCTAGATCGACAAAAGTGGGCAGGAGGTCCATTACGTGTCCTATCTGGTGGCTGATGCTTCCGGGCTCTATTACATTGGGCCAATAGGCGATGAGAGGTGTAGAGATTCCGCCTTCGTGATCGAAGACCTTGTATTTTCGAAACGGTGTGTTGCTGGCGTTTGCCCACGGAGCACCAACTGTTGTATAGGTGTCAACAGGACCCGGCTCCTTGTCCGGCGTGTTGTCGATATGCTCCCCACAACCACCATTGTCTGACAGAAACAGAACCAGGGTGTTGTCCTGCTTGCCCAATTTTCTGATTTTTTCCAACACCTGGCCGACCCCCCAATCCATCCGATCGACCATAGCCGCGTATACAGCCATCTTGCGGTCCCATCCTTCCTTGCCCGTTGTTCCTTCCCAATCCGGACAAGAGTTGTCTCTTGCCGACAGCCCCCATTTTTCATCAATGAGCCCTATGTTCACCAGTCGCTGGTACCGCTGTTTCCTGATTGTATCCCAGCCAGTCATGTATCGGCCTTGATAGTGAGCAATGTCCTGGGGCCAGGCCTGCATCGGAAAATGAGGGGCAGCATGGGCCAGGTAAAGCAGAAAGGGCCGATCCTCTCGACCGTATTGCTCCAAGAAGTCTAGAGCACGTTGGGTGAAGACATCGGTGGAGTAGAAGTTGGCATCCTCAGGCGTGTAGGGGAACATCACCCGGTCGTCGTCCCCCCAGGGTCTCATGTTGCCGGGAGCTTTGTGGACTGGCTCAGGTTCACCAGGACGTTTTAACCCGGGATTGAAGTAGTTGCTACATCCGGACAACAGACCCCAGTATCGATCGAAGCCGCGGTCAAGGGGCTTTTCTCCGATTCTGTGTCCGTTGTGCCATTTACCGGCCATCAGCATGCGATAGCCGGCCGTTTTCAGAACTTCGGCGAAAGTCACGTTATTTCGTCTTCCTTGGAGATTTTTTTCGATCTGGTGGGAGTAAAGCCCGGTGAGAAGAGAAGTCCGCGTGGCTACACAAACCGCGTTGTTGTAGAAATGAGTGAATCGCATCCCGTTATGAGCTAGCCAGTCGAGGTTGGGAGTGCGGATTTCTCCACCGTAACAGCCCAGATCACTAAAACCTAAATCGTCTGCCATAATGAGAACGATGTTTGGTCGCTGGCTATTGTTTTCATTGTCCATAACTATTAGTCCTTTTCTGTTGGTAGGAAATTATGTGAACATGCAACTAGAGGATTTAAGGGCTGAAACCGCTAGGTTTTAGCCCTTAATAGGAGAAGAAATTGACCCGAACATGCCTGTCTGAAGGCTATATGATGGCAAACATAGCATCACTCGTCAAGATGAAGAACAGTACAAATAGATGGTTAATTTCGTACAGGCGTAGCGCGCAAACATGCAGCCGAGGGTATATGACCTGACAGAAGGTGTCGTTTTTTATGCCTGCTCTAGATATCGATTATTATTAAGACAATCGGGGTTTAAAAGTCAATAGGCAAAAAGGTGAGTCAGAAGAGTTGATTCGGAAGGAAGCCAATATCTCATGCTGTCGCTCAGCTTTCTGGATCTTTGGTTGGTTATCAAGCTCTTAGACCAAGTATTAACACACTTAGTCCAGAGGAAAGTGTAATTGCAAGTACCGCTCTATCTCTTTCAATGATTTTTGTAGATTTGTTTTAAGCGTCCCCAAGTTATTGGTAATTTCCAACGATAATCAACACTTGTACTTGGTTGTATACTACTTCCAAACACTCGAACATTATCAAAGCTAGCTATTGTATCCCAAGCCCAAACACCAATCTTTCCGGATTTGTAAGTCTCGTCTATAAATTCGGCTTGTAATTGACCGTTGATGAAAAGAGATATATGACTATTCTCAACTTGTACCTGAAAATTAAGCCACACCCGACGATCTAATTCAACATTTATAGCATCTATATGCTCGTCGATAGCCTGTCGAGAAAAAGGTCCACCTGCCTTGTGCAACCATAATTCCGACACTTTTTCTTTTGGGCAAAACAAATACACGTAGTATTGAAATTCATCTTGCGCACGAAAAACAACACCAGCCCAGTTACCTTCGTGGATTCGAACTTTAGCCTGTAGAGTATAGTTTGTCCAACTAGTTTCTCCAACTAGAGAGTGAATAGCCTCGCCCCAACGTTGTTTTTGGTGATAGACTCCGTCTTTGATTTGCCAAATTCCTTTGGCCGCCTCCCACTCACCAGTATTTTCGTCAAAATCCCAAGCCAGTTCACCAGCTTGTAGCAGTTGTCACATCAACCAAATTGCAAATGTAGTACTTAGTATCAATCTCAAGAAAACTTCATATCTTATATCCAAATCATATTTTTTTGAAATGCAGCAGAGAATCGATAACTTTTCATCTATAATCGTTTCTAAAACAGTTGAGATTTAGATTATAAAGAATATTTTTAAAATTTTACATAACCCGGCCTAGGTGAGATTTATTCTTAATCTTTTCTGAATTGACGACATCTGATTGAAAATTGGTCAGTCGATTATAGATAGGAGTGAATACTTGATCTATATCATGATCAAATTTGATATGATCTTTTAGCTTTTTCAAATTGACCGGATGTAAATTGATTAATCTTTCAAGACTATTGATTAGTTCTTGACCACGAAGGTTTTGTAAGAGAAAACCTGCTGCTTGTGTGGGCGTAAATACGAAATAGTCATGATTTTCTCTTTCTGTTGAACGAACAATGTCTAGTGGTGAGGCTCCGAGAATTTGTGGTCTGGGAAATAAAAACCTTGTTTTAAAAGCAGAAGAAGATAAAATACTGCCTGTTTGCCAACGATATTCAAGATTAGATAATCTATTGCTGAGATAATTTCGCATGCTGGTATTCATTATATCGGCGTCTGAACGATCGTAAAAATTATCGTCATAGATTGAGATAAACTTTAGTTTACCTTTGAAAACGAGAATGTTATCGCCTTCTATTTCTTCAAAAATAATATTTTTCATTTTGTATTTACTGAGTCCAACTTAAATTTGACCATTGATATAAGTAGAGAATTTTGATGTCAAATAACTCGGCTCTGATTATCCTTTACTTTTATAAACAACACTTATTTCATCCAAGGTGAAATTTATGAATTCATCGTCTCCTCTTTCTAGGAAGCAACTAGAATATTTCAAGACCCACGGGTTTCTGATTTTAGAGAATCTGATTGACGAATTATCCGTAAATCAATGGCGCGAGCAAATATGGAATGAACTAGATTCTAACTTGGACCGACCCGACAGTTGGCCCCGACACCGTTCGGGCTTAGATGGTTACCAATATGATCCACCAGAGTCGGCTTTCGCTCACCACCCAGCTCTAGCTTCTATTATACAGCAGTTAGGAGGTGGTAACTTTTCGACTACTGGAGGCGGGGCCCCCATTATTCGTTGGCCAGAGCCAGAAAAATCTTGGCAGATGCCTCAATCAGGACATATTGATGCTTACGGTGGTAATTGGTCCCCTTTTATGGTTGGTGCGACCACTTATCTGTACGAGGTCCAGCCAAAAGGCGGAGCTTTCATATTTTGGCCTGATAGTCATCATGTTGCTCACCGCTACTTCAAAAAAAATCCTACTAAAGTAGATGGAAGTTTTTTGAAGGAAGAAGGATTTTCCTGGGATATTTTTTGTCATAACCCAAAGCTAGGAGGTCAAGAATTCATAGGTAATCCAGGCGATGTAGTACTTTGGCATTCATATCTGACCCACAATGGTTCGATTAATGTTAATCCTTCACCGCGTATAGCTCTTTTTGCTCGTTGGCCCCACTACCAGCAGAGACAACCAAATGACTTTCGTTATGGTATACCAGAAGACTTGTGGCATCATTGGGCTATATAGCCCAATTGATGACTATCGATTACTATGGTGAAGCGTTTGCTGATAGTCAAACAGACAACAATTGGAAGAAAACGATAAAAGGCTATATTAAGAACACATATCTGGTCCAAAAAAAAGTTGAAAGTAAAATGGATTGAACTAGAGTATATTTTTGAATCGATCCTTATTATACACGCAATTCAATCTTTCTTTTGTTTCCCCTGTTCATCTAGGCTCTGACTGTATTTCAGTATTTCCCTCCTCAAGCGTTTCGAGTTAGTTGACCCATATTTTATTTGGTATCGTACATCCTTGAAAATAGTCTTTTTACGTCCCTTATTTCGTCGGATCTGGGACTCTATTTTTTCCATTGCTTGGTTAAGAGCACTCGTCGGGTGATTTGATACTGCGTTAGCGTGGAAGATTTTTCTCTTGGTGGTGTGGTTGACGAGGGCCGTATAACTGTTTTTCTGCCGTTTCATAGTGACACTCAAACTAAGAGAATTGGGGGTGTGTCGGGATAGTTTTTTGGCTCGTTTTTGAATATAGTGTTGGATATCGTCTCTGAACTCATAAGAACGCCCACTAATATTAACTTTCATTATTCCACTTTCTCCTTAGGCAGTTATCTCTCGCTTGATCGGTAAATACCAA
>PBVO01000163.1 GCA_002729015.1 Candidatus Poribacteria bacterium
ATGAAATTAGAAGATTATCAATTTTTTCAACAAAATGGTTATCTGTCTCTAGGAAAGATATTGACTGACGAAGAGCTAGCATTTTACCTGCATCTTTACGATCAAGATCGAAAAGGTAAGAAACAATTTTGGTTTGATTATGGACATCACCATCAAACAGCAAACTATGACGTACTTGTCAGTACACCTGAATTCGACGGATTGATTCGACATCCCAAGGTTATTAAACCTTTATCTGATTTAATGGGTGGTGACGTTTGTTTTTCAGAGATTGGTATAAGGCATATGGAAGCTTATACTGGTGAACCAAGACACTGTGTTTGGCATCGAGACGGGGATGTCCGTGGAGGTCGACATCTCCTGGAACATCCTCTGAGATTACGGAATATACAACTGATGGTTTATTTGTCTGATGTCAGCGAGTCAACTCACTGTTTTTCAATTTCTCCAGAGTCGGTGGGACAACCAATCTTAGACAAGGCAGATCAGTTGGAACGAGGAGGCGTCCACAATCTCTACGGTGAAGCTGGGACCGCCATTGTATTTAATTTTTCCGTCTTACATACAGCAACTGTACGTACGACTAACAGTGAACGAAAAACTGTTCAAGTGTACTATGGACATAGAAATCAACCTCATATGGCAAATGATTCTCTAATACCGGTTGGTTTTTGGAAAAATCACCCAGATGAAGAGGTTCGTAATTTCTATGGAGTTTTAAACGATAAAACCCGAAAGTACCTAGAGACTGGAGGGGATGACGAAAAATCGTTAGACCAAGCTGCACAAATTTTATATAATATCGATTATAAAAATCGACAAAAACAATCACTTGCACCAGACGCCTAATTTTGGCATTAGTTTCTTTTCGTGCCATTTCAAGCCTGTTAATACAAATGACGGATAGGCTCTGTAAACGATAGGATAACCAAAATTCTGGCCTTGCTGTAGAAATAGATCTCCAATAAGGCCAGGATTTTTGATCGAAATTGAGTTAAAAATAACTTATTTTGGTTTGTTGAGTGATAAAAGTAAAAGAGTGTAGATTTTAAACTTCGGTTACAATCTTGATTTAACTTCTCCCCAGGCAATAGGCAACTTGTTGTATCGACGAACCGCTAGCGTATTCGCATTCATAGCCAACGCCATTTCTGAAACCGTTATAATTCTTTCCCACATTCTTACTTGTGCGATATCAGCGTTCAGCCACTGACCATCTTCTCGATGAGCAATAAAAATCGGACGATTTCCTTTTCCGCATGGGTCTCCTGCATTAGCCCCCTGAGCTACGACTTTTTTTGTTCCATCCAGATATATCTTCACCCCATCTTTTATGCTATAGGTTCCACACTGATAATGCCATTCATTGCCTAAAGTTCCACCACTTGGCTCAGATACCCCATTCCCGGGACAATTCCAAACTGACATCCCTGGTTCTAATCCGTCATAGACATAGAGAGCAAATTCCCATGCTCCGCCTGCGCCTTTCATAACAATAGGTTGGCGATTTTGTCCATGTCCGTCTGTACCCGTTTTTCCTACCTTGACCCAAGAGCATATGGTCATCCCTTTCCCTTTATCGGTATGAGAATCGAAATCCTTACCTTGACCTGCAGCATCTATTTTAATGAAAGTCGACTTTCCATCAAACTGTAATGCTTTGTCAAACATCGCTTTGTTACCATCACCCCACTTAGGTGCTTTTTTGCTCATTTCCGTTTTGAAATTGTTGGGACCATAGTCTTTGACAGTATTTCCGGTACCCTCATCCATCGGTAAATATAGAAAAAGATCTTTCTCAATATCTGCAGCTCTAGACAAAATCGACGTTGTGAAAAAAGCGAAGATTACCAGGCAGATTATATTATTACGATACATAATATCTCCTTAAATTTGATTAATCAGCCAGACGGATCCGTCAAAATCTAAAAGAGATTTACAACGTACCGGGCGTAAAAAATCTAGTAAAATATACGATTTAATGTTTTATGGTTATTGAATTTTCTGTAATGCCAACCAGAAGATACCAGCTGCAAACAATCATTTTAGTCAGAAATTATGCCTAATAAAATTTGGCAGTAGACCAGTCGATTTATTTGTAATAATACCCGAGAACTAAGGATATTACACCTAATTTACTAATTTTTCATCAGACACTGGGCAGAATAATTAGCCTCGTTGGTAGCGCAGAACGAAAAGCCTATTTTCCCCAAAATCATGTAATGTATACCATATTTTGAGGACCAATCGTAAAACACGAATATAAAAGATACCAATAAATTTAATTAAAATATACGGTGTAGAAAACTTAATTCAACTGGATAATATAAGTGGTGTACTCGTTGGGAACGATCGATACTCTCAAAATTTTTCTTTATTTAAATGCTTTACCGCTTCATGTAGAAGTCAGCAGAATTCATAACTAGATTAGCCACCAGGGTTAGAGCCGCTGTTTTTGTTGGTGATAATGCCATATCAAAAGAAGATTCACCCACTCGTAACAGTTCGTTCGCAGCATTCTCATTTTGTTGAAAACGTTTGTAGCTCTGGTTGTAATATTGTTTCAGCACATTCATTTCCTCTTTAGTCGACTGATGAGAAGTAATCAGACAAAAGATTCGTTCCAGAAGTTCTTCTAATCCATTATCAACTTGATGCTGAACTGTTTCTGATAAAACCCGAGCTGCTTCGACAAATTGAGGATCATTCATTAGAACTAGGGCCTGCAAAGGTGTGTTTGTCACTTCTCTTTGTATTGTGCAAACACTTCGATCAGGTGCATCTAAGATCTGCATAGCAGGTGGTGGTGATGTCCTTCGTATAAAAGTATAGAGGCTGCGCCGATATAGAGAATTACCTTTGTCCATTTGATAGGTTTTCAGTTTTTTTGAAAAGTTATTTTTTTCAATCCAGAGACCAACCGGTTGGTACGGTTTAACACTTGGACCTCCGACTTTTCCATCTAACAAACCACTTGCAGCTAGGGCACTATCTCGTAAAAACTCAGCTGGCCACCGATAAGTAGTCGAGCGCCAAAGAAATTTATTATCAGGGTCTAGACGAATCGAATCTGGATTCACTCTAGAGGACTGTTGATATGTAGCTGAGGTTACCATAAGCTTAAGTAATTCTCGAACATTCCAACCTGAATCTCGAAATTTTATCGCTAGCCAGTCTAGTAGTCGCGGATGAGTTGGACGTTGCCCTTGGACGCCAAAATCATGAGGTGTGCGTACTAACCCCTGACCAAATATCATTTGCCAGTAGCGGTTGACAGCAACGCGCGCCGTTAGTGGGTTAGCAGGGGCAAATAACCATTTTGAAAACCCAAGTCGGTTAGTTGGTAGATTAGCAGAAAAAGGCATTACTATTGAGGGGGGATTAGGACTAACCTTTTGACGACGTCGGTTGTAGATGCCTCGCTCTAGGAGATAAGTATCCCGCGGAGGATATGCCTCCTTCATTACCATTACCAATGGAACTTGGCTAAAGTATTTAATCCGATTTTTGTATAATTTCCTGTACTCGAGTAAGTCCGTGCTCCAATCACTAGATTCTCTTTTGATCCAGTGCTCAAACCAATCGATATTAGTGAGCTTTATCTTAATTGGATGAAGGGTTGAATTACTCGAAGTATTAGCGGGATACGATTGATATAGTCTTGCTACTTCGACAGAAGTAAGAGCCCTCGAGTAGAAATTAAGATCGTCGAAACCACCATTGTATATCCCGAATTCACCTGTGGCACTTCGGTAACTTCGACCCATTCGGATATCTCGAGATTCATCAGCCACAATCGTTCGTGTCAAACTACTGTGCAGTGTATCTATTGAGCAAGCTCGTCCATTAATAAATAATCTTAAAGAATTACCGTTGTTCTCAAAATCAGTCCCATCGTAGCTAGCTACGATATGTGTCCACTCTTGATCTTTAACTCGATGTTTTGATCGAACATGTAGCAAATTATCCGGTAGGTTATGCACCAAGCGTGAAGATAATCTGTTTTGACCATCCAGAAATAAATCCCACCCCCGCCAATACTGATTTTTATTACCCGTGTTCCCCAACAAAGTTCGGGTGTTTTTTTTATCTTTTCTTGATTTTGGGCGAATCCAAACTGAGACACTAAATGCATCTCCTACATCGTAGATATCAATTTTTTTGAGCGTTAAAAACCCATGTTCACCATTAATCTCTACCGCTTTTTTGTTGACTCCTGAGATGAATATTGGCGTATTTTTGAATATAATCTCAGTGATCCTATCTATGGTTAATTGAGATTTACCAGATTCATTATAAACTGTCTCTAGATTATCGAAGGGAAAAGATCGACTATAAGGTGGTAAACTAACGAGTTCTTGCTGTTTTATATACTGATTGGCAATTGAACTGAATTGATTATGTGCTATTCGTCGCCTTCGCTTCATTTTAGTTGCAATCGTATCTAGCTGAGTATCCAACATACCTAGTTCATGAGACGTTTCTTTACTTGGGTATGGTAGTGATGGTCCAAAGTTTCCATCATTACCTATCATACCGAGCTCTGGAACATTATTAAAGAAAGCACTGAAACGATAATAATCCAGCTGCGAAATAGGATCATATTTGTGATCATGACATCGAGCACAATTCATGGTTAATCCCAAAAATGCAGTAGCTGTTGTTTCGACTCGGTCAAAAACATTCTGAATTCGAAATTCTTCCTCGATTGATCCAGCTTCGCTCATCATGGGATGGTTGCGTTGAAACGCTGTTGCTAAGCGTTGTTCATGTGTTGGGAGTTCTAACAGATCACCTGCCAATTGCCAAGTCACAAATTGGTCGTAAGGTATATTACGTTGAAAAGCATCAATCACCCAATCACGCCATGGCCACATTTGTCGCCAACCGTCAGCGTGCATGCCGTGGGAATCGGCATAGCGCGATAAATCCATCCAATCCAATGCTAACCTTTCAGCATGGGCTGTCGTAGATAACAACCGGTCTACGACTTTTTCATAAGCATTATCTGAAGTATCTGCCAAAAAATCATCTATTTCTTCAATCGTTGGAGGTAGACCGGTCAAATCTATAGTAACCCTACGAAGTAAAGTAACCTTGTTAGCTTTAGGAGAAGGCTGAAGCTTTTTTTGAACTAGGACTGAGTGAATAAAATTGTCAATTTCATTACGGGCGTCAAACACAGAAAGTGGAGGATCAGCGATAACTGGGGGGGTGAATGCCCAGTGCTTATTCCATCCAGCGCCTTGGTCGACCCACTGATGTAGTATTTTAATTTCAGCTGTGGTTAGTTTCCTATGGCTATCGGGAGGAGGCATCCGAAATCTAGGATTTTGAGTCGTAATTCTGGATATTAGTTGACTACTTCCTGAATTTCCTGGAACGATAATGGGATTTTCTTTTCGAAATATTGTTTCTTTTCGATCTAGGCGCAGATTAGCCTGACGTGTTTTAGAGTCTGGACCGTGACAATGAAAACAATTATCGGCTAAAATGGGTAAAATCGATTCATTAAAAGAAATCAGTTCTGCCAAGATTTGAGGCGACCAAAATATAAAAATAGATAGAATTAAAAAAAGACGTATCACTTGCATCTTTGACCTTAATTTTTTTACAACAAAAAACAATATTCCGCTATCATAGGTACACAGATAATCTATCGCTGTTAGTCCTAAGGCAAATATTAGTATACATGTCTATCCAATAGAAAGATAGAACAGGTGTTAGGTCGGTTGATTAGTAGATTTCAGATTAAAGATTTTTCGGCCGATAATTGTCAATAAATCGCGTCAATGAAGTATAAAATCAGTTTTATGTACATCAGCTTAGCATGAAAATTAAAACACGATCGGCCAGTTCATCAGTGATTTCGGGTTTTCGTGAAAGACTTCTGGCTGGAATTACCTGCATTGGTTCATCCATCACCTTATCTGATCCACATGTTACCGATGCTTTGGGAGATTCAGTTGATTTCTTTTGGATAGACCAGGAACATAGTCAAATCAGCCCGGAATCATTATCAGGGCATTTTTTGGCATCTAAAGCAAGGCAGGTACCAGCAATCGTACGTGTCTCATGTAGTAGTACTCCATTCATTAAGCCCGTTCTGGATGCTGGAGCTGATGGTATCATCGTTCCTCAGGTTCGTTCAGCAGAGGAAGTTCAGCAGGTAGTTGACGACTGTCGTTATCCACCTGTCGGTCTGAGGGGGTTTGGCCCTCGAGTCCCTTCTAACTACGGCCGAGAAAATGTCAATGACTATATTGAGAGAGCCAATCGAGATCTGTTTGTCTCTGTCCAAATTGAAAATGTGTCTGCTTTGGCTGATCTGGACGATATTTTGTCTGTCGAAGGGCTTGACTCTATAGTACTTGGCCCTTGGGATCTTTCTGCTTCTATGGGCTTTCTGGGTGAGATAGAACACCCTGAGGTAATGGAAGCGATGGATATAATCATTCATAAGGCAAGATCAGCTGGTTTGTTCGTGGGAGCTGGTATGGGACCAGATCCAATCTTCGCTGTAAAAATGATTAGGCGTGGAGTCCAATGGATACAGATTGGTGACGATTGTGGATATATGATTCTAGCGATGAATAAAATTGTGTCATCAATACAAAGTCAGTTAAGTAATGAGATATGATTTTCATTGACTGACAAATCAAAATATTTCTTGTTAGTCAAATATCTGCTTATTTATCTGATATTGGTCAATTTGTGATTTGGGTATTTGAATGGGTTAGGGGAAAAATTAGATAAATCCAGTAGACGATATAGCTCATTGGGTAGCAAATGCCAAACATTCATTATAAACCACTTACTAGACTACTAACAGACATTTTAACTGCTGTCAGTACCCCCCAAGACATTGCTAATATTGTGGCGAGCTCTTTGGTTGAAAGTAGTCTTAGAAAGGTCGAATCACACGGAATATTGCGAATTTCTCAATACTTAAATCAGGTGAATGAAGGGTGGATTATACCTTCATCTAGGCCATCGGTTGTAAACCAAACACCAATTATGTCAATTGTGGATGGGAAACATGGTTTTGGGATCTACAGCTTGGATTGTGCGATTGATATTTCCATTGAGAATGCTAAGAAAAATAAATTTTCAATAGTTGGTCTAACTGGAAGTTCGCATACTGGTCGAATAGGTTGGTTCGCCGAAAAGGCTGCTACGCAGGATGTTATCACAATCATTTTTGGTGGTGGGGCACATGGTAGTCCAGACCATATGTCAGTTGCACCTCATGCGGGAATTGAACGTGTCATGGCAACTAACCCTATTACGATGGGATTTCCAGTTGCAAATTATGCTCCTATCATTGTAGATATATCTACCAGTATGACTTCTGAAGGAAAAATTCGTTCTTACAAAGAATTAGGCCAAAAATTACCGTTTGAATGGATACTCGACAAATTCGGACAACCAAGCCGTAAGGCTGATGATTTCTATGATGGAGGTGCAATTTTACCTTTTGCTGGTCATAAAGGATATGGTTTAGGAATTGCGGCCGAGTTCTTAACTGGTATTCTACTTGGCGGTGCACATGAACTAAACTGGTTAGTACTTGCTCTGGATTCAGCAGCATTTGTTGGTAAGGATCAATATGACCAAGAGTCCGCCAAATTCGTAAAAAACTTGAAGGAATCGTCTGTAGCCCAGGGGTTTACTGAGATAATGGTTCCTGGAGAACCGGAGGAGTATGCTTCGACTCAATATAAGTCTCAAGGGATTCCTTTGACCGATTCGAGTTGGCAAACAATTACAAAAATCTCTCATGAAGCAGGCATATTTGATCTTGATAAGTACCTGATTTTTAATGAAGACTTCGACCCCTAAACATAGATTGATAAATAGTAAAAAGACAATCAGTTTAACGATTCTTGTTCTAGCTTGGTACGAGAACAGTAACTACCCTTTAAAGAAGATTCGCCACTCCATAATACTGAACAAATCGATGCCTGGGTGGGTTGATATAAACCAATTTAGCCGAATGATAAATTTCAGCATATACTACTACAACCTAGGTTCTATCAGTATGGAATAAAACATAGATCATAAAAAGAGAAGTTAATCTATTTTTAGATCTTGGGATAACTTGTGAAATATTGAGATAATTGGAGGCGATAACCATTTAGCGAGCCTAGATTATCTCGATTCGACGGTCGGTTTAGATTATATATCATATGATGTTACATGAAGTAGTTAGGCACTTGGATGTTTATGGTTATTGTCTGATAGAAAATCTGATCTCCCCCTCAAAATGCGATCAGATGGCTGAAAAATATTTCCAGCTTCATCGTCACCCTGACTTTCGTCCTCACTTTCAGAGTGCTGCCGAAATTGGCGGAGTTAATCAGACATTATTCGGCACAATCAATAAAGATGAAATGTGTTGGGACTGCATTACCCATCCAGATGTTCTAGGCGTTGTTCGACATTTTCTTGGACCAAATGCACGATTGGGAGAAGCTTGCACTAAATGGATTAAGCCTGGTGCACCGATGGCGGAAATTCATGTCGACTCCACCCAAGACCTTTTCGAACCCTTTCCTAATAAGCCATGGATAATTAATTCGATGTGGATGATAACAGATTTCACTACCGAAAATGGGGCAACCGTTTTTGTTCCAATGAGTCACAAATCTAGAAGGTACCCATTCAGCATAAGTTCCGAAGATATCCGTATCTGCTCGGTTCCTGCTTCCCGAGGATCGGTGGTACTATGGCAAGGAGGTACTTGGCACAGTAGCGGTGCCAATATAAGTCGGGATCAACAGAGAATGGGTTTAAATGTTGCTTACTATCCTGCTTGGTGGAATTGCGCTCGGGAAGGCGGACACCAACCGGTCTTTCCGGAGGTCTTTGAACGGATGCCATTGGACCTTCAAGATCTATGCAGGTACAAAGTTGGACATCTCCGATCCGATGTTTATGAAGAATAACTATTCTGTTTTTTCAGACCACAAGTTGGAGGCCAAGAAAAAATAATACTCATCCTGAATTAATTACTCTGATGATCTGTTAATAGAGACTGTAGAAGAGGTACTCTCCAGTCATTTCTTTCTCGGTCATAAACTCCAAACCCAGCCCCAAACTCCCAGTAAGACCAAGAAAAATTATATTTTTCAGCATGATGCCTGACTGCAGTTGTCCATTTGATTCTTGATTGTTCATCGGCTTTGCTATAGGCTCCAAACTCACCTAAGAAGACTGGTACTCCGTTTATGTTGGCCCATTCTGCAGCTTTCGTAAAATCTGACTCAATTTTTGATGTTTGCTTGCTTGTTCCTTTCCATTCACGACCTAACCACTTGTCACTGTTATTTACCCATTCGGCTCCTTGATGAGTAAAGTGAAAAGGTTCGTAGTAATGAACGGTCAAAATCACATTATCATCAGGTAATTTTAATTTATCCAAATCAGCGGAAATATGATTCCAATTGCTCGGTCCAATAATTAGGGTTCTATCAGGATTAGTCTTTCGAATGACGGAGGTACACTCATTCAGAATTTGATTCCATAAAATCGAGTCTAGCCTTCCATTTGGTTCATTCAGTAATTCGAAAAAGACAGACTCAGGTGCATCTTTGAAGAATGAAGCAATCTGCTGCCAAATCTTGATGAATCGATCCCTATGCGCCAATGGTGACGCAAATAGTTCCATGTAGTGATGCATGTTAATCACGATCGCTAAATCATTTTGGATTGATTGATCCACGACCCATTTCACGCGATCCAGAAATAGTGGGTCGACTAAGAAGGGATTGTCTTTTTTGGCATGAGCTGACCATCGAACTGGTAATCTTACTGCAGTAAAACCAGCGGACTTGATAGTAGGAAAATATTCTGATTCAATAACCATTCCCCAATCTCCCTCCACAGGCGCTTCCAATGCGTTACCCAAATTAATTGTTCGGCGAAGTTGCTGATTTCTTCGGAATGGATCAGTACCTTGAACAATTTTATTGTCAGCATTGATACAAAAAGGAAGTAATGCAAAAACAAATGCAACAAACCAGATAATTAGTCTATTCATGGATATTCCTTGGTTTTATAAGCATCCTATCCAACAATGAGATTCATCGTAAAAAGACATTAATCTAAAAAATATGGAAAACTGAAGGGAAATAGTTAGGTAAATGATGAATGCGCTTTAGTTGTGAATGTAAACCTTATCACCCTATATTTTATCCTATCCAACGAAAATAGTATCAGAGGTTACACGATACTCACTCAGGATTTAATCGGTATTCTTACTTTACTGGTGTAAAAACAAAAAGATAGATTTTGCAAGATGGGAATGGCTAAATGGTCATTCTTTATCAGACATTATTCCCCTAGCTGCTGCTCCTATTTCCCTTCTAGCTTCTTCCGGCAAAGAACGAAATTTGTCACTTCTAACTGCTTCCATGATAGCTTGGCGTGAAGCGCCACGAAAATAGCCACTCCACCCTTCGACTGCTTGCTTTATCTTCTGTCTATTCCACTTTCCTCCGGACTTGGAGTTTTTTCCACCTTTATCTTCCCTGCTCTTTCGCTTTTCTCTTTCTTCTCTCTCTTCCCGTCCACCTTTCTCTCCACGACCTCTTCTCCCTTCTTTCTCCCCTTTATCACTGCTGAGTCTTAAAAATTGAACCGATGATCCAGTAAGATCAATAACTTTACCTGCTTGATTTAGACTAACTTGACTGGATTCTATTTTGACAACCTTAGATGATGTGATTTCATCACCTAGTCCCACATAATAAATTCTGTTAGAAACGCTTTCCCGAATTAGAGCTTTGGGCAGTCCATTTTCTGGGATTTTAGTCGCTAATAACTCATATTTAGGACCTTTGTTAGGAGGTTGCCAGCCAAGTGGCCGAAATAAATTAAACTGCTGAATCGCCTGATAATATGCCTCATCGTCAGATCTATTTTGAGCACTGAGTTGAAATATCATAAAGAAACTGAGTAAAAGGATCGTTATCAATACGTTTTTTTTCATCTTCTTATCCATATCTATAGTGATTATTCTTGTAGTCTAATTTGATTAATCTGCTACTGACTATAATTTCAATGTACCTAGACTTTGATCTTAGTGTATATTTATTTGGATTAATTTGACAGGCTGGTTGATTCTCGATTTTTCGCCTAATCATTAGCAGTAAAAGCTCCTTAATTATTAAACAGCTCACTCGAACTATATAGAAAAGGTCGGAACTTAAATTCCTCATCAGACCAGTTACTTTTATTCCAAAGGTATTTAATTAAGGATCATAGATATCTACTCATGTTGTCTTAATCCATTAATGTCGTATTGTGAAACAAAATCCCAAATTAGACGACTAATATTGGACCCCTGGTAACTTATCTGAGGCCAGTGGTTTCCCTCTATGATTTTATAATGTTCTACTGACACTTGATTCCTACCATTTTTATAGGAATAATGCTCTACTTTGGTTTCACCATATTCCAAGCTGTTTTTCTTAGCGTACGCTGAAGATTCTATTTTTTTGCTATCATTTGTAAAAACGTTGGTATCTGGGACTTTGTCAGTTGAATTAAATTCAATCCAATAATCAATCATCTGGTCAATAGACAGAGCATATCCTTCAATCCCTTCATAAGGAATGATTTGGTCTTCTGTACCGTGAAACATTATCACCGCTGTTGGATGTATTGGTCGGTGTTGCTTAATTATTTCCGTCGATATCAATCCTGCAATAGAAGCTACAGCTGCAATCTTATTACTTAAATAGCAAGATAGCGAATTAGCCAGAAAGGCACCATTGGAGTAACCACAAGCATAAACTCTCTTGGAATCGATACTATAGCTGGAACATATTTCGTCGATTAATGCAGAGGTAAAACCCAAGTCATCAATATCACTCTTATTTTGTTTGGCCGATTTTGGCTCATGGTTCCAGTGTGAACTCTTTTCTTCTTCTAAAGAGGCCCCTTGAGGGCCGACTAGTATAAACCCTTCGGTTTCTGCTAGTGTTTGCATATCGGAGAAAATCAATCCTTCACCAGCACTACCACCAAATCCATGAAAATGCAGTAAAAGTGGAACTTCTGACACTTCCTCGTAAGAAGAAGGGATATAAACAGTATACGCCCGATCGAGATTATCATAGGTCAGTTTTCTAGTAAATAATCCTCGATTAGCTTGATCAATTTTAACCAGATTGTCTTTATTGGTTACCTTTTTTATTAAGTAACTCTGAGCTGCGATTTTGATTTCTTTTTTGACACTTTCTGGTAGATTTTGAAATTTTTCACTTGTGATCGATTGGTGAATTTGTTGCTCGGATGCAGTACGAAAATAATTAATCCAATCTTTGGCTAATCCTTTTGTCTGTTGTTGCTTTATGTTTTTTTTCTCTTTCTTATTACCAATCTTACGCCCAATTTTTGGATCTTTACTACTTTCAAATGGCTGATTCTGTTTTATCCAATATTCTCTGGGAGGTGTTGCCCACAAAGGCATCCCATTAATAATTTCATTGCTAATGCTTTCTCTTCGATAGCGAATAAAATCAACAATACTTTGCTCAGTTTTCGTACTTGTATCTTTTTTGGGGTTGTTTTCTTTACCGTTGCTTATTCTTGTTTTCTTACTGAAATCTTTATATTTGTCTTTTCGTTTTTTGTTGTCGAACGTTTTTGTCTTAGTAATTCTTTTTTGATCTAGAATTAAATAAGGCTGAATCATAGTTTCCAAACGTTGTATTTCAGATATGAGATTGTCTTCCTTCCAGTATTCAAGCATGGTTTTTCTTAAGGTTCGCTCATATTGTCGACGACAAGCCTCTATTTGGTAAAGTCGGTGGCAAATTAGGCCCTGGGTCTTTACAGAAATGGGAGGAGGGTGATTGTATTTACGTTTTCCCGAAAATCGGCTAAATCCGTGGTCAGCCCCCCAAGGAATAAAGTGGAACCTATCTGTCTTTGGGTTAAGATAAAAAAAGAAGTTATTTCCATTACCTGAGTAACCATCCCAAAGACCGAGTAAACTTTCCATGACCCAAAAATTATAAAAAGACTCTAGGTCAACCAACTGACCGATGGCCTCTTCTATATTTTTATCTTTACTATTTAAAGCTTCGATCAGTTGCTGAATTCTCTGACGACCAATTTGATCAGATCCTAGTTTATGTTCGAAACTGTTTAACCAACCGGGTCGAAAATCAGTCAGCGTACCTTCGTACAAGCTACCATTGTCGTTTCCGAAGACTCGTTTTAAGAATGGTTTATGTATTCTTTCCACATGAGAATAAACCCCTAAATTTTGACCATTAACAGTCAATCTTGCATAATTACATCGTGGTGCTGGCGAGCCAACAGCATTGAACAATGTATAACTCATAATCTGGCTCATTAAACTAGTATCTTGTTGGTTATTATTGAACGTTAGATTGGTTATACCATCAATTTGACCATTTTTATCCAAATGGTTGAGTTTAACTTTCAACGAAGGTCGAGTATTACTCAAAGAACCAAGAAAACCTTTCTTTCGGATGCCAACGCGGGGGAAGGTAACATCATTAATTGTGACTTGTGCCTCTACATAAGTAAAAGGATTTCTAGGTGGACTATCTTTTCGATTTAGATCCGAAAGTTCTTCAAAAATTCGCTCCTGGGAGCAAATCTTGATCCAATCATTTGGGTCAACTTTAATCTGTACATCTAAGACATGATCAGTAGAGAAAATTTGATCTGACGTTAGTACTTGGGCTAGAACTTCATTTAGAGTGATCGAAAGAATTAATACTATTAGGCCGATAATTAATTTAAGACATCTAAACTTCGTGTTATGTCCTGTTCCAGATCTGACTATTTTGCCAGACAATTCGCACTTCATGTTAGTATCGCTAAATTTGATTTGGTTGCTGACACTATGATGATCATTAGTCATAATTTTTTAAATTTATCAATGTAGGGTAATTTCTCTGAGCGCAACATTAAATTGACTAAAGAAAACTTAACGCTTATTTATTCAATAAATGTAAGTGAATTTTTTAGCTATGTATTCTAGAAGTAGTTTTTTAATACTTTCACTTAGATAGAGATAATCGACTGATACTTATTTGAAGGTAAGACATAATTTGAATCGATAGCGAAGAATTAAACGGCTAATTCTTTGAGAACGGCCGCGGCCTGTTGAGCCTGTTCAGTTGAAGGATCCCTTTTGATGATTCGGGAAAGATGAATTTTAGCTCTTTCATCCCCGGTCTGGGCTAAATTCAATGCTTCGTCAAATCCTGTATTAGAATAGCTGAAGTCTCTGGGTACTATTGTTAAATCTAGATTTTCCCAATAGTATTTCAATTCATCTGATTCCCAGTCCCGGTAAACATCTTCCCATTTTAGGTGATTAAAAATATTTAGATGTGGTTCTAACATATGATCCGAAACTATACTACCTATCGCAGTATAACGATTATCCAAGGAAACTCGCAGCCGATCTTCAGTTAGATTAGGTAGAGCTTTGTGTACTGTTAATGCTGGAAAAATCAGAGTGTCTCCGACTTCGTAATTGGTAGTATGCCAGTTATCATCCAGTTCATCTGTATTAATACATAAACTACCGGCGCCTAATGAAAAGTGATGATCCATTACTTTGTCAATTTTATGCGACCCTGGAAGAACTGCTAGGCCACCTAATTCAATAGGACAATCACCAATGGGAGACCAACAGGTATAGGTTTCGAAATTCCCTTGAAAATGAACAAAGTCTTGATGGATGGGGGTTGTATGAGCCGTATATTTTGGAAACCAGAGCCTCGCTACTTTATGTGGATGCGGTAGTACCGATTCACCTAAAATTTTTTCCATCATTTCCATTACTTCTGGCCAATGGGCTGAACGATGGAACTCTTCCAATCTGTAAACCTGGTGGTAAACATTAGAATATTCCACATCACCTTCTGTGCACTGCATTGATATATCTGCAATGCCATCACTTGGATCGGTTCCCGCAATCAACCATCCATGTTCCTGCATAACAGTAAGCATTTGTCGTCGCAATTCCATCATTTTTTCTGGTTTTTGTAATCGCTTAAAAAAAAGATACCCCTCGTTATCAATACGCTCTCTAAGTGCCTCTTCATCGTTCATGATTCCATTAGAAATTCTTAATTCTTGGTATTGGTTCGTCATGCTAAGCCTCGATGATTTGTGGTTCAACTAATCCTATCAAATGATAGAAGACAGGTAAATGAAAAATTACAAATTAAATCATAGTTAAGAAAGACAGCTAAGAATCGATTGTTATTGTAGATGATGACATATTTTTATTGTAAGGAATATATTGAATTCGTAGGAATTCTAGGGATAAGATGAGAATCTAAGGGTTGCTTAGTTTTACACCAATAAAGTCTTCGATCGACAAATTCAATCCTTCAATAATTTGCTTGGTAATCAATTGAATTTCTCCCGCGAACTCTTACTCAGAATTTCTTGACATATAACATTCACACCTTAATATTACCTATTCTTCACAGCCATTCTCAGTGAGTAAAGTAAGAATCCTCTTGAAAATCACCCTATGTCCCTGAGAAGTCGATTAAGATCTGGTCAGGATTAATACATAATGCAGGCCTACGCCCATTCCATCCCTAACATAAAATCCCTTGATACTTTCACCATACAACTGGAAAAAATCTAAACAATCGATTTGTTGCAACAAGAATTAGCTTTGATCCCTGCGTTAAAGTACTAGTTTGTGTTAAAAATTACAATATTATCTCAGTTCTCTCGAATCCACACAATCATTGAATGATTACCTCGGTTATTCCATGCGTGATAAGGAATTAGGGATAATTCTCTTGTCTGTCCACTATCCTTTTGTACTGAATCCATTCTAATTTTGGGTATTCCTCTAAGCGGCCCATCCGTAAAGTTTTCAACCTGAATCTCGGATTTCTCAGTTGTAGGGAATAGAGAAAATCGTTGCACGGGGCCACCGTTATCAATCCCTTCTGCACAATAGACCAGAGGCCCTCGAGTTACTGCTAATCTCCCATTATTAGCTTGTACTTTTTCACTGCAGGTATTGAAGCGTACTTGCATGTCTAATTCAAGCTCCAATAAGTCCCCGGATTCCCATTTTCGTTGAATAGATATAAATCCTTTCTCTAAATCTGAGTAGACAAGTTTTCCATTGACTTTGACCTGCCAATTGGATCTTTGTCTGCCATTAAATGTGTATAGCTTTCCTGGCAGAAACTGATTTCCTTGAGCCCAGGTCGGTATTCTCATATTTAAAGTAAAAGACTGACTTTCTGAAACACTTATTTCTACACTCACCTTTCCATGATAGGGATAATCCGTTATTTGCCTGAATTCTACTTGGTTGCCGTTAATTGGTATCTGTACTTGGCTAGAAGCGTAGAGCAGCATAAAAACTTCTCCCTCCGAAACCGCATACATATACTCCCCAACATGGTTTACGACCCTAGCAATATTAGACGGACAACATGCACAGTCGAACCATGGTGAACGTCCCATTTTCCCGTGGTTAAATGTTTTAATCCCATCAGATTCCAACGGATTAACATAAAAAAAACGATTACCGTCTAAATTAACTCCCGCTAGCGAATTATTAAACAATGCGACCTCGGCCACGTCGAAGTACTTGGCATCGCGATGCAACAATGTCATGCGGTGGTTAAAAAACACGTTTGCAATTGCCGCACACGTTTCGTTGTAAGCTTCTTCATTTGGTAACTGGTACTCTGGACCGAATCCCTCGATTCCATGTATAGCACCTAGCCCACCCGTGATATGCATTCGAGTATTAACTATATTTTGCCATATATGGTCTAGTGCTGTGACATAAGTTTGATCACCAGATAATGCAGTTACATCAGCCATTCCAGCATACATGTAGGCTGCACGAACAGCATGACCAACTGCTTGGCCTTGGTCCTTAACCGGCTTATGTTGTTGAGCATAGGTGGGAGACATAACACCTTCTCCCTCTGGTCGATAGGTCCTTCCACGTATTTCGAGAAATTTCCGTGCCATTTCCAAGTAAAGTCGGTTGCCAGTCACCCGATATAATCGACATAGTGCCAATTCTATTTCCTGATGACCGGGTGCTTGGTTCACTGGAGTTCCGTCGTTGTAGCTGACATCTCCTTCGAAGAAAACTTTGTTGATATGTTGAGCACTTTTTTCAGCAATATTCAGCCATTCTTCTTTTCCAGTAGCTTCGAAGTAAGCAACAGCACCCTCATACATATGCCCCATATTGTAAAGTTCATGGCTGTGAACGACCCAAGAGTATGGGGTTTCACCCATTTCAGAGGGATGAGGAATGCCACAAATATGAGCTACGTACAGGTATCCATCATCCTTCTGGGCTTGGCCAATGATCTGTATTAACTGATCCATTTCAGCTTCTAGCTCAGCGTCCCGATCTAAAGCTAAAGAATAGGCCGCACCCTCCATTACCTTATAGAGATCAGAAGATACGAAACGGTGAGAAAACGGTTTAGGTCCATCTTCTCCTCTAAGGAAAGCACCCGTCAAACGTAGATTGTCTGCCGCGGGTCTAGTTTTTGTTAAAGCAAATGGTATTGTTTCTTTTCTTTGCACTTTCAAACGCGGTAACCAGAACTGATCAGAGAACTTAATATGATTAAAGGTAATTGGTGCTATCGGATAGTCTGATTCAACTTTGTCCGTCGATTGTAAATTGGTTTCAGTCATTGAAATTAGGACCTCGTAAAGCTTAATCGAATTTTTTTACTTTAGTGTTGTTATAGAGTTCGTTCTAAGAAGTTTTAAGTGAACGATGCCAGCAGTGTTGTTATCGATTTATCAATTCCCTTCTACTTCGGTGGCCAAGGTATACGTTCTAATCCTCCACGATCTTCGGGCCAAGGTAGAACATCACTGTCTTGCGCCCATTTTTCCCAATCAGATATCATATCTTTTACCAATTGTGGCTGGTTTGAACTGAGATTATTTGATTCACTCCGATCTTGTCGTATATCATATAATTCCCATTTATCCGACTCTCGATCGTTGGATGTAACGAGTTTCCAATTTTCTCTACGTATAGCAGAGTTGGTTTCATGTTGCCAGTATATAGTTCGTGGTTGAATTTCCATATTAGCATCAGCTAACCAAGGAAGCATACTCATTCCTTGAGCCGGGGTGATTCGATATTCATTTCGCTCTTTTGGGTATTTCGCCTCAGCTATTTGGCAGATTGTCGGCATTATATCGATTAAGTGAAAGGTCTGATCGGTACAGACTTGCCCCGAGTGTGCCATCCCCTGAGGCCAGTGAGCAATGAAAGGTGATGAGATCCCTCCTTCGTGTACGAAAATTTTGTACTTTCTCAGTGGTGCATTGGACAGGCTAGCCCAGCATTGTCCTTGTGAAATACTCCATCCACCTTTCGTTCTCCATTCTTGATAATTTGACGATTGATATTCCCCCCAGTTCATACCGTAAAGTCCAGACTCACCTGAACAACCATTATCTGACATAATTAAGATCAAGGTATTTTCGAGTAATCCGTTTGTCTTAAGACATTCAGTCACCCGACCGATATTTTGGTCTAGGCTCTCAATTTGTGCAGCATACATAGACCGTCGGAAATCCAATTCGTTTTTTTCGTCTTGGCTATGTGTGTTCCACTTAGGTAGCCGTTCCGTATCAAATGAAGGTTTAAAATCAAAGCCGTCAATTTGTCTTTGACTAAACCCGCTTCCGACTGCCATTTCTTGTTCGGGACTAACAATGCCCATTCCCTTCATCCGCTCTAATTTTTCTGCCTTTAGTTGATCCCAGCCCTTTAAATAGCGACCACGGTATTTGTCTATTAGATCATCTGGTGCTTCTAACGGAAAGTGAGGTGCGTTATAACAGATGTGTAGATAAAATGGACTATTTGAATCAGCCGTATTAATATAGTCGATGGCTGTATCAGTAAAGAAATCAGTAGTATAAAATTCCTGGTTTGAATTATAGGGATTAATCGGTTTACCCGCTTCCATTAGCAACTCACCATCACGATAAATTTCACATCCGGGTAATACTTTCCAGTAACTGTCCACGTGGGTATAAATCCCAGTAAATCGATCAAAACCTCGGGACTCTGGTCGCATATCAGGTTGATGACCAGCATGCCATTTACCAGCCAACATTGTTTGGTAGCCAGCATCCTTTAGAACTTCAGCTAACGTTACACAGCGATTATTAAGACCGCCCTGATAACCATCTCCGTAATTACGGTATACCATCATACCGATTCCAGCTTGATGTGGATATAAACCTGTTAGTAACGAGGCTCTGGCAGGACAGCATCGAGCTGTATTGTAAAATTGTGTGGCACGAAAACCAGAAGTGGCTAATCGATCAATATTTGGTGTATCGATTTCACCACCAAAACATCCGAGATCTGAAAATCCCATGTCATCAAAAAGGAAAGTTACAATATTTGGCTTCATTACATCTTTACCTGCCTTTGTTAGGTCCAGATATTTTAGTGTTATCGGGATAATACATGGATTGCGGATACGAGTGAATCATAAATATCATCCAACAAACGATTAGTAAAAGTGGTTATCTGACAGAAAATTATTTTTCATTTGCAATTCAGTGAGACGAGATTTTCTAGCAAATTATCGTTATAATGATGGTAATCTCAATTGCATAACTAAAGTAAAATGCCAGTCAGTCATTCTCTTATTTATTAAATTTTGTTGTTCATATTTAATAACTCATCATCCTCAGTTATCTCATAAAGTGTCAGACATTACTCCTATCATTGAAGAGCGAATGTTATTTTTAATATCGGCTGGTGCGTTAGTATAATGCGAACAAAAAAAAACATCAATTACTGTATGATTAGCTGAATAAAGAAAAGTAGTTTCCCACAAGTAAAAATGAAAGATATACCTTTAGAGCGAATAACCATCCGAAGTCTTCTAATCGGACTATTTCTGATTCCCGTTAACTGTTTTTGGATTCTCCAGTTCGAATTTAATCGATGGTCTTTTCCTACTTATCTAGTTCCCTACTATAACGTTATTTTTTGTTTATTACTTCTGGTGGGAATATCAATGTTGATGAAAACTATCTCCCCCAGTTGGGCTCTATCCCCTACCGAGCTTTTAATACCTTACTTGATGATGTGTATGGCATCTTCTATCTGTTCCCACAACATGATGGAAATTTTAGTTACCTCGATAGGACATCCTTTTTGGTTTTCAACCCCGGAAAACGATTGGCAGAACCTCATATTCCCTCATTTACCGACTTGGCTAACCGTTTCAGATAAAATTGCTCTGCGGGGTTACTACGAAGGGGAAACTTCGTTCTACCACTGGTCGCACATAATGCCATGGATTGAACCTTTCATCTGGTGGTTACTCTTCACAATAGTGTTACTGGGTATTATGTTCTGTATTAATTTATTACTGAGGAGACAGTGGATTGAAAAAGAAAAACTAACTTACCCAATAATCCAACTACCTCTTTCAATCATGAATTCTAAATCCGATTTCTGGCGTAACCGTTCTTTTTGGTTGGGTTTTTTGCTTACAGGCGGAGTTACAATTATCAACGGCTTCTCTGTTCTACAACCGGTTCTTCCGTCTATCCCACTCAAGAGAATTTTGAACCTACATTCTTTTTTCAACGATCGACCTTGGAATGCCATAGGATGGACACCTATTACCGTCCACCCCCATCTTATAGGTCTAGGTTTTCTTATGCCAATCGAATTACTTTTTTCATCTTGGTTTTTCTATTGGGTACTAAAATCTCAACGAATTTTCAGCAGTGCTATTGGTTTGAAGGGGTTACCCAAATTTCCTTATGCAAGCGAGCAATCGTTTGGAGCCTATATAGCAATCATCATTGCTGTACTATGGTGGGGCAAGCATCATTTTCAGCAAATTGTTATCAACCTCATTCGTCCATCCAAAAATCAGACTGATAAAGCCAATGGTATTAGTAATAGGGTCGCGGTTTTTGGAATTTTTATCGGATTTTCTTTCTTATGTTTTTTTTCTGTGAAAGCTGGTATGGGAATTTGGCTATCTGTTGCTTTCTTTTTCCTTTATTATTTACTGTCGATGGCTATTACACGGATGAGAGCGGAATTGGGGTTTCCCATACACGATGCTCATTACCCTCTCGGTCCAGATCACATTGCCATCATTAGTCAAGGAACCAAAAAGCTTGGCCCTAAAAATTTGACGGTTTTAGCTTTGTACCACTGGTTTAATCGTACATACGCGAGCCATCCAATGCCTCATCAACTTGAAGGATTCAAAATGTCTAACCAACTTGGAATATCAAAACCTAGTTTTAACCGAAATCTAGTTTGGATTTTAATTCTAGCCACTTTTGTTAGCGTTTTATCAACTTTTTGGCTAATTTTGGATAGTTTCTACCGGCATGGATCATCATCAGGGTTTTACAACTGGTGGGGAGCTGGCGGTTTCGGTCGCGAGACATTTGGGTGGCTTGAATCTTGGCTGTTATACCAAACAGAATGGGATCCATTTGCAGTTGGGGCAGTCGGTGTTGGGTTTCTGTTCTCAATCGGAATGATGCTTCTTAGGTTTCGCCTTATATGGTGGCCTTTTCACCCGCTAGGGTATGCTATTTCGAGTAGTTGGGGGATTCATGTTTGGAGTTCATTTTTGATCAGTTGGGTCGTTAAGCTGACTATTCTACGTTATGGAGGACTTAGAGCATACAGGCATGCTGTCCCATTCTTCATTGGTATTATTTTAGGTGAATATATACTAGGAAGTATGTGGAATATAGTGAGCATGGTACTAAATATACCAACTTACCAATTCACTGTAGGTTAGTATTCAGTTACTACAACCAGTTACTAGTAAGCAATGGGAAGTTGCTAATAATCAACCATATAAAATTGAACCCAAGACCGTGATATAGAAATTATAGACTTTCTTTGGGGCTACTTTTTCTATATCACCGGGGGTTACCACTGTTCCCGGTTATGAATGAATATCCAATCTATTTCTCGATTGCTGTAGCTGAGTAAACGTGGAATTTCTTCTATAAGATTCAGTGGTCATCATTTGAATGCCGATCTCCTCAGTTTAGCCCAAATAACGGTCAACTTTGTTTTGCTTTCAATAGCGAGTTGATGATCTTTGGCCTTTTTGTAATCTTCATCTGTCGCTTCATATTTCAAATCTGATGACCAGCAGAACACATCATACTGAACTTCTAAACTACCTTGTCGGGTCCAAAGCATCATCACATTTTCACCACTTTTTAGAGTGTTGACCGTTGCAGCATCTTTACCTTTTTCATCTGCGGCAGTTCCGTCTCCTATTCTAATCCATTTAAATGGGTGTGGAACGGTTACCTCACCTATAATGTGATCAGGCCGAACGAATATGGGGGGCTCAATTGGTATTTGATCTCCATCATCGCCAAGAACCCACAGCCAATCGGAGTGGTTGTTTGGATTTACTTGTCGATAACTCAATCGCCATTTGCCAGCCTCACCTCCAATTTGACTAATATCAAACCTGTACATTATCCAACCCTTGATTCCTTGGTTCGTAATAATATCCCCAAATGATCCGTCCAGTGGCTTTATAGCTTTTTCTTTTTTGCCTAGTCTGTAATTTTTGCTTTCACTCCTATTATCAAAATCTTCAGCTTCAAACCAGATCTGTGTTCCTGACCCATAATTAGAAACTTTAAACCTCGGGACAGACCAGACTAGATTTATTAGAATAAAGGTAAAAAAAAATATATATCCAGTTAAGTTTGCGAATTTTAACATCTTGATTGTCCAAATTCACTTTTGGCTAAGTAAAAAAGATTCATCCTCGAAACAACAATTTCAACCTACAGTGTAAGATATTTCCACGCCCAAGGGATGCCCCGCACAAACAAACAACATTGATTTATATCTAGTTGAAATTGGCGAGAATGCTGGTCAGGAAAAAAACATCTCCTAAACTATTGTCTACATCCAACTAACCAACCATAATCTGTATGTTCTAAACATAAAATAGTAATTTTATTTTACGCTTAGTGCAGTTTCAATAGCTGAAACGACTTCTTGTTGGTTCGGTTCGGTGCCGGGTTCGAATCGATTGAGAACTTCTCCAGACGAAGAAATCAGAAATTTTTCAAAATTCCACGAAATATCACCTGGAAAGGTCGAACCTGCTCCAGCTAAATAATCATATAGCTCGTGCCTAGAATCACCATTGACCTCAATTTTACTAAACAAAGGAAAAGTTACACCATAATTGACCGAACAAAAACTTTTTATGTCCTCATCTGAACCGGGTTCCTGTCCACCAAATTGGTTACATGGAAAACCAACAACCGAAAAACCCTGGGAAGAAAAACTTTCGTGTAGCTGTTGTAATTCGGCATACTGAGGTGTTAAACCACATTCACTGGCCAAATTAACGACAAGTAAAACCTGCCCTTTATAATCTGATAAGGACTTTTCTTCGCCATCGATAGTCGTAGCAGAAAACTCATATATGTTCTTTGATGTAGAACAACCGATAAGTAGACTCAAACCAAAAACTGAAATGGCATTACGCATCATATTCTCCTAGAAGACAATCAAGTTTATTTAATTAAAACAAAACAATCTGAATTATATATTAACTGTATATTTAGCTGCAATAACAGCAACTAAACAATACTTGAAGTAACGTTCTAAAACCAACATTCTTAATTAATCAAATTTTTTTAGCGTTTTAGGGTGAAAGTTGTCGAAACTCTTATGACAAACGATACAACCTTAATTTTATTCGATCTATTGATATTCATGAAAATGTGGACATCAAGTTAGATGATAGAAGTAGCAAACGGTAGCAATCTCAAAAAATACTTTGCAAAATTTAGTAACGAATACCACAAGCAAAATACGAGGGCTTTTGGCATGGTTTTCCCAAATGGCGGTGGAAAATAATTTACGATAACACAACAACCCCTATAAGTCTTAATTGAGGATATTTATTTTTCTGAATTTATTTGTTCATTGGTTAGTTTTTGATACCGTATGTAAGTTGATTCAGCTAATTCATTCTGATCGGTTTGTTGGTAAGCTATTGCTAAATTATGGAAAACTTTTGCATTCTGAGGTGATAATTCAGCGGCAATTTCCAGCTGTTGAATGGCTAGTTCGTGAAAATCCATCTTCAGATACACACTGCCCAAACTATTTCGGTAAGCGGCATTTTCTGGGCGTAATTCCACCGCTAATTGATAGTGTTGACTAGCTTTTTGGTAATGTTCATCCATTAAATAGCACAGACCGATAACCTCATGCCCAACTGGGTTCGTAGGTGCTAAATCAAGCAATCTATTTAGAATCGAAACTGCAATAGACCACTGCTGACGTTGGGAATAGATACGCCCTAATTCGATCCAAGCCGCTGCCTGAGACGGATTTGCTCTGATAGACTGTTCCAGATAGATAATCTTTTCGTCCTCCAAATCAATCTCTTGAAAATGTTGCAAATGCTGTCGAGATTGGTAGGGTTGATTCATTGTCCTGTAGAGATTACCCAGACTGAAATGAGCCTTTTTGTGGAACGGTTCCTTCTCAACCAAAGCTCTGAGTTGTCTTTCTGCTTTTTGAAAATCTTCTAACTGAATTAGGGATAACCCTAGAAGGTAAACAGTGTGTGGATCAAATCTACCATAAGTAAGGATCGTGTCAAATTCAGTTTTAGCTCGCTGAAACTGTCCATTACGAAAATAGGCAATCCCCAACCATTTTCTTAACTCGATCGTGTGATCAACCGATATTTTAACCGATGCATTGACTACTTTTTTCAGCAAACAAATAGTCTCTGGAATCTGGGAAAAAATATTTATTTTCAATTTAGCCAATTCGATATAGGGAGCAGCATATTTAGGGTCAGCAATAATAGCTAACTCTAATGCCGACCGAGCGTCTATCCATTTTTCTTTTTCTTTCATTAACATGCCAATTGAGTAGTGGGCGTTGGCCAAATTTGGATCCTGAGAAACTGCTTTTTGAAAGTATTGAAGCGCTTCTGTTTTTTGGTTTTGGTTTAATAACTCGAGACCTTGTTTATAATTCGTATCGGCTGTCTCCTGAGCTGAAATAGGTAGACACCAACTAACCCAAGCAGCAAAAATCAAGAATTGAAACCCTACACAGTTGATCTTTGAGAGCCCAAAACAAATTGGTAAATTATGATGGATTGTTTGTTGCAAGATTATTACTCGGCCGGCAAAAACCAATTTTCTAACACTTATTTCTTACGATTTTTGATTCGGTCTAATATTTTGACAATCTTATGATGGCCAGCTGATTTGGCTAAGCTTATTGCTGTCTCGCCTTCCAAATTTTTTGGTCCGACCTCTGCACCTACGTCCAGTAATTTGCATACTAGCTTAGAGTTCCCTCGCCAAGCAGAATACATCAGGGCTGTCTCTCTTTCTTGGTTAAAGTAATTAACTTCAACCTGACAACCTAATAAAAATAAAGCAACCTCAACATTTGACTGAGAGCAAGCCAAAATCAGGGCTGTATTTCCATCTCTATTCTGCTGATTAATATCAGCTCCTCTATTGATTAATAGCTTGATCACTTCCAGATGGTTGCCTTCAACTGCCATCAGTAGCGGAGTGTTACCTGATCGGCCGACTATATCAATATTAACTTGACTATTTCCTGAGGCTAATTTGGCCATATATAAATCTCCATGTCTAGATGACCATAATAACTGGGCGGGCAATTTTGGTTCTATGATCTGTAGTTCCTGATTGGCAGGTATATTTTCAAAAACTTGTATCACACCACTCAGCCATTCGACTTCTAGTCGGTCGACATTATCAATTTGATTTAATCCGAAATGTAACCGTGGATCATGAGAACTGAGGTACCCCGCATTACGATGCACTTCCTGAACTGTTATCTCCTTACCAGCTTGCAATGAAACTCGACATCCAATACCGTCTCGATTACTGACGGTTCCTACTGTTTTGACTCGTATCCAGTTGGCTGAAGTCTCGTTACGCAGGAGTTCCAGTCTCTGACCAGAATTAGAAACAGCAACATCGATATCTCCATCATTATCGTAATCCGCGAAAGCTGCGCCTCGGCTGACCCTTTTCAAATTGAAATGTTTTCCCGCCTGCTTGGATACTTCACGAAATGTTCCATCACCAATATTAACAAATAGTTGGTTGGGTTGAGATGCGGTCAGGGTTTCAGATGTCTGGTCAATATTATGGATAACATGTCCATTCGCGATAAAAATATCAACATCGTTATCATTGTCAAAATCGTAAAGCCCAGTTGCAAAACCAACATATAGAAAACTCTGATTGGCTAAATGTGCTTGGTGGATCACGTCGTTAAAAGTTCCATCGCCGTTATTATAATAGAGTGCGTTGGTTTCATAAGACAAGTTAGTAACAAAAATATCCAGCCATCCATCTTTATTTAGATCTGCCACATCCACTCCCATACCTGCCTGAGCTACCCCATCAAAACTATATGCACAACCAGTCATCAGGGCAACTTCATTGAAAACGCCTCCTCCACGGTTATAGAATAAGAAATTGGCTGTATCATCGTTAGCTACATAAATGTCAGGCCAGCCATCTCGATTGAAATCTCCAGCTACTACACCTAACCCTTTCCCATTGAATAAATCAGCAGCATCATCAATTCTGGCCATTTTAGTGATATTACTAAAACTCCCATCACCGTTATTATAGTAAAGTTGATCGGCAGCTCCGGCAAAAAGAGAAGGGTGACAATACGAAGGGTATCCTTCCATTCCACAATTGAGAACTGAATCCTCAATTGAGTATTGCAAATAATTAACCACAAAGAGGTCAAGAAACCCGTCTAAATCAATATCTAAAAAGGCCGCACTTGTACTCCAAAGTGGATCACCAACTCCACTTTGTAAAGTAATATCGATAAAAGTACCATCACCTCTATTCTGGTATAGTTGGTTAGAGCCAAAGTTAGTTAAATATAGATCTGGATCTCCATCGTTATCATAATCAGCTACGGTTGCTCCCTGTCCGTATTCTGTACTTTTGAGACCTGACTGGTTGGTAACATCCACAAAATTTCCATTGCCCAGATTACGATATAGTTTGCTTCCTGAAGACGATGCTTGAGATTTTGTCCAGTATCCACTATTAACACAGTAAAGGTCTATAAAACCGTCCATATCATAGTCAATCCATGCTAAGCCGGCACCAATAGCTTCTGGCAAATGAAAATCGCCCTTCGCTCCAGTCTGATGTTGAAAGCTAATTGAGTTTTCTATAATGAACTGAACTTCGATATCATCTGCTATCAGATTTATCATTGAACTCAACAATAGATACTGAAGAGATAATTTTCGAAACAAAAACATCATTTTTTATTAAAATCAAATCACTGCATTAATCTCTAAATCCACCTAGTAAGATGGACGAGAGCTAGAGGTTGAAGTAATAAATGTATTTTAGGACACCACAGAAAAGCTGAAGAGGACTAATTGCTTAATGCCCAGACAAAGAACATCTCAGCGCTATCACAGTTTAAGAATTATTTGTCGGTGAAAAAGCGGAAGAAGAACAAATATGAACTTAGGATGTCAAATACCTTGTTCGACATCCTAAGTTCATATAATTAGAAAAACTGGTTTAAATGCTTTCGAAGGCTGTAGCTATAACCGTGTTGAGTGGTAAAAAATATAAAGCAGTATTGGTCTCAGTATCTATTTTTTTAGATCTCCCCAAATAGTTGGTAACTTATTATGATCGTCCACATTCAAGGCTCCATCGACGCCTTTGGTGAAAAGTTCGTTTACTTCCTCAGCTGTGACGGCACGACTAAAAAAAACAAATTCGTCAATCACACAAGCAGAGACCCAACCCCCTTTGTCGGTGGCTAACCACGCTGTTTGAGGTGTGTCATCCAATTCAAATTTAGGTACATCTTGCTTCACTTTTTCCTTACCGTTAATGTAAATGCTAGCTGTTTTTCCATCATATACGTTGGCAACGTGATACCACTGGTCTTTTTTTACACTAACACCGCTAGTTACATTCCATTTGTTGCTCCAGCAACGAAGAGTATTGCCTGCCTCCTTGTATGGAACTAATCGATTTGTCCCTGAATCCCAAACAGAAAAGTAGTTTTGCTGTGCAGCGACGTCCGTAAACTGAAGCCACATAATTACGCTGGCTTTATCCCTCATCGACCCTTTACCCAAAGGAATAATAACGGTCTCATTCTTTTTGAATTCTATAGCTTGGCCAAATTTTCCCTTAACCCATTTGCCTCCTTTAAGTTCACCATCGTACTTGTTAGGTGAGGAATCTTTGGCAACATCACCTTTTCCTTCATCTAGCAACCAAATTCCAATGTTATCATCCAAACTAAGTTTGGCTTCCAAATTCGTCAACAGGCAGATTACTAGAAATAGTGAAATACTCTTCACACAAAAAATTGAACTTGCATTTATAACCATCAATTACACCTCTATTTTCTAACTCAACTTTCGTTTCCTGACCATCATACGGTAAAACCACCCAATTCTACAACAATTAGTATTTTTCCACAAATATTGGAGTAGGAATTTTGAATTCCTTTCGGTTTCTTATCTTATTTCATTAAGTTACAAACCAAGCATAAATTTCAAACCCCAACTTTAGTCATATTACCCGTTTAGGTCTGATTTTTTATTACAAGATTCCCGATAACAAAAAGAATTTCTAATGCGGATACTTTGGGGGTAATTGTTAATTTTTCTCTGGTAATTTCAAATGTCAATTTGAGCAAAATATCATCATAACCAAAGGTAAAAATCCAAAAAAACAAGAAGGTTATTGTAACAACCAGTATATAAATCAGACATTTCAAAGAATGTTGTCAAACCTCTACATAAGAGAGGATATCCTTCACTGTAAAAACTAGTGTCCATCAATCGACACACCGAATATGAACCAACTAAAATACATAAATAATCAGCAAAACTAGTTCTAATCGATTTTAAAGATATTTACTAAATCTACACCAAAAACTATTAAAAATAGACCCCAAATTTCTTGCCAAGCTAATGGCTGTCTATAGAATATATATTTTAAAATATCGCAACGGAAAAAACCCCTAGTCTAAACCAGCTAGCATAGACTATTGGCAAAGGAATCTTTTGTATCGAGAAAGTTAAGAAATAAGAGGATACTATATATGAAATTGAAAGGATCGTTGTTGGAATAAGTTTGGTGAAATTTTGAGAGGCCGGAAGAAGTAGTAATGTGCCCAGAACCTCAAAAGCAATTGCCATAAACAAAGAAAAGTAATTTTTCACTATTATATTTTTTACGTGGTTTACCCACTTGACGCGAAAGAAAACTAATGACTAACCCGAGTAGAAATAAGACCAGTAATAATATTCTCACCCAGATTGAATCTTTGAAAAATTACCAATAGGCCTTAGATGTACTATTTTTCAGTATGAAAGAGATCAAAATCCAAATATGATTTCCAAAAGACATAAGAAATAAACCGCTCTCTCTGTTCTTTTCTCTGTTTCTTTTTTGTTCTTTGGTCAGTGATTCTTCGTTCATCAAACTTCTGATGGAACCGTAAAAAAATCGAAAACGTTTTTGGAATCAAAGGTTTTTCAGCTTATAAAAGTCCAGTTTTTTTGATTGATTCCACCACACCCTCCTTCTCAATTCTATCGACCTCAATTTTCCGTAACCGTTCCACAAAATCAGACCTGATACGAAAGTCATTTTCCTTTATTACTCTTACAATATCTTCCTTGAATCGAGACTTAACAGTATCCTGAATGTCATCATCGAAACTAAAATCACGTAAAGTTTCCATAATTAGTGATTGTGCAGCTAGCCTAATCTCAAGCATGGTACCAACAGATTTACCCAAACTATCCATTCTGCCATCAATTTCGACTTGTATATTACACCCAGCTGCAGTTTCCAACATTTTTGTCATAAAATCTTCGACATTGTCACTAAGATTTTCGGCAATATTACTCATGATTTCCCCCTATTGTTTGTTCATTCGACCTTTGATGATAAAAAAGCAATATCAAGTATGCTAGCATCAAGAATACTCATTTAGTTTCCCCACTGTTTTTTCAAATTTGTCGCTAATTTTTCTGTAAAATACCGTAAATTCGGTCAGGATTACTATACAAAAAGATTAATGAACACACTCTCACCGCTTTGGAGGAAATCAACCGATTTTCGGGTATAGATATTAAGGAATGCGTTGGTGAGGTCAAAATGGATGTCCTGTTGGATTGGCCCTCTAATGAATGTCTCGATAAGTCTCTACGGCATGAGAAGGTCGTAGGTCTATAAGGGAGATCTGGGATATAAATTTAACTTTACACCAAACTTCTTTTCTACTATATTGCTATATTATGTATGTAAAATATAAATATACGCAGACAGAGTCTTATGTTTTACACAGGATACTAATAGTTTAGTAAATAGGTTGATTTATGGATATAAAACGACTAGGTCTTATTCCTTTAATATTACTGATTTCTCTTGTTCTATTGTCTTGTGGTGGTAAGTCAATAGAACAGAAACTAATTGGTAAATGGTATGGAACAGATCCAGGGTCCATAGTTCCGTCGTTGGGAACCTTCATTCTCAAAAAGGACAATACATTCCAAGTGTTTATAACTGATAGGTTTGGGAATGTCACAACATTTCCTCCATCAAGAGAAGAACTAGAACAAGAGAATACCGTTTTAGAGAGTATGTCTTGGAAAGTCGGTGAAAATGTTTTCACCGAAAAACCTGAGTTGACACTGTTAATTTCTTTAACAAACACAGAATCAGGGGAAATCAGAAATGTAGAACGTGAATATGGATTTAATTTTATAGATGAAAATAATATTGAATTCAAATTAGATTATGAGAAAATAATATTAACCAGACAGTAAAACCCTCTTACATACCCCGATGGTTGGATAGGCAGAGGAGAAATCAAATTCTCATAATCTTGTGGAACTCGGATTTTATCCCCATCGTATCTTATTTTGAGAAAAGAACTAGGGAGCCTTCAACCTCTCCAAAATTGTGGACAGGTCAACAACATCTATTTCGAATTTTGTAATTGAAAATCTGTAAATTTCTTGACCACTTCATCAGCTTATACTACACGCATCACCTTGGCAGACTCCAGACTTTGTTTTTAGCTAACAATAGAACTTTTTTATATTCCTTAGTAGCTAGATAAAATATGAGTCATAAACAAGATATTTTAAGTCAGAAAAGATAGGAAATATGAACAGAATTTTTGAGCCAATTAGGTGTCTAGCTTGGGAGACCTATCCAAACCAAACTCGGCATTTGCACTCTATACTCTTCCTATCATTGGAGGATTATAAGGGTAAAATCAATGTGCGGTCTGATGCTAGGTTGGGCAAAGGTTTATTTTTTTGCCATTTTTGAAACAAAAAACCTATAAATACCCCTGCATTGCTAAGAGCATTCCTTTTATAAATGAAAACAAAATGATCAAATTTGATAGATATAATTTTTATGAGCAGAGTGAAAACCTACTAATCCCGGTAGACGGATAAACCTTAAGCTGTCCATAAATAAATATGGAGAGGTTATTGGACACAATTTAAGAAAGAGTATACGGGGTAACCAACCATTGATTGGATTCCACTGGTCCGAGATTAAATGATCCGTTGTTCAAGATTGATTACCAAGTAGTATTCAAAACGCAATTTGATATACGCTTAACACTAATTCGAGAAGTTATTTGAAACTTTATAGCTAATAATGGCCCAATATTTGAAAATAATGATTTAATTGCATAATTTGTCTTTATAGGTTTGTTCCTTTATTATTTGCGATAGTTTCGAAAAATGAAAGCAGCCTATAACTCTTTATTTCACTTCTGAACCGGCTATTATTTTTTATAAAGTATTATGCTTTTGTTCATTTTTTCAAATCAAAAATGATTTTTTCAATATTGTCAGTATTAGCTCTTAGCTTACCATCAATAAAAATCATTAATCCTTTTCCCTTCTTGTATTTTTCTCCAGTTTCATCCCAAACAATAGTCAATTTATAACCATGATAAAGCACCTTATCAAGGCAAAAATAGTTCCACTTCCCCTCAGGTAATAAAGGATTTATCTCAATCACATTGTCGTTTCGCGGTCTTAATCCCACCAAACCTGTAATTATTAAGTCGTTGTAAGTTGAGTGGTTATAATCTTTTCCCCTCTCTTTTCCTCCCTTCTCTATACTCCAGGTTCCATTTTCCCAAGATTTAAGACGTGTACGTGATATCCAATCACCGGTGTATGGATTCAGATTTTCATCGATCCATGGTAGTATCTTACCGTCTTCTCTTTCAATCTTATGGGAATCAGTGTAAACTTTAAGTGTTTTAAAATAATCCTCTTTGCCGATTACATCCTGATCATAATTGTTCAATAGATTGGCAAGTGCCGTTAACACATTACACGTAGCCAAAGGCCAGCTTGGTCCATTCCATTGACATTCATGTCCTTCATAAGAAATTATAAATTCTGAATGTCGCTGTTCTAGAAAAGTAGGTCCATAAGGAGCGTAAAAACCTTTTTTATCCATTAATTCTTTCCATGCTTCTTCATAGCCAGAATCCGGCATGTTGAAATACCAAGGAGCATATCCATGAAGTTCGCGTGCATCCTTAAGTTCTCCTCCTTCTTTTGGTAAGACTTTAAAAAACTTAGATTCACTATCCCATAGTTTGTCTTGAACCAAATTTTTGATTCTGGAAGCTTTTGATTTGTACTCGTTTTCTACATCCTGTTTTCTGGCTAGATTTGCTATCCTTGAAATGGCCATGGCATCACCATACATAAAACTGTTGAGAGTTGGTCGAAAACCATGTCCACCGATGGAAAGCTCTCCACCATCCCTGTCATCAATGGTATAGAACAGTCCATTTTCCCTTTGCCCAATATGATAACCCTTCCAATTCCACCCAGTTTCCCATAAATTATAATTTTCTATTAAATCAGGAAGTAAATCCAGTAGAGGTTTATTATCTAAAGTCACCAAATATCTATTGTAGAATGCGTCCGCAATCCAGAAACTGTATAAACGTGGTTCACCCCCTTTTCTTAACCAGAAATACGAATAATCATCGAGATACTCTGCATTGTGTATCCATCGTCCTTCATAGTAATGGTGGGCAGCAGGACAACTTATAGTATTATGTTTTCCCGCCCATGGTACATCTGGTAGAAACTCCGTGATGACATAACCATCCTCGGTCTTCTTAATATGTTTACGATAAGTCCACCAACGAAAATAATAAGTCCTTTCTATATCAATATCTGGACACTCAAAAAGAGGAATATTTGTTTGTAAAAATTTAAATGTGTCTTCGTTACCAATGTTTGAGTATAATTCGTCATCGTCAATATTAAACTGTTCAACATAATTTCTCAATTTACTTTCATCTAAAACTTTCATCTAAAACTCCTTAAAATCAGTAGCAATATTTACCCAACCGATAAAGGCCTGAATTCACACTATAAAAGAAATCTTAGTTAGTTAGACCATCTTCTGATTTGTTTAGTAAGCCATCTCGTTTCCATATAAGATCTGGAATCTACATAACTATTACGATTTCCTAAACAACAACTAATACAATTGTGCCTTCAGTAGTACCACTACCAACAACGTAAAGTCCATACCAACACAAAAACTACAGTTTTTTAAGACTATAAGTATCTTTTCTCTTTCACCCGAACTCGCTGTTGTAGAACGTGTAAGTAGGTGAAAACATTGAAGATCAAGGTACTGGCAAAATTCATGCAAACACAGAAAAACCACACGAAGTATTACGTGAATTTATTTCAAATCTCCGACAGGAATTAACTGCAAAAAACAAACAAATAGAATAATTCTTAAAGCAACAATACGAAGGTCAACAGTTAGCCGCTATTCAGCAAGAAAACCATTGATAAGCTAACCAAACAAAACCAACTACTATTGGAAGATGAAAAAGAAAAAAGAATGTCGGCTTCTAGAAACGATTAATAGGTCAATGAGCTTAATCTGCTCCTAAATGGCGCAGTCTTTGCAGAGCGATCTAGAGATACAAAAAACCGCTTTGAGTTCACTGATTCAGAGAATCGATGTAACTCAAATCGGTACGGTCGGAGTAGAGTTTTATCTAATGATCTCGGTAATACCCCGTGCGCAGGTTTGAATGATAGAATCTAAAAGACATATTCGAGACCAATTAAACGGAGATAAAAACTGTGCCTAGAGATTAGTTCTCAGACTCATAGATTATCTGAAATTTTTGTCCTAGGTTTAAGTTTCCATGTTAATTCTTATTCCAACAGAAAAATTAAATTATTGGTTACCGGGTCTTTGGTATCCCTTTATGTCGATTTTATAAAAGAACATGTTGGAAACTAGTAAATCCTTGGTCCCTTCTGCCTACACTAACATACAAAAATTTAAACGTCCTATGGTCTGTCTGCTGCACCCCCCATCGGATGAGGGCCGTTAGTAACGGGGTTGGTTCGGGCATGATCGTAGACGGCATCCTGAATCTCGAGGATCCGGACAGCATCTAGAATATTGGTATCAGGCGCTCGCTTCTCCTGCAGGGCAGATAATCCTTCGTCGATCACCTTACGCATACGTTCACCGTGTCCCAAGTCCTCTTTAAATTTTGTACCTGAAGAAGTGTTAACCTCAATTAGGGGCTCACCTTGCTGACCATAGAAGGCGAATACTGATGCTTTACTACCAATGAAACGAAAGAAATGGTCGCCACTGCGTCTGGCTCCGTGAGGGAAAGTGTAGCCAGATTCGATGATACCAGTTACACTATCATTACTACGGAGCATACCGACCGCACTATCTTCTATCTGACGGCCATACATGGAGTTGGACATCACTGCCCCCACTACCGTTATTGGTCCGGAGCCAGCAAACTGCAGAAAGGTGTCAATGCCGTGAGCCGATTCGGTCGCCCAACAACCACCTCCAGATATTGATGGGATATTATGCCAAGAGGAGGGGGTTTGGTCATAGCGCATAGGCGAGCCATTGTTAAGCCGACTACTGTAGAGAACTAATTGACCCAGACTGCCATCGGCCACCATCTGCTTAACTAAGGACACAATCTTGCTAGCGCGGTTAGGTAGGGTTAGGGTACTGAAGACATCATGCTTTTCGCTGGCTTCAGCCACTGGCCTCAGACGACTAGCACAATCGGCGAACGGTTTGTCCACCAAATATGGAATACGCCGATCCACACAAGCCTGAATATGAGATGGGATCTCTATATGTTTCCCGCTAATTAGGGCAGCTTCTGGCTGGACCACGTCCAAACATGAACCCGCCGTATCGAACCCAGAGCAGTAAAACTCGTTCTCCAGCTGAGTGCGGGGAATCTCCTCTCCATCCATGACACCGACGATCTCATGGCCAAGATCGCGTGCTGTTTGACCTATACTTCGGCCGTGATGACTATAAGAAAGAACTACTAGCCTCATAGATATACCTCCCTAAACTTAGTCATGTTTGGATAGTTATTGGTGTACCATGTGTTTATTAAACTATCCCACTCACTGGCCAGTATTACCTCCCGACTAGTAAACTGTGGTGGACAGGTTTACTAATGGAGACGGATTCTATCAAGTCTGAAATGGAAGAAATGTCTGTATCTGGTGATGAATTGGTTCGTGCGAATAGCAGAGAAAAAGCAACTAGGATTAAATTATTAAATTTCATCGTTTCAATGAGATTCCACTTCAGTACGATAGGTATGAGTTTTCTGGATTTTTTTCGATGTTTAGTTAGAACAAAGTAGCCAATGTTTTCGCCTATTATGACTTAAGTGGTACTTTCTTGGGTACAGCTGTCACATCAACCAAGTTACAACTTAATTTAATACGCTGATTAAATCTATTTCTCTGTATTTCCGATTAGTAGAATTATCTAATAAACTAACACTGGGAATTAATAATTTTTAGCATAAAGTACGTTAAATGAGAGATTCTGTGGAGGTTTTATTTTCTTAAATTTCAATAATTAATTCTCCTTAGTTTAGCCCATACCGTTGTCATTTTATCAGCAACTGCAACCGATAAGCTGTTGGTCTTAATTTCAAAGTTCTGTCTTGCTTCTGCTGATGTTAGACCTCGGTTATACACCCGAACTTCATCAATCAAACCATTAAAATGTCGCATGCCGAGTGCATCACCAATATGTAATGGCTCTTTGTTTTGTGACAGATCACCTTTAACAGGTTGGTCTGCGATGGATTTGCCATCCAAGTAAAGTGATCCTTTTTTGCCATTGAAACTCAATAACACATGATGCCACGACTTATTATCGTAACTGGGTAGTCCTTGGCCACGGGTATCTTTTGGGGTCAACGTTACCGATCGAAATCCAATATCCGTCGGATTTCGAGAATCTCTAACCCACACACCATAACCAGAGTTATCTCCTAAAGACTGACCTTTACTCACCGGTCTAGGGTATTCATTATCACCACTCTGGCCTTGTAGTAGAAACCAAAATTCGATGGTAACCTCTTTTTTCAGATCTAAGCTAGCATGATGTGGGATTTTCACTAGATCCTTTTTGCCATCAAAGGACAAAGACTGACCAAATTTGCCTTTGACACTTTTCGGAGCGCCCTTGATGGTTCCATCATTCTTCGACCAAATATCTTTTACAATTTTTCCCTTAATAGTTTCCTGATCAAAAGACCAAAATCCGACGAGGCCTTCTGTGACCATTTCTGGTTCGAAAGCGGTCCCCATAGATCCAACACTAACTAGTAATAAACTGTAGAGTACTAGATTTTTCATCATATTTGTTCCTGTCCAAAAATGTGGAAATACATCCTATTATATAATCTAAAGGGTGTCAATTAGATGATCAACACTACAGCAGGTGGAAACTAGAATATAAGGAGATGACTCTCAACCCATAAAACTGCCAATAGTTGATGAAAAAGGGATCGATTACTCTAAGTAAAATTATTTTTTCAAGTGTCGGTATGGAGAAGAACTAATAAACTAGTGGAGGAAAAAAAAGGGTACCAAATGGCAACGATACCCGACGATTATCCCATACACGTTTTGCCGGAGACGGTTTGGACCATATGAATACGCTTCGCCTGCTGAATCTAGTTCGGCAATCGTAGAACTAAAAAGTTCATATGTCCTTCGATCAGGAGAAAGACCAGATGGTCCAAAAGGAACTTATGATGGTACATATGTAGAAGACTATCAATACGCGGATGACTCTGGGGACTTGGATCAATGTAATGGGCGTATAGGTGTCACGCCAGAATATCCGAATGGCACTTATTATTACGTTGCAACTCTGGATTGGCCCTATTTAGGTCGATATTTCAGGGGAAGGATTGCCAAATCTTTTGTCTCAAAATCTGGTATTGGAGGATCGAGGCCTAGACCCCCGAGAGATAGGCCTCGACCTCCGATGGGAGCTGAAAATTGAGTGAAGAAAAGGTTTCTACCTTGACAGATTGGAAGAACTCGTCTTTTTTTGTGCCTGTAAATACCTTATTCTTTCAGAATCTCAGACAAGAAGAATCACGTAAAGAAGCTTTACACACAATAGTAGAAAGGATTCAGGCCTACCCTGACAGGAAGATGTGATTTTTTGTGCTTACTCTTAGCTATCAATTTATTATTAAGAATCGAATTTTAAAAGTTATCAGGTAGAAACAAGTGAAACTAGTGGCTGTAATTCCTACTGCCTTTGATATGTTTCGGGAGATATGGGCAATTCTGGCACCTATTTCCACAACATTTACCTTGAGAAATTAGAACTTCTCTTTTTAAGGGTGGGTATGCGAGGGTTGCTTTGGAGTCTTGCTGTGCTAAATCTCGGTTGTCTTTTCGGGTGCTTTTAACTTTTGCTGTTTTCATTTTTTCAGGTTCAGAATTAAACCAGATTGCATGGCGTATTCCACTGGTTAACAGAGGTTATGAATTTAGTTTAAGATGGTAGGTCAGTTATCCTACAGCTGCACAGAACTGGTGGGCAAAAAAGAAGGTGAGTCAGAGGCGTTGACCCACCTTACAAAATGAAGTTTTGAAGATGCTATTGTTATCGTCTAATTTGGCCATAACTTGAGTCCAGAAACAAAAAAGCGAGCCTCTTATTATCTCATCTTCCATTCTCTTCACTAACTTCTCGTGTAAGGTCAGTGCCTGAAGACACTTCCTCCAACTCTTATTTTAGATTATTAGTACCTTTATTTATGCAATGATTTGATTCATCACTTCAGAATCACCATCTTTCTAGTGTTTGTAATTGCTAGCCTCATCGCTACCTGCTTCCCCGCCGTTGATAGGCGATAGCGTAGAAGGCCATTGTTTCACCAGTACGGTTGGGTTCGCTTCGGTGCCAAGTATAGTTGGAAAAAAAGAGTCCGTCTCCGGCCGACATCTCCACCAACACTTCCTTAGTTGAATCAATTTGGTCCAGCGGGATGCGGTGCCGCCTGAAAGGTCTATACTCAACCTTTGGAGAACCACTAAACATCGGTGGATCATCATAATAAGATTCATGTTTCGTTAGGACCCAATTGGTATGACTACCCGGCATCACAGACAAAGCGATAGCATCCACTCCCACCTTATGCATCGGTATCCAACAGTTACATCCCAATTCTGGTTCGATTTTCCAATACCAGGAATCCTGATGGAAAAAGCTTCGTCCTCCCTGCTCAGTCTGAATCCATCCGTGCTTGACACCAACCTGATCTGTAAATAATTCTACTTCACCATCTAGCAGAATAGCCATGAACTGACCAAGATTGGAGTGTTCCGCTACTGCAGCAAACACGGATTCTTCTAGGCTTGGTCGTTGAATGCCTTGGGCCAATGGATGACCTGAAACTGAACAATATTCCGTTGGGTTAAGAACCTGAAAGCGCTCGCTCGGCCAATCCGGTGGATGGTCAATAATTTCTTGGACCCTTTTCCAAGCCGCTTCCATTAGTGCTGGAGGGATTAATCCTTCTATCAAGCAAAATCCTTGTTTCCGATACTGATTAATATAATCAGTCGGCATATTTTCTCCATACAGTTTGGCTTGATTCATAATTTATCTCACTTTTTAATGGCTAACTATTTGAGTCAGGACAACCTGTGGCCTCGCACCTAAACTAGTTATGGGATCTTTGACTACAGGTTCAAATCGATCCAACGATTCTAGACTAACGAAAAATCGAGTAGATTCTTTACCCAATATCATGATCATGTTAACCTATCCTAACTGAGGATAATGGTTTCTTTTCAGTAATAGAGTCTCAGTTCAATAGGCAATCTGAGTCTAGGTTAATAATTCTTTGGAAATAAACGTAATGAAATTTCTCTTCCTTCTACTTTCTCTTGCCTTAGTTTTCATATCAACTGTATTTTCAGAAATAACATCCAATTTGTCACACGAAACGATTATGCTGAATCTAAAAAAAACGACTGAAAATTATCCATTGAAAGTAATGAGTTTTAATATCCGTTATAGTAACCCCCGAGATGGATTTAATGCATGGAACCATAGGAAGAAAATGGTACAAAGCATGATTCTTTTTCACCAAGCTGATCTAATTGGGGTTCAAGAGGCACTCAATGAACAAATGAACGATTTATTCATTTTACTCCAAAATTATCGTTCGGTTGGTGTTGGGCGAAACGACGGTGCAACCAAAGGTGAATATTGTGGAATTTTCTACAATTTAAATCGTTTAAGAGTATTACAACATAACACAATATGGTTATCCGAAACACCTGAGGAGCCCAGTTCGGGTTGGGATGCCAGTTTGAATCGGATAGTAACTTGGGCTAAATTTCAAGATATATATACTAGTCAAATTTTTTTCCACTTCAACACTCACTTTGATCATAGAGGTAAAATAGCTCGACAAAAGAGTGCAGAATTAATTCTTTCGACTATTACAAAGTTAAACACAGAAAAACGACCTGTTCTGGTAACAGGAGACTTTAACGCACGACCAGATTCTGTACCTTATCAGATTTTGACGAGAAGCGAAAACCTTGAGCCCGTCAAAGATGCTAGACTGTTTTCAATGCAACCCCCTCATGGACCTGAGGGGACATGGAGTGGATTTAGTTTCCCAGGAGAACCTGAAAAAAGGATCGATTATATTTTTATTAAGCATAACATTCGTGTCTTACGATTTGGAACATTAAGCGAATCTTGGGCAGGCCGATTCCCTTCGGACCATTTACCGGTCTTTGCCGAAGTAGTGCTTGATATGATTTCTAGTAAGTAAAATTACTAGAAATTAGTATATAGAGATAGACTTACTTGACGTCAAATCCTAATTCCAAACTAGCTCGATTAAAAGGCAGGCCATTGTTCATCCACATAAAGTGAGACTTGGTAAACCTTGTCGATAACATTTGATAAGATGGATTTTTTAATCCGAAAAAGTATAAATCACAGCATGTCGCAAGTACGCTTTTGGTTTGTGTGTTTTTCTCACTATTAGGGGGTTGAGATTTAAATGATAAAAAAGTACGGTAAAAAAATGATGACTGATCTGTGTGGTTATTGAACTTTTCTTGCATCAAACTGATGCATAAATGAATCGCCCGATTCAGGTCTATGGTTAATTTTACTATTCGATTACTCCGACGTTACCCCCCGTTAATTGTCATGCGATTATTAGTCTTAATTTCGCAAACCAAATGTGTTTCTTGTAACCAAGAGTAGTGATAACAGACGAATACTATCCTGGTAATATTTCTCTTTTTGACTGAACTGCCATTCCTTGGCAGCCGTTGCGTCTTTGCGCTGCACAGCAAATAGGCTGCACATGTGTGGAGCAGTAAATGCTCCATCTGTCCATTCATTTATTTCTTTTCCATCCAGACTATATCCGGCTTTAAATCTCTCATTGCAAACCTTACCAATGCCCGCGTTAAAAAATTGCAGCAGATTTTGTGCGTCTTGGTCGTTATTCTCTATCGATGCAGCGGCCAAACGCCATGGAACTCTACATGAATTATAGTACATCATTCCATCATAGTCACTTTCGAGTAAATTGGGTGGCGCTGGTTTCCATCCGTTCTCATCTTTAACCACAAAATCAGGAAAAGCCCCTTTTTCTCTCGAAATCTGTTCAAGAAGTAGGTAGTGTGTCTTTTTAACTGTATGCCAAAGTTGTCGGTCTGAAATTTGTGAAAACACATCAAAATGAGTCGGCATTATATCCGATAACCTGGTGGCATGCTGGTTAATATCCCAGTCTCCTCTTCTGAGTGAGTGATCAATTCTAATCAGAGAATCTTCGATTCCACTCAAAATTTTCTTGGCTTCCTCAATATAACTTGGACATTTCCACTCACTCCAAGCCAAGATTAATGCATAAGCAATATCAAGATCACCATCTGTCGCACAGGTAGTTGCGTTAGTTATATCGATCTTGTCGTCTATGTACCATGACGTCAAGCGTGGGTCAATTGAACTGCTAAATTGACGTCTAAAGCGATTGAGTGCATCAAAGTCATTCCTAGTATTATTGTCATGCAAGCGAGACATATAGATGGAAATAAGCATCCCATATCCAAGTGCTTCTGAGCAGGTTGTTTGGTTGTTTTGGTAATCGATGTATGCGCCACCTTTTACTCGTCGACTGACTCGAAAATACTTGTCTTTCCAATATTTGTAATAATTCTGAATTTTGATTTTGTCAGATCTTTTTGTATTGGCCCAAGTATCCGAATAAATAAATAAACAAATAAACATTGAAGTGAAATGAATGCCGATATTCAGACAGAACCTTTCAGGTCTCAGCCAAAATCTTTGAATAATCGAAGGAAAAAACTGAAAAAAAAAATGGAAATAGCATAGGAAAAACGGTCTATTAGCTAGCAAACAGGATTCTTTGTCATTAAGTGTTTTTCAGCAAAGCGAAGAGAGCTATCAATGCATATTTAGATCGTATTTTTTAAATAAGCACTCTGAAACATTTTGATTTTATCAATACTGCACAGCACCTCTAATTTTGAAGATTTAAGAAAATTTTAATCCATACGCTGTATAGACGGATAGTGCTACTGCACGACCAAGATAATGACCAATTAGTAATCCAATAAAAAACGGAACACCTTTAGCATAGAGTCGTGGCCCTCCCCACTTCAATATTACATGTTTCAAAATCCAAGTAATAAAAAAACCGAGATAGACAGTATACAATGTGAATGAAGAAATTATAACTAGTCCGATTGGGTGAACAGGCCACCACAAAAACTGGTAATACATAATTGTCAGCCCCATCATAAGAAAGCCTCCAATTCCAAAATAAAACAGGCGTTGCCAGATTTGTTCTTTTCCCATTGAAGATTCAATCTGAGTTAGTATTTGTCCGTAAGTGTTAGGCCCAAATCCACGGAATAACCAAGTGTTCCAGTTTAGAGCACCTTGCCAATAGCCCGACAGAATCACTCCCCATGGAGCAACCAGTAACCCCACACCCAAAGCTAATAAAATTACTACTGTCAGCTGGCGTCCCGAGCAACCAATCGCAGACCTTAACCTCACTGCTTCTGCACTAAAACCAGAGACAATAGATTGAACATCACCATGCCAAGCATAAGTTAAACTCATTGAAATCATTCCCTGGTGACCAATTTGCTTAGGAGAAAACAGATGAATACATGGATTTTGAGAAATCATTGGGGGTACGACATAAAAAATACCTGATTGACAAACCACACGAGAAATTCCGAGATAAATTAGCATCAGTAATGGCACGAAGATTAAGTTTATTTCAAGTTGAATCCCAGATTGAGTCAGCCATATGACCATAAAAACAATGCTGGTTCCAAATGTAATTATCGCACTTCTAGGCGTCATCAGCATATTTGGGTCAGCCTGAGTCTTTTTCAATGACATACAAACGAATTGCCAGAGATTTCGTCGAGCACGGTAAACAAGAAATACTACGAAAATAATAAATGCTCCGAAAGATTGCCAAGCAATAGCTGCGTTCCCCCAGACAAACATCCCTCCAGAACCAAGGTACCATTTGCCAGTGTAAGACAACACTGAGACTTCCCCAACTTTTATCAAAAGGTATAAGAGCCATATACTAAGGAGTACGTTTTGTGGTACAAAGTAACCAACCCCAATAGCAATGAAGTTGATACAGACCGTCAGTGATGATAGACCAGGAGTCGAAAAAGGTGCACCCCAGTTGAGCGAACCAAGGTGATCTACTGGGAAAGATGGAATTTGTGGTTTTATATGATGACCAACATCAAAAATGAAAATAGAAAAAGGAATTGAAACTCCCAACCAAAGCAATGGATTCGACCAGATGGATAATTCAAGATGTCGACTCCCTTCTGTTAGGTGTAGAACCGGTTGCATTAATGGATAGGCTAATTTTTCTTGTTCTATCCACTGTTGGCGAAAGAAGATAATCAACGTATATGAGGCTAAGATGAGAGAAATAAAGAAGGTTGACCAAACTACAAGGGGGATAATCCAATCTTGCCAAGGTAGATCGCTTCCGGATGGTAGGCCTTCATAAAACCATTGGACTGCATGATTGGTGTCACTAATAATTAACCAATCTGGCAGGTAGGGTAGAAGCAGGTTATGCCATTCATTTTCTGGTGAATCGAAGTAACGAGGAGACACAATTGCCGCTAAAAAAAAGTAAATCAACCAGATAGAAGTTGCATTAGACACTAAACCCATAACAAAAATAACTAGTAACTCACTCTGGGTTAAACCAAGTTTGTTTTTGACATTTAGGATTAGTGCATTAATCGACATCAGTAACAGTACGGGGATAGCTGCTCCTTCCGGTAGATAGCTCCACGAAAAATTGCTGAAACCAACGCTTTCAGCATACGGAGACGCCAAATTAACAAAGATTACTACGATAACTCCAATTAGTATTGATCTGGGAGTTATCTGACTTTGGTCATTTTTTTTCATTTAGTAAATGGGCTTTGTAAGTCTTTGCTCCTTATAAAGAATATTCTCTTTTGGCTTCTTCTTCATTCTCGACTTCTGACTTATAAATTCTAAATCCAACAACCATTTATCGTTTATTGTAACCTCTACTCAAGTTATAGCTTAATAGAACAGTACTGAAGTACAGAGACCTTCTATCGTCCAATGTTTTGGTATAAAACCCTCTAGAGTAATCTTAATGACCCACACGATCCACATATAACTACTTGTTCATGATTTCATCTTTGGGGCAACCTGATGGATGTCAAATCTATCGCTTGTGGTAGATCCTGTCTGCATGTGGGGAGATTTCAGATTAAACCTGATCATCTCTCTGCATTCAGTACTGTTCTATTAAGCTAAAAAATTTCGGACGATGGATTGATTCAACACGAGATATGTTCAAATTTAAACTACCATTTTATACCGATGCAGAATCAAAACAGAATAAGGCGACGAAAAAGAAGAAAACAGATTGGGAAGTGAAAAACTCAATAATACTGGGCTCTTACATCTTTATCAATTATCAGCAAGGTATTCAAAAGAAAGATGATCACAAAAATCATAAAAGTTATCTATTGTAACTTTTTCAATCATTTGGAGGGCAAATTTGAAATAAGAAACAGCCATTATCCTTTTGCAGCCAGAAAGGATTTTCGGTGTTTTAAGACAGAATAAAAATTGATACTAGTTTTAATATCAAATCCAAAAAACATACGTTTCTGAGTTGCTGACCACACCAACAATCGTCCATATGCTCCCCATCACGAATTCACCTAATATCAGGCCGAGAAAAAACGGAATGGACCGCCGATAGGACTGTAATCCGCCATGCTTTAATACCACCCACTTGATGAACCAACTCAAGAAAAGTGGAAACCAGATTAGATTCATTGTCCAACTGCCAGACAATGCATATCCAAGTGGATGAAAAGGCCAGTCCAAAAAACGTGTTCTCATCCACATCAAAATGTATGTCAATGTTATACCCGTGCCCATGAATCCCATACCAAGATAATCTGTACCCACGGGACTATTGAGCCACCCTTCTAATCGAGTGAACGCTTCTCGACCGACGTGTACTCCATTTGCTTCTGGCATACGATAAGTCATGATAAGATACAGAAAAAAAGAGGCAAACGAGCCCACAAAAATGGCTGGGATTGTGGCCATGAATATGCTTTTACTTTTGAGCTTCATCAAATCAGCCATTTTGAATCCCTCTAACTGATGTGGTTGTGGGTGGTTCCGGTAATCGCGGTTGAAACCATAAAACAAACTGATAGTAGTTAGGTTAGCTGGTCCGAGCCTTTTGGTTCCAATCATATTAACCATGATTGTATCAGGCCCAGAAGCGCCCGCATACCACAAGTCGTGTACAGGTGTTCCTAATTCGGCCCGCATACGGGTAATAGCAATTGAAATTGAGAAATAGGAGACCAGAAAAATTGCTGATGCCCAAAGTGTCAATCCCGCCTTGACACAAAATACCAATAACAAAATGGCAACCACAATAGTTGTTAGAGACACTCGCCGATATTGACTTGATTCTTGGGTATCATCCGGAGTTCCTGAAGGTGAAAGTATCTTTCGAAATACGGACCAAAGGTGCCTGCGGCTGCTCCACAAGGCTAAGGCACACAAGCCGATATAAGCTCCTACTGCTTGCTCATTACCATATGGGAATCGTGGCAAACTACGTAGGCCAACCGCGCTGCCAAGAACTAACTGCAGTTTATATATCAAATAAAAAGACCAACAAGAAAAAGAGAGATCCAATGGAATCAAAAATCCTAATCCAATGATGAAAGGGTAAAACCGGACAGGTAACCAGCTAACTGCTGACCACGGTTTTTCAGTTAACAATTGCCTAAAGTCATATCCACGGATAGGAATTGCCGGAATCACCGGGTAGAACACACTTAGTCCGTTTAACACGTTAATACCTATAGCCACCAAAAATCCAATTATCAGCGCGTGATTGCCAAACAATCCACCTAAGTCTTGGTGTCGCACCATTTCTAGTGGTAGCTGAATGACGGGGTAGCTTAGTTTTTCGTGTTCTATCCACTGTTTGCGCAGAATGACATTGAGGCAAGTCATCATTACAACTAGAAGGCTAATAAATCCCGTCCACATCAGGCAAGGAATCAACCAGGCCTGAATGTGTCGTGGAATCAGTAAAGTCGAAGATTCTTGATAATAACCTCTAAGAGCCTTTAAGTCATCAACAACAAGGTGCTTGGGTAAATAGCGCCAAAAAAGCTGTTTCCAATCATTTTCTGGCGTCGCATACCAGAAGGAGTGTCCCAAATTTGCTACTACATCCTGCATCATATCTAAGCCGCTGATACCAGAGGCAATCGATAGCATAGTATAGATAATGAGTAATTCGTGAGATGAAAAAGCCAACTGAGGTAATAATCGGACAAGTACCAAATTCATTACTTGTAGTACAAAAATGGTAAAAATGACATTGAAAAAAAGAGAAATACAAGTTGGATAAGCTAAGTATCGTCCCAGTTCAATGGTCACGATCCAGTAACTATTCAGTGGAATTAGAACACAGCCAGCAAGGATTGCTTTAGTAATTGATTTATTTGACTCTAACTCGGCTGTGGTTTTTCTACTCATTCGATAGACTATTCCGTCTTGATTGACCTAGGAATGGAGGCCGGTTGCGCTTAGCCTAAATACTAAAGCGTTGACTATGCTAGTTTTTGTTGCTCCGGTGACAGTGGGTTATGACCAGACAACAAGAGGTTGTCTTTTAAAGGAACACCTTTATTGTTTTTGGTGCCGACTGGCATATAATGGATTACCATGGCTCGACGGTCTTGATCTGACCTGTTTGGATTTGTCTGATGCAAGGTCAGACAGTGGTGGACCTTGGCATATCCAGCTTTGAGTGGTATGGAAACAGATTGACTCTCATCAGCGTCGACTGATAATAGGCTAGGTAATTCTTGTTGTTCTTGTTTAGCCCGGATGTGATTATGTGGTTCCTCTAAATGGCTACCCGGCAAAACATTCATGCAACCGTTGTTTGTATCGGCATCATCAAAGTCGATACAAATACTAATCAGTTCAGCTGGCTGACAACGCCAATAGCCATTGTCTTGGTGCCAAGGGACATCCCCTCCCACCTTAGACAGTTTATAAAGAGCTTGATCGTGAAATAGTTGCACATTTGGACCAATGAGACTGGTGGCCACATCAAGTAATGGCTGATGGAAAAGTAAGTCACGGAAAATATCATTCTTTTGCCACATCTCACTGACTTGTAACATTTTGTTCTATTGGTCGTTAGTTTTTTCGGCTGTCAACGAAAGATTTCGCCACCCCTGTTCAGCTATTTGATCAAGTTTGTTAAATACTTGATCATAGGATTGACGCAACTGTTGAAGATGGTCATACTCAATCACTCGATGTGGAATTTCTAGATACCCAATCTGTTGAAAGGTTTGGAATTGTGATGGGGTTAATTTCAATTTTTCACCTCAATAATCCAATTAAATTTTGTGGGGATCAGTATGCAGAAAGCCTTTGCTATCAAAATAATGATAATTGAGCAAACCAAATGACTCGAACTACATTTCAATTGATAAGGCCATATTCGAGAATTTGTATTTGGTAAATAGTGGTTTTGGATCAATTGATTCATTAAGTTCATTTTAGTGGGATAGAGCTGAAAAAGCCCCGTTTAACCAATAACGGGGCTCAAATACACTCTAGCTGATTGAAGGTTTTAGTTAGAACCGTGAACTTCTTTGATTTGCCCCCA
>PBVO01000031.1 GCA_002729015.1 Candidatus Poribacteria bacterium
CCTGCTTGATCTATGGCGTATGCTTTAAAATCACTGCTCGAAGCTTCCGTGATCCCGGCGATAGTAACTTCAGCAGACGTTTGGCCATTTGCAAATCCACGTCCTACAATAGCATTCCCTGAATTGATAATATGAACGCTATCCCCTGCAGCCATACTTGTTACATTGAAAATGATAGTTTCTAAGTTGGTCAAGTTATCCGAATTTGAAGTTCCTTTATCCGCTGCATCTGTTAGGTCAGGTGTGTCTGGTGTAGATGGCGCCGTTTTGTCAACAGTGATAACAGTGGTAGCGCTTTTAGCAGAAACATTCCCTGCAGAATCAGTGACCGTATAACTGAATGTATACTCATCATCTGGGAGAGAACGACTGACCCAAATCGTATCTGATCCGTCTCTTAATGGAGTATCCTTATCTACCTCCATCATAACATCAGCCACTACAAGAAAATTATCCACGCCTGCTGATTCAGCATCATAATATATATCAATAACATTTTGTTTATTTGCGACCAATCCAGCGAGTTCTAAAGTGAATTTTCTATTGTTGGTCACATCATCCTCATCTGTAAATCCCGTATCATGTGTCGCTATGAGGTCTGGAGCATTCCCTAATGCTGGCGGATCCGTATCAATGCGAAACTTAAGAGCTGTAGTAGGGTCAGAAATATTATTTGCCGGATCCTTGGTTACAACCGTTGCAGAATATGCGGTAAGTTGATTTGCAAGATCCACAGGAACAGTGAAGTTCATTTCATTTGCATTGACCTTAGACCTTATAGTTGTATCGATAGCAGTGCCATTATCTATAATGATGTATATGGAGTCTCCAGATGCACTTGCAGTACTTGTTAAACCAGATAAGCTAAAGGTTGGTGCCTGTACACTGGTCAGGTTATCAGTTTTACCAACCCAATTAAGATTACCATCATCATCATACGCTTGTATACCCGTATCTGAATCATCGACCATATCCAAGGTCAATGCAGAGAGATCAGTTTTTGTTCGGTCAATAGTGACATTTGTATTATCTGTATCATTGGTCAAGACAGCAACCGCATCACCCTCATTGCCTGCAAGATCCGTACAAGTAATTGAGAATGCAACTTCACCCTCAGAATGATTTGTAACAACCGTCTTTGTTGCGAACCATGTTTGGTCACTGACTGCATTAGGCGTATTGGGAGTGATCGTCACATCTTGCGCATTACCAATCATACTAACGGTCGGTGAAGAGATAAGCTCACCATCAGCACCGGTTGAAATTTCAATAGTAACAATATCCTGTACTTTAGCCATTGTATTGCTGCTATAGTTGTTATCACTGTACACATTTACTTTTGTTAGGACAGGCTTTGTCTTATCATAGGTCACATATAGATCGTTAGTTGTTGTCGTTCTGTTAATATCTGATGTTCTACCAACATTGCCCGCATAATCTTTAAAGGTCACCAATTTTAGCTCTACCTGCCCTTCCTCATCATCAGTGTTTAGTGTTTTGGTAGCTGTCCATGATCTATCTGTATCGCCAGCACTTTCATCTACTGCAGCAGTACTTATCTTAATAGTAGGTTGCTGAATCAACTCACTGGCAGTTAAACTAGCTGTAATGACATCATTTTCCTTTGCAAGAGTAGTTGTATTATTATTTGAGAGGTAGGTGAACACCTGCACAGTTGGCTCTGTCTTATCATAGGTCACATAGACATCGTCTGTGGTTTCAGTGACCTGATCTCCGCTATAACCATTTAGATCTGTAAAGTCAATTGTGAAAGGTATGGCAACCCCTGCACCATCATCATCATCTGTACCATCAGTTACCGGCCAAACCGCTTTCCATTTTTCAAATGTACCATTCCATTCCGTAAGCTTTGTAATCGTTATCGCATCATCAGCGACAGTTGGATATCTACCTCTATTTACAGCATTCATATAAATATCCAATTCTGCGAGTGGCTCACTTACTTTAAAGCGGATACTGAGATTATTATCAGGATTTATGTAAGTACTATCTTTACTATCAGAGCTTTCAGAAACCATATAGATTGCACTAAGAGTAGGCTTTGTCTTATCAAAACTGATGCTAGAGCCATCCGTGGTTCCAGTCTGATCATAGGCGCCACCATTATTCCCTGCAAGATCAGAATAAGATATGGCAAATGGTATGGGGTCGGCAGCATCACTATCATCCTCCAACATGATAATGGTCGCTGTCCAGGTCTTGTTACCATTGGAACCAGTTAGATTGTCAGGAGGTCTACCCACAATCGTTACAGTTGGCTCCTGGATCACCTCATCCGCTATAAATTGAAGTGTAATGGTACTACCTGGGATTGCCAAAGAGGGGTCATCTTCATCAAGGTTAGATGCAATGGTCACCTGCTGTAGATCTGGATCGGTATTATCATAGACAACATAACTATTGGTCGGATCAGAAGTATTGGTTACAGCGCTTCCTGTATTCCCCGCTGCATCATCATAATTTGTTATGGAAATAGGAATGACAATATCAGGATCATTATAAGTATTATCATTTGTATTATCTCGCATAGCATAGGTAGCTACAAACTTTGTGTTTCCAATTCTAGTAATATCATCATCGGGAATCACATTCCCAGCTATAGATATTGTTGGTTTGGTAGCTGCTTTTATAGGCGTGTCTGATATCATGGTAAGAGTAATAACATCAGTTGCTATAGCCAGGGTTGAATCATTTGCATTACTGGACTTGATCCTAACGGGGTCGAAAACTGGCGCAGTGATATCATAGAGAACATAAGACCCATCTGTAGAACGAAGTGTAGCATTTGCAAAAGAAGCTGCTGCCTGAGTGATAGCAGAACCAGCATTCCCGGTTGGGTCCGTATAGCCAGCGTCAACATTAAAATAGATGACCTGATTATTTGTAATACCCGCTTCATTACCAGTAACAGTATGCGTTGCTGTGAAGACCTTATTATCCGCATCTGCACTTACATTTGCACTTACACCCAATATAGTTACCGTTGGTTTTGTAGCGGCCTTGAGTGCCTCTGCAGAGGTAAGAGTGAGTGTAATAACATCATTTACTGTAGCTATGGTAGGGTCACCATTCGCATTATTAGACACAATAGTAACGCTTGAATTAATAGCCGTGTTGGTAAAATCTGGCGCTGTTTTATCAAAGCTAACACCACGGTCATTGACCAGTGAGGTTACCGCTGTACCAACATTACCCGCCAAATCGGTAAATGCAACCTGAAATTCTACGGAGTCAGTCTCTGTATCTGTATCTTGCATCGTATAATTCGCTGTGAATACTAGGTCTCCCTGGCTAGCATTCCCATCATTTGCAGCATTTCTGATCGTAACCTCTCCATCGGCAGATGACCTATTTGCTATGGTGACAACTGGTATCTGTATTCCATTGGGCTCAGCGGTTGAATTAACAGTTATTGCCATAGTAATAGCATCGTCAACCTTGGACAATTGGTTACTATTACTATTATTAGAAGCCATAGTAAGACCAGATAATGTCGGAGCTGTTTGATCATAAGTCACTTGTGATCCACCAGAAAGATCGGTCACTGTGGTACCTACATTCCCTGCAAGATCTTTAAAACCAGCAATCGAAAACGTGAGGGCTTGCTCTAGAACACCTGCTCCCAACTCAGAAGTTGCCGTCCAATTCGCATTTGTATTATCCCCATTCTCAGTGGCATTCAAACTAGCTCCACCAGCACCAGTATCAAATGTTACTGCAAGGTCATCTCTTAATAAACCGGAGCTAAGTGCATCTACACCTTTAAACTTAAGAGTTACATTGCTACCAGATCTTGCATAAGATGTATCTACAGTATTATCTGATTTTATATAAACGTTTGTTAAGGTTGGCGGAGTATAATCTATAGTGACTGTCCCATCAACCCCATCACTGGCATGAGTATATTGGGTTCCGGCTATATTTGCCTCGTTTGTAAAATCAATTGTGAAGTTTGCATTTGGATTTGTGTCAAGAACATTTTCCTCATGGTCATCGGAATCCACGGTAATAGTATAGGTATAGGTACGTACATTCACACTTGCCTTCGTGGCAACGCCGCCGGCAATAGACACAATGGGGTCTTCTTTTAAATTCTCATTCACCTCAAAAATAAGTGTTACTACATCACTTACCTTTGCCCAAGTATTGTTATCATTATTTGACTGTATCGATGCACTAACAATGGTCGGAGCTGTTTTATCATAGGTAACTGAGGTTCCTTCAGTTATATCTGCCTGAGTAACAACCCTAGTATTACCTGTCATATCGGTCAATGTCGCTGAAAATTCTAATAATCCTTCAGGATGTGCATCACCCATGATCGCGGATAAGATCCATACCTGACCGCCAGTTCCTCCTTGCATGGTGGCCTCTGCTTCTATCCCACCTATGGTCCCCGCTACTCCATCATCATAATCTGTGATCTCATACTGTGATAAATTCCGTAGCTCTTCATTCACATTGATAGTAATCGTTACTCTCTCACCTGGTTTGGCAAATGCAGTATTACTTGTTGAATTAGATGCAACGGTCAATTCATCAAGCGTAGGAGCAGTATTATCGATCGTTATTCTAGTGCCCTCATTATCTAACGCAGTGTGAGGCGTGGCTTGATTACCTGAACGATCTCTAAATGCTAATGAAAAAGTCAATGTACCTTCTGACAAACCCGCAACATCGTTAAGAGTGGCAGTAAAATTCTGAAGATTACTGACACTGGCAATGCTATTTGCGTTAAATGAATTTCCCTCTCCTGAATTACCTTGGAATGTGATGGCAGGTTGCGTATTGATATTATCATCCCAGTTGTAATCCAATAATTCACTGGCAGCAAATGTCAGCTTTACAGCATCTCCATTTTTTGCCCGATATGGATTTGGATTAGCATTCGAAGTAGGTGTTGAATGAGATATTTCTTCAATGGTTGGGTCAGTGCTATCATAGAATACACGATCATTGATGGTTGGCACATCATCTGTGATGGCCGTTTCATTTCCAGCTCTATCATAGATTCCGGTA
>PBVO01000021.1 GCA_002729015.1 Candidatus Poribacteria bacterium
AGATTATCGATACGTCGTTTCATATTTTTATCATGGCTGATAATTGCACCGCCTTCGAAGGTATTAAATACTTTTGTTGCGTGAAAGCTTAGTATAGACATGTCACCGCAATTCAGAATGCTTTTGTTTTTATCTTCTACGCCAAAGGCGTGCGCGGCATCGTAAATTACTCTTAAGTTATTTATTCGTGCAATTCTCTCAATTTCAGCTGTATCGCATGGATTGCCATAGCAATGCACGGGTAATATAGCGGTTGTTTGGGGTGTGATGGCAGCTTCGATTTTTTTTGGATTGATGTTTAGAGTGTGAGGTTCAATGTCCACAAAAATAGGTTTTATACTATTCCACAATAAAGAATGCGAGGTGGCTACAAAAGAATAGGGGGTCGTTATAACTTCACCGGTCACTCTAAGAGCCTGCAGAGCTGATACCAAAGCTAATGTCCCATTTGAGAATAAGGATACGTATGGTACGTTCAGGTAACTCGCTAAACCGGACTCTAGTTGGGTGTGAAAGGGGCCATTGTTTGTTAGAGATCTATTTTCCCAAATTTTCTCAAGGTATGGTAGAAATTCCTCAAGCTCCGGCAAATATGGGCGGGTGACTTCAATTGATCTGTTTTTCAATTCCGTTTCCATCTTACAAACCCATGCTAAACAACTGTTGCAGAAAATTAATGGCAGATTACCCCGGCAGTGATCAGTTTATCAAACTTTGTGATTTTTGGTTTGCAACATTTATTCTGTCTTTATTATGTTTCCATTCTAGCGCCCTAATCAACTTTTGAACGCTATCTTTGAACTTTGGAAATTGATCAAAGATAGAGTACGCTATTTGTTGGCGAGTGGCTTGATCCAACTCTAAATGATAAGTGATCAATCCAAGAAGCTCCGTATAGTTATCTGCTAGGTATTCCGAAGGCAAAATGTTTGATACGTCGCCATAATTTATGGAAAAAACTGGTGTTCCATGTCCGATGGCCGTTGCAGCTGCACCACCACCGCCTAATCGTTTGGTATTGACTAGAAAATCAATCATACTCAGGAACGTTTTTATTTCTGTTATCTGTCCAAGAAATTCTGCGCGTGGCCCACACATCCGACCTATCTTTGTAACGAGCTTATCCTCGCAACGACCAACAAGAAGAAATTTTATTCTTGGGTCTGTTTGAAGTGTTTTATTGATAAATTCAATTTCATCAAGCCCAATCTCCCAATCTAATCTATTACTCACAACAGCTATTAAAATTTCCTCAGCTTTGTATCCGAATTCGGATTTGCTGGCTGGTTTTCTTCCAAATAAACTATCTTGTTGCGCCGCCTGGCTCACTATTTTTTTATATTTTTTTGAATCAATTTGTGCGCCCTCAAGCGCCTTGATTTGTGTCGAAGAAAGTTCTTCAAATACACTTACGAGTGAAGAAAAAGGCGAGGGAACAAGCATGGATGATGTCATGTAGATGAGTGATGGTATATGACTCGCGATAAATTCTTGGAAAATATTGTAACCCCCAACATTTATCATAAAGCCAGGTTGTATTTTTTCTAGGATTTCGAAGAAGTCCTCTAGAGAACTTTTCTTGAAATGACTGGCGGCTAAATTGTATATAGGGACCTCCTTTCCATCAAAATCCCAGATACGAAACCCTTCTGGAGTGTCAAGGTAATTTCCTTTGAATGGCTCTATCACGGGTAATTTATTCTCGGGTGGAAAGGACTGAATTTGCACTATTAATACCTCAAAGCCTAATTCCAGAAGTGCATCATACAGTTCTAATAAAAGCTGTGTTGGTGAATGACTCACGCTGAGGATCTGGCTTGAAACAAGTAAAATTGTTTTTTTATTCTGATTAACGTTGTACTCCAGAGTTAAGTCGGAAGATTCATCTTTAAACTCCTTAACAAGAGAATTGAACATTTTGGCTAACGGCTTATCGAAAGATATATTTTTCCGAAACCCTATTGTGACTAGATTATAAATAAAGGCGTTTTTATTCTCTACCCCCGAGATTTTATTGAAAATTTTTTGGATATGATGGTCAATTTGTTCGTCATGAAAATATGATGCGTAAATGCTCAAATAAAAGATACTTAATGGGAGTTGTTGCTTTAAATTGTGTTCATTCGTCAGGAAGTTTTTAATCTGATCTCGCACATAGTCCTTATTTTCTTGGGAAAGATTTGGGATTTCATTACGATTATCAGCAATTGCCCGACAATGAGAATCTAGATCGCCTTCTAATCGGAAAAGTGAATTGAAAGCTGATAATAAAATATCCGACATTAGTTTTCCCATTCTGGACGAAATTTACTTAATGCCTGTTTTGCTAGCAAGATATATGCCATTGTTAGCCAAGGTTTTTTATGCTTTGCGTAATAGTTTATGGAAGACTTTATTTCACATTGTCTGATTAAAATGGCAGATGGATTTAATTTTGATGGGGTATTTTTTAGTAATCGGTACAATTCTTGCTTGCATAGAAATAAACATGAGATTGTTTGTATCTAAATTAGATGGAAAAGTAAGTGAAATAAATACGTAAGTACCCAAGGTTCTGCGAGAAGAAATATCACAAAATGGCTTGATTCTAAAACGTGGAAAAAATAACAATGACCAAGAAAACCTTACTCTCCATTATTGTGCCTACGTTTAATCGCCAATTCGCATCAGAGAGAATACTGGAATATTGTAGGGTGCTTCACCTAGCGTTGGAAGGCACCACGGTACAATTCGAAATGATTGTAATAGATGACGGCTCAAAAGAAGATATTTGCGCTGAAAACAAACGCAAACTCAAGAAAATGTCCGCGATAAAATTTTACGAGTCTCACCAAAACAAGGGACCAGGTGTTGCCCGTGATTATGGACTCCAATTTTCATCAGGCAAATGGGTTTGGTTTCTCGATGATGACGACGAACTTGATCCGAAGGGGTTAAAAACACTCGTTGATGCGCTCAGCTCAGAGTTTCGAAAGGAAGATGTAATCGCACATTCACTCCAAAACGATTACTCTAATCACGCGGGAGAATTGGCTGAAACGATAATAAAAAAATTACTGCACTTCAGAGAAAAACAAGAAGTATTTAATTACATTTTCCGGAGGGAATTTCTTCTTAGTAACGAAATTAAATTTTCAGAAGGATTTCATGAGGATATAAGATATCTTTATCAAGTTTTTTCCGAAATGTCTGGTTTTCATATCTTGCCGAGAAGAGTGGTACTGAAAAGAAATTCAGAGGAAGCTATAACATCAAAAATGACGAGCGATCGTATAGACGGATATTTTCGTGCATTTTTGGAAATTATTGACTACGAGAGTTCAAACCGCAAAAAACTGAGAACTCAAGTGGATGTGGATGAACTATTCTCGCAGACACTCGGCGTTATTCTACATTGCACAATGCAAGAGAACGACCAAGTTGTAGCTCACCTGCTCTCATATTTGAGAGAAAAAGTAAGTTTGGATTTGGAACTGTCTCGCCACTCGAGAGAGTGTCGCAAACATGGCGTGAATTCTACCAATTTCAAATACGCTAGCAGCTTTTGGCGAACCAACATGAAAGCTGAGCAAAGCCTGTTAATAAACGGGCTTCGTAAAATATTTGGCACTCGACTTTCATGCAAAGACTTGGACTCTTCCTTGTTCCTTGGGCCTGACGAAATCCGTGCATGCTGTAAGAGGTTCTTTGTTGCAGGCAAGAGAAAAGGTGACGTCGTTCTCCTAAAGGGAGGTGACGAAGTAGATCTCAAGGCAATCAATGCAGCTAAGGCAGATCTAATCAGGCGTATCAATGTTGAGGGAGCTGAGGAGTGCAAAGGCTGCCCATATATAGAGCGAAGAGAGATAGGCAGTGACGCAGTCGACTATATATCTCTTGAAAATTTTTCATATTGCAATATGAGATGCACGTACTGCTCCCCAAAATATTATGGAGGCACCGAAGCTAGTTATAATGCCGCAAAAGTAATCGAGGAACTCACAAACAAATGTGGGGGTTTGAGTCAGGATTGTCATGTTGTATGGGGCGGTGGAGAACCAACTCTCAGCCCACGCTTCAAGCCGGTAAATGAACACCTCATTTCAACGAATGCGGTTACTAAGCTACGTGTCTTATCTAATAGCCTGAGACATTCAGATCAATTACATAGTTTAATTGCTGACAAAAGAGTGCATCTTGTTACCAGCATTGATGCTGGCACACCCTTGGCATTTCGGGAGATACGAGGTAAGGGCAACATAACCACAGTCATTGAAAATCTGCAGGCGTACTCCACTGCAATGAAGGAAAAGCGCAGGCTAACCATTAAGTACATTTTAATGCCAAATAATGCATCCTCAAGTGAATTAGAATCATTCGTATCGCTTATGGTGGAAGCAGGGTTGATGGAGTCCATGTTTCAGATAAGCTGTGATTTTACTCTAGAGTCAGCGCCAAGTTTGCTGGTCTGTGCAATGTATGAGCTAGCCGCCAGACTATACGCTGCAGGTGCAGCTATCGTTTTTTTTGACGATCTGATTCGAGACAGAGTTAAACTCGCTGACCTGGATATAAATTCGGTAAGGGAACACCTACAAAAAAACTTAGTAAGCCAGAAATTTATTCAGTTTCCGAACCCGGAGAAAAAAATTGTATTATGGGGACGCGGACTACAAGCACGTTGGTTATCCGGTAGTACAAATTGCGGGCACTCGGGTTTAATCATTGATACGGTAAGCGACGAAGCGCAATATTTTCACAAACGAGCATCTGAGGGTCTAAGTGATCTGTTGATTTACCCATCAGGCGTGCAGTCAATTTATGAAATTATAAAAAACATTGAAGATGCAAAATTAGGCGATAAAATTCTCCGGGGTGTTTTAATTTAATTAAACTGGTTTTGTGGATTTCTGGAAGGGGTTTTGAAAACTTTCAAGATGAGGTAGCATCTCGAAAAATATCCCAGACTGTCATAGATGGGTAAGATAGTTCATGAGTACTCACACCCTTTTTTCAATGGAAAAATCTGCGAATTATGAGAAATAGAGTTTTAATCGTGGGGGCGGGACCCGCTGGATTGTCTCTGGCTGCTTATTTAACCAA
>PBVO01000023.1 GCA_002729015.1 Candidatus Poribacteria bacterium
AAAGCTAATACTGGCACACTGGCCTTTAGCGGTCAGTCTGTAACTATTCCAGTGTCAGGCGACACTTTTAATAATAATTTTGTTTTTAAGTATTCTGGAGCTACCGCTCCGATGACTGTTGGTAACAATGAGTTTGCGGTTAAGGTTAAAGGCCCCAAATTCATGGAAGAGCTGACCCGTATTGCTGACATGACCAACGTTACAGTTGCTACGACAGGAGTTGGTAATGGAGATGCCGCAGGCTCATTTGCCTTAACAGTTAATGATTCTTCGCCAGGTCAGGTGACAGCTATTAGTCAAGGTAATTCTTTCGTTATTACTTTCACTGCTGCTGGGACTCTAGACGGTGGGCGGATGGAGATCGGGTTACCTAGTACACACTTCTCAGCTTTCGATAATAAAGCTGGTGAGCCAGGTTATACGATCGTCTCTAGTACAGGTACTGTCGCAGCCGTTTTTGGAGCAAAAGCAGATTCCGGGTTCTCTGGTAATGGTTTGGGGATTGAGATCTCCAAACTGCGTAAGGATGAGACGATAACTGTTAATTATGGTTATACTTCTGGTCCGTCTGGTGTGACCGTAGACGCAAAAACTACCGGTTTCAGATCCTTCCCTGTTAGCATCAATTCATCTGGGAAGGTTACTGGCGCTGCCAATGAAAAAGTTTCAGAGAATAAGGAACCAACGTTTGAAGTTTTAGCTGCTAGTGGAAGTGGGACACTGACTGTAACCAAGGATACTGCAGGTACAGTTGATGACGAAGGCGCCATTGCGGATGATGGTGCCAAGCCGGCCACCCTGAAAAATCGTGGCGACGACGTTGCAGCAACCGTGGTGAATGCTGGTGATGCGATTACCCTTTACTTTAACTACGAAGCAGCAGGTAAGATCAAAAATGGTTCATTGCTGATTAATTTGGATCCTAACTGGCAAACAGCTGATTCAGACAGCAAGGATGCTGACGGTAACTTTACTGGAAACGTCTCTGTAGTTAACAAGTCGGGTGGAGCTGAGCTGGGTGCAATTTCCGGAGTCGGCCATCAGATTACGGTTCCGTTAACTTTTATGAAGGCGGGACAGACTTTCGATGTGAAGTATGTAGTTACTGCCCCGATCGAGAAGATTGACGAAACTACTTTCACTTTTTCCATGGCCTCGGTTGATTATGAAGCTTTGACCGAAATTAAAACTCCTCGTGGCACTGGAAGCCCTTACAAGATTAAAGTTACTCAAGCCAAAGATGGTTCAGGTGTCTTGTCAACGCCTCTAGCAGATGATAGCGATAAGTACACAGTTACGGCTGGTAGTACCGGCAACAACTATGACGTAGTGTATACGGCTGCCGGTCGGATGGATAAAGGGCGTTTGGTTTTTCAAGTTCCAACCAACTTCCCTACACCAATCAAAGATAAGGATGGGAATGTATCGGTCAGCGTCGTTAGCTCATCTGGTGGCGTGTCCATAGCGGGCCAAGCAGCTTTTGAGGATGCCGATAAGGTTGGTGACAATTGGTACAAAGCGTATTTCCCCATTACAACTATGGCGGGTACGTCTACGGTCACCTTCCGCTACACCGGCGGTGCTCGAGATATCATCAACACTATCGATACTACTCAGACGGCTGCTGCTGACAAACTGGTCGTTTACTCTAAAGGTAGCGACTTGAATGCAGATGCCACTGGCGTGGGTGACGTGCAAGTGTCTGGCGGAAAAGTTACCATTGAAACTACTTTTGCCGCTGATGGTACAGGTGTAGCTAAGTTTGTTGATGGTAACAGTGGGGCCGTTGACGAAAAAGATACTCTGACTTCAAAAGTTAAGACTCTGTTGACTCCAGCTGGCAACAGTTTGATTATCCGTTATTCTCCGGTTGGTCAGACTGGATGGGAAGATGATCCCGTTGCAGGTGTTGTTGGTGCCAAAGACAATGCTGAAGCTGGTAAAGCTGAACTCCAGTTTGTTCTACCACCAAACTGGACCGCTCCACAGACGGCCAATGCCGGTACTGCGGGTTACGTGCAGGTCAAGAAATACAACACAGGGACTAACGCTTACGATATAGCCTTAACTGACATTAAAATTGCTACTAACACGGTGACTGTGTCGAAAGTTTATCTGGCTTCTAGTGCTGAAAAAGTTGAATTCCAGTATTTTAAGCCTACGACTTCTGGTCGGGCAGTCGACACCGGTTTTGATATCAAGCATGCTAGTAACGGTGGGACGTTAGCCGCGGTTAATACCCTGATTTATAATTTGGGTGGTGCTGAAGATGGTATTGGTTCTGCTGTGGTCGAGATCATGGGTAAAACTGATGATACTGGCACCGCGAATATAGATGAGCGTCGTACTATTGCGGCTGGAACCAGTAGCGCTAACATTCAAGTTACTATTACGGCTGAAGCTGATATCATTAACAAAGAGATTGAGATTATTGTTCCTGCAAGGGACTCAGATGCTAATAAGACGGCTGAGTTTAGTATGGGGCAGCCACAAACAACCGATACTAACGGAAACGCATATGTAATGCCGCTGGTGGCCGGTGCTACTTTGTTGAATGGTGCTGATGCAACCTTTGCCTCATCCATTGATGCTGCTACTGGTCAGGTACGGCCAGGTGTCTTTGGTCAAAAGATACAGCTAAAAGTCAATAAATTGGCCTATAGTGCTGATGCTGCTACACGACCCACAATATTGGTGCAGATCAAAAACGTCAAAATCCCAACGGCTGGCAGTAATGACACTTACACCTTTACTGTTGGTTCAAGAGAAGCTGCTGCAGACCTGAACGTTAATACCGCTGATAAAAAGTTCGGTCAGGGAGTTGACTACGATGCGGTTGATGCAATTAATAAGTTGACAGTGCTTGAAGTGGTTGAAGCAGGTGATGTTACTACCAATGTAGGGAACAGGGGTGATGATGGTCGTAATAACGACTTAACTTTCCTTGAAGATAAGCAGTCTCATTATCACTCAGCTTTTGATTATGGCGATCTGACGATCGTGGTCCAACCAGTGGCTGGAGAAGGTGTGGCTAAGGTTGGTTCCATGCAATCCGGGAACTACAATCCCAAGTACATCACCAATACAGCTGCTACATATAACCTGACCTTAACTTATGAAGCCACAACTGAGATTAGCGATGTTTGGTTCGATGTTCCAGCCCAATGGACTATGCCTGACTTCACTGGTAATAAAGTCGGAGATGTAGAAACAACTCCGACCGAAGGTGTTGTGAGTGTTAGTCTATCGAACGGTACCACAGCTAACGTGTCAATTTCTGGCCGAGGTAACTTGACACAAGAAACAGCGGCTAATGCAGCTAATATTGCCAAGTTGAATCAAAACAAAGTCGGAAATGTTGGTAGCATCGGTACTAATGCAGCCAATAAAGATGCTAATGGCAGTATCGTTCTTAATCAGGTGATTACGGTTCCAAATGCTAGTAAAAATGCTAGCCCGGATACTACTTTAGGTGCTCAGATCAGAGTGTCGGCCAATGGAACGTCTTTAAGTGGTGATGGAACGCTTCTGGCACCAGGAGAAGTTCTCTATGTCAATATTGCCAATACTAAGTTCACTGGTTCAGCGGCTACAGACTCGATTTTCAAGACCTACAGTAATGGTACATCCTTGAAAAGTGGATTGCATCCAGTAGTCTCCTTAATCACATCCAAAGATGGTATTGGTCGAGTTGACGACGAGTTAACCACACGTGTTACTCACATGACTGAAATCAAAGATGAATTCCAGTTTGTGTCAGGAACAGAGAAAGCAGACCTAATAACTCCTCGATTCCAAGACAATGAAGCCGCTGACCAGGTGGCGGACGTAGTAGAATACGCGGTTGGTGAAACCAAGACCATGTACTTCTACTATGGGATCGAGAAAGGTACATTCATCAAGGATGGTGAATTGCAAATGCTTGTGCCATCTGGTTTCTCTGCCCCAACAGCGGCTGAAGCAGACGCTGCCCTAGATGCAGGTAATATTCCTGCCTTTACTGGTTTGCAAAGTAATCAGGCTAATGTGCCTGGCTTTAACAACAAAAAACAACTAGATGTTCGTTTGCTCTACCTGTCCCAAGATGGTAATGACACTGTTACTGTGGTTGATTCAGCTGTCCATGACACTGAAGCTGAATTGACCGCGATTGGTTTGTCTGACAAGACAGATATCCCTGTATCAGCTGATGACATTACCATTAGTGGTAATTTGGTAAAGGTCAAATTACGACACATGATTGGGAATCAGCACTTCCTGCAAATTAAGTACCACGGTACGGCGCCTAATCTGATTGGGTATTACGACAGAGGTACTAACTACGAAGGTAAGAAGGCGACAGAGACAAACGTTAATTTGGCCACGTTTAATGTTACAACTATTAATGGTGCCAATACTATAACTAACACTCCTGACGTAGAATTAACGACTGATGCTGGTGGCAACTTCATCGATGACGAATTGGAAGATGACGTCCTGACTGGAGAGATTTATGCCTTCCAGTTCTGGTCCCAATCTGGTCCGTCCTCGCTTGGGCACTCGGCATTGACCGTAGAGAAAAACCGTGTTTACAACGAAACAACTAATCAGTATGTAACGGCTGGTCAAGTTCGAATCAATGTTTCTGGTGGTAGCGTTCTAAACGCGGATATCGCATTAGCTGGTGTTCTGGATGGAGCAGGAACTGACACAGATTATGTTGACTTCCGAAAAGCACTAGCTTGTGAACCAAACATGATTCTCCACTTCACCTACAAACCAAAGGTGGAAATTTCGGCTAAGCACAATAATATAAATACTAACTTGGTCTTACGCTTGCCCATCAACAAGTGGGCACGAGTGCCGGCTGATGCAGCTAACTTGAGTGTTAGTGGCAGTAAGCGAATTGATGCGGTAAAGGCAAGTATCGCAGCAGTTGGTTTAGGCGGTAATGGGCTGAGCAGTTACCAGGACATCATCATTCCGATTACTACTGCAGACATCAAGACTGTGAAGCCAGGTGAGACGATTGATATTTATTATGGCTATGGTGATAATAAGATCACGGCGCCTATGACTTATGGTGATGTTAATGGTGATGGTAGTGGTGCAGCCATAACTGTCAGAGACTTT
>PBVO01000027.1 GCA_002729015.1 Candidatus Poribacteria bacterium
CAAGTTGATCCGATTTCAATTCTTTTATTATCGATATCTATATTCATATAGGTGGTCATTCCAACCACTTTTTTCATAGGTTTGTAAAATACTGAGAAGGGTATCATCGAGCCAGAGCTATGTAGCGCAAGTCGGCGCTCTATCTCTTCAGGAACCCCGTCGACACTAGGAATCATGGTGTACCACAGTCGATGAAGTCCTCCATCTAAAACAGCTTCTTGTAAATCTGCTGTATGAACTGGTGATAACGGGATCAGTTTTACAGATGAACTTTCTAACGTTACGGGTTCAAGCGTTATTTTCTTCATAATTTATCTCTTCGATATTGAACTAAGGTGGATTTTTGTATTGTGAGTCCATAACTTAGCGGTAATTTTTACTTAAAATACAAAAAAATACAGCAATCCACCAATAACCAGCAATGCGAACAGCATAAACTTAAACGGTGTATACACGAGGAAGTTTCGTACTGCTTCAACAACGACGTAGAAGAACCAAGCTATTCCATCATCATTAATCGAGGAAAAAATAAAGGTACCTGTTTGTACGGCATGGACGCGTGTCCCTTAACTTCAGTCACCTTGTTTTTTGCAGGAAGAGATTGAGATAAGTGACCTTTCCAGCGTGCTGGATTATCACCACTCCTGTAACCGTTTACCTTAGCCCAATCTAATATAGATTCTATTTTGCCTCTTAGTCGCGCCGCCGTTTCAGTTTTTTCTGCCCATATAGGCTCTATGCTGTTAAGCACCATAGGGCTATCTATTTTGTCAATTGGGATAGGGGCGATATTTTGACAATAAGTGTTAATCGAACTACGCCACTGTTTTGCATATTTTTCGTTGCTCCAACTAGGCCTCATCACATCCACGTAACGGGAGACAGCCTCACCAAAAGAAATACTGTGTTCGTTACTCAGCCTCCTACGCTCATCGATAGGGTCAATCCCGTTATTTACTTGGATTTTTGCTTTGAATGCTATTTCTCTGGCCTCTGCAAGACTAATAAGATCGATAGACCCCAGTCCCATATGGCGTCTTCGGCCGTTTAAACTGAAACGAAATAACCATGTCTTCTGTCCAGTATTTGTTACTCTTAAATAAAGACCATTCCCATCTGCATAGTCTCCACTTTTAGTGATACTTTTAACTTTTGCAGCAGTTAAACCTTTAACTTTCTTGGGCATATTATCGTTTTTACCGCTTTTTCGCCGTTATAAACATGCCCTAACATACCATATTCACCAAGAAATGTACCATAAAATGTACCATAAAAATCTGGTTAACGACAAACAACTATGAACGTTAACGATCAGAGAACCCTATTAGCTTGCTGATTTTATTGGTTTTTTTTATGAAAGTTATTTTTGGTAAATGCGGAAGTGGCGGATGGGGTGGGATTCGAACCCACGAGACGCTCTCACGCCTGCCGGTTTTCAAGACCGGTGCCTTCAACCGCTCGGCCACCCATCCGTAAAAATGAATTCGTTTATCGGTTACTGCGGTTATGACGGTAGGTCAATGGCAAAATTGCTGAAACCGCATATTAATAACAAAAATTTTATATTTCAGGACAAATGAACTTATCTAACGCTATATCTTGCGTCTTTCGTTGGGTTGTGTAACAAGATGATGTAAGGGAATTAAGGAAAGACGGTGGATGTTTATATCGAGATATCTAATTACCTTAACAATCATCAGCTTTTTCATTCAAGGCTTTGGTGCAAAAGCTATTGCTGAAGAATTTAACGCTTGGTTAGATGCACTAAAAATTGAGGCCAGGAGCAAAGGTATTTCTCAAAGTACAATAGAAAGTTCTTTAAGTGGAATCAAACCTATCCCAAGAGTAATTGAATTGGATAGAAAACAGCCAGAATTTACTCTTACATTTAAAGAATATTTGAGACGTGTTGTATCAGACCGGCGTATAAGAATTGGTAAGGCCAAGTTAGTTGAGCACGAGAAACTTTTGGCTGAAATTAGTATAAAATATGGCGTTCAGCCCAGATATATAATTGCTCTATGGGGAATTGAAACAGATTTTGGGAGGATCACTGGGGGTTTTCCCGTTATCTCATCGCTTGCAACGCTTGCTTACGACGGTCGTCGCAGTAAATTCTTTAGAAAAGAGCTCTTTTTAGCACTCAAGATCGTTGATAAGGGCCATATCACGGCAAAAGATATGCTTGGGTCTTGGGCCGGTGCGATGGGACAAAATCAATTTATGCCTTCAAGCTTCCATGCTTATGCGGTTGATTATAACAGGGATGGATCAAAGGATATTTGGAAAACGCTACCAGATATTTTTGCATCTATTGCAAACTATCTTTCAAAGTCAGGTTGGCAAGGAGATCAAACATGGGGTAGGGCAGTCCGCCTGCCCGATAAGTTCTCGTCAAAGCTGTTGGGCAGAAAAATAAAAAAGGGGCTTAACCAATGGCATGAACTGGGCGTTCGGAAACTATCTGGTAAGGATCTGCCGAAAAGAAATTTAATTTCTTCAATAATTAGACCTGAAAAAGGAATGGTTGGTCCAGCTTTCGTCGTTTATCACAATTACGGAGTAATATTAAAGTGGAATAGGTCTAACTACTTCGCAACAGCGGTAGGAACCCTTTCTGATAAGATTAAACATTAAGTGGACCGAATTATACCTATGAAAACAAAAGATAAAAAATATCTGTTGTGCAAAATGGAATCACTTAGGTTCTTACTAACGTTTTTTTGTCTTTTAATTTTTCTAGGCGGTTGTGCTGAGACGGCGTTGGTGGTTCACACAGCCAAGGAAATAGCAAAAGTTAGTAAACCTACCGTAGCGAAAGGACGATATAAAGTTGGGACGCCTTATCAAATAAAGAATGTTTGGTATTACCCAAAAGTTGAATACGATTATGACGAAACCGGGATAGCCTCATGGTACGGACCAAATTTTCACCAAAAGTTGACGGCTAATGGCGAGATTTTTGATCAAAATGCGATAACCGCAGCGCATAGAACTCTTCCAATGCCAAGTATTGTGCGTGTTACTAATTTGGAAAATGGGAGATCTCTTATAGTGCGAATTAATGATCGGGGGCCTTTTGCCCATGGAAGGATTATAGATTTATCACGAAGATCTGCTCAGTTGCTTGGATTTATTAGGAAAGGAACAGCTAAAACTAGAGTGGAAATATTAGCGGCCGAGAGTAAAGCGATTGCTCAGAGGTTTAAAGGGGGATACACAGCTGTTCTCCCTCCAATTGCTAACAATGCACCGAAGCCATTAGCTGTTCCAACAACTAATGTTTCTGTAAAATCCTTGCCGATTATTCCCGGTACGAAATTAGCGAAACAAAAGGTTTCAAATATTTCAAATCAGAATCAACCTCTGAAAAGAAGTGCTATAAACTTATCTAAACAATCGCGATCCCGAGAGGTTGTCCAATTACCCGTCACTGGAAGTGAAATTTATGTACAGGTTGCTTCGTTTAGGAACAAACAGAGTGCCGAAAGCTTTCAGAAGGTCATAGCTGATATAGGGATCACGGGCGTATATAAAGCTCTTGTGAAAGGAAAACAATTTCACCGCGTAAGAATTGGCCCTTTAAAAAATGTCTCTCAGGCGGACTCAGTACTTGGAAAACTTATTAAAAGGGGCTTTCCAGGGGCTCGAGTGATAGTTAGAACATATAAATAAGGAAGTAACTTTCAAATATTTGAAAATGTCGGTAATAAATTCAAAAATTTAAGGTGTGTATATGAGCAAAACTAGTTTGTCAGTGCTTAGTACAATTATATTGATCATTGGTTTAAGCGCGACATCGCCCGCGCCAGCTTTTGATACGTCCGCCAAACAAGCATTCTTAATTGATTTCGATACTAACCAAGTGTTGTTTGAAAAAAAAGCCGATGTTTTAATGCCGCCTGCATCTATGAGTAAGATAATGACTGCGTATTTGGCGTTTGAAGAAATTAAAAATGGTCGACTTAGTCTAGACGATAAAATCCTCATCAGTGAGAACGCTTGGCGCAAGGGTGGGTCTAAAATGTTTGTAAAAGTAAATGATGAAGTTAAGGTTTCAGATATTTTACGAGGGATTATTGTCCAAAGTGGAAATGATGCGGCTATTGCTTTAGCGGAACATCTTCAAGGAAGTGAAGCCGCATTTGCTGATAAAATGACTAAGAAGGCTCGTGAGCTGGGGCTTAAAAAAGCAAACTTTAAGAATGCGACAGGGTGGCCGGATGAAGAACATAAAATTACTGCCAGAGAATTGGGGCTATTGGCACAATTAACCATAAAAAACTTCCCAGACCTTTATCCAATATATGCGGAAAAAACCTTTACGTTTAATAATATAAAACAAGGAAACCGCAATCCATTATTGTATGATGGTTCTGGATCGGATGGTCTAAAAACTGGCCGAACTAGGGCTGCAGGATATGGACTTACGGCCTCTGTCTCTAAAGCAGGTCGGCGCTTAATTATGGTATTAAATGGTATGAAGTCGTCTGGTGAGAGGAAGCGCGAGTCGAGAAAACTTTTGGAGTGGGGCTTTAGAGAATACGATAACTACAATCTTTTTCATAAAGAAGAAATAGTAACGGAAATAGATGTGTGGCTTGGAAAAGATAAGCGTTTGTCTGCAAGGGTAAACGAAGAAATAAAACTGACCGTTCGTCGTTTGGATAGCAGTAAGGTAAAAACTACCGTTCACTACGAAGAACCAGTTTCTGCACCTATCAAGAAAGGCCAAATAGTTGGAAAATTAAAGATTAGCGTTCCCGATCAAGGTATCAGAGAGTATCCCTTATTCGCGATGCAAGATGTTGAAAAATTGGGCGCGTTTGGGCGTATCGCAGCTGCTTTTAACTATCTGGTTTGGGGAGCTGGTGACTAATTCTCAAGAGATGGATGTCGGACGTTTTATCACTTTTGAAGGAGGTGAGGGTGGAGGTAAATCGACGCAAACAAAGCTGTTGCAGAAATCGCTCGCATCGATTGGTGTTAATTCCATCCTAACGAGAGAGCCGGGTGGATCTACTGGTGCAGAAGAGATAAGAAAATTGATTGTTTCTGGTAGTTCGGATAGATGGGATGCTCTTACAGAATTGTGTTTATTGTATGCCGCAAGAAGAGACCATTGGCTGAAAACAATTAAACCAAATCTTGAAAAAGGTATATGGGTTATATCAGATCGTTTCGCCGACTCGAGTCTGGTATATCAAGGGTATGCAGGGGATGTTGAGATCGATACTGCGCTGGACATCCATAATATTGTTTTAGGTGATGTCTGGCCCGACCTAACAATTGTGTTGGACTTACCTCCTGAGATGGGTCTCGAGCGAAGTATGGCACGTGATACTGCGAATAATTCGAAAGATACACGTTTCGAAGAACGTGAATTACATTTTCATGAATTACTAAGAGAGGGGTTTCGTTATCTCCAAAATAAATCACCTGGTAGAATCTCTATTATTGATGGGACTAAAACTATTAAAGAGGTTGAGCTCGAAGTTTTTTCTCTAATACAAAAAAGGTTTAATAGGATAATTTTGGCTTAATGGTATGGATATAATAGAGCCCCATGACACACATCGATTAATCGGGCATAAAAAACAAGAACAATATCTTTTAAGTATGTGGAAAAAAGGAAAACTTCCTCATGCCTTTCTCTTTTCGGGTCCAAGAGGAATAGGTAAAGCAACTTTTGCCTTCAGGTTTTCGAGATTTCTATTGTATTCAGACGACAACAAAATGAATGGTCAAAATGGCCTCGATTTTAGCCAAGAAGATACTTCACAAACTTTGGATATACCTGATGAGGCAAACATTAACAGGCAAATATCAAATAACGCACACCCAAAACTTTTAGTAATCCAGCGTTCTGAAAACATTCAAACAAAGAAACTCCGAAATGAAATAGTAATTGATGATCTAAGGCCACTAAGAGGCTTCCTTAATCTCAAGGCAAGCGATGCTGGCTGGAGAGTAGTGATAATTGATACAATAGATGATATGAACCGCAATACCGCTAATGCTATTTTAAAGCTTCTCGAGGAACCACCTAAAAAAGTAGTTTTTATTTTAATTAGTAACGGAGGAATGTTGCTCCCTACGATAACATCAAGGTGTCACTTGTTAAAATTTTTACCGCTTTCAAAAGATGATCTAGCTTCAGCGTTAGAGTCTTTTAGCGATATCTCCAAGCAAAGCGATATCGATATTATCCATCAGCTAAGTGGAGGCAGCATACGATTAGCTAAGGAGATGATTACCTTAGATTTATTAGAAAACCTAACCGATATTATGGACTTATTATCCCGTTCTTGGCCTTTATCGGGTTTGGATATAGATACTATTTTTGAAAAATGGCAACGGTCTTTAAGACGGAACCAGTCTTTAAGTTTGGAGGACAAGATTATAATGGTGATAAACTGGTTGTCCGAAGGACTTGTTAAATTTAATAAAGTTTCGGACAAATACGTTGCTCGTCTAAAAAATGAAGATTTAATTTTTAATAAGTTGGTAGAGGCGCATGGAATGGAAAACTTTCTTTATCGCCTCAAAGATGCCGAGGAACTTGCCAGGAAAAGTAAAGCACTTAATCTTGATCAAAAAGAAACGTTCTTCGGATGCATCCAGCTATTAACGGAATAAAAAGCTTGGTTGAAAGTGAGATGCTTAGACTATAATTTAAGCTATTAACTGTTTTATCTCTAAGTTGAAAATAATCCATGGAATCACGTAAATATTATTTAACTACACCGATTTATTACGTTAATGACGTCCCGCATATAGGGCATGCATATACTACGTTGGCGTGTGATGTCTTAGCCCGTTTTAAACGTTTGGATGGTTTTGATGTCCTTTTTCTGACCGGAACGGATGAGCACGGCCAGAAAGTTGAGAAGGCGGCAGAAGCCGTGGATATGGAGCCACAGGCCTTTACCGATAAAGTTTCCCAAAATTTTAGGGATCTTCTTCCATTTATGAATATTAGCAATGACGACTTCATAAGAACTACTGAAACAAGGCACAAAGCGGCCGCACAAGCCATTTGGCATAGATTAATGAAAAATGGGCATATTTACTTAGACAAATATTCAGGCTGGTATTCTGTGAGAGACGAGGCATATTTTTCTGAGGGCGAGTTAGTAGACGGAAAGGCCCCAACTGGAGCACCGGTAGAATGGGTTGAGGAACCGAGCTATTTCTTTGATTTGTCAAAATGGGAAACAAAATTATTACAATTTTACAAAGATAATCCAGATTTTATAGCGCCTGTAAGTCGAAGGAATGAAGTGGTTAGTTTTGTTTCTTCAGGCCTTAGAGATTTATCAATCTCTAGAACAAGTTTCAATTGGGGGATTGCGGTACCTGATGATGAGAAACACATAATGTATGTATGGCTTGATGCCTTAACAAATTACATTACCGCTACGGGGTTTCCTGACGAAGAACAAAATTTATATAGAAAGTTTTGGCCTGCCAGTTTGCATATGGTAGGCAAGGATATTTTAAG
>PBVO01000013.1 GCA_002729015.1 Candidatus Poribacteria bacterium
CCATGCTTTCCCTAAGATCTGCTACCCTCTCAATCCAGAGTGCAAACAGCGAGATATTCAATCTGGACAGGGTCAAAGGCTCCGGCGTCAAAGAAATGAATAACACTGCAGAAGAACTGTCTGATTTTTGTGGAATTCCTTTAAAAAGAAATTAAATTGTTACCGTTCAATTAAAGTTGACCTGAATTATTCATCAACTCATTATAGTGAACGAAAACTTAGCGTAATTTCCCAGGAATTACCTGCTAAAAGAATTATGCGTCTACTCCGCTTAATTGATGCGAAAGGGTCTATTTGCAATTGAATCCAAGCTAAAATTTGGGCCATTCCAGGCCATTATGGCAGAATTTTAACTTTGGTCATTCATAATGAGCAATAGATTAATCAGACAAGCCTTTTCCAATCGATCCTGACAAACTACTCCATACAAAGATTTTTCATAAAAAAAAAATTACACCATTGCTGTGGATTCATCACCCAGAGTCAATCACGACAAGGGAGTGAGGAATCCTTACTCCTTCCAACAAAAAGTGTTCCACCTGCAAGTAATGGGAATTAATCTAAAATTCCTTACCAACCTATACTTTGATACTCTGAACATAAATTCTGCCAATTGATTAAGTTGCACCCACCTCAAGTTGCTGAGGTTGCCGATACCCCCACCCCACCCAAGGGGCCGTCCTTGATACATAGGAATCCTGGGTTGAGATATACGTAAAGACCTAATCCAAAAAAGTAGAATGGGTTGCACCTTGTAGCACCCATGGAGCCACCCTTCGATAACTGAGGTAGTTATCTTTAGTTACAGTGGAGAGAAGTTCCTGTGATGAAACTCTCAAAACTCTGATTTAAATCCATACAATCTTATTGCGAATTTGGTAGCAGATTGGTAGCAAAACTTCCGATTCAGAAGAAGCCGAGAGGAGTTGAGAGGAGTTTCAGACTGACACCCTGCGTAGGTTAATTAATTGATATTCTAGAAGAACGTTGATAATGCTACGTTTTCAAGAATATCAGTTTTTATACTGATAGACCCTTGAAAGTTCTTTTCTTGAGAATAAGAATGGACAGTATGTTGGGGAAATTGAAAATTCGGAACCAAATGCAACTGCCCTGACCTCTACTGACACCCGGGGATTGCAACTTGAATCTTTGAGGAATTAAAACAGCCTGGGATTTAACCTTTGGCAGATGGTACTGGGGCAGGCCACCAGATTTAGGTGCTGGGTGGGCCTTTACAGGTACATGAAGGGAGTTTCAACCCTGACCCAATTTTTTAAGAGGAGATAGGGCCAACCCGCTTGACCCCAGTTCCATTATATCTGCTACCAGCCGTTTGGTCCTGTTAGTAATCGGTTCTACTTTCTGACGCAGATTGTTATTGCAATTCACATACCCAACTCTTCAGTATCAGTATCAAGGTAGAGCTGTGACAATGCCATCCTGCTCGAAAACGAGCAAAAACTGGCCACTTAACCGATGGAGGTGGTTACAGGATTCTTGGCAACCAGAGATTCAAGCTTGGAGTCCTCGGATAGTTCCCTCAGACGCTTCGCAGAGGTTGTTTCATAGGATGCATCTTTTTTCGGGCTGTATTGCTTCATTTGTTTGGCCATGTTTCCCTAATGAATTCTACACGACAAGTGCAACTCCAGGTATAAGCATTATTGGCAAGCTGTTGTAGAATTACTTCCTCTCCTTCCACAATCCCTCCAGCCAGCTCATCGGGCTAGAGCGTATGCGCTCGGTCCTGCGCTTGTCGAACAAACCGCTTTTATCAAGGATGACACGGAGAAACTTTGAACGGGGAATCATGCCTCGTGCCCGGTCCAGTATCTCCATCTCCTCCTTCCGCAGAACAATGGTGACACGCTCGGTGTACTCTGCGTCTGCCTTTTTCCTGCTTCTGGGTCTTTGAGGAAGAGGTTCTCCGATATTTGCCTTGGCACCGCTCGTTTCTTCGTCAGGAAGGTCTGTGATTTTGAATTTGGCCATAGTTTCAATGCTGTCTTTCCAGGTGGTCCATGAGGTTACCGACCTGCTTCAACAGTTCTCTGTATGTGTGAGCCGCAAGTTTGTCTTTCACGACGAGTTCTCCAAGTCCGATTTTATCTCTAAACAGGTTTGGGAAAAAAGCGCTTTCTCTGATTGGAAAAACAGGAAATCCGGAAAAACGAGACTTTAGCACCGGAAGCAGTGCTTCTGAGTCTGCAACCTTGAGCCTATTGGGTAGCAGTACAACATTTTCGGTCAAATTTCTAAGTTCCTTCATCGTTACGAAGGATGCGTTAAGGTTTGGAGTGTCTGCAATGATGGGCACCAGCACGTGTCTGGCAAGTTTAATGAAATCAGCGATTCTCCTGTCAGCCAGAAATCCGCCCAAGTCCACAACCAAGTCCGTGTTCTTTGAAATCCCTTTGGGAATGCCTTCGGTGGGTGCGAGTGTCTTCACCCTCCCATTTCCCAGCGCAATGTGAAGAGGAGTAAGAGGGTCGTTGGTGACACAGTCCACGTTTGCCTCAAAAGCAATCAACGCCGCCAATGAACTCTTTCCTGCTCCCCCCTTGCCGTTCCAGACGACGGTCAATCCGATACTTCTGTAATCCTCTTCCATTCCCACTCCATGCTCGTTGGACAGTTCATACATGCATGAATCATATGAATTGTCATCCAATTACAACAGGTATGACTGCTCATACTTCAATCACTCCTCATATCCATTGCACAGGTATAACTCCTCATACCTTTACCACTCATCATAAAACTCCTACCTGTTCTATCCCTCATACCTTTTTCAAGATGCACACGCATCACACATTTCATAAACATAGAAAAAGTGGGAGATGTGTGATGCGTAGATGCGTCATACAGGTGGTATCGGTGGGCTAAAACCAATTCATAAACCCTTCATACATAACTCACCAATGATAAGTATTACATGTATATATTAGTATTACTAGTATATTTATTATACTCAATATTCTGATATTATTGTATTTTTATTGACATTAAATTATAATCATGTATTATATTACTAGCTGAGATTCAGCCGGAATACGTGCCAGGCCGCAACAGAACCTGTAGCCGGATATGCCAGCAGAAACACGAAACAAAAGGGAATACACTCAGGCAAACACTGCGGACAATGGTGCTGAAAAGCAACACTCCGGTACATCCTGCTTACGGAAATTGTTGCACGTCTTATATGCCTTTATTGACACCATGTTCACAAAGCTTGAGAGGAAATTTCACTGGAATCAAAAAAGAGAGCGTGCGTTTCATGCTGTAACACTGAAAAGACATGTAAAAAAGGTCTGATTCGATGTTTATCAATTTCCACTATCATCAATCCAACCTAAACGAGAGGACAGTATATGGGAATTCCATTTACATCATCCGAAACATACAGAGCAGACGATCTTAACTCATTGATGGAAATGGTAATGGCTGAGGACAATAACGTCTGCTATACGCCTCTTTCCAATCTTAAGGAACTCAAGCTCAGCAGCGATGGGAAATTTTACGGCGCAGGATTCAGTGAAAACGGACTCCGAGCATTTACAAACTGGGCAGGTGGTGGCGCACATGCATACAAGGTGGCGTGTGAAGTCGAAGACACTGAACTGGCCGCCAATATACTGAATGCCTACCTTTGTAAAAACAACGACAGGCTCAAAGACAAAGCTCAGTTGGTTGTCAACTGTAACACCAACACCATCATTGGTTGTGTTTCAAATCGTTATCGTGACTTCAGCAACACTCAGTTCATTAGCAGAGTGTTGGGTACCGGTAGATACAATGTTGTTGAGGGAATCCTCAAAGACACCAAGCTCAGGGTGAAACTGGTTGAGGAAGAAAGCGGCTGGGAAGTGGCGAAGGGCGATACGATACACAATGGAATGCTTCTCAGAAATGATGTGTCAGGCTGGGGCAGCCTGCATACACGTCTCTTCTGCTTTCGGCTCAAATGCACCAACGGCATGATGGTCAGCACCAAACTGCTGGATTGTTACATCAAGCACTATGGGCTGGAACAGAGGTTCAACAAGAAAGTCGAAGACCTCATCGAACTCACCAAACAACAATATGAAGTGCTTAAGGAACGAACAAGGATTTCAGTTTCCATTCCCTTCAAACCACATGTGCTGGTAGAAGAAGGTGCTCCGCTCAGCTGGCTGCCGGATTGGAGCAATCGTATTCACCTCATACCTGGCCATAAGTATCAGCCCGAAGCCAGGAGTGAAAGGTACACGCGAACTTTAGAGATGGTGGAAAACGCTCCTCGAAAGTACACGGGGCCTGTGGCAATGGATGCCTTCGGCAACAATCCCAAAAGCATCTTCCACATGGCTTCAGCCCTTAGCGAATATGCTCACCTTCAAGGTGATGCAGAGCTGCAGGAACAAATCGAAGAAGGAGCAGGACAACTGGTATCCTGGGCTGCAGGCAAGAAAGAAGAGTTGCTTGCCGCATAAGATTTATTGCCAGAATGGATTCAGGTTTTATAAGGCCATGGAGGCACCTTCACTTATGCAGCCGCTTCAGCAGTCTCCATTTCGTATGAGTTGCAGGCACCTCTGAATTTGCACCGTGTGCAAACTCTCTTGTCTTCTGCCGGCTTGAAAGACTCTTCAAGTGCCATGTTTCCCTCTGCATCCATCAGCAGACTCTTCATCTTTACAACCGATTCGAATATCTGCTCTTTAACCTTTCTGAAATCAACACCATCGCAGTGATGCTCTTTAATAACATCATGGTAGAGGTTATATTCCACCAGCCTCAGCAACTCTGCTTCAACACCCCAAGTTTGGCTGGCATAAAGCGCATAGCACGCCAACTGCGCATCCGTAGCATCACTTAGCGTCTTTCCCGCCTTCCAGTCATATACATTCACCAAACCATCTTCAATGACGCAATAATCCGGAGACACATAAACCTTTATTCCATCCAGCATGAAATAAGACAATTTTTCAATTTCAAGGATGTATTGAGCATCAGAAGATTTAAATTTCTCGAATAAATCCGAGTTCCAGAATACCCGCAAACAATGTTCTGCCTGTTCGGATATTTCCTTCCACTCAGATCGGCTTACCGGTTCAAAGTAAACATGCTCGGAAAAACCACAGTATTGTTTTGGATTATTATTGTATTTTCCATCAACTGAATTTTTATAATCCTTCCTCATGCTCTCAATCATTTCTTCATTAATATTTTCAAATGTGTCTAAAATTTCTCCATTTTTTATTTTTGAAAGCAAGGATTCTATGGTTTTATGAACTACCGTACCAATCCACATTTTTCGGTTGGTTAGATTTTTAAGTACATACAGCTTTCTTATGCGTTCGGAGGCATTCTTTTCCCATCCACCCCAGGATCCATAATAATGGTAATAATATTTTAGTTGGCACTCTGAAAAAAGCCTGTCACGTGAATGCGACCAGGAAAATTCATTTACAAGCATTTTTATTTTATTTTTCAATTACTAAATGTAGTATTTATTTTGATTTTGGAGTTCAACATAAAATTCTGAATTAGAAAACATTTTTTATCTCAACATCGCCAAATTCCATTCTTGCTTAAGTCCTATCCAGTCGACGCCTTTGTATTCGATTTTACGAACCACATCATTGTAGAGCACTCTGGGTGTGTAAGCTTTTCCATAACGTCCAAAAGTTTCAGACGAAAGTGAGTGCCCAAGCAGTTCCGCTACCAACGTTTCAGTAATACGCTTCTGCTTCAAAGTGTTGGAAACCGTGTGTCTGAAGGAGTGAAAGCTCTTCTTGTCTGTCTTCACTCCACTACGTGTAAGAAGAGTCTCGTTGAAAAAACGTCCCACGTTCTTTTTGTATCCTCCCACTCCTTTCTTCAGTTTAGGAAACAATCTTTCTTCACCCTTTTTATTCAGCAGCTTTACATATTCCAATAAATTCAATTCCTTCAATACAGGGTGTATTGGTATGTTTCTTTTGGAAGGTAGATTTTTTAAACTCTTATCTTCAGTATCCTCATTGATATCGAAATACCATATTCCACTCACATCACGTTTCACATCATTTAAATGCAACTGCGAAATTTCTGTAAGCCTTGCTCCGGTAAATACTCCAATTAGAGGAATCCAGTAATAGGCATTTTTTCTTTTGTTAACTGTATATTTGAGATATTCATCCGGGTAAAATATCTTTGTTAAATCTTCCAAAGTGAATGCATCTTTTTCTTCTGAATCTCTTTGCTTGATTTTAATTTTCAATCCTGAAAAATAGTTCATCTCCAAATAATTATTTCTTCTACTCCACTCTATAAATGAAGATATATTTCCTAAATAATTATTTGCTGTTTGAACTGACATCGATTCTATATTATTCATTGATAATATTTCATTAATGTTTTTATTTTTGTATTCACTTATTTTTCTTTTGTTTGCTGGTAACTGAATTATTGTTTCTTTAAATTTTCTTGCTTTCTGTGCATTTAGATTCCTCATTGGAATATCTCCTACTACTTCTATAAGCAATTCAATATATTGTCTGTAAGTATTTTCAGTTTTTTCTTTGAATGAACCTGCCTGATTCTTTTCTTTAATAAATGCTTCCAATGCATCACTGATCCTAGTTTCATCATCAGCTTGAATGTCTATATTGCCTGGTGGTGAGGCTATTGATTCTATTTGCGGCGAGGTCACTTCATCGTGAATCGAGTCAGAAATGTCATAAACTGACTGTTGATCACCAGACAACAACTCCATTTTGTATTCAAACTGCTTTTCCAGTGCTTTGACGAAGTTCATTCGCAGCATTCTGTAATCAACAGACTTTGTGTCCATTTCAATGGAGTTTTTCTCAAAGATCATCTCAAGCCGCTTGTCAATGATCCTGTTGAGTTTTTCATCTCCTGATTCAAGACCAAGCCTGTATAGGTTCTTTAAAGTCTTTGTGAACTCAATTTCCTCCTCAACCTCTTTCTTTGAGTATGGATTGATTTTCAGCATGTCCTCGTTGGATTCAAGCACATACTTCTCAAGCTCTGCTTTGAGAATGGTTTTGATTTCATTGAGACTCAGATTGGCCATCGATGAATCCTGCTGAATCGTTTCAAAAAGAGTTTTCGCAAGTAAGGCAAGAACAGACGCTCTTTGCCTTGCCTGTCGGAAAATACCAGTTTTTAGTGAAATTTGAAACTGAGTCTGCTTTAAACTAGCTACCAGATCTTTCGGAATGACGGAACGGAAATGATAACAACTGGACGAAGACGGTTTAACAAGGAAGGAAGGGGATTTTTTCATGACCTGAGTGTGACATCAAATGTGACAGTCAGGCTAAAAATACTCCTATATCAGTGTTTTTTAGTTTTTTAAACTATTGATATTATTTATTAAATATACCGTATTGGTGCCGTAGAAGGGAGTCGAACCCCCACGTCCAAATGGACACTAGACCCTGAACCTAGCGCGTCTACCAATTCCGCCACTACGGCATTC
>PBVO01000009.1 GCA_002729015.1 Candidatus Poribacteria bacterium
TAAGTCGGGATTAATTAAATGCATAGTTGATATATGTAACAGTACGACAGAAGATGAACAAAAAAATTCTGAATATGTTTACGAGAATTGGAATGAATTCATAGAAAACTTTCATAAAAAACTTTATCAACCGGATCCTAATTTACGTTCAAGTGTTCCTTGGCAAGTCTTACAAGAAGATGAAATACTAATTGAAATAGAAAAACTAATTGGATTGAAGTTTACGCATCAACAATTATCTAATCTACAAAATACCTAACAAAATACGTTATAATAATTACATGAAGATAAGTACACCTTGCAGAAATGTATGCAAATACGACACAACTGACACATATTGTATAGGTTGCTACAGAACTACTAATGAAATAGCTCTATGGATGATATATTCTGAAGAAAAACGTATGGAGATTATGCGTCTATTACCTAAAAGAAAAAAAGACTTAAATAGTCAATAGGAAATTATTCAATAAATTAATGGAGAATTAATTATGAGCCAATTAGTTTTTATTCATGGACCAGGAGCAGGGGGGTGTTCTGCAGCTTACGAATATCAATTGCGCCATTTCCCAAATAGTGTAGCCCCCGATTTACCCGGTCATTTAGAAGGCGAAAGATGCCTTACTGTAAAAAGCTATACCGATTGGGTGCGAGGATGGTTATGGGCACAAAATATTAAAGAAAATCTTGTACTTGTTGGATATACACTTGGTGCGTCTATAGCTCTTCAATATGCCCTCGATTTTCCAGACGAAGTTTCAGGTATCGTTATTATGACAGTTGCAATGGAGCCTAAAGTACGAGCCCCAGGAACATATGAAATGAGATTAAGGGCTGCGGAAGACTCTACAGTATACGAAGATGAATGGATAAAATTTCAAAGGGTAGCAATGGAATGGGTTGAGCCTGAATATCGTGAAAGATTAATGGAAAAACACAGAGAAGTTGGCCCTATGTCTCAATATTATGATTTAAAAACAATAGATGAATTTGATGTCCGTGACAGAATTGACTCTTTCAAACCTAAATTACTGCTTTTACGAGGATTAGCAGATCACGGCAATCCTCCAAAGTATGAAGAAAAAATACACCAAGCAGTACCTGGTTCTGAATATATTGAATTTGATAACGCTGGACATTTCCCTGTAACTGAAATCCCAGATACAGTTAACCATTTAATAGAAAAATTTCTTACTGATATATAGATTGCCAATTTAATCTATTGTAAACAACCAAGCCATTTTGTAGACTATCACAATACAATTTTTACCTACTATTATGAGGTTTTTATGTCTAATATAAATCATAACACTTATTTTTTGATAATATTCACAACATTATGTTTATTGTTATTTTCAGGCTGTGAAGTAGAAGTAGAAGAAATAAAAGACTCTGTAACCTCGAGGATTCCTACAAACGAAACTCCTATAGCAACACAAGAAGATCTTACAAAAGATAGAACTACCAAACCAGAAAAAGAATTAACTGCTGCAGACACTACTAGTAGGCCAGAACCAACTCCTACTCCTACTGCAGAACCAACTCCTACTCCTACTGCAGAACCAACTCCTACTCCCACTGCAGAACCAACTCCTACTCCTACACCACTACCCCAAGCACCGATGCCACCTGGTTCACCTTTACCCTTAATCGCAACAGAATCAGTGTTAGGAATTGACGTAGACTGTGAACTTATGAGAGCTAATGGTGAATTTACTATTACTAACGATTTACGCGAGAGTGTTATTAACGGAACTGACGGGATTGATAAAATTGACGGTGGTACGGTTAATGTAACTATATATGGGGGAGACGGAAACGATATCATATGTGGAGGATCTGGAAATAGTGTAATTTATGGTGGTCCCGGTAATGATGTACTAATTGGAGAACAAGGAATGGATACATTATATGGAGATTCCGGTGACGATACTTTGATAGGCAGTAGTAATACAGTAGGGATAGAATTCCTATGGGGTGGCACAGGTAATGATTGGCTAAATGGAGGTACAGGTATCGATTATTTGTATGGAGAATCAGGAAATGACACGCTCTGGGGAGGCGATCAAAACGATAAGCTCTACGGAGATGGTCAAAATGCAGATAATAAAGATTGCCCAGACAGCCTACCTTGTAATGACTGGTTGATTGGCGGATTAGGTTCAGACACCCTCAATGGTGGTCCCGGAGATGATTCAATTCAAGGAGACTTACTATTAAGTCAATTAAACGAATTAGCAGCAGAACCAGAATATGTAGATGGGGATATGTTTAGAGGAAATGATGGAAATGACTACATGATTGACTTTGGAGGTAAAAATACTTTTTATGGTGGACCAGGAGATGACATCATTATTGGTGGCAAGAATGTTGACCATATAGAAGGTCAAGAAGGAACAGATCGTATTTGGGGAATGGATGGAAATGATCAACCTTTAAGCGGTGATCTTACCCAAGATAAATATCAAACTGAAAATGACGAAGTATACGGTGGAAATGGTAACGATATTCTTAGCAAGGCAAAAATTAAACTTGGTGGACCTGGGGAAGATGGTTGTAGAGGTGTTGAACCAATAGAAGCATTTAAGGTTGCTTGTGATGATGCGGATTGGACAGGAGATAAACCCTTATAATCCAATTATTTGAGATTATGAAAAATAATCAACCTAAACAAAATAGCAACAAGCTAATCGTTTTTTATGACGGATATTGTATCCTTTGTAATCGAACAATTGACTTTGTTATAAAATATGACAAAAAAGAAAAAATACAATTTGCTTCCTTACAATCTGATTTTGCTCTTTCAGTTCTCTCGAAATTTGGATATGAGTTTGAAAAAATTAAAAAAATAGACAACGTGATTTATTTACAAAAAACTGTAGTGAAAATAAAATCTGATGCTATTTTATCGATACTTTCTGATATGGGTGGAATTTACCATTTAAGTAAAATATTCTACTGCGTACCAAGATTCATACGAGATTATTTATATGATCAAATTGCAAACAGAAGATATAAATGGTTTGGTAAACGAGATACATGTCGAATACCTACAAAAAATGAAATTCATAAAATACTTGGATAAATAAATGTTTGATTTAATCAATATTTACCTATAGATCAAGTATATTGATATTTAAATTGTGCTAAATCTGATATTTTATGGTATATTCCATACACACAAAACTAAATTAATATTGGAGACTATTTAATACATGCAAGCTTTTTTAGCAATATTTAATTCCAATCTAACTTTTTCTATTAACAAATCCTTAATGTCACTTTGTTGCTGTCTATGTTGCTGTATTTTTTGTTGCGGAGATCCTAAGGTCTCTTCTAACTTGGAGGTGCGGATGGCATAATTTGTCCTAAGATACACTGAATTAGTTGAGACCTCAAATGAGGTCTTTTTTTATTATAGGGGGGGGAAATGAATATTAAATTATTGTGGAAATTTGTAGTAATTCTACTAATATCTTCTGTTGCTGTAATTGCATGCACAGGACCAGAAGGACCGCAAGGTCCAGCAGGTCCAGCAGGTCCAGCAGGTCCTGAAGGTCCTGAAGCCTCAAATGAAAGTGCTACACAGCCTTCATTTGAAGTCTGGGCAGTTGATCAATCAAGTACTACTAGCTACGGTGGCGGTGGTCTCATTTACATTTGGGATGGAGCTGATATATCTGCAAACGCTAGTGAAGCAACTCCAGAGATTATTGATTTAGCAAAGAAGGCTGAAGAAGCTGGTTGCGAAACTCCTAAAAAACCACACATGATACTTTCTAACCATACTAGCCCAAAATCTACGCACGTAATTCTCGCTAATGTAGGTTCTGGAGACACTTTTTTCATCAATATTGATACACGTACTATAGATGGATGTGTCAACACAATAGGTGGTTTCAATGGAGCAGGCGGAACAGCAAATGCACACGCATCAGTTGGTTCTGTTGATAACAGTATGACAATTGTCGCAAATATTGGTGCCAAAGATGAATCTGGATTCTTGCATAAGATCCAAACTGACTACACTAGCAATGATTATAATCTAGTTGAGACTTTAGCTTTAGACCAATTTGCTAATGACTTAGGAACTTCAGTAGTACGCCCAATCTGTCACGATTTCACTGCCGACAGTAAATTTGCGTATGTTACTCTAGCTGGTGGTGGACTGCTAGTAGTTGATGTAGGCTCTGCAGATGGAACTACACCTATGAATGTTGTAAAAGTATATGAAAAGAGTACTGTTCCAGGAATCGGATGTGGTGTGACCCGTCTTCCCCTTGGTAAAATAATGACCAATGGCGAAAGTGGAGCCAAAGGTGGAGATGATTTCCTTTATACTTTTGATGCTAGTAGAGCAAGTGACGGAGTATTTCCAGATCCAGTACAGATTGAACTTCCTGTAGAAGATACGCATGGTGCGGTTACCTGTACTGATGAGAATGGCAACTTATTTGCCGTAACAAGTATGCGTGTCAGTAATGACGTCAATTTCGTTGACCTACAAACAAATAAAGTTGTTACTACTCAATCTATGTCAGAATCATTTAGTCTCGATCCAAAACCAGATGTGGCAGATATAGTCGGTAATAAAATGTTTATTGCTTTACGTGGGGCTAAACCACTTACGGCTATCGGTGCTTTAGAGTTTGCTGGTCGAACTCCCGGAGTAGCAGTTCTCACAATTAACGATAATTGTAAAGGGTTCGATTGGAACTCAAAAGATTTAGCTTCAATGGATGATCCTCTAAGGCTAGTTGACGGAATTTTCCCTGGTCAAAAAATCAGTGCAGCCGATCCTCATGGTCTAGAAATTGTATTGAAATAATACTTTTAATTATAAAGTGCCGTTTCATGAATTTATATCTAATTCATGAAACGGCAGAAAATATAATCTTAGATAATTTAAATACAATATAAAGATGATGAGGTAGTTTAGGATGAATATTTTTATTGTATCAACGTTTGACTGTACTGTAGATGATTTTAAAGAATTTATAGAAGAACCTGAAAATGAAAAAGAAATTGCTTTGTGTGTTGCAGAGGCGGAAGTTATTGAGGTGAACCCACACAAAGCAATTTCTTTACTTAATGTAACTA
>PBVO01000165.1 GCA_002729015.1 Candidatus Poribacteria bacterium
ATTTACACCCGGGCATAGCCCGGGTTTTTTAATCCCTAGTACTTAAATTGGCAAAAACAAAATTTTTACGCATGGTGCTTTTGGGTTTACAGTGTCAAAGGTTCAACATAAAATTTACCTAAATACTTGACGGTGCAACATGGCATATAGGCCAAATTCCACAGATCCTAATCAGCCCACAATGGCGGAGCTACTTGCTCTGGAAAATGAAATACCTGAACTGCGTAAAGGCGATGTAGTAGAAGGTGAAGTGATGGGATCTTCTGCTGAAGGGCTTCTAATTTCAGTAGGAGGTTACAAATCGGAAGGAATTGTACCTTACTCTGAGCTACGCTCAATTGGAATTTTGGACCCCACTTTGCAATATAAAAATGGAGATACCATTGAAGTGTTAGTTCTGGAAACGAGAACAAACAGAAATGGGCATATTACTCTATCGCATGACCAAGCCGTAGCAATTGATGCTTGGGCTAATATCGAACAATCCTATGCTAAAGGCACTGCCATAACAGGCATCGTTACTGAGCATAATCGAGGTGGAATAGTAGTAAATGTTCGTGGATTACAAGGGTTTATTCCTTTATCTCACGTAGTGCTCGAAAATGGGATAGATCGCGAAACTGCACTTGCAAATAAACATGGCACTACAATCTCTATGAAACCTATAGAAATTAACCGTAAAAAAGACAAAGTTGTCTTTTCTGAGCGAAATGTTTTTTTAGAACAAAAAAATGTGCTCAAAAACCAGCTCATTGACAAGTTAAGAATAGGTGACCGTTGTGAAGGAAAAGTTACTGGACTTTCAAAATTTGGGGCATTCGTAGACATCGGTGGCATTGATGGCCTTGTGCATCTGACGGAAATATCTTGGGGAACCGTATCCAATGTGCGTGAGCATGTCAGTGTTGGGCAAGTCGTAAATGTAGAAATTATTAATATCGATCCTGATTCAAAACGTATCGGGTTAAGTATGCGAAAGCTTATACCGGCACCTTGGGATGAAGTGCCATTACTCTACAAGATAGGTCAATTAGTCCAAGGCCAAATCATGAAGCTTTCTGAATTTGGAGCATTTGCTAAAATAAGTGAAGGAGTTGAAGGGCTAATCCACATCTCTGAATTGGCTGAAAAACACATTAATCACCCTAAAGACATTGTATCCATAGGAGATACACTTAGTTTGAGAATTATCAGTTTAGATCCGGATCGCCGTAGGATTGGTTTAAGTCTAAAGCAAGCAATCGAAGAGGAGGACTGGCCTACTGAATATTTTGATCCAGTAGACTAAAATATCGCCTAATCAGTGTTAATGTGTTTAGATATGTAGAGGAGACTCCATGTCAAGTAGATTTGAAAAATTTTCTGAGCGTGCACGAAGAGTACTTTCGCTCGCTCAAGAAGAAGCTCAACGTTTTAATCATAACTATATAGGAACTGAGCACATCCTCCTAGGTTTAGTTAGAGAAACTGACGGAGTAGCTGCGCGAGTTTTAAGTAGCCTAAATGTTGAGCTCTCCAAGGTTCGTTCTGCTGTTGAATTTATTATTGGACGAGGAGAGCGACCTTCTCCTGGCGATATTGGTCTTACTCCTAGGGCGAAAAAAGTTATTGAACTTGCTGTAGATGAAGCTCGAAGGCTCAGTCATCATTACATCGGGACTGAGCATCTTTTAATTGGAATCATGCGTGAAGGTAAAGGTGTCGCCGCCGGCGTTCTCGAAAGCCTCGGAGTATCTCTAGATAAAGTTCGGGCCGAAACCACAAGAATCTTAAATCAAAGTGTTTCTCAAGGAAAATCTCAAAGCAAAAGTAGCACACGAACCCCTACCCTTGACCAACTTGGCATTGATTTAACAAGCTCCGCTCGTGCCGAAAAATTAGATCCTGTGATTGGACGCAGCAAAGAAATTGCTCGGGTGCTACAAATCTTAAGCCGGCGAACTAAAAACAACCCAGTTCTTATTGGCCCTCCTGGCGTAGGAAAAACTGCAATAGTTGAAGCGCTTGCACAGCAAGTAACATCTGGCGATGTTCCAGAAAATTTGGCTAACCGCCGAGTTGTCACGCTTGATATGGGCGCATTAGTTGCAGGAACCAAATACCGTGGTGAATTTGAAGAACGACTTAAAAAAGTCGTAGAGGAAATCAAAGCTGCAGGTAACTGCATTCTATTCATTGATGAAATGCATACCATGGTAGGTGCAGGAGCAGCGGAAGGAGCTGTCGACGCCGCAAATATTCTTAAACCATCCCTTGCACGTGGGGAGCTACAGTGCATCGGTGCAACTACGCTCGATGATTATCGGAAATACGTCGAAAGGGACCCTGCGTTAGAGCGAAGGTTCCAACCAGTAAACGTAGAGGAACCTTCTACTGAAGAAACCGTAGAAATCCTAAGGGGTATTAAAGTTAAATTTGAAGAGCATCACGGTGTTACCATTGAAGATGAAGCCCTACAAGCTGCGGCAACACTAGCATCTCGATTCATTGCTGACAGATATCTTCCCGACAAAGCAATAGATCTTATGGATGAAGCGGGTTCAAGAGTACGAATTCGTTCTAGTGGAACCCCGCTATCCGTCAAAGAATCCAAAAAAGTATTGGACACTGTGCGTCGCGAAAAAGATGAAGCCATCTCACAGCAACAGTACGAGTACGCCGCTGAACTTCGTGACCGTGAATTAAAACTTGCCGAAAAATTGCAGCAACTACAAGATGAATGGCAAGCTAATACAAGTGATGAAAAAGATTCAGTAACTAGTGAAGAGATAGCAGAAGTAGTAAGCATGTGGACTGGAATCCCTGTCACCCGAATGGCAGTTGAAGAAACAGAACGCCTCCTTAAGATGGAAGAACACATTCATCAGCGAATCATAGGTCAGGATGAGGCCGTCGTATCTATTGCAAAAGCAGTTAGACGCGCCCGTGCTGGATTAAAAGACCCCAGAAGGCCAATAGGGAGCTTTATGTTCCTTGGACCTACTGGCGTTGGCAAAACTGAACTCGCTCGCGCATTGTCAGAATTCATGTTTGGTTCAGACGACTCAATTATTCGCCTTGACATGTCAGAATTCATGGAGCGCCATACCGTCGCACGATTAATTGGAGCGCCTCCGGGATACGTTGGTTACGAAGAAGGTGGGCAATTAACTGATGCTGTGAGAAGAAGAAGCTACACATGTATTTTGTTAGATGAAATTGAAAAAGCGCACCCTGAAGTTTTTAATTTGCTCCTACAAATATTTGATGATGGCCATCTGACTGATGCTAAAGGGCGAAAAGTAGATTTCCGGAATACCATAATTGTTATGACTTCCAATATCGGCTCTGATCTCATAAAACGAGATACTTCTCTTGGGTTTGCCATCCAAGAACAGTCAAAAATGGAAGCTAATGCCTATGAAAAAATGAAAACAAAAGTGGATGATGAAGTTAAGCGCTTTTTCCGACCTGAATTCCTCAATAGGATTGATGGACAGATAGTATTTCATGCTTTAACACAAGAGCATATCGTCAGTATCGTTGACTTAATGCTTAATGATGTACGAAAACCGATGCTTGAAAAAGGTCTCAGCCTTGAAGTCACTGATTCAGCTAAAGCATGGTTAGGGGAAAAAGGTTACGATCCTACTTTTGGAGCTAGGCCACTAAGACGGCTAATTGAACAAAAAATTGAAGATCCTTTATCTGATGAAGTACTCAGCGGGAAATTTCAGCCAGGTCAAACTGTGATTGTAGACGTTGACCCAGATACAGACTCTCAGTCCTTATTGATTAGACACGAAGTAGAACCTGTCACCACAACCAGTTAACCCCCCTCTGACACACAAAAGAGGGTCAAACACTGCTTGCATTACTAAAGTCTCTGCTGCAGTATTAGCGAAGTGTTGAAACCCAATTCAAAAACGTACTTCTTATGCCAAGATTGCGGTTATTCTTCGGCCAAATGGAATGGTCGTTGTCCTTCATGTAATCTCTGGGGTACTCTCGTCGAATTCAAAGAAGCTGCTTCTCCTTCAACACATCTATATAAAATTCCAGGGCAACAAATTACACCATTGAGTAAGCTTAGTGAGCAACCTGATTCGGATGGGTCTCGACTTAGCTCTGGTTTGAGTGAATTTGACCGCGTACTAGGTGGAGGGCTCGTATCAGGTTCTGTACTGCTTCTAGCTGGTGATCCAGGAATTGGGAAATCCACAATACTTCTACAAATCTCCGACGCTCTAACAAAACAAGGGAAAAAAGTACTCTATGTTTCAGGAGAAGAATCAGGTACACAAGTTCGTCTCCGAGGTGATCGACTGAGGATAGATACTTCGAATATATTTTTCCTATCAGAGACTGAAGCCGAATCTATTGGACCCCAACTTGCAACCCTATCCCCCGACATACTCATCATCGATTCGATTCAAACATTAACTTCCTCTTCCTCAGATTCAACTGCCGGAAGTACCACCCAAATAAAAGAATGTGCTCAAATTTTTCTTAATTGGGCAAAAACAACAGGCAGTCCCACTTTCTTTACAGGACATGTAACAAAAGAAGGCTCGATAGCGGGACCAAAGCTTCTCGAGCATATGGTCGATGTTGTTCTATCATTAGAGGGGGACTCTTTAGGTAGTTTACGAATGATTCGAAATTCAAAAAATCGTTATGGATCAACTAATGACGTAGCATTATTTGAAATGAGAGACGATGGTCTGCATCAATTAACAAACCCTTCTGCCGCCTTAATATCTGAACGTGATACCTCTTCCCCAGGCTCATGTATTGCCGTAACTCTTGAAGGTTCGCGTCCTTTATTATGTGAGATTCAAGCATTGACCAACCCAACAGCGTTCAATCCTCCTAGAAGAACTATTACTGGAGTCGATTTCAATCGTACTATTATGCTTTCAGCAGTTTTGTCAAGACGAGCCAATGTACAGCTTGGGAATCAAGATCTAATGGTTAATGTCCCCGGAGGATTACGTATTACTGAAACAGCGGTAGATCTACCTATAGCCGTATCCATTGCATCAAGTTATCTCGATAAACCTGTTCATCCTTCCCTTGTTATCATTGGTGAAATTGGGCTTAATGGAGAAATTAGGAGTGCTTCAAATATTGAGACGCGTATAACCGAGGCATCGAGACAAGGCTACAATCAGGTTATTGTACCTAGTTTGAGCCAATCAAAATTAAAGTTTAATACTCCAATTGATATCCATCCTGTCCAAAATTTAAGTCAGGCTATAGCATTAGCTACGGGTTAAAAACTTGTACTAGATCCAAACCTATTAGATGATAGATTTATACTTTATCCTTAATCCAAGGAATTGATTTGACAACATCAGAACCTAAACAAAGGTTACCCAAGTGGCTTAAAGTAACTTGGGTCGGTGGAGAAAATTATTTAAGCATGCGTAAGCTTTTGCGCACTGCAGAACTCCACACAGTATGTGAAGAAGCTAGCTGTCCAAATATCGGCGAGTGCTGGGAACGAAAATCGGCAACTTTTATGATCCTTGGAGATGTCTGCACGCGTGCTTGTAGATATTGTGACGTTACAAGCGGAAAACCTCAGGCTCTTGATCTACAAGAGCCTCTACGGCTAGCTAGGACCGTCCGCACATTAAATTTAAATTACTGCGTGATAACCTCGGTCAATCGTGATGATTTAGCAGATGGCGGTGCTTACATTTTTGCTGAATGCATAAGGCAGATTCACCAAAAAACTCCCGATTGTAAAGTCGAAATTTTAACTCCTGATTTTGCAGGGAACCTACAGTCATTGCATTCCGTCTTAGATGCTCATCCTGCAGTTTTTAATCACAACATTGAATCGGTACGTAGCGTTTTCAAAAAGGTACGGGGTAAAGGGGATTACGATTTATCTCTATCTATTCTGCAAGAAGCCCAACAATATGCTCCCCATATTCCTACAAAAAGCGGAATAATGGTCGGCTTAGGAGAAAGAATCAGCGAGCTCCATGAAACCTTAAACGACTTACGTAATGTAGGAGTAAAATTATTAACTATTGGGCAATATCTTAGGCCTTCAAAGCAACATATTCTTAAGATGTCCGACAATTTGATTCTCAGAGTAACCTAAGTCTTCACCAACCATAATTAATTCTTGTGGTGTATTGTGTCTTAGTTGTCTAAGGAAGTTAAAGTCAGATAATAAAATGTGTGAACCCTCGTGTAGTGCTAATCCTACAACGTGGTCAAAATTCTTTTCGTCAATCTTACTACCGATAGTAACAACTTTACCATCAGTATAAGAGTCACCATTCTTCTGATAACGAACTTTGATGTCAGAACGATTGGTTACAATGTTAACGAAGTTTGCAATAGCTCTACGATAACCAGCTAATGCGATATAGTCTACTTTTGGTTTGACAAAATCATCATCAACAACTCCATTGTTGACTTGAATATCGTTCCAAAAGTTAGTATAATTATTGTTCATCATATGTAAAGTTACCTATAATAAATGACAAAGTCAAGCTTTTTTTTATTTTTTTCCTAATTTAATTATACACGGAATACATAGATTGGGATAAAAGATAGTCCCAACAAAATCCGTAGTATTACAATTTTTACAATTCATATCTAAGCATACGAATAATAAATGACAATGTCAAGCTTTTTCTTTCGTAAAACCCATTACTTCCATTGCTTTGATTATACCATTAATAATCTCTTCTGCATTATTTGGCATAATTGAGATACCTTTCTGTGTAGGTTTCCACTCTTGTG
>PBVO01000001.1 GCA_002729015.1 Candidatus Poribacteria bacterium
ATTAACCTTGTGCGAGTAATTCTTCTCTTATGTTTTCTGGAACTTCGGAATAATGATCAAACTCCATGGAATAACTAGCTCGACCTTGTGTTGCAGAACGAAGGTCTGTTGCATATCCAAACATCTGGCCTAAAGGAACATGTGCCTTTAAAACCTGAGCATCATTTTGGGCTTCCATATTTTGTATTTGGGCTCTTCTGGAATTCAAATCACTCAACACATCTCCCATATGTTCTTCAGGAGTAGTTACCTCTATACCCATTATAGGTTCAAGTAACTGTGGATTTGCTTTTGATATTGCTGCTTTAACACCCATCGAACCTGCCATTTTAAAAGCCATTTCTGAGGAGTCAACATCATGAAAACTGCCATCAAAAAGAGTTACTTTTATATCTACAACTGGATATCCACCTAATGTGCCATTAGTTAACGCTTCTTTAACACCTGCCTGAACAGATGGGATGTATTCTCTAGGAATTTTTCCCCCAACGATTTTATTATCAAACTCAAAGCCTTCGCCTTCGGGTAGGGGTTCTATTTCTAAAACGACATGCCCATATTGACCTCGGCCTCCACTTTGTCTAACAAATCTACCTTCAGCAGTGGCCTTTTTCTTTATAGCTTCTCGATAAGAAACTCTTGGTTTACCTAGATTTGCATCTACGCTAAATTCTCGTTTAAGTCTCTCCACTAAAACTTCTATATGAAGTTCACCCATACCAGAAACAATGGTTTGGGCAGTTTCTTCGTCGTATTTCGTCTGAAAAGTTGGATCTTCTTCAGCTAATTTGATGAGACCATCTGTTAATTTTTCCTGTTCAGCTTTGCTTTTTGGCTCGATTGCAACGGAAATTACTGGTTCTGGGAATTTGATTGTTTCTAGTAATAAAGGCCTATTTTCTAGCGTTAGAGTATCGCCAGTAAATGTATCTTTTAGCCCCACAGAAGCACCTATGTCTCCAGCTTTTAATTCTTCTACTTCTTCGCGCTTATTTGCTACCATTCTAACAATTCGACCCATACGCTCTTTTCTACCTTTGGTAACATTTAGAAGTGATGTACCACCTGTAACCTTACCAGAATAAACTCTGAAGTATACTAAACGTCCAGTATATGGATCTGATACAACTTTAAACGCAATACCACAAAAAGGATCATCCTCATTATGCGCCACAACTACTTCGTCTTCACTCCTTGGAGCAACACCAGAAATAGCTGGAATATCTTTAGGGGATGGTAAAAAGTCTACAATTGCATCTGATACTAAAAGCATTCCCCAATTAAACATAGCACTTCCACAAATGACTGGGACAATTTTATTATCTATAGTTCCTATACGAATGCATTTTCGTATTTCATCAGGTGTAAGTTCTTCACCGTCTAAATATTTCATCATAATTTCTTCATCAAATTCAGCAATATTTTCTAACATTGCTTCGCGATATTCTGTTAATTGTTGTTGGAATTCTTCAGGAACTTCATCCAGAATTTCTTCAACCCCAGACCCTGTTTCTCTACTAAACCTAATTACTCGTTGGTCAATTAAGTCAATAATCCCGCTAAATTCACTTTCGCTACCTATCGGAAGCTGGATAGGTACTGCAACCACTTTAAATCTATCTTTTATCATATCTACTGCACGATAAAAATTTGCTCCCATTCGATCCATTTTATTTATTAAACATATTCTTGGCACACCATATTTATCTGCTTGCCTCCAAACCGTTTCTGATTGTGGTTGAACACCTGAAACAGATTCAAATACTACAACAGCTCCATCTAATACCCTAAGGCTTCTTTCGACTTCCGCTGTGAAATCTACGTGCCCTGGAGTGTCAATGACATTTATTTGATGATCACGCCAATGTGTTGTAACAGCAGCAGACACTATTGTTATTCCACGTTCTTTTTCTTGGTCCATCCAATCTGTTACAGTATTGCCATCATCCACATTTCCAATTTTGTGCGTCATGCCAGAAGCAAATAAAACTCTTTCTGTTACAGTTGTTTTACCTGCGTCTATATGGGCAATAAATCCAATATTTCTTATTTTATCAATGGGGAAATCCATAACCAAACCTTACTTTGATATAACTACCATTTATATTGAACAAAAGCCCTGTTGGCTTCTGCCATTCTATGTAAATCTTCTCTTCTCTTAACTGCTGTTCCTTGACCTCTCGAAGCTTCTTGTAACTCTCTGAAAAGCCTGTCGGACATAGAAGAGCCCGATTGTGATCGGGCTGAACCTATTATCCACCTCATAGCCAAGGCTTCTTTTCTGTCATGACGAACCTCTACAGGAACTTGATATGTAGCTCCACCAACTCGTCGGGATTTTACTTCTAAAATTGGTGTTACATTCCTCATCGCTTGATCAAAAACCTCTATAGCTGGTCGTTTTGCATCGTCTTCTAATTTTTGTAATGCGTCATACACTATTCTTTGAGCTACAGTTTTCTTTCCATCTAACATTATCCTATTAATAAACCGAGATATCTCTTGGCTATTATATTTAGGATCTGCAATGGTTATTCTTTTTGTAGCTCTTCGTCTTCTAGACACGATTTTCTCTGCTTTCTCAAAATACGATCTATTTCTTAGATCCGTATTTGCTTCTGCCTTGTTTCCTGTCGTTTACTCCTCCAGAATCCAAGGCTCCTCTAACTATATGATATCTAACTCCAGGAAGGTCTTTAACCCTTCCACCTCTAACTAAAACAACCGAGTGTTCTTGAAGGTTGTGGCCTTCACCAGGTATATAGGCTGTCACTTCCATTCCATTTGTCAAACGTACTCTTGCTATTTTCCTTAGAGCGGAGTTTGGTTTTTTGGGAGTTGTAGTACGTACCTGAACACATACACCTCTTCGTTGAGGACATCCAGGACCTCTTGTTATCTTGTTTTTTAAGGTATTTTGAACCACTCTCAATGCAGGAGCTTTTGTCCTTTTTTGAGAACTAGTACGACCTTTTCTTACTAACTGATTAACTGTAGGCATGATCTAATTCTTTCCAAATAAAAATATTGCCTCTGAATAGAAGGCAACAGAAACGGATAATAACAATATACCCCTTTATTGTCAAGTTTAATTTCTATTTGGAAGAAGAAAAAAAAATATTACACATCTTGCCATAATTCTACTAGGATGCCCATATTGCTTTTTGGATGATAAAAAGTCACTCTGCTACCACCTTCATCTGCACCTGTAACTTCTCCTATTTGAACTAATCCTGCGGTATTCAATCTCGCAACATCACTTTCTATGTCTTCAGAATAAAAACAAACATGGTGAATACCAGACCCGCGATTAGCTAAAAATTTAGCAGTTCCACTTGTTTCATCTTGGGGTACGCTAACTTCAATCCGTGATTCTCCTACAAGAAATTCGAGAATTTTTACATTATCACTTTCGGCAAATCTACCATCAGGCAAAGGTGTCTTTACATCATCAATTTTGAGACCATAAGTGTCCCGAAATAATGCTAAGGCTTCTTCAAAATTATTACATACCACACCGACATGATGAACATAGGTAAGACTACCACCTTTTCCTCTCGGGGGTTCTGGGACAATGCCATTAACTGGCATGTTTTGCCATATTTCTAATAAGAAACCTAAATTAGACTTTGGATGTGCAAAAGCTACTCTTGAGCCACCTTCTTGATCCGCACTACCTGTTGGAGGTACAACGATTTGTTGTCCTGCATCGATTAGCCTTTTTACATCAGCATCCATATCGTCTGAATATAAACATATATGGTGTGGTCCCGCTCCTCTTCTTTCCAAAAACTTTCCTGTACCACTATTAGGATCATTTGCCATATTAATTTCTAGTTCGCTCTCTCCCACAGGTATGTCGAGTATATTTACATTATCTAATTGAACATTTCTACCATCAGGTAAGGGAGATCTTTCTTCGTCAACTGAAAAACCATATGTATCTAACCAGAGACTTTTAGCAGCTTCTAAATCACCTACTACTAATCCTAAATGATGTAATCTTGTAAACATAATTATTTCACCTCTTTTAAGTTTTTCAAATATCTATCTCTATTTCTTTGATAATTGGCAGCAGTTCTTGCCGTCATCTCTAAATTTTCTTGAGATGGTTCTCTAGCAACTTTTCCCGGGATCCCTAATACAAGGGAATTTTTAGGAATGTTGGATCCTGGTATAACCACTGAACCTGCTCCTATCACACAATTTTCTCCTATCTCTGCCGGTCCAAAAACCAAAGCGCCATTTCCTATAATTACATTATTGCCTACAGTACATCTATGAACCAAGCATTGATGAGCCACAACACAGTTTTCACCTATGGTGGTTTCTTCATGTATAACAGTACCATCCTGTATATTGGTACCCTTACCTATTGTAATTTTTCCAGCGTCTCCTCTCAAAACACAATTAAACCAAACACTAGCACCCTCTAAAATTTCCACATCCCCTATGATTTGTGCGCTTGGGGCTACAAAAGCAGTTTCGTGAATTTTAGGAGAAAGGTCTTCAAGACTATATAGCATATTATCCCTACTTTCTATAAATTAACACTTGGAGCGGGAGACGGGATTCGAACCCGCGACCCTTTGCTTGGGAAGCAAATGCTCTTCCTCTGAGCTACTCCCGCTTACTTTCTATCACAATCGTGACAGTGTAACACAAACTTTTTATAATTTCAGGTGAGAATAATGCGCTATTGAGGTGCTTCCTTTTTAGCATCGTTTATATGCTCGGCTATTCGAGTTTGTAAAGAAACAAGCTCATAACCTAAATCTTGATACATTCGACTTGAATCAACATTATAAACGTGAGGAACTGGTTTATTCCCAGTTTTAATACTTGCATCGGGTATAATTTCCATCACAATATCTATCATGTCTTGAATTGTTGCTAAGTGGCCTCCGCTTATATATATCGGATAATTTAATTTACTTGCTAGAGATGTTCTTACAAATATCTCTGCAGCGTCTTCCACATGAATCATAGGAGATGGCTCTTCGGGCCTGAATTCCATTTCAACTGGTTTTCCAACAGCTGGCAAAGACATTAATAAACCGCCTATCATTCCTGTCA
>PBVO01000155.1 GCA_002729015.1 Candidatus Poribacteria bacterium
ATTTGTCGTAGTAAGTTGGATCATTGTTCATATAACTATTGAATATAAGATGTTGTTCTGACTATCAGGAACGCTTGCAGAAATTCGAAAAGATTTTCAAAAAAGCAGACAAAGAGTTCAAATTTTCTAACAAAGAAAATAATACAGGAACTCCGAAGTATGTGACGATAGAAAACCAAGGTGTTATAGATTTATAATTGATCATAACAGTATGATGGTTAGCAAAATATCAATCTTGGATTTATTTCCGAAATGGCTAAAGGGTATAGAAATTTTAGAGTAAGAAATAGTGATTTCGATTTATTACACAATCATAGATGATTTACTGAAATCAGTCATAAATTCTGTTCTGGAAAATTAGAAGTCAGGTTGGCATCAAAGATTCAAATATTACGAGAAAGGAATACATAATAAGGCGACGAGCGGAAAGAGAACGTCGTAAAAAATCTACCTGTCTCAAAGAACGTTAGGTTCAGCATTACTTTTTCAAATTATTGTCCGTACATATTAGAGAACAAAAAATGACAACCTGCTGAGGGAGAAAATTGATATGCCTATAGCCGATGCTATGCCTGAATTGAAAAGAAACATCCAATTTTTTGCTGTTGAAAATGATCAACCAAAAAGCTTGACGCCCCAACAAATTCAGCAATTCAACCAAAAAGGCTATATATTCCCGCTGGATGTATTTAGTGAGACTGAGATTGCTACACACCGAGCATATTTCGATCAGTTAATAGAACAACAAATAAATGAAGGGAAAGACGCATATTCAATTAATGGATGGCACAGTAAACAACCAGAAATTTACGACTTAGTGACAGATAGTCGCATTTTAGATTATTTGGAAGATTTACTTGGTCCTGACCTAATCTGTTGGGGCACTCACTACTTTTGTAAATTACCGGGAGACACTAAACAAGTTAGCTGGCATCAAGATGCTTCCTACTGGCCAATTACACCCAGCAAAACAGTGACTGTCTGGTTAGCAATTGACGATGCAGACACTGAAAATGGAGCAATGAAGGTCATTCCCAAATCTCATTTACACGGACAGATTGTTTTCGAACATAGTCGTAAAGAAGAGCAGAATGTATTGGGTCAGACGGTGAAAGACGCGGAAGATTATGGTTTGGCTCCGGTAGATTTCGAGATTAAAGCTGGTCAGATCTCACTTCACTCTGATCTCTTACTTCATGGTTCAGCCCCTAACCAATCTGACCGACGCAGGTGTGGACTAACCATGCGGTTTGTTCCACCGGAAGTGAAAGCTTTGACAGGTTGGAATAAAAACTCTATCGTTGCAAGAGGAACTGATATATCAGGTCATTGGACCAATCAACCAAAACCCTTGAATAAATCTGATTTAAAATGACAATTTATCTGATTACAATAGGAGAAATTTCGCAGGCGATTTGGATACGATGACATTACACCAATTAGGTCTCACAATGATATGCCAGCTCTATCAATTTACTTCTGTACTTATAAGGAGATAAGCATGAAGATACATGTCGGTAAACTATTTCTAATTTCATTTTTTATACTTGGGTTTTTGGTCTTGACGACTTCGGAAGCGGCGATTAATCGAGGTCTAATTCTATATCTTCCTTTTGAGGAGGCAGGCAATCCAGTAGATCATTCCGAATCACCTGCTAAGCCAAAGAAAAATGGAAAATTAGAACATGTAAACGGAAAATTTGGTAAGGCTCTTCGATTCAACGGAAAAGGAAACAATGTAGTAGAAGTTCCATCTGTGGATAAACTTTCTGGAATGAAAGAACTAACTATCGCTGCTTGGGTTAAGCCTAATGGAATCAAAGGTGCAGACGGTATGTCAATTGTCTCTAAAAGATTCGCTCATAAGGATGGTGATTGCTATAACTTGTTTACCTGGACAGGACAGAAGGTATACGCTCGAGTGAATAGCGAAGGTGAAATAAGCTCTTCGACGGCCCTAGAAAATGGAAATTGGTACCACGTGGTTTATACTTTTGAGGGTGGCGGAAAAGCTAAACTTTTTATAAACGGCAAAATGGAAGCTGAAACCAATCACCCAGCAAAAGAGGTTTTAAAAGACGATAAATCTCCCGTTTGGGTTGGGGAACTTAATGACGGTCGTAATTTTACCTGGAATGGAATAATGGATGATGTCGCGATGTGGAATCGTGCATTGGACGAGAAAGAAATTGTATCAGTTATGAACTCCGGGCTCCAGCTTCTGTTGTCTGTAGATCAGATAGACAAACTGGCAACGACCTGGGCAAAATTAAAAAAATGAATTAAGTGAACAAGGATTATTGTGCCACTGTTCGATTCGACATTGAGGTTTTTACGTGATCAGAGAGAAAAACTCTCGACAGTGGAGCAATGATTTCTTGTGGTACTGTTAGGTAGATTCACCTTAGCTATAACTTACCTGACTCTAATAGTTTAACTATTTACACTATCATTTAAACCAGAATTTCCCGATTTTCCTATGGTGTCCAGTGGCTCCATTCATCTGTTTTTTTCCATCGCTTGCATTCATTGCAAGCGCAGAAATAGCGCATTAACAGCCGTGGTGATTGATTAATATTCAGTGATCCATTATGGCCAAAAAGATGTTGGAAGAACAAAATATCGCCACGTTTGGGTAAAAGCTCTATCGGATCTCCTAGATCTAGTGCTGGAATATCTTTATTCAGATCATATAGATGTGCATACTTTTCAGGAGCGGATTCTGCCAATTGACGGATCTTATGATGGGAACCAGGCCAAACAATAGTTCCCCCCCCAAACTTCTCGACATCACTTAAGAAAACCAAACTGGCGATTCTATAGGGGCCTGGAAAAGTTAAATGCATATGTTCTTTGGGGATACCGTCTACATGTGCTGTTGGCCATTGCCATGTTTTTTTTACCGGAAACAGATTTTGCGTGTGTATGGCTTGAGGAGGATGAATGTCATTGATCGGGAGGTTGATCAACTCCGCTGTTGCTTGAATATACTCTGAGGTCGCGCAAGCCAAAAGTTCAGGCATTTGAATGCCATTGTAAATAACAATATTACGGCTTTTTTCATGGTTGGCTGCTGTGGGAATATTACTCCATGTTTGAGGATTATCTGGGTCCATCTCCATCAGTTCCCACATCGATTTTTCTGCTTTTTCCGCAACCATATCAGGAATTAGACCTGAAGCCAAAAGATAGCCGTCGACCTCATACTGTGTCCGTTGCTGCTCGTTTAGAATATAATCAGTTGACACTTGCTCCGTATTCAACGATACCTCTCCTTACAGTCGTTCCATAACCAATCCGATGTTTTAATTTAATATGCATGTTGCGTGACTAAACTATACTAGTCCCCACTGCTTTCTCAATTCAGCCATTGGTGTGTATTTTGCTCCATGATTGTAAAAATTGCCTAGCCAACTGCCGTTTGGTTGAAAAAAGAATCGGTCATCTTTTTCTTCTGCAGCCAATTGATACCGGGTATCAATGCTAATGCGATAAGAGTCTGTCAAATTGGGTGCAGAACTGTGCATCATGTACATGCCAAAAATAATCACGTCCCCTGGTTGGAATCGTGCTGTCGCTAGCGTAAATCCAAATTTATCAACCATTTCAGCTGGGTCAGTACTGAAGACCGCTTCGGTTAGATCACGATCCATGTCAGTAGCCCCATAGGTTTCCCTCAATCGTTGGTGCTGGTGCGAACCTAGGCAGATTACTAAGGGACCGCCTGTTAGGTCAATATCAGTAAAGGCAGACCACATAGTATATCGGTTAGGTGTACCACGACCAACATAGACTTGATCATAGTGAAAGTGATTGCTTCCGCCACGGGCCATGCAACGCAACCATCGTTTATCAAAGGTAATAACCGGCGTTCCTCCTAGTAATCTTTCATAAAAAGAAAAAGTTGATTGACTGTCAACTACCGCCAGTACTTCAGACGCATGTGCAATATCGGTTTGGCGAAAAAAGGCGAAGCTCTGATTATTTTTGGAGGCAATACCATCTTCGATAGGGGCTCCTTCTTTTAAGCCACCTTGTTGTTCAATTGCTTTTAGGGTAAAGTTTCGCGCGATTTTTACTTTGTTGATTGGGTGAAACCCACGCAAGAATAGATAACCATCGAGGTCTAACCTATTTCTCAGTTGATCTGGTTGATCGATTAAGTGAGACGAGTTTTTCAGTTCCACAATCGTATCGCCGAATCTGAAAGTTTGATCGCCAAACTGAAAGGGCATGCCATCGGGTATTGGTGTAATGTCCATTTATCTGATTCAAAATCCCCAGTCTAGATAGCAAATCCAATTGAGCCAATAAAGGAGGTGATTTCTATCCCGTATAGCTGATATGGGCCATCTTTTAAATATTGAAATAGTAACAATAAGAGAGTAACAACAACGTTTTCTCTTATTGTTACGGCTGATACTGTGTTAGTCTTTATTTAGTATCCATATAGAGTCCCTTAATGGACCCCCAACGGGTAGACAGTTTATTTTTGGCTTCGACAGAAGCTACACTTTCCATTGCTTCCCTGATCTCATCCTTGGTTAATGCTTTATTCCAGATAGCTACTTCATCTATCAAGCCTACGTAGTGTTCTCTATCGCCTTCATTATTTCTACCAACAGAAATCGGAACATCATTGGTATCGATTTTTCCTGTAACTTTTTGCGATTCTTTGAGTGTACCGTTGTAATATATCTTTTGGACTTGCCCGTCATAGGTAGCTGCCAAATGCGTCCATTCCTCCTTCTTGATGGGTGGACCGTGTGGAGATCTTTTTTCTTTCGCCTTATCGACCGATAAAATAAAACCAACTTTCCCCTGCGTACCACCTTCTTGATAAAGTCCATATACCATCCAGGGTGCACCGTCACCAGCCCATGTCTTGACTAGCATTCGTAACCATTCACCAGTGAATTGCGTGGGGTGTACCCAAAGCATCAAGGTTATTTCATCGGTGATGTCTAATGAAGGAGCATCAGGTACTTCTACCCATCCTCCTTTTACTCCACTAAACTCAACGGCCGTTCCGTATTTTCCCTTAGCCCATTCGACCTGATGGAGTTGACCATTGTTTTTATGCTTAGTAGTATCTTTGGCTATATCACCCTTGCCTTCGTTAAACGGTAAATATAAAACTAGGTTTTCGTCCAGTACGGCGTAACTATCTAGAACGATAATTACGAGCAGTGAAAATAATAATAGTATGTTTTTTCGCACATAGATATTTCTATACATTTAAGTTACTCCCTTTGGGCTCTTGGCCTTAATAAAGATTTAGTAATCTCGGGGTATTTTGCCGTCATTACCATTTTTAAAGTTTCTTACCAGCTGACAGTCCGGTTGCTGGACTGGTAGTGATTGGTCAGGGCGGATGTCGATATAAGATGACAGCTTTTTAGCTTGGCCTCGAACCAAGAAAAAAGGAATTCTCCATTTTTCCGGACTGAACTCAGTAGTATCTGCATTAGCGTAACGCATAGTATAAATTTTGCGCAGA
>PBVO01000029.1 GCA_002729015.1 Candidatus Poribacteria bacterium
CTAACCCAGTAGCAGGTCCCGGTCCTAGTCCTGGTCCTGATCCCGGTCCTGGTTCTGGTCCTGACTCTAGCCCTAATCCAGTAGCTAGCCCTAGCCCTAGCCCTAGCCCTAGCCCTAGCCCTAGCCCTAGCCCTAGCCCTGACCTTAGTCCGAGTCCTGGTCCTAGTCCTGGTCCTAGTCCTGGTCCTCTTGCATTAACACAAAATTTAGTGGTTTTAACGACAACTCCAATATCAAATACTAACCTCATTTCGGTCTCTAGCTCCGCAGGTTTATCGTATCTCGTAAGAAATCCTGACGTAATGATGCATGCTAAAAATATTGTAAACGCCCGCGGCATTGCCCCCGGGCGAACTTACCAGCAGGCAATGGAAAGCGTGGCAATCGACCATTATACTGCGTTTGGAAGAAAAGAGGGACGGCATATGGATGGCGTTAATTCACCCCAATCGCTTACATTGCAAAACGAACAAAAAGAATCATTAATAAAAGTATCCGAGTCCCCTGCTCTCCAGTACTTAATTAATAATCCTGACGTAATGATGCATGCTAAAAATATTGTAAACGCCCGCGGCATTGCCCCTGGGCGAGCTTATCAGCAGGCAATGGAACGTGCTGCCATAGAACATTTTAATGCCTTTGGAAGAGCAGAAGGCCGCAGCGGGCTAAGGTAGTAAAAAATGAAAAAATTTCCATGGTCACCGATTTTACCTTTATTATTTCTTTTTCTATCAACGGGAATCCACGTTGTTGAGCCTACTTTCGTGGAGCAAATGCGTCACCGTGTTTTTGATGAATACCAACGTTTGAAACCAAGGGTATATTCAAACGATATTCCGGTTCGTATTCTTGATATAGATGACGAAAGCCTTAGCCGCGTCGGGCAGTGGCCGTGGCCAAGAGATGTTATGGCTGAGATTGTAGCCCGATTAAATGAATTAGGCGCCTCGGCGGTTGTTTTTGATATGGTTTTCTCTCAAGCTGACCGTTTATCGCCACAAAGCTTACGGAAAATGCTTCCTAAACGGCCGGAATTCGAAGAGGCCCGTAAAGGTCTGCTAGCAATACCAGATAACGATGAACTATTTGCCCAGACAGTCGATGGTTCTTACGTGGTGACTGGGTTTGCGTTAACTGGTACAGAAACAAGTGAGCCGCTACCCGAAATCAAAGCTGGATTTGCTGAAAATGGTGACAGAGCAGCTCCATATCTCCCGGCTTATGCTGGGGCAATGAAGGTATTAACAACCATTGAGAGTAAAGTTGCAGGCAATGGCGCGCTTAATGCTATTCCAGAAAGTGATGGCATTTACCGAAGAATACCAATGTTTATGACTTTAAAAGATAAAATATACCCCTCGCTCGTGGCTGAGTCTCTTCGAGTTGCTCAGGATGCGTCTACGTTCATAATACGGGCTGTCGGTGCTAGCGGAGAAGAAGGTTTTGGTGAGACCGGATTGGTTGGCTTCAAAGTTGGTGCTGTTACAGTACCAACGGACGAAAACGGGCAAATCTGGGTCAGATTTACTGGTGATATACCCGATCGTTACGTTCCAGCCTGGAAGCTATTGGAAGGCAAAGCGCCAGCAGAGAAATTAGAAGGACATATTGTCCTCATTGGAACATCGGCGGCAGCGCTAAAAGATTTGCGGGCAACGCCTCTTAACCCTGCCGCGGCTGGAGTAAGCCTCCACGCGCAGGCACTTGAGACAATTCTTACAGGAAACTTCCTTAACAGACCGGATTTTGCCCACGGGCTAGAAGTCGTTGCCAGTCTCTTATTGGGTTTGCTGTTGATTTGGCTACTTCCAAAATGGGGATCAATCTGGTGTGCCGTGCTTACAGTGTGCGCCATTGGAGGTGTAGTTGGAGGGGCTTGGTATGCGTTTGATGTTTATAATTGGCTTCTTGATCCAATTTACTTCAGCTTAGTAATACTGATTATTTATCTTACCCAATCATTACTAATATACTTAGCCACAGAGGCGGAGCGAGCAAGAGTTAGGGGTGCTTTTGGGATGTATTTATCTCCTGCACTGGTCGAGCAATTAGCATCAGACCCAGAGCAGCTCAAGCTGGGCGGTGAAATGAAAGACATTTCGATCATGTTCTGTGATGTTCGCGGGTTTACCTCTATCTCCGAACTTTATGATCCAGAAGGTCTTACACAGTTAATAAACAAATTTCTCACACCCATGACCCAAGTTATTATGGATAGGATGGGAACCATAGACAAATACATGGGGGATTGCATGATGGCGTTCTGGAACGCCCCAGTCGACGTACCAACCCACGTTAGTGAGGCCTGCAATTCTGCACTGGTCATGTTTGAAAAATTGGAAGAATTGAACCAGGAACTGGAAAAAGAAGCGATCAGCAATGATAAAGAATTTCGGCCGCTAAAAATCGGCATTGGTTTAAATACGGGAACGTGCTGTGTAGGAAATATGGGATCAACTCAGAGGTTTGACTACTCAATTCTTGGTGATGACGTCAATCTTTGTTCTAGATTAGAAGGGCAATCTAAAGGTTATGGCGTCGATATAGTTATAAGTGAAACAACAAAGGTGGCCGCCCCGGATTTTGCCACGATAGAATTAGACCTGATACAGGTGAAGGGTAAAACTGTCCCGGTAAGAATTTTCGCTTTGATAGGAAATACAGAAGTACAAAATTCGAAGTGGTTTAACGAGTTTAGCTCCGTTCATGCTGAACTAATCTCAGAATACAGAAACCAAAATTGGGAAAATGCCACGTTGCTTTCTCAAAAAGCTCGACAAGTTGCTGGAGAAAAATATGACGGGCTCTATGACCTATTCGATGAAAGAATTGCTGAGTATCAAATAAACACACCAGGAGAAGATTGGGACGGAGTTTATATTGCAACAGACAAATAGCTATCTTTTATATTGCGAAAATCTATTTTTATTAGATCATTAACAAACTTGAAGAGCGATCTTGCCATATCATTAGCAACCTAGATTTTGGGTCCTTTTTTCCCAAAACTAAAAACGCTATAAAATCATTAGTTTTTAAATATTACCGTATCTTCGATTGAAGAACGCTCTGTATGGGCCGTATTAACCTTCATTGATTTATCTTCATAGCCAAAGCTTATACCAAATAATACTTTCACCTCTTCACCTAGATTGAAAGCCTCTCGAACGAATTCCGGATAATGTCCCATCGTCCCCTGTGCACAGGAAGCTAGACCATTTGCTGTCATTGCTAACATCAGTGTTTGTGCGTACATACCAATATCCCACGCCCGAGCCAGGCTAAACGCCTCATCCGAACATATAAAAGCTACATGAGGGGCATCAAAAAGCTCAAAGTTTCTAAACGCAGCTGCACCTCGAGCCTTTTTATCTTCCCAAGCAATATCCATTGCTCGATACAACACTGCTGCACACTCTCTTCTTCTATCCTTCCAGAGTTTCCCTATAGGTTTTCCAGACGATTTAAAGTCTTGGTTTGGCGACATACCATTTTTAACTGCAGCCATCATTTTCTTTCGCAACAAATCCCTAGTTGCGCCAGAAGCTACGCAGATTTGCCAGGGCTGCATATTAGTTCCCGAAGGTGACCAGCGAGCTATATCAAATACTTTATCGAGTAAATATTGCGAGACTTCCCTTTGCTGAAAGCCCCGAACCGAATGTCGGGACATAACTGCTTTTTCAAAAGACATTTCTGACATTTTTTTCCTTAAAAATTTTGTTAACCTAAAACATTTCTAATCGTTACCAAGGGATAGAATATACCTATTAGATTGATTTAAATTTACGGTTTCTTGAGCGACCAGTAGTTCCGGGACCCGCTGATATTGTACTGATGTCACTTTGAGAAATATTGAGATTTCCTTATCTTTACTGGTATTTATTATTCTAATCACGCTTTTTAAAAATCAAAAAATATTTAGCGTAAATAAATTAAGAAAACACTTTTTTATTTTAATATCAGAAACAGAATCCCTCCCCAACGTCATTACTATCAAGGGGATGATTTTTGTAAAAGCCAACATCGATAAACTTGTGCATTTAAAAACTCATCTGCAGACTTGGACACAGTAACCCTTTTTTATTAATTTGATGCTAACCAGATATTAATCACAGTTAACTGAGATCATTTCGGGACATATTTTTGGAAGTTATCTAAGGAGCTAACCGTGGTATTTGACTATATTATAGTTGGTGGTGGGTCTGCCGGCAGTGTCTTAGCAAATCGACTTTCTAAGAGCAGCGATATAAAAGTTTTGTTGTGTGAAGCAGGAGAAGATACTGCTCCAGGCGAAGTCCCAGAAGAAATTTTGGATAGTTATCCCGGAACAGCCTATTTAAACGATAGGTTTATTTGGAAAGACCTCAAAGTAACAACCGAGGTTATCTCGCACAACGATAAGGATGCACCCAAGCCGCCCCTTCGCAAGTACGAACAAGCCAGAGTGCTAGGAGGCGGCTCTTCTATAAATGGGCAAATGGCAAATAGAGGAGCACCCGCCGATTATGATGAATGGGAGACCCGGGGAGCTGAGGGATGGAATTGGGACAAAGTACTCCCTTTTTTTAAAAAATTAGAAACAGATGTTGATATCGAAGATGAATGGCATGGAAGGGACGGTCCTATTAAAGTTCGCCGAGTCCCAGAAGAACACTGGACTGGTCATTCTAAAGCTATTTTTGAGACATTCAAACGAGCTAAGTATAAATATATTGCCGATCAAAACGGTTATTTTGAAGACGGCTTCTTTCCGGTAACAATTTCCAACTTTGAAGACAAACGAGTTTCAGCTGCAATAGGATACCTAACATCAGATATCAGGAAACGAAAGAACCTCGAAATTTCGACAAGGACAGCCGTCACTGAACTAGTTTTTGAAAACGATAAATGTATTGGCGTAAAAGCCTTGGTAAAAGGGAAGCCTCAAGAATTTAGAGGAAATGAAGTAATTTTGTCATCGGGCGCCATTCATTCGCCCGCCCATTTAATGCGGTCAGGCATCGGTCCGGAAGGTCATTTACGTGAGTTGGGAATTCCTATCCGACAAACACTCCCTGGAGTAGGTCAGCGCCTTATGGATCATCCGTCAATCGCACTTGCTTCATTTTTGAAACCATCCGCTCGAGTTCAAAATCATCTAACCCGGCGTCATATGAATTTAGGAATGCGTTACTCTTCAAACATTGGGGGAGCTCCTGCAGGCGACATGTTTGTTGTCGGCACTTCAAAAAATTCCTGGCATAAAGTGGGTGAGCAAATTGGCGCTTTTATAGTTTTTGTAAATAAGACATTCTCCGAAACTGGAGAAGTAAAATTAAATTCACCTCACTGGAACGATGAACCGTCTGTTGATTTTAACCTTCTATCGGACCGACGGGACCTGGAACGGCTAATGGACGCAATCAGGCGCTTAGCTCCTTTATATTCCGATCCTGCAATGCAGTCTGTAGCCAGCAATTCATTTCCAGCAGCTTACTCTGATAAGGTCCGCCAAGTAGGTGCGATAACAACAAAAAATAAAATTCTTACAGGGATTGCAGCAAAACTTCTTGATGGACCAAAATTTCTTCGTGACTACCTTATTGAAAATTTTCTTATGGAGGATTTTTCTCTAGAAGAAGTCTGCAATGATGACGATAAGGCGGAGGCTTTTATAAGAAGGGCAGCTGTCGGCGTCTGGCACGCCTCATGTACTTGCAGAATGGGATCAGAAAACGACCCAATGGCCGTAACAGATAATCAGGGCCGTGTTCGAGGTATTGCTGGATTACGGGTTGTGGATGCCTCAATTTTTCCCGTCGTGCCTTGTGCTAATACAAATTTCCCGACCATAATGACCGCAGAAAAAATTGCAGATACCATTTTAAAAGAAAGATCGGGCAACTGACTTTCAGCAATCTAAGCGCTCATTGGGGGACTATCCCCC
>PBVO01000008.1 GCA_002729015.1 Candidatus Poribacteria bacterium
AAAATGCGATATCGCCTGGATTCTGGGTAATCTCATATCGATCAACGGGCGATTCGATATATATGGGCCATGGGTTATTAGATCCGGTGGATCCTATATGCATGGTCGCTGATATCTCACATGTAACGCGATCCGTATGCACGGGTAGACCCTGTCCTTTTTTATAATATCTCATATACGAATATGTCGGGTATAATTCCTCCCCGATGAACGATTCAGCATGTTGTGTTACCTGGCCAAGAAATGCTTCGGTGAGATTATCGCCATAATTAACCAGCGCATCAGGAATAAAATCCAGCTCACCCTGAACTTCATCGATTTCTTGGTTATTGATCTGATTGATCATGTAGTCCATAAATATGGCAGCTACGGGCGGTGGTAGGAATTCTTTGATCTCTAGAACGCCACCAGCATCATCATACTGCTTTTTATAATTAATTTCGTTGACTTCAACGCTCAATGCATCCTCCCAAATTTACGCGACAGGGCATTGATCACTGTCTGCCAATAATTTTTAGCCCAATCCGTTTGGGCAGCAGATAAAGCAGTATATGCATTATCCATCAAATGAACGATTCGATCACTTTCCATCATAACATGACTCCTCACAGAACCTGACGTACAATCCTCTTTCTCGGCCATGTGCTTCGATCTCCCACGGATAATCCCAATATTCCGTTTTCGCTGTATCAATCACATTCCCAAGCCATTTACATGCTTCGTTCTGGTTCCAGACTTCTTTCATCTCACCAGTCGCCCATTGCTTGACATGAACCATCTCATGTGCTAGAGCTGTTAACATGTATTCAAAATCATCAGACTTATCGAGCTGAATTTCAAACTCCCGTGGTCTGATATAATCATCAGACCAAATACAGTTACCACCCTCACCGGCTTTGTCTGACAGCCCATCTATAAATTCAATTTTAACCATCAAATTTTTAAGTAGGCGCTTGCTCATAAGCTTATGAGCATAAAAATCTGCAGCATGTCGAAACGTACTTATTGTTCCTTTTGGGACGTTACGAAATATCGTCTTCATATTGTCTCTCTCATGTGGTAGTATTATTATTATACCACACTTGAATTATGAAGTCACGCGTTTATTTCGATCTAGGTCGATTCCATACTTATGGCAGCCAGACAATAAAAAACTGGGTGTCTGGCCCTGGAATCCACCGCCAGCAATGAGATTCTTATGTAGACGTTTAATCTTTGCAATAGAGCGAGAAGTAGCCACATATTGATCCGTAGCTTCTTCATAGATCCGTACGTTAGGTCCATGTCGTTTTATCTTATACATCAGTAATGGTTCTCCAAGCCGTGGTCTTTCCAAAGTTTGAGAAAGACGCCAGTATCCCATGGCTGCCAATCTCCGTTAAAGTTCCACTCCTCATCAATATCACATTCTGCTACACCTTGTCCGCGTGGCGGTCGCTTTGGTGGATGTGTAAGAAATTTAAGAATATTCTCTCGCAACCTTTCATAGCGGTTACTAGGTATCATTTTAAATTGATCTGGATTATCACAGAAATATTGTAACCATTGTGGGAAACGTCCATTGTCGCCCACTACATCTGGCCAGACATGTCGTAAGCTATCACGCTTTACTTGACGCCATACAGATTCATCTTGCCAGAAAAGATACAGGTGTTCTTTTGTTGGATGTTTTAAGTTGTCCCAATTCTCATCGGGGCATTTAGTATGTGAATTATTATTCATGGCCCATAATTGACATTCTTCGCTATCGAAGAAGTTATAAAAATTGGCAATTCTAAATCGGGCCATCATGGGAAGCCTAGTAGTACATAGCTGCCATTTAATAGCAAAGCCTAGCCACCACGTTAAATCATAATTATTTTCTATATCAACTGGACATTTTTCAACAATAGGCTCATACCATTCACGATGATCATCTGGTATACCTTTCCATAAATCAGTTGACCAATGATCAACATTATAATGCCTATCACTGCCGTCCGCAGTATAAACTATTTGATCATGGCGATACATTTTACTCCCGAAACAAATATCACCTGGATCACCTCCTACCCACATACGATGCAGGCTGTTCTCTTCCATAAAAAGAAACGGTAAGAACGTTACATGAAAAATTCTATCAACACGTGGATGGTTTTTAATCATCTCATAAAATTCGGGCCACTCTTCGATAGAGGAATCAGAATAGGTAAGATCGATAGTTTCATCCGTATACATTAAGAATGCTGCTATGGCTGATGTACTATCCATACCACCAGAGCATGTAACGGTAATTCGTTGATCGTATTCTTTTGCTATGCGAGCTAGTTCTATTGCGCGTGTGGCACATGTCTCAGTCCACGATGCAGTGTATGTTTTCATTTCCGGGATCGGAGAAATAATTTTTTGGTTAAATCCTAGATCAACAGATTCTGTTCTATCGAATACACGACCCATACAAACAGGTACGATTTGATCCATAACAAATTCGGGGTACCAACTTAAACGCGGGAAAACATAGCTAGTCATTAGTCGTATCCTTGGCGCGGTTTACTGCTTCATCATAATTAAGCAAAAATTCCGCAACCTTGTCAACTAAATTTGCCTTGTCAGCGTAACTACCGCCAACCCATTCTTCATTTTCATATTCCATGATATGAAATTCACCACCTGGTTTTGTAACACCATCAATAGAAGTATCACCGGCCTTAATAACTTCAACGCGTTTTGTCATGTTACTCTCCTTATGTCAATAAGCTTGATACATCAGGTTTTTCTCTAGGTAACTGCATTCCAAATTCAGTGTGGTCCATTACCGGGCCAGCATCAACAATATCTGATTGTGCTGATTCTTCTGCATCATACAATCTCATTTTATTTCTATCAACACCGACAACAAATCGCTTATACATAGTTGGGTCGTTATATCTATTTTTTAGTTGCTTTACCATAAATTGATTTAAGTCTTCTAATTCATCGTTGGTTATGATAGCTACCATAAAATCTGCAGTTGCCGGTAATCCGAAGCTTTCGCTGGTGTCTTCTAGTCCTGGATCACTATTAGTAAATCCTGATCGCGTAGTCTGCGTAGCTGATACAACCGGGACATTCTTCTCTACGGCCAGGCCTCGCAATTCCTCTGCTATAGCCTTTACATACACATATGTATTAACATTAGCTCCAGGTTTTACCCTTGTTGATGTCGCTATGTTAAGATAATCAATGTATATGATATCTGGTTCGAACCGGCGCTTAATTTTTAATTCATTTATAAGATGTCGGAAATGTGCTGCGCCAGCTGATGCTGTAGGATATTCTTTGATAATCAGTTTACCTGCTGTCATATCCTTAACGCGGTTTACTTTTTTATCATAATCATCTTTGCTTAATCTCACCAAATCTTCTACTGCAACATTTAAGAGATTGGCGTCAATTCTCTCCGCAATTTTCTCTTCCGCCATCTCAAGGGTAATGTAAAGAACATTTTTACCATCATTAAGATTGCCAGCAGCCATATGACACATAGCCAAAGACTTCCCAACACCAGTCCCGGCAAGAATAATATTAAGGGATTTTCTAGGCAACCCACCCTTGGTAATCCGATTGAAGTATTCGAGATCGAACGGGATCCTTTCTTCTGTGCGGTGGTAGAATTCATAGCGGTCCTCATAATCATCTAAGAAATCATGGCCAATGTGAGAATCAAAACTAACAGCAAGAGCGTCGGATAAAATAGTGGGTAACTCATGAGTACTCTTATCCTGTGATTTTCCATCAATGATACTAATTGATTCCATAATTGCATTGTATATAGCCTTATCTTTGCAAAATGATTCAGTCTTATCTAGAAGCCATTCCTGATCATCTATATCGCTTGTAAATGAGCCTAATATCTTACCAGCGGTTTGATATTCCTCATCTGTAATAGTACTATCATTATCTAGTTCAATTACCAAAGCTTCTTTTGTCGGTATATTATTATATGCGGAAAAGAATTCTGAAATCTTCTTAAATAATATACGCTCGATATTATCATGAAAATATTCTTCTTTAATAAAAGGGACGGTCTTCCTACAGAAGTCTTCGTCACTCACCAAGTGTGATAATATCTTCGTTTCCAGTCTCACCATCAAACTCCTGTTCATATTTCAGAATTATAGACACTAAAATGTCTCCTAATAGTTTTTCAAATATAGGAGTGTTAAAATCCGTGATAGCAATATCATTAGGATTTTCATCGATATCGTATTCAAATTTTAACGTCGCAGAACCATCACCATTTTCCTCTGGTATATTAACAGTCCGATAATGGTAAACGATATCTTTAAAATCTTTATGAGAGAGTTTAATCTTAGTAGTATTTACTGAAGATGTGTCATCAATCAACTCAAAGTGTTGATTCATCTCGTCCGATGTCTTCCTCAATGTCGCCTCCAGCGTTTTCATACTCTGCTTCATTTCCAGTGGCATCGTAGAAGTCACCGTACATGAATTCTTTCTGTGCCGCTTCTTCCAGTCTCGCCATAACTTCTGGAGTGAAGTATTTTTCGGGATCATTGTTAATTGCTTTCCCGAAGATCTTAGATCCGTCAGGAAGTTCGTATCGTGTAGAAACTTTCTTGAATATATCATATTTCTCTGCCAAATCAAGCAACCCGAAATATTTATCAAGTCCTTTTTCATACGATAATCGCACTTCAACATCCTTGTTCTCTTTCGAGAATCGGGATTTAATCATTCTGCATTTAATAATATTCCCTACTACGTCTTTACCATCTCTGTCTTTCTTCTTGGATAAGAAGCAAATAGATGAAGAGGCATATTTCAATCCACTACCACCAGACATTTCTTTTGTAGGAATATACGATCCAATAACTTCGTATACATGATTAGTAACAAGTAATGGAACATTTGCTTTGGCGCATTTCAATGAAAGAACTCTGAACGCAGCTTTAATGACCTGCGCTTTAGTCATATCGCGCGTTTCTTTACCTTCCGCGGTATCTTCCATTTCTTTAGTTGTACTTAATTGTCCTAAGGAATCTAGAACAAACATCATAGGTGGCTGATCAGCCGAGTCCATATAATTGTCCAGAATCTTAATAGCCTGATGGCGAAATTCTTGAATTGTATGTGGCTCTGAGATTACAACGCGGTTAATATCAATACCACGCGAACTCATCATCCCCCCTGTAACTGCTGCCTCAGTATCAAAATAAAAAACACCAGCATCGGGATTACTGTTAAGGAAATGCTGAACAATGCCCAGAACAAAAAACGT
>PBVO01000020.1 GCA_002729015.1 Candidatus Poribacteria bacterium
CAAATAAGCACGAAATATTAAGTCTAGTGCCTGCATCGAACCAGAGGTGAGTGAAATGTTATCCACCGACAGAGGTATACCCTCTCTCCGTTGAAAGCGTCGAGAAGCGAGTTCTCTCAGTTGTAGATTTCCGTCTTCTCCTGGATAGTTAACTAGATTACTACCGATATTCTCTAAAGCTTTGGCACTTGCAGTGATGAGTTCTTGAGTTGGAAATGTACCGGGGTCAGGTCGACCACCAGTAAAGGCAAAGTCTCTCATATGACACCTCTTTGGTTTCGGGACGTTACTCAGCAATCATCGATTCTATCACGAGGATATACTAAGGTCAATTTAGGTTTTTTAATAGTTTTAATTAATATTACAGGCGTTACAGTGCCTATTAACGTTCATTTTCAATAGATACAGTTGGAATTTCAACCACAATGAGACAAGAGGAATAATAGTAATGCTGAAATGTGGAATTACAACGGATAATCGTTGTCTAGGTCATAACACAGGAGTAGGGCACCCTGAGAGATCTGATCGAATTAGGTCCTGCCTAGTTGCTATTGAACAAGCAAACCTACATCTGGTACCAGTAGAATCAGCGCCCATTAACGAAGAAGAACTAGCCTATGTTCACGCCAAGGAGCATATTGATCGAGTCTATAATCATTGTCAAACCGAAGATCCTTTAGAATATGATACACCGGTTGCCAAAGATTCTTATCAAGTCGCACTACTGTCAGTGGCAGCCGCCATCTCATTGTCAGAATCAGTTATCAATAAAACTGTTGATAATGGATTTGCGTTGACGCGCCCCCCAGGTCATCATGCGACGGCTTTTCGAGCTATGGGTTTTTGTTTGTTTAATAGTGTTGCGATTGCAACTAGGCATTTACAAAAAAAACACGGGCTAGATCGAATTGCTATAATTGACTGGGACGTACACCATGGTAATGGAACACAAGATATTTTTTACTCAGATCCATCGGTCTTTTATTTTTCTATACATCAATCTCCATTGTATCCTGGTACTGGCTTGGTTAAAGAAAAAGGGACCGGGCGGGGAGTTGGTACAACGTTGAATTGTCCAATGTCGCCTTACAGTGGAGTCTCTGATTATACGGAGAAATTTCGAAAAGTACTACAACCTCAATTGACTGAATTCAAACCAGAATTTATTTTTATTTCAGCTGGGTTTGATGCCCATGAGCGAGACCCTCTGTCTCAAATGAATATGACTTCAGAAGGGTTTGCCGATCTGACTAAAATTGTACAGGAAATTGCTGACCAAGTCTGTCGAGGTCATATTGTTTCTGTACTAGAAGGGGGTTATGATCTACAAGGGTTATCAACATCAGTTGTAGCTCACTTACGTCAGTTGTCTAACCAAGCTGAATAACAATCGCGTTATACGCTATTGAATTTTTGAGTTGGCCACTCGGTTTTTGTTTTTATTGTTGATAATGTGTATGATTGTTATAATTTGGCTTCATGTTTTCGTAGAGAAAATTGACCTGAAATCATTTAAGGGAGAGTTAAAAATGAGACGTTTGCATACATCGTTTCTGTTTACTTGCCTCGCAATATTGATCGTTTCACCGATATTGGCGATGGCTGAAAACTGGCCTTCATGGCGTGGTCCTAATTCCAATGGAGTTAGTATCGAGACCGGCATTTCCACACGCTGGACGAAAACTGAAAATGTGTCTTGGCGAGTTCCCTTACCTGGTCCAGCAGGTTCTACACCTATCATCTGGGAAGATAGGATTTTTTTAACTTCGGCTTCTGAGAACGAAGACGATCTATTATTGATATGCCTGAACTCTAGTGGTGAAAAACTTTGGCAGAAAAAACTTGGTTCCGGCAATCGTAATGCTCGAGGTAACGAAGGTAATTGTGCCTCACCATCTCCTTGTACTGACGGTAAGTATGTATGGGCCTATGTTAGTACTGGACATATTGGTTGTTACGATTTTGAGGGTAATGAAATTTGGAAAGGGAATTTGGAAAAATGGTATGGTACCTTTGACCTTTATTTTGTGATGTCTTCTTCACCCATAGTGGATGGTGATCGGCTTTATTTGCAATTTAATCACAGTAATTTGTCTTTGCTAGATGAAGATGCTGAGCAAAAACGGAAAGAAGACCAAAAGTCGGTTGGCTTGCTCATAGCATTGAATAAAATGACAGGAGAAGAGATTTGGGTTCATGAACGTCTTAGTGATGCTCATTCAGAGTGTGAGCATTCCTATGCATCTCCTGTCTTGTATAGGGATGATAAACAAGAATTTATAGTCGTTCACGGTGCTGATTACGTTAGTGGACATCGGTTGACTGACGGTAGTGAAATTTGGCGTTGTGGTGGATTCAACAGTAAAGCCCGTTATAATCCTAGCCTCCGTTTTGTTGCAACACCGGCCATTATACCTGGACTAATCGTAGTACCATCCGCTAAAAATGGACCTGTGATTGGTTTGAGTCCATCGGCTATAGGGCGAATAACAGAACAGTCGGATAGTCATCTTTGGAAGAGAAGTGATAATACACCTGATGTCCCATCTCCTCTAATTCATGACGGTTTAGTTTACCTCTGCCGTGAGAATGGTGTTCTAATTTGCATGTCAGCGGACACAGGCGAGGAAATATACCAAAGACGGACTCACAACAACCGGCATCGTTCTTCCCCTATTTATGCCGATGGGAAAATTTATCTCACTTCCAGAGATGGATTAGTAACAGTGATTAAAGCTGGTAGAAATTTTGAGGTGTTGGCAAAGAATGAGATTGGTGAAGAAATATCGGCTTCGCCAGCCATTGCAGATGGTACGCTCTATTTACGTAGCTACAAAGCACTTTACGCAATTCGGAATTAAATTTAATAATTCCACTGAAGGTTATTTAATAAAATTAGGTACACGGTCGGAGGTGTAATATGCGAATTTTGGTTTTGATGTGTTTCTTTTGCATACTAACAACTAATATTAACAGCGCTGATTGGCCGCATTGGAGAGGCCCTAATCAAAATGGAACCTCGTCAGAGATAGGCTTAATCGATCGGTGGGAAGAAAGCGGCGATCAACTATTGTGGAAGGCTGACTTTGTCGGTCGTTCAACACCTATAGTGATGAATGATAGAGTTTATGTTATAGGACGAAGTGGACATGAGATAACTGAGCAGGAACAAATCGCTTGTTTTTCTGTAAACAATGGTGAATTACTATGGGATTATAAATTCAATGTGTTTCATACAACAATTCCTTTTAACAGAGTTGGCTGGGCAAGTCCTGTTGGAGATCCTGAAACTGGTAATGTTTATGTACATGGTGTCCAAGGTATGTTTTTTGCCTTTACTAGTGACGGAGAAAAGTTGTGGGAAAAATCTTTGACGGAGACATTTGGCCGGATTTCTGGCTACGGAGGCCGGACACACACACCATTTATTGATGGAAATCTGGTCATCATTAGCTATCTCAACACCAGCTGGGGGAGTCAGGCCCCAGGTAGACACCGATATTTTGCCTTCGATAAGAATACCGGTGAGGTAATTTGGGTTTCCACACCTGGTGGTCCACCAAAGGATACAACTTATTCAGTACCTATTGTTACTACGATTAACGGTCGTCGCCTTCTAATAGCAGGTAATGCTGACGGATCAGTATATGCTATGGATATCCGGACAGGTAAGTCAGTTTGGAAATTTGCTCTTAGTAAACAACGGGGATTAAATGCATCCGTAGTCGCTGATGGGCATTTGATTTACGCTTCTCACGGAGAAGAAAATATTGATAATACTGTAATGGGAAGAGTCGTTTGCATCGATGGGCGGGGGGACGGAGATATTACCCGAACCCATGAAGTCTGGCGAGTTGATGGCTGTCAAGCAGGCTATAGTTCACCTGCTTTGCATGACGGAAGATTGTATGTAGTTGATCATTCAGCCAATCTTTATGCCTTTGATTCTAAGACAGGAGACCAATATTGGATTCATAATATCGGTACAGTCGGAAAAGGTTCTCCCATCTGGGCGGATGGTAAAATTTATGTTACCGAAGTCAATGGCCATTTTCATATTTTATCAGTTGGGCCAAGTGGAGTTAAAGTTGCTAGTACTGTTCAATTGAAAGTCAACGAAAATACAAAAAAAATCGAAAAAAGAAAACAACGTTATGCTGAAATTTACGGCTCGCCAGCAGTAGCCAACGGTCGGATCTTCTTTACTACTGAAGAAGGGATTTATTGCTTAGGTTATTCAAAGCAAGCACCTGCGACTCTTCGTTTGGTTCCGGCTGAGGTTGTTGTGCAACCAGGTCAGAAACTGACTTTCGACCTACGCTCTTTTGGCAATTCAGAGGGCAACAAAGAAGGATTACCACTTCAACTCGATCAAGTCAATTGGTCTAATAAAGGTTTATCAGGCACGATTGACAGTGGCACATTAACTCTAAATGCAGATTCTACAAGTCATTCAGGGACAATTACTGCTCAGATGGATGGTTCTAAAGCCACCTCACGTGTTCGTGTTATAGCTCCACTACCTTGGCTAGAAGATTTTGAACAGGTTGACTTGGATACATTTCCTACTCATTGGATTGGTGCTGGGAGCAAATTCTTTGTCCGTCAAGACGGGAACAATAGGATCTTGGTGAAACCGCCAGTCAAACGAGGACTTAATCGTTCAGTTGTTTTTATTGGTACACCCGAAATGAGCGACTACACTATACAAGTCGATCTGAAAGGTAGTAAAAACAAAAGGCGAATACCAGATATGGGATTAGTCGCAAATCGTTATATCCTAGACATGCAAGGAATTCATCAAAGATTACAAGTTCGGTCTTGGTCGTCCGACTTACGAATGGCAAAGCACATCGACTTCGAATGGGGTGTCAATGTGTGGTACACAATGAAAATGCAAGTGAAGGTAGATAGTGGCCAAGCAAGAATTAAAGGTAAAGTTTGGGTAACAGGTCAAGCAGAACCAAATGAATGGAGCATTGAAGTAATAGATCCACTAGCCAATAAAACTGGTAGCCCAGGCATTTACGGTTATTCGTCTGCTGAAATTCAGTACGACAATCTAGAAATAAAAGCTAGCAAGGGAGAAGAGTAAATCATTATGAACAAAAACAGGTCACTTTTCCGACAGTTATTTTACTTGGCTATTAATAATCTGTTGTGTTTACTTTGTTTATCAGTTGTAGCAGATCAACATCCAGCTGATCAGTCAGTTGAAACCACTATGTGGGGATTTAGCCCTGACCGAAATTTAGTTTCATCGGAAACTAATTTACCTTCTGAATGGGATGTTGATAATGGAACTAGTATCAAATGGGTGGCTCAGCTCGGTTCTCAAAGCTATGCTGGTCCGATTATTCACCAAGGTAAAATTTTTGTTGGTACTAATAATCAGGCTGTTTACAACTCCAAACTGACAGGGGATCGTGGGGTGTTGATCGCCTTCAATGAAGATGATGGAAAGTTTCTCTGGCAAATTACACATACTAAACTTTCTGCTGGTCGGGTTAATGATTGGCCTCAGCAAGGTATCTGCTCTGCCCCTTATATTGAAGGCGATCGAATATACTATATATCTAACCGTTGCCAAGTGGTTTGTATTGATACCGAAGGGTTTCTAGATGGTGAGAATGATGGTCCTTATACCGAGGAAAGTGATACAACTCCAATTGATGGTGATATTGTTTGGATTTACGACATGATGGAAGAGTTAGATGTCTTCCCTCATAATCTAGCAACATGCTCACCGGTTGGGGCTGGTGATCTGTTATTTGTTGAAACAAGTAACGGTGTAGATGAAGGACATATTCACATTCCGTCGCCTTTGGCCCCAAGTTTTATAGCCATAAATAAAAATGATGGTCAATTAGTTTGGGAGGACGACTCACCTGGTGAAAGTATTCTGCATGGGCAATGGTCGAATCCAGCTTATGCAATTATTAACGAGCAACCACAGGTAATTTTTCCTGGAGGTGATGGTTGGGTATATAGCTTCGAAGCTGAGACTGGAAAGTTAATTTGGAAGTTTGACTGTAACCCCAAAGATTCAGAATGGGAATTAGGAGGGCGTGGTACCCGTAATAGCATTATTGCGACACCAGTTATTTACAATAACCGCGTTTATATCGGTGTCGGTCAAGACCCTGAGCATGGAGAAGGTGAAGGCCATCTATGGGCTATCGATGCGACCCAAACGGGTGATATTACTGAGACTGGTGCGGTATGGCATTTCGGTAATGAAGATTTTAACCGTACTATGTCTACTGTTGCCATCTATAACGGGCTTCTTTTTGTAGCCGATCTAAGTGGGTTCGTCTACTGTCTTTCAGCAGATACGGGTGAGCATTACTGGACATATGATACGTTTGGTGCAGTTTGGGGGTCAACTCTTGTTGCAGATGGAAAAGTCTATATTGGCGATGAAGATGGAGATGTAGCTATTTTAGCCGCAAGTAAAGAGAAAAAGTTAATCTTTGAAACCAATATGGGAAGTGCCGTTTATACGACTCCAATACCTCACGATGGCGTTCTCTATATTGTCAGTCGTAATAAGCTTTTCGCAATCGAAAAATAAAGTTTATCAACATAAGGAGATTAATAAATTGTCAGCCCACCGAGCATTCAATCAAAGTGAAGCCGCGCAAAAAGCCCGAGAAGACCTTGATGCACATGTTAGACATGTGATTAACTGCCACTTTGATCCGAAAAAAGGCACACCATTTTGGTTAGAATATGCTGAAAAACTTGAATTTGACCCAAGAGATAAGATTTTGAGTTACCAAGATCTTAAATTGCTGGGGCATTTTGAAGATGAATGGTTACGAGGAGGGCCTATTCGGCGATGGGTTCCAAAATCGATGGCACACCTACCGACCTACGTTTTTGAAACTGGGGGCTCTACTGGTCTTCCAAAGTCTCGTATTAGTATTCGAGATTTCCAAATTGATTACGAGATGTTCAGTGAACACTTGTCGGCTGAGACCTTCCCGCTTGGTAGTGATTGGTTAATGCTTGGTCCTAGTGGGCCTCGCCGTTTACGATTAGCCGTTGAGCATTTAGCACAGATACGAGGAGGGGTGTGTTTTTTAGTTGACTTAGACCCGCGTTGGGTGGGGAAATTAGTCAAGCAAGGAAAACATCAAGAGTTTGAGGCATATCGTGATCATGTGATACACCAAGCATTACAATTGCTAAAAGCTCATGAAAATATTAGTTGTCTCTTTACGACACCCAAACTATTAGAAGCCCTATGCGAAAAGATTTCACTCAATAAAGTTGGTATTACCGGCATTTTCTGTGGAGGAACAGAGATGAATGCTCAGTTTAATCGATTTGCTAGAGAGGAGTTAGTGCCAGGTATTGACTTCGTTCCCACATACGGAAATACGCTAATGGGACTGGCTTACTCTAAAGCATTTGATCCTGCTGACGAGTATTCAATTACATACTATCCACCACAACCTAGAGCAGTAATCGAACTCGTTGAACCTGATAATCCTGAACATGTAGTAGACTATAATCAAACGGGTCGTGTAATGTTAACTACATTGACTGAGGAATTTTTTATGCCTCGATTCTTAGAACGTGATGAAGCCGAACGTGCCCGACCGATTTCAGATTTTCCTTGGGATGGCGTTCGGGACTTGAGGCTGTTCTCTGAATTGCAAGAGAGTGTTTCAGTAGGTGTATATTGAAGTAATAAGAATAGTAATCGCATAAGCTTGATATGCCCAGTGATTTGCCCCAAACCAATTTGGTACTGGTGAATTGTATTTTGATCAAGACAGATTGGCAACCGTTTATTCGAGTCCTACATGAATGATTCGGAGAGTGTGCACTGATGAATCTTTTTCCCGTTTTTGTCGCTGTTCTTAGTATTCATTTAACCAATATTCTCTTTATAAAGTTCCGTTGTTAGGAAAAATGCGTCCTGTGGTAAAATCCGAGCTGAATGTTCCGTATGAAAGGAGTTATTACTTTGGTGATTCATATTGCCAAAGTCAGGCTTTTAGGACTGTCGTACTAAAACTGTGAGACGACTACAATTGAACTTAGCTCAATTTGTTATCAGAAAATGACTCAATCTCTCGCTCCGATCAGTTAATGGTATGTTTATTCCTTATTTCGTCGTTGGTCCTAATTTTGAATTTATCGGTCTAAGACCTAAATAATAATGTAAATTTCTGTCATTATTAAACTGATCTAATTCAAGTCAATGCAATTTGTCCAGAAGTCTCTAACATTTCAATCAAATAATTTAGTCATTTTAGGCACTGATTTGGCTTAGTACTGGAGATTCATATTTGGATTCATGAGAGAAAATAAACAAGGGGTGTTTTCTCTGTTCACTTCGAGAAACCAAACAATTCATCTGTCCTAACGCTTGGTCAAAATTAACTACTCCATCAACCGGTCTTCCACAACAGTTCTGTTGGTTATCAACTGTTGTGGAAGGTGATGGTCTGAACGGGAAATACTCCAGTCCGACTGTAATTCGGCATGTCATTTCTATCGATCAGATCATTAACAAAACACATGGTAGGAAAAATAGAACTGGATTTTGAATCTGTGTGCCATCTGTGTTAGTACGACTTGTTCATAATCTCTGCGTTTTTGCTTTGACAAGCCATAAGTATAATCTTCTCTGTAATTCAGTACAAGTGGTGTTAATTGTTCGACAAAGGTAACAACTCAAAAATATTGCGTTGTTGTAGTAACAAACCTGCCTGAGTTATTTAAAATATTGAAAAATACGTTTTGTATTTACCATTTTTTTAAACTAATATTAGTATCTATAAGGCCAATGTCGAAGATCAAATCTACCGATGTAATAGAGTTAGGGAGATTGGGATTTGATTGAGTAAATGAAGTAACAGACGTAAAGTTCAGAGTTGACTAGATTTTTCTCCACTTCATCGAAAACGATTAGGTAGCTCAGATTCATAAGACAAAATCGAGAACTCCCGCGTGAGTTCGCAGCCAATCTAGAAGGTGTAATCGACATAGAACTTGAACCTAGGGACGTTGTTTTTTGGCACTCTTATATGTGGCACTACAGCCCGCCCAATG
>PBVO01000154.1 GCA_002729015.1 Candidatus Poribacteria bacterium
AGAAAGAGATAGTTATATTATCATTCATAATTTTTTATCTGAAACAGAGAGGTCAGAAATTGCTGCAGCAATTCGTCGTATCTTGCCACCTTGGTCAGATTTGGAGGACAAAACAAAAACTAGCGACGCCACTTATTTCCCTTACGAAGAACAATGTCTCAACCGGGCTATTCTCAATCGTGAATGCATCCGTTTTTCACAAAAATGGCTTGGCACTAAAAAAATTCACTACCGACCTGGTCTGGCTTTAGTTCGGTATCCTGGGTTTAAGGGATATTCCAATAAACCACACATAGATAATGGAAATAATTCCCTTCTGCCCCCGAACGAACTGGACCAAAATCATGGCCAACTCAATTTTTGGTTTTACCCAGAAGATGTGGCTGAAGATCAAGCACCAACTTACCTGTTAAAAAAGTCAGACGGTCAAAATATGGAACGCGCAAAAAAGTTCGTTGCACCTGGTGGATCGTTAGCTATTTTCACAAATTACAACTGGCATTCAGCTGGTGATTACTTGCGGGACGACGGACAACGATATGTATGGAAATTTGCCTATGGAAGGGCCGACCATCCCTGGGAGGGCGTCCTTCACTATACCAACGTTGGTCAAAACTCACATTTTCGCCACTTCATTGGTTTATTAACGCCTAAGGAAAGAGAATTCTTTCGCTTTCCACCGGTAGGACATCCTTATTATACTTTACAGACCCTTGAAGCCTTGTCGAAACAGTATCCGGGGTGGGATAAAAAAGAATACCTGAAATAATTCGGGATGAATGTTAGGTTCACTGACTATAGAGAGCCTATTCATCTCGAAAAATCAGTTTAATTCAACAAAAGTCAATTATAATTAGGAGGAATATATGTCAGAGACTTTAAAATTTATCTTAGACGAAAAAGAAATTCCAGAAGCCTGGTACAACATTGCTTCAGATTTACCAGAACCACCGCCACCTGTTCTCCATCCTGGAACTGGACAACCAATTGGACCAGACGACTTAGCTCCACTTTTTCCAATGTCCTTGATCGGTCAGGAAGTTTCAACAGAAAGAGACATTGAAATACCAGACGAAGTCCGGGAGATCTACAAACAATGGCGCCCAACACCTCTTCATCGTGCAAAACGACTAGAAAAAGCTCTCGATACTCCGGCGAAGATTTACTACAAATATGAAGGAAGTAGTCCTGCTGGATCTCACAAGCCAAATACGGCTATAGCTCAGGCCTATTACAATAAAGCCGAAGGGGTAAAACGATTAACCACTGAAACAGGGGCAGGTCAATGGGGATCAGCATTATCTCTAGCGTGCTCCTTTTTTGAGCTTGAATGTAAAGTTTTTATGGTCCGTGTGAGCTATGAACAAAAACCTTATCGAAGGGCCTTTATTGAGTCTTATGGTGCCGATGTCACAGCTAGCCCAAGTAAGGAAACAGACTCAGGTAAAGCCATACTGGAAAATGACCCCAACACCACAGGCTCTTTAGGGATTGCTATTTCTGAAGCTGTCGAGTTAGCTGCGAAGGATGAAAATACGAAGTATGCACTTGGTAGCGTTTTAAACCATGTTTTAACACATCAAACAGTAATTGGCTTAGAAACCATGAAACAATTAGAAATGGCTGGAGACTACCCCGACGTGATTGTTGGTTGTACCGGTGGAGGGTCGAACTTTGCAGGAATAACATTTCCATACATTGGACAGAAACTAAGAGGTGAAACCAATCTAAGAATTATTGCGGTTGAGCCTGCTGCTTGCCCGTCGTTGACTAAGGGTAAATTTGCCTATGATTTCGGCGACACAGCTCATATGACACCACTGGTCAAAATGCATACTCTTGGTAGTATGTTTGTACCAGAAGGTATCCATGCTGGTGGGCTGCGTTATCATGGTATGGCACCAATGGTCAGCCATCTCTTGGACATAGGTCAAATTGAAGCTATTGCAACACCACAGTTAGAAACCTTCTCTGCTGGGCTCCAGATTGCTAAAGCAGAAGGTATCATCCCCGCACCAGAAGCAAACCATGCAGTCGCAGGCGCCATTCGTGAAGCCTTACGTTGCAAAGAAGAGGGGCGAAGCGAAACAATCCTATTCAATTTATGTGGACATGGTCATTTCGATATGCAAGCATATAGTGACTACAATGCAGGCAAGTTGAAAGACTATGAATATCCCGATGAAGAAATCGCAATGGCATTGTCCGGGCTACCCAGTATTTCTTCTTCATAATTTTTGTTGATTTTGACTAAATATGTGAGCTAGCGTTTAACGAATTACTTTTATGCTAGCTCACAAAGTAGAGAAAAGTTTGTGAACTAACACGAAACTGTTAGTGATTCTGATAGCTTTTATGCATATTTTAATTGTTCCGAGGTTCTAACCTGCCCCAAATCATCGCCCAGTCAGTTGATGATCCCATTCAGGTCGCAGCTTTTTACTTATTAAATTTTCAGCATATCAGTATAAACCAAAAATCCTTTCACCCTTCACCCAATTTCTCAATGTGCTGTTTGCCATAAAATTTCTGTAAGTAAATAGTATATAAATAGAATTAGATGAGGTTAAATAATTCTATCAAAGAAACTTCTTCTTTTCAGAATACTTCCACTGATCAACAGGCCCTATTCTCCTCTCAGGCCGATTCTAACAATCATGATTTCGATTAGCAACGACTCAAGCTTCAACCCCTGTAACTTTGGCAAGATCAACAGCAACAATTGGGTAACCCCCTGTCCTCCAACGCTGATCTTTATCAGATTATGCGAAGTGAACATCCCCTTGGTATTGATGCCTTCGTCCCTCAGGCTTGTCAATTAAGCCCTCATATCAACCCCATTCAATCCCTTCAGCTACTCCAGAAGTGTATTAAGATCATGCCCAAAACTGGTGCGAATGGTCGTCACGTCGGACGTCCTGGTTGGTTACGGCTTCTCTATCTCTGATTCTTTCTTCAAACGCGCTTGGGCCAATACCTTCGATTTTCTGCCCCTCTATTGGCCGCAACATCAAAATCCTGCTTCTCATCCCCGTTCTCCCAAATCCATTAATCGGCTTCTTAATTGCTCTGGCCAAGCCTGGTCTTCTCACTTTTAACCAACTGTAGCCCGATTCTAAATTCAAATTAAGTTAATCAATAAATCCCTTTTAAAACCTATTTAATGGGCTCCGTAATTTCATATATGTTGACTTATAGAGAGTTTCTTGTTACCCTCAAACGATTCTCTTCGGTACATGGGGAAGTATACGACAATTATGACCCACGAACAGTATGCTGAAGATAAAATTGGCTATTTTAATGAGAAAAAATCGCGAGTTGAATAGTTTTTTCAAATTAGTAAGCTTTTTGGAACACAAGAGTTTGTTATCATTGAACTCACCAGATTAACTACAATCACAACCGATTTGAAAATTGAAGAGGTTTTACAAAATGCAGAAAGTGACTAAATCAATTGCCATTTGTTTTCTGTTGGCAGTTATTTTCGTGATAGGATGTGGGGAAGATTCTACCTTACCAACAAAGGTAAAGAAAGACGGGGGCGAATCGATCGGATTGGCGGTTAGTCATACCGAGGCCTTGAACGGAGAAGATTTTAGTGTTGCCATAGCTCAAGAACTTGCAGAGCAAGGCGTCAAATTGTCAGAAACATCAACCATTTGGGCCCGAAAAGCCGATGAAGAATGGCTAGTTACGGATACAGAAAACGAGTTAGCCTATGTCATCACGAACGCTGGTGGCGACAAATTAGAAGTCGGTAAAACCGGTTACATTGACTATCAGGGAGAGGCTGACCAAGTAATTAAACTTTGGGAAACCTTTAGGGAGTATTACAATAGTGGAGAGCTAACTAAGACGGTCTCACTTTTAACAGGTAAAGAGTCAGATCAGTTGTACATTAATATTGCTGAAAACGAAATGATCGAGGCGTCAGCGAATGGGGTTTCAGAAACCCTTAAAAAGCTACAAAAGGGGCATCATACAACTGCTAATGATAAGTTTGTTGGTACTCCTATGAGTGAGGTCTATATTAAGAAACGAGGGTCTCAATTAGTCGCATCTGCTACCGGACCAAATGCTTTTCGCAAAGCTGGTGAAACATGGATCTATTGTGTCAAGGTGCTAAACAAGTGGAAGATAAATAAGCTTGAGTCAATTGAGCAACGAAATATGGGCGTCCACACAAACATCCTAATCCACGAGAAAGAAGCCGAAGACGGAATTGGCTACTTCAATGATAAAAAATCTCGGGTAAGATAGCTTTTGGGGGATTGCACATCTTGTGGCGGAGGCTAGAAAAGGCACCACCATGAAAATTGCGTTACGTTACTTTAGTAATTCTTAACTCTTTCATAGGTTAGATTGTTTTCTCTTCATACTTTGTGCCTAGTTGGTGGACTCCAACTAGGCATTTTTAATGCATTAACTAGACTATCCCAAATAGGGACTCAACCGACTCTTTATTGTCTATCATTTAAAACCACCTAACAGGAAGAAAATCACCAGGACTAAAAGCGAAATAATCAAGGCTGATATTATCAAAACCCCGTCCTTCAGCTCCTTACCCTTCTCATCTGGTGGAGCAGGGTAACCACATTTTGGACATGATTTGAATACCTTACCTACCTACCTACCAAATCCCCACATTTTTCACAGATTCTCCGTGTGGGATCTATTTTAAAATCTACATCACCCGAATCCATCATAACTACAGCTCATCCTTTTGTGATCTACTAATCACAGATTCTATCTTGAACTGAACCTTTTTCTATTTATAAAAAGAATGACCCTATCATTCCGGGGCATTTACAGTTTTTTCTGCTTTTTGCCCTGTTATTGATTCCTAATCTTCTGTTAATTGACCGTCAATTACAGGTTTTTTCTGTGAAACTCAACATAATAATATATAACTCATATTGAATCTTAGGCATTTTTTCTATATAAACATGTCTAACCAAAGACGGTCTAAACCAAAAACTTTTTTTTGCGTCTAAATGGGAGCATAGCCTTTCTTGTTTTTTAGCCTATAAGGCAGTGAAGCGAGTAATCGATTTACTCACCCTTCAGAACGGTCTATACACATAAATATAAGTTTTATTTCTAGAGGGAATGTGGATATCGAATTTTGTTGATAGATTCTTTTTGTCAGATTTGTTTGAACATGGCGTTTTCTCTTCGGATAAAGTAGGAGAAAACGTACTTGAAAACCTTTTCACAACTCAATCTAATTGAGCCTCTTTTGCGGGCTGTATCAGCTCAGGACTATCAAACAACAACCCCAATACAAGCAGCAACTATTCCGCCGCTTTTAGCCGGCAAAGATGTCCTAGGTTGCGCCCAGACCGGCACTGGGAAAACTGCAGCTTTCGCCCTTCCCATATTACAAAAAATTGCACAACAATCGAGTTTGACGAAGCATGCGAACATTCGAGCTTTAGTGCTAGCACCTACCCGGGAATTAGCGTCCCAGATTGGAACTTCTTTCGAAGACTACGGTCAGTTTTTGAATATTCGTCACTCAGTTATTTTCGGTGGTGTCAATTCTAATAGACAAATCCAAGCACTCGAACGTGGTGTCCATGTGCTAATTGCTACTCCAGGCCGTTTACTTGACTTGCAACAACAAGGATTCGTTGATTTAAGCTGCTTAGACTTTTTTGTTTTGGATGAAGCTGATCGAATGTTGGACATGGGCTTCATTAGAGATATACAACGTATCATTTCTTTATTGCCGACGCGTCGTCAGAATTTACTGTTTTCTGCTACTATGCCAGGTGCTATTACTAAATTGGCAGATTCTATTTTGGTGGCACCATTTCGATTCCAAATTTCGCCCCAAAAATCTGTGGTGCAGGAAATTCAACAAGAAGTGATGTTTGTCCAACAATCTGACAAACGTCATTTGTTAGTCGAAATTATCCAGAAAAGTTATATCCAGCAGGCTATAGTTTTCATGAGAACAAAGCATCGTGCTAATCGTTTGACACAGCAACTTAATCGCGCCAAAGTAAACGCGGTAGCTATTCACGGTGACAAATCCCAGTCTGCGCGCCAACGTGCCCTGCGCAGTTTTCGAGAAGGAAAAAGCCATATTCTTGTTGCAACTGATCTGGCAGCTAGGGGCTTAGATATTGATGGTGTTAGCCACGTATTTAATTTCGATTTGCCAAATGAAACAGAAAGTTACGTACATCGGATTGGTCGAACTGGTAGAGCCGGACGGTCAGGAATGGCAATTGCCTTTTGTGCCCCCGAAGAATATGACTATCTTACTAACATCGAAAAAACAATAGGTGTCCAAATCCCAGTTTCTAAGGGGGATCCCGGTTGGGATCGTCAACCGATCAGGATAGAAGATGAGACTAAAAATGGAAGTAAAACGGGACTGAAAAAATTTGAAAGTCGACGTCGAACTAGGAAGACCAAACAAAATAACCACAAGCGTAAGCAAACTCGATTTCGAAAAGAACATCCATCAGCTAATCAATCCAAACTGCAAGTATCGAGCCGTTAACCTATAAATAAAACCAATCTGTACCTGCAAAATGTAGCAGTCCAGATAGCTAGGTGGAATCTTCCATCGGTTATCTGGGCTGTGATAGGTCTATTCGTTCAATTTAGACGATACATACTTATTTACAAAAAGTATTAAGGATTCGGTTGTGTACACGATCGTCGAAGTGATGACAGATCGGACTTTGAACAAATTCATAAAAACCCGCCAAGTACAGCTCATCTCTATTCGATGATTCGATACCCCATATCTTTAGTCTATATGGATAGGCCTAGTAGTGATAAAAACTAGGGTGTTTATTCGTCGTTAACATCGTATTTTCGCTTTCCATCAACTAATCTAAGGATAGCTCATTGGCGTGGGTATGACCTAAGGTCATACCCATACGATTGCAATTAGTCTGGTTAAACCTCGAAGTCTAGTCGTCGCGAAACAAACGGTATTACGACTATGATTGTTCTGACAGATACCAGTTTAATTAGAATATTCCCTACGAGAGCAACACTGATGAGCGTTAAGCAGTTTCAAAAAGCTAAATAATCTCAATTTCACTCCCAAAATTTGCGAAAATGTACAGAAAACTAGGCTGTATGATCAATTTAGAATTAAGTTAATCTTAAAAATGGGACCACATATAAATGGTTCCTAGTAGAAATGAAATTAGTTAAGGAGTAAAGCATGAACAAAACTTGGTTTATTG
>PBVO01000025.1 GCA_002729015.1 Candidatus Poribacteria bacterium
CTCAGTTTTATACATTTCAAAATTCATTTTTCTCAACCACAACCAGAATTTTTTCTCTCAACACTCTACAAGGATACCTATTACTACTAACAAAGCACCAGCAAAACTATAGAATTAAACAATACCTATTTCCACCGGTATAACTAGTTAGTTGAAATATCAATCTTTCCTCATACTGAGATGTATACCTGCACGTAGAATTATCAGTATGGGTTGAAATGGGATTAGGCTATTTATGGATAGATTGGGAACAGGAGTGAAAAATGAAGTGTCGGTTTCAGCTAATAAGACATAGACAGAGAAATAGTAATCAAGCAAGCGCAGGGGGACACACCAAATTCAATTAATGATTGACAATTGAACATTGTTCGTATCATCAATCTTATCATTTGATATTGAAAAAATTGAATCGTACGAAGACTAATGTTAAGTATTAACCATGTACATCAAATCTCGATGTCAATGAAATTAGAGTTCGATGGTGCTAAGGGGCAACTTGCCTCCTAGGCCCTAATCGTAACCTTTCTGATCAACTGAGATAATATAACCCAATATTCTAGTGGAGATAGCTTATTAAAACTAATGAGATATGTTTTTATATCTATGAGTTACGTTGACTCAGAAATTGCTCAACAGTAGGAAGATCAGGTAACCCTGTTCGCCCACCCAAATGCATACAGTTCAAAGCTGCCACAGCCGAGGCAAACTGAACAATTCGTTCTAAAGACCATTCCTGTAAAAGTCCATAAATGAAGCCAGCATGGAAAGCATCCCCCGCGCCGGTGGTGTCAACAACTTCAATAGAAAAAGATGGCCAATGAAATTGTTGTCCTTTTTGTTGGACAATGACTCCTTCTTCACCCATTGTGACAGCGCAGATTTTGGTGCCGTAGCTAGCTAGTTGATCAAGTGCAATTTCGGGGGATACGTTCGGCATCCATCGTTTTACAAAAACATTAGAAACTATTGCGACATCAACCAATGGTAAAAAAACATCTAGTAATTCGCTATACCATGTACCATCAAAAACAACCATGGTTCCAGAATTTTGTGCTATTTGAGCGGCCTGGATCGTGTGTGGTTCAGCGTTGTCTAGGTGCAAAATTTGTGTGTTTGAAATGACTGACGAATCAATTTCTGCCTCGGTAATTTCTTCATAGTTACCAGGTCTAGAGGTGAAACAGCGTTCTCCCGTCTGTTGATCAACTAACACCATAGCAATTCTAGAGCAGGCATTATCTTGCATGTCTAGATGACTAACATCAACCTTAGCTTCAATGAAAGATTGACGAATGAACTGCCCCTCAGAATCATTACCAACCCGACCAATATAAGCTACTGGAATACCTAGTTTAGCAAGTCCAACTAGGGCTGTTGCTACCGGCCCCCCTCCCTGACGAAGAAACTCACTAGCTTGTAGTTGTTTGCCAAAAGAGGGAAGTTCAGGCACGATCAATAGATAATCGACAGTCGTCATACCAATACCAACGACTGAGAAAGGATTAGCAGATTTGATTTCAGTACTTTTAGCGCTTGGAGATAGTTTCATCGAAGTTGAGAAGCATACTAGCGACAACACAAGTTGCTGCCGTTGATACTGGTGGTAAAGATGGATCTTTGGATTGATTTCCAGCGGATAACAAGTCGATCGCTGATTGTTTGTCAGCTTGAAATATAGCTTTTTGTTGGAAGTAAAGATTAGTGACAATTTGCAATTCATCTTTTGTTGGGATTCGACCAGTGCAAAGACGGAAACCGAATTTCAACTGATCCGACAATTTGGCGCCATAGTTAAGCATTCGTTGGGCTAAGAAACGTGCAGCTTCAACAAATTGTGTATCATTCAGTAAAACTAATGCTTGGGTAGGTGTGTTAGTCAACTGGCGTTGTGCGACACAAACATCTCTTTTGGCTGCGTCAAAAATCATCATTGAAGGAGGTGGTGAAGTTCGCTTCCAATAAGTATATAGACTCCGTCGATACAATCCATCATCTTTGTCCGTTTCATAAGTGCGACCGGATTTTTCCTTCCACAATCCATCAGGTTGGTAAGGTTTTACACTGGGGCCACCGATTTTATCAACCAGTAGGCCACTAATTGATAATGCACTGTCTCGAATCATTTCCGCTGACAATCGATGTCGAGGGCCACGGCTCAGCCGGAAATTATCAGGATCTATAAGACTGTCTGATTCTTTAGGCACTGAAGATTGTTGGTAAGTGGATGACATGACTATTTTTTTTATCATGTCCTTCTGGTTCCAATTGTTATGAATAAAATCGTTGGCCATCCAGTCTAATAATCCTGGGAAGTCTGGTCTTTGTCCCTGTATTCCAAAATCTTCAGCCGTTTGAACTAATCCTTGCCCAAAGAGTATTTGCCAGTAACGATTGACAGCAACTCTGGCAGTGAGAGGGTTCTGAGGATTGGTTAACCACTTAGCTAGACCGAGTCGGTTACGGGGGAGTTCAGTTGGAAAAGGTAGAATAGATTTCGGAGTATCTGGACGAACCAATTCTGTTGGGGCATCATACAAGCCTCGCTTGAGAATATAGGTTGGTCGTCTTTCGTCTAATTCCCTCATGGTCATAATTTCGGTGATTCCATCGATCATTTGGTTATAAGATCGGCGTTTAGCTCTTAGCCCTGCTAGGACTTTTTGGTATTTCTGGCTATGGCTGACGAGATAATATTCGAGTAAGTCCTTCTCAGCTGGAATACTCCACACACCATATAAGTTTTGGATTTCCAATTTTGATAACTCGCGGTTAAAGACCTTAAATTCATCAACTAACCCATCTTTGAAGCCACGATCTCTAAAACGCTGACCGATAGTTAAGTGTACATCTCCTCCACCAGTGATATTTTTATATAAATTATCTCGGACTACACCTGTGTTGACTAATTCACCATTTAGGTAAATTCGCAGACCATTAGCTCGACTTGAGCCATCATAGCTAACTACAACTTGCAGCCATTCTTGGGTCGGTATTTTTTCTTCAGTACGAATTCGGATTGCATTGCCAGGCCAAAAGTGAATTAGAGAAGCGCTTAACCTGCCATCTTCTATCAGTAATTGGTAACCTCGACTGCCAGCATCAGTCCAAGACCGTGATCGGTGAAAAACCACGGCTCTCTCCATGACTTTCGGGGTTTGAAGCCAAAGTGAGATAGTAAAAGGATCAGATCTTCGAAAATCACCTACGTCTTCAAAAATTAGGCTATTTTCTCCACTCATTTTGAGGCCAAGGCCAATTTTACCTTCTACTGAAATCGGTTGATCATACAACTTGGCTGGTTTTTCTATATTGGCAATATTACTGGCTTGATTATCAGTGATTTTGTCAAAAGTATAGTGGCCAATCAGACCCAAAGGCGTAATTTCTTTTTGTATCTGATAATTTTGTTTCCAATCCTCAAAATCATCTCGTTCTGATAGCCGAGTATTATCAATCAGTTTTTCCGATTCCTTTACAGCTTGATTCAGTCGTGCTAAGTGGGTTTCTTGTTCAGAATCGGTTAGCAATAAGGTGGGAGTCGGTACAGATTGGGTAAAGTGAGCATAAAGGCATGATTCATCAATATTATTAAAGAAGGCAAATAAGCTGTAATAGTCTTTTTGGCTAATCGGATCATATTTGTGGTCGTGGCATCTGGCACATTCAATTGTTAAACCAAGAAAAGTTGTGCCCAATGTGTGAGTCCTGTCAGCGACATACTCAACACGAAATTCTTCTTCTACGCTACCACCTTCGTTAGTTTGACGATGGTGACGATTAAACGCTGTAGCTAGTTTTTGTGTTGCTGTGGCGTTAGGCAATAAATCACCAGCTAATTGCCAAGTTAGAAACTGATCATATGGTAGGTTTTCATTGTAAGCTTGAATCACCCAATCCCTCCATGGCCACATGGATCGGTAAACATCGCTTTGGTAGCCATAAGTGTCAGCATATCTTGCCAAATCTAACCACTTTGACGCCATTCGTTCCCCGAACCTCGGTGAAGCAAGCAAGCGATCAACTAGACTTTCGTAATCGTTTGGGCTGTCATCGGCCAAAAATTGGTCAATTTCCGGTACAGTCGGTGGTAACCCGGTTAAGTCAAAGCTGAGTCGACGAATTATACGTTCTTTACTCGCCGACGGATTAGGAGCAATTCCATTTTCTTTCAACTGGTTTAGTACAAAATGGTCAATTGGGTTCGTGCACCAGCTGTCATCCCCTATGGGTGGGATTTGAACAGGCTCAAGTGGAGTAAAGGACCAGTGTTTTTTGTAATCAGCGCCTTCATCGATCCACTTTCGAATAACGTCGATCTCGTCAGCTGACAGTTCTAATTTGGATGATGGATGAGGCATTATCAATTGGGGATCGTCTGAGATAATGCGACGGTAAAGTTCACTATCGATAGATTGATGAGGAATAGTGACGGTCGCCAAACCATCAGCTGTGTCAAGACGAAGATTAGCTTGGCGAGATTGAGCGTCGGGTCCATGGCAGGAAAAACAACGGTCAGATAAAAGAGGGCGAATTTGACGATCAAAATCAATTTTTGTAGTCTGAGCAGAAAATGCTCGAGTCAATAATAAACAGTACAAGCCAAGCAAGCTGAACAATCGCCAATTCCCACTCATAATCAAACCTTGGTGTTTCATTTACTCAAAAGAAATCGGTTTTCCAATTTCTGCACTATGTAACAGACCTTCCATCATTTTCTGCACAACCAGACCATGTTGTAAAGGTGCCTCACAGGCTACACCATCCAAAATACAATTAATGAAATGATCAGCAATTCGATCCCAAGAACCCATTCGTTCAGTTGGTTGCAGCTGTATATCTTCTTCTTGATTATCATCACAACGGTATGCCATCAGAGGATGTAATTTAGCACCTGCTTCCGTACCAAACAGTTCCATTTGAAACTCGCCCGGTTGGTGTGAAGCCCAGAAACTTTCGATTTGTAGACCGATACCATTCTCAAACGTAATAAATCCACCTGCATAATCATCCGCTTCAAACTGCTGAAAAATATCTTCGGTATATTCTCTTCCGAAACCATAACCACGACCATAAGGGCCAAACTTTGCACCAGCGGTACCGATAACATGTACAGGCTTAGGTGTTCCTAAAACCCACCAAACTGCATCCAATGCATGAACACCCATATCCCGAAAAGCACCGCCTCCTCTTTTAATGAATCCCAAATTCCAGGCAGGAATACCATTACGACGAACACTACGAGAACGAGCGTAGTAGAGCTCACCAAAATAACCATCTCTGGCTAGATGGCCTAAGTGGCGACAACCGTCATCAAATCGAGTCGATAAAGACATCATGTTAACTACTCCAGCTTCGTCAGCGGCAGCCACCATTTCCTCAGCTGCTGATTCCGAATCTGCCAATGGCTTAGTAATCATTACATGCTTACCGTTTTTAACCACTTCTAATCCGATTGGTACGTGCCACTGGTTAGGTGTACCCACAAAGACAGCATCAATATCTGGGTCCTGACACATTTCTTTGTAATCAGTGTAGTACTTGACCGAATCCGGAAGATCTTTGGCAAAATCTTCCATTCTGGACTGATCAAGGTCACAGAGAGCTACGACTTTCCCACGTTCGTTATTAGCCAAAGCTACGCCGTTAGGTCGACCAATTCCCATCCCGACGACGGCTATATTAACGCAATTTTTCGACATAACATTTTCCTCTTCTCTTTTTCTTATGTTTTTATAAATACAAATATCCTGTCAGTACCCGGTCAACAAATTTGTGCCTAATAAGTGAATCAGACTCAACCAAATCAATTTATCTGACAGCGAATTAGATTGTAAAACAGGTGGACGATTCGGTCAATCAAATCCTTTTTTACTTTTAACAAATAGTA
>PBVO01000012.1 GCA_002729015.1 Candidatus Poribacteria bacterium
TCGAGGTTGGCGGCATGTTGTACCATCACCGGATCCAAAAAATATTTGTGACCTTCCGTTAATTGCATCATTAGCAAAACAAAACCACGTGGTTATTGCTTGTGGTGGAGGAGGAATACCAGTCGTACGAAAGCTGGATGGTACAAGAAAGGGGGTGCAAGCAGTCATAGATAAAGATTTAACATCAGCACTTATTGCCAATTCTTTGGGTATAGAAACAATCATGTTTCTGACCGCGATTCCGAAAGTTGCATTATTTTTTGGCACGCCCAAACAGCAATGGATTGATGAGATGGATCTCGCTGAGCTCCAGAAGCTTTATGTTGATGGACACTTTCCGCCTGGCAGCATGGGACCAAAAATGAAAGCGGTTATAAGATTTCTTGAAGGTGGTGGGAAAAGGGCAATCATCACAAATTTGGAAAATGTGTTAGAGGCGTTCAATGGAAATAACGGAACGCATTTAGTTAAATAAGAAAATAAGTCGAAACAATTGTTCAAAAAATATGCGCTTAAGCACCTGTGTGATTAAAAATTAGTCGTTCAGCATGGGATCGGTGGGCATTTTTTTAAACCTTGGTTGGTTTCTTAAATAAGTAATTGTTTCATATGCTAAAAAATTTGTGGCACGTGATTTGCGGACATCTCCGCGTCTACAGAGTTTTTCCTTGTGGTTTAGGTGTGTTTGGTAGTGGACCGATAAAAAGGGAAGATCGCTTTATGTGGAAAATTATTTATGGATAATTTAGTGAGTGGTGACATTGAACTTATTGGTGTTTCTAAACTTTTTGATCAAAACGTTGCTGTTGATGCTCTGAGTTTAAAAATTCCGAACAACACTTACTGCTGCCTTCTTGGGCCATCTGGTTGCGGAAAGACGACTACGCTGAGACTTATCGCGGGGCACGAGTCGGTAAGCGCAGGTGATATTTTAATCAGTAACCGTAATGTAACTGACGCCCCACCGGCAAGGCGTGGAACGGCAATGATGTTCCAAAATTATGCCTTATTTCCGCATCTCAATTGCCTCGATAATGTCAGTTTTAGTCTAAAGATGCGCGGCCTAAAAAAGGCCCATCGTGCGTCGGAAGCGATGGAGCTCTTGGAGCTTGTTCATATGGATGCGTTTGCTGAGCGTATGCCATCTCAATTATCTGGTGGTCAGCAGCAACGCGTGGCGCTTGCTCGTGCCTTAGTAACAAAGCCCGATGTTCTTTTATTGGACGAACCTTTATCAGCACTTGATCCGTTTTTGAGAAACGAGATGCGGAGTGAATTACGCCAATTGCAAAAGAAACTCGGTATTTCTTTTGTTCACGTTACGCATTCACAAGTGGAAGCGATGGCTTTATCCGACCTAGTTGTTGTTATGCAAGGCGGAAAGATTGAACAAACTGGCAATCCTAAAGAGGTCTTTAATACACCCGCTAATACTTTTGTTGCAGAATTTATTGGGGGTCATAATGTACTTGTTGGAAGTATTTCTGAATTTGATGATTGCAGTATAAGTGTTACGGGTCCTGATGACTTTAATTTTATTGTCCCGTCAACAATACGAACCGTTAGAGATCACATTAATTACGCGGTTCGGTCTGATGAAATACAACTTGTACGCCATCCGTCAGACCTTCCTGATAAGGCGAGTTTTATTCAAGCAAAAATTACTTCCACGGAGTATTCGGGAGCATCTGTGCGCGTAATGTTGGAAGCATTAGATGGTCAGAAATTATCTGCCCTTATTCGGGAGAAAGAGTTTTTTGACCATGGCTGGAATTCAGGAAATACAGTTCATGCAACATGGGATAAAAAATGTATCCATCTTCTAGGGCAATAAAGTTAAAGACTAACCTTTGAGTTACTATCAAATAAACGACAGAAAAAAGGAGTATGCTATGAAAAAATCGAAGTCCACTAATGTAAAGAAAAATGGGCTGGAGCGTCGGAAATTCCTCAAAGGCGCAGCTGCGGTTGGCGGTGTTGTAGCTGGTTCAGGGCTTGTTACCGGGTTTCCTATGGTAATGGCGCGTAATATTAAGAATGTTACCTTGCGTCAATTCGGTACCGGTGTCTCAAACATTAATGAGATTGCAAAGAAAGTAAAGGAGGACCTTGGCTTTACTTTAGAAATGACTGCTTTGGATACGGATACTACAGCGCAAAGAGTAGTGACCCAACCAAAGTCTTTTGATATCGCTGATATTGAATATTTTACGGTGAAAAAGGTTTGGGGAGCAGGTAATTTACAACCTTTCGATGTAAGTAAACTTAAAAATTACGATAAAATTGTTGGAATATTTAAAAATGGGAAATTGACGCCATCTTCAAATATTGCACAGGGAACAGCGCCTCATACCGTGGGTTTTGCAGAATCGCAGACCTCCAAGAAGTTCGCGACCGGAGAAACCAATTGGTACACGTTGGTGCCAACCATTTACAATGCGGACACCTTGGGTATCCGGCCTGACCTTATAAAGCGTCCAATAAATTCGTGGTCGGAACTGCTCAATTCGGAATTCAAAGGTAAGGCTTCAATTCTTAATATTCCGTCAATTGGTATCATGGACGCCGCTATGGTCTGTGAAGCGATGGGTGAAATTACCTATGGTGATAAGGGTAATATGACCAAACAAGAAATTGACAAAACGATGGCAATTTTCACTAGTGCAAAGAAAGATGGTCAGTTCCGGGCATTTTGGAAATCATTCGACGAGTCAGTAAACCTTATGGCTTCGGGCGAAGTCGTAATCCAGTCTATGTGGTCTCCTGCAATTACGAAGGTCCGTTCAATGGGCATTCCTTGCGTTTATCAACCATTGAAAGAAGGTTACCGTTCGTGGGGCGGCGGACTTGGCATATCCAGAAACCTATCCGGTATCGAGCTTGATGCAGCATATGAGTATATAAACTGGTACTTATCTGGATGGGTTGGTGGCCTCCTTATGCGACAGGGCTACTATTCTGCCGCTCCAGAAACTTCAAAGATGCATATGAGCGATGACGAATGGGGTTATTGGTTTGAAGGAAAAGCGGCTAAATCTGATATCATTGATCCATTTGGTAACAAGCTAGAAAAAGCTGGCGCAACTCGTGATGGCGGTTCATTTTATGATCGCATGGGTCGAGTAGAATGCTGGAACTCAGTGATGTCAGAAAACCGATACATGGTGCGCAAGTGGAACGAATTCATCGCCGCTTAAGCATTTTTTGGAGTTCATAAGAAGCCTTACGACCCTGGGGGCAGTAGCCCTCAGGGTCATCATTTTTTATAACTGACGGCTATTATTTTGAAAGCGCAGCTACAAATATTACCCTTAGTTGCAATACTCGCACTATTTTTAATTGGCCCAATTTTAATAATTATCGTTGTTAGCTTTTGGGATTATACAGAGTACAGTCTCGTACCAGATTTTGTTTTAACAAATTACATTGAGCTTTTTGAATCAAAAGTTACTTACAAAATTTATTTAAATACAATTAAGTTTTCGGCCTTGAGCTGGATTTTCACTCTATTAATTGGTTTTGCAGTTGCCTATTTTTTAGCATTTCATGTTCAAACATTACGTTGGCAGATAATTCTTTTCCTTATTTGCACTATTCCCTTTTGGACTTCGAATATAATTCGAATGATAGCATGGATACCTGTTTTGGGTCGACATGGTTTGGTAAATAAATCTTTATTAAAAATAGGTGTAATTGATGAGCCAATAGAGTGGCTTTTATACTCTGATTTCGCTGTCGTCCTTGCTTTTGTGCATCTTTATACTCTTTTTATGGTAGTACCTATTTTTAATTCAATGATGCGTATAGATAAATCTATATTAGAAGCAGCGCGTGACGCGGGTGCAAATTCTTTCCAAATTTTATTACATATTATTATTCCGTTATGCCGACCAGGCATCGCTATTGGAACAATATTTGTAGTTAGCTTGGTTATGGGAGATTTTGTAACTGTGCAAGCTATGTCTGGCGGTCAAAGTGCATCGGTTGGTGTAGCTATGAACCATAAACGAGCCCTACTTCAGTATCCCGCAGCAGCGGCAGATGCGGTTATTTTACTATTATTAGTTTTAATAATGGTCGCTATTTTAATGCGAAGTATAAATATTCGAAAAGAACTATAATAATGAATGATCAAATTAAAAAAAATAAGAAACATTTTTTAATGGTTATATTTTTTTCCTTATTTGTTTTGTTTTTGTATGGGCCAATTATTGCCATAATCATCTTATCATTCCAAGGACCAGATGGTGGTCTGACATTTCCGATGAATGGGGTGTCAGTGCATTGGTTTGGTAAACTTTTTGAGGAACAACGCGTTGGGGATTTCAAAGGGTCACTCTCTCGATCGTTTATATTAGCACTAATTGTTATGGTTTTGACTGTAATAATTTCATTATCAGCTGGCCTCGCCTATCGAAGGCCTTTCAAATTATCCGGAATAGTTTTTTATCTAACGATTGCTAGCCTAATTGTTCCATCGATCCTGATAACGCTTGGAATTGGTCTCATGTTCGATCGAATTGGATTGGAGAATAATTGGTATACTTCAGGTATGGGGGCGCATCTTACATGGACATTGCCTTTCGGACTTTTGATTATGTTTGCCATATTTAATCGTTTTGACAAATCATATGAAGAGGCAGCTCGTGACTTAGGCGCAACAAATTGGCAAGTTCTTTGGCATATTATTATCCCTATTATTGGGCCCAGTTTAGTTGGCATTGGTCTGTTTGGCTTTACATTAAGCTTTGATGAATTTGCGCGTTCTCTTTTATCTGTGGGTAGTAAAAATACTTTGCCACTCGAGATTTTTGGTATGACTACTACCGTTACAACACCGACCCTCTATGCGCTTGGGACGCTCACAACATTAGTATCTTTCATGGTAATCGGAGTTAGTTTTGGGCTCATTTTCTTTTTGGAACGACGTAGGTATCGTCGTGAGAAAGAGCTTGCGATTCAGGAAGTTTAGATAAATGAAAATTGTACTTATTAATCCAAACACGACACACGCTATGACCATGCGTATGTATAAGGCTGTTAAACCTCTGCTTAGCGCTGGTGTGGAATTAACTCCATTAACAGCTGCTTCTGGTATGGCAAGTATTGAGGGCTACTTTGATGAGGCATTTGTTATACAACCTATGATCGAAGTTATTAAGCCAATGGCTGATGAGATCGATGGAGTTGTTGTTGGCTGTTTTGATGACACAGGTGTGGATGCATTAAGAGCATTGCTTTCTGTTCCTGTTATTGGGGTTTGCCAGGCGGCTATGCTTTCGGCGAGTGTAATTTCAACGAGATTTTCGGTTGTAACAACGTTACCCCGCTCAATACCTATTATCGAAGACTTAGCTTTGCGATATGGAATGGAACGGAAGTGTCGGAGTGTGCGCGCGGCGGATATACCGGTATTAGACCTGGAAGAAGACAGTGTTGCTGCTCGAAAAAAAATCGCAGAGGAAGCTAAAATTGCGGTGGATAAAGACCGCTGTGAAGCCATAATTTTAGGTTGTGCTGGCATGGCCGACCTGCCCTCAAGTTTATCGGAGGAAATGGGCATGCCTGTGATAGATGGTGTCACTGCTGGCGTAAAATTTATCGAAGCTATGATTGGTGCTGGTTTCAAAACGAGCAAATCGGGTGCCTATGCGCCTCCTAGAGATAAATAATTATGGAAAATTCCAATTATCCGCGTGATTTAGCCGGTTATGGCTCTAACCCGCCAAATGCAGATTGGCCAAACAAAGCTAAATTAGCTGTGCAGTTTGTTATTAATTATAAAGAAGGCGGTGAAAACAATATTCTTCATGGGGATGCCGCTTCTGAAGCGTTTTTATCGGAAATAGTGGGTGCAGAACCATGGCCAGGCCAACGGCACATGAGTATGGAATCAATTTATGAATATGGGAGCCGGGTTGGTATTTGGCGACTTATTCGTTTATTTCGCGAGTCAGAGATTCCGGTAACAATTTTTGCTGTGGCTATGGCTTTAGCCCGCAATCCGGCTGTGGCAGAAGCCGCAATGCAAGAGGGATATGAACTTTGTAGTCACGGATATCGTTGGATTGATTACCGAGACGTTCCGGTGGAGGTGGAGCGTCGGCATCTACAAAAGTCAATTGATATCATTAAGCGTTTAACCGGCGAACGCCCGCTTGGCTGGTATACCGGCCGGACCAGCGTTAACACTCGCCGGTTAGTGGTGGAGGAGGGCGGATTTTTATATGATGCAGATGACTATAACGACGATTTACCATTTTGGGTTGAAGTTGACAGTAAAACGCATTTGGTAGTGCCGTATACTCTGGATGTAAACGATATGCGGTTTGCAACCCCTCAAGGGTTTAATTCTGGCGATCAATTTTACACCTATCTCCGTGATACCTTTGATGTACTTTATGAAGAAGGATATGAATCACCGAAAATGATGTCTATAGGGCTGCATTGCAGGTTAGTGGGGAGACCTGGTCGAATTCAGTCTTTAAAGAAGTTTATTGATTATGCAAAAACCCATAAAAATGTTTGGTTTTGCAGACGAATTGATATTGCCAAACATTGGCATCACCTGTTTCCACCAACTTAGTTCAGGCAGCTTGTTGACTGGCTAAATGCTGGTCAACAAGCTGTCATGAATACTATTTTTCAAAGGCCGTTTTTTATAAAGAAGGTAAAGCTGGCAACTTCTGTCCGAACCATTTTTCGGATAACGTGTTGAGTTCACCGCCTAACTTTTTGTGTAAGATAAAAACATTTACCCATTGTAAAAGGTTCACTTCGCCGGATTTGACACCGATAAAACATGGAGATTCCTTGATTATGAACTTTGTTTCAATATCAAGGTTTGGATTATCTGCACTCATCTTGGCGGCAACTGTGTTGCCGGTCACTAATACATCGACTTGGCCTGCGATGAACGCAGATATAGTAGCTGCATTATCTCCAAATCTTTTAATATTTGCAGATTTGGGAGCTATTTTTGTCAGTTCGAGGTCTTCTAATGTTCCACCTGTCAATCCGATTGTTTTACTCGAAAGGTCCGCTTCAGATGATATGACCGTGTTTTTTTTGGCAAAAACGCCGGAAAAGAATGGCGCGTAGGCGGATGAAAACCAGATCGACTTTGCGCGTTTTGGATTCGCTCCCATGGAAGAAACAACCAAATCGACTTTTCCAGATGTTAGATAAGGAATACGTTGTTTTGACGTGAGGGGAATTATTTTAGCCTTTACACCCAAATTTTTAGCTATCAACAATCCGACATCTACATCGTAGCCCTCATGGTTGAGGTTTTTACCTACCGAGCCAAAAGGCGGAAAGTTTTCTGGCACCCCAATTTTTATCTCGCCCGCTTTTAAGATGTCATTCAGTTGGTCAGCTGAAGCCGTAAGTGTGTTGAAACAAAAAAGTGTAAGCCCCAGAACTACGGCTTTTGCTAATTTCTTTATCATCATAGTCTATGACTCCTTAATGAGATCCTTTGATTTTGAACTAAGGTTAAAACTATTAGTAGGCTGTCTGCAGCAATTTACTTGCCAAAAAAAATATACATATATTTCAGTGATTTATAGCAGCTAAAACATCCCTGATGGGTCAATTGCTTAAAAAAAAGGCAATATATTTTAATATTTTAGACACGATATCGCTTTGAACGCTGATTTTCGTTTGATTGTTACAATGAAAAAATAATTAAAATGTTAATTATTTTATAATATAAAAAATATTATAATTTTTTTTCTAAATACTTAGAATAAATAGATAGCGGATAGCATAGTAGAAAATAAATAAAAGCAACTATTGGATAAACAA
>PBVO01000005.1 GCA_002729015.1 Candidatus Poribacteria bacterium
CTGACAGATGGATGTGTCTTAGAAGGAAATTGCCTAAAGCCTATATAGGCTATACCTTGTGTACTTCCACTACCACCTTGAACAGATAAAGACAAAAGCTCATCTGAAGCAGCCCCTGAACCAATAGTAACTCGACCATGATGATCTACATCATAACCAGCAGTAACTCTACCAGCGACTTGTAATAAAGCATTAGGTGAAGCAGTTCCTATTCCTACGTTGCCATTTGGGAAAGAAACAGAGTCAACAGTATTGGTAGTTCTTTTAACTTCTAGCCAATTATTGCCACCTGTATCATCGTCTAAGACTATTTTCCCAACAAAATCTTCACTTTGAGCACCTAATTTCCATATTTTATTATTTGCAGATGCATCACTTTCTTCATAGTAAGCAAGAGTATTAGATCCTTTTAGGTGTAAAAGACCTAGTGGTGAAGTCTGCCCAATTCCTACATTGCCACCACCAAGGATAGTTATCCTGTCTGAGTTATTAGTTCTGATTCTAAGGGCATGATTGCTTTGGGTCCCAATCAACCCAACATCAGCAGATTGATTAGATTGGAAAAACGAAACTATATCATTTGTGCCATCATCAGCAGCTATCGTAAGACCAGCATTTGCAGTACTTCCACTAGATAAAAATAACTGATTTTGCCCTTCAAAGGGATCATTTGGTTTTGTTCCACTTCCACTAAACACATCTAATTTAGTAGCTGGATCAGTCGTTCCAATTCCTAACTCACCATCACTAGTTAATGTCATTTGTGGTGTTGAGCCAGAACCAGCAACCCATTGCATCTGTGCTGCATCCCCACCAGAAATATCATTCCCAAATCTACCTGTTTGAGCTCCCCCACTATCCTGAAAAAAGACCTGCATTCTTTTGTTTGCAGTAGCAGAAGTTTGTAAGACTAACCCTAGATCATCAGATTTTGTATGAAGTATCCCACTAGGATCAGTTTCTCCTATTCCTACATTGCCAGAACCATCTATCAAAAATGCATCCCTACTATCTGTTACATCTCTAATAGAAAATTTGTTGTTAACAGAAACACTATTGCCAATCAACCATTCTTGGACTGTATTTTTAAATCTTATTTGAGTGGCTGCATTAGCTGCACGTTCAACCCTAATCTCAGCAGATCCACTAGAAGGTGAAAGGTGTAAAGTAGATGATGGATCAGTAGTTCCTATTCCTACGTTACCATCATAACGGATAGTCATTCTATCTGCAGGAGAACCAGCACCATCAGCAGTAGTTTGGAACTTCAAGTTAGTTGGATTATCACCACTTGCATGAGTCCCTGCAGCATCTGCATATATAGTAGCATGGTCTGTAGGAGCTGCAGCCGCATCAGAACCAGCAAAAGAAAGGTATCCTATAGGATTTCCTGATGCTATAGATGTGTCATTTCTCCATATTCTCAAATTAGCATTACTGTATGGGCCATCATTGTGGAAAGTTAATTCACCTTCACCGGTATCCACATGAAACTTTTTAGAAGGAACAGTTCCTATTCCTACGTTTCCAGTACTCCTGTAAACATCTCCACTGGACTCAGACCATTGGGCTGAGGAAGAAGAGGTTAAGTATCCAGCATCATTAGTCCACTGAGAGATGTTCCCACTTTTATTAGTTAAAGTATCAGTGCTTGAAGCTGTAATATAACTAGATAGGCTAGGGGTTCCTGAGATCTGACTATAAGCCACCTGAGCAAACGAACCATCGTGAGCTAGGTAATGACCGCTAGTCCCTTCTGATGGTACCAGCCCACTATTACCAACAGAATAAGTTGTATCATTGTCTACATAATTACTGGCGTGGATTGTACCTGCACTAGAAGCAGTCCAATCTATATGTTCACTTGCTACAAATCCTGTCAGATCATCATGCGTAAAATCAGAGCTTGTGTATGTTGTATTCGTATAATTACCAGCATGGATATTCGTAGAACCCTGATCTGCAGTCCAATCTATATGTTCATTAGCTACAAACCCTGACAACCCATCATGAGTAAGAGCAACCGCACCAGTTGCACCATCAACACTTAAAACAGCATCTGTTGGTGTGGCCAGCAAAGTATAATCAGTCATATCTCCAGCAGACCCACCATTGTGGACATAAGACTTATTTTCATCTGACCTAACAACAACATCACCTTCTTCAGCAGTTAGTGCCAGATGAGCAGTCTGGTTAGCAGCAGTCTGCACAGTAGTCAAAGCTATAGCAGGTATGTTAGTCGAATGTATAGTACCTTGGCTGGATACCGTCCAGTCTATATGTTCATTAGCCACAAACCCTGTCAAATCATCATGGGTGAAATCAGAACTTGTATACGTTGTATTGGTGTAATTACCAGTGTGGATATTAGTGCTGCCTTGATCTGAAGTCCAATCTATGTGCTCATTAGCCACAAAGTTAGACAAAGAGTCATGGTCAATAGCACCAACATGCTGTGTAACAGAATCTTGAGTTATATTCGTAGTAGGAACGTCAACCCATGTGACAGCTGAGCTCAAGTCATTAACTTCAGTCATGACGGCACCAGCAGCAGCTACATTAGTTGCATCTGTGACATCTGCATTAGCCTCAATACCATCCAGCTTAGTGAAACTGGCTGACGACATAAAACCGGAAGCACTGGTTGAAGAGCTTGGGATTGACAGGGTGTCACCAGTTAAGACCAACGGAGGATCTACCGCCAGATTGGTATCGTCACTGATATCAACCTCACCAACAGTAATCTCTTGATTACTAAGGGTCAGGTAGTTACGAGACCCGGCCAAGGTGACAGGAACATCTACACCTAAAGCGGTTCTAGCACCAGCCGCAGTAGTCGACCCAGTACCACCATTAGTAACAGCAAGGGCGGTGCCATTCCAATTATTATTATTAACAGAATTTAAGGTGGATAAAGTGCCTAAACCTAGAGTTTCAATCAAAGCACTACCAGACTTAATCACAAAGTTATTCCCATCACCTGTGATAACGCCATTACTGGTAGGAGGTAAAGAAGCTACCTCAGACAACCTGACACTATAAGCCTGAACATCACTACCAATCTCTAAACCCAAAGAAGTCCTAGCAGCAGTAGCTGTAACGCCACCCGTCCCACCACTAGTTATTGGCAGGGCAGAAGGTAAAGACAAGCTACCAGAAATCGTTAAATCACCAGTAATAGAAACTGAGCGATTGAAAGACCAATGACTATTAGAATGCGACCAAAGAATTGTATTACTGCCTAAAGCTAAACCGCCCTGATCCAACTGATTAGAAGTTGAATTAAGACCAAGAGTTATCTTGTTACCGGCAGACGAGAACTCGCTAACCGTAAAAACATCCCCTTCAGCATCAACAGTGAACAGGTTACTAGCATTATCTTGGATCTTAAAAAGAACCTGATTGCCAACAGGGTCAGCATCGTTAAGGGTTAAACCTTGGAAAGTAGGGCTATCAGTTAAACCTAACTCCAGACCGTTACGGCCAGTAGCTGCCGTATTACCACCTGTTCCACCACTGGTTACAGGCAGAGGGGTAGTCAAAGACAAACTGCCAAAGCTAACACTGTTAGACGCACCCAAGTTCAAACTATTGAGAAGGGTAGCACCCGTTTCTGCCACTGGACCACTAGCAGAACCAACAATTATGGCCCCTTCAGTGGTCAAAGCAATCGCATCCAAAAGCCCTAAGTTAGTTGTAACCACACCCTTCTTAGTGGCCAACGAGGCAGAGGAACCAACAAAAGCAGAGTTCTCCAGTCTTGGCATACTATCTCCCTACAAGGCTATCCATCGAATGTCAGAAGTAACACCGTTAGTTATTGTCTGGAAAGAAACGACTCCACCTGCACTCAGCTCTAATTGCAAAGAACCTTGTGGGGCTACAGGCACACCTTTGGTAGCTAGATCCACATTAGCACCACCAAAGTAAACATCGTACAACCCATTATTATAGAACAATACTCCCATCTTAATAGATTTGCCAGGCACACCGTCCCAGTTCTGCTTGGTATTACTAGCAGTCTGAGCACCACTATAGGCTTCTGGCCTTGTCTCTAAAAACTCTAAGTACTGGTCCCATTGGGCCATAATCTTATCCTCTATTCGTCACGATGGTGTTTGCAACCACCAGACTTAAAAGTAGCTCTTATCCAATCAGGGCGATCAATAAACAACTCTAAAGTATTCATAATAAATTGACGCATAGGATCTTTAGGTCGAGTCCCACCGCCACCGTTCTTCCACTCTAACCATCTCTTAGTCAACTTAGGATAGAGATCCGTAGACAAAACAGCTAAACGTCTGAGATTATTGGCACCAAAAGTATCAGCGTTAAGCTTCAAGTGGAAAGTATCTTCACGTTCAATTAATGGCAACATGTTGAGAAAAGGTTGCAACTTAGACTTTAAGTCTTGGTTCTCTTGCCTCAAGCGATCCAGTTCTGCTTTATCTGCTTCTATCTGATCAACATAAGGTTGAATTAAAGCGCTGCCAAATTCTGCCATTTGTTGCTGAGCATCATTCATCTGAGTCATCGACTTCCTCCTCTTGAATAGGTTTCATTGGCAGGCTATCCTTGTTCTCGCCAAACAAGCTAGCCTGACCGTTATGCAATGCTGCGGTCTGGACTTCTTCCATCCTGAAATCGTGGACATTATGCCCAACAGGTATAGAAGAGTCAAGCACAATCTTGAGTTCTTTAGTAGCCACATGCTCGTCCAATACGGCCCGCATACCTTTCAACTCATCTAAGATCTGGTTGAAAACATTAACTACATTTGTGTCCACTTTTTCGATCTGGTTGGCGGCATCCATCATGGCTTGCGCCACATTCTTGTAACCAGTAGGTAGTTGTTGTTGTTGTTGTGTATTATTTATTTGGGTTCTAGCCTGACGGACAGATTGGATCTGGCCCTCAAATAAAGTATAACGATTGCCTTGGTAATCGTCTACACCTTCTAGGGCATATTGCCAACCCAAGCCTTTAACAAACTGACTATCTGAAATAGTGGCCTGTTTACCAGCATACTCTCCCTCATTAATAACAACTCGATCTCCAACCTGAAAGGCTGAATTATCCATAAAAGACATCCTTTGTTTTCCCCACCTCGCCTCTCAGCACAGTGGTTAAATCTAAACCTAAGTCACCTTTCTGATCAAAGGTGAAAACTTGTGGCTCATAAACCTCTTCAACAGGGCGAGACTTAGAACGCCACAACCTTTGCTTGAAAGCCAACCAAGCCAAACCATAACCAAAGACACGATCATCGTGTTTACCTCTTTGGGCTTGAGGCTTACCCTTTTCCCAAACAAACCAATAATAATCTTCAGTCAACGAATCCAAATCAGGCATCACCGTATCATCACTGTTATAAGCCAAAGCGATCATGTCCTGTGCTGATGAAAGTATAAACCCTCTAGTTGAAGGTAAAGTATGCCAACCCGGAACATCAGACGGGTAGTGGACACCCTTACTCAAACTGCCAGCTTTGGGCCTGAAATATAAACGGGGCAAAGCTCCAACCACGCCTAGCTCCGTATTACCATGCTGCATAGAAGCCATAGTCAATCTGCCACTATTAACCTCAATGTTAACTGTAACATTAGTTAATCGCTTGACCTCTAAGTTGTTAGCATAATAATGACAAAGCCTAATCAAATGACGAGGCAACTGATCCTCTGGCACCCAACCCCTTAACTCTGCCACTAACTGTCTAGGGCTATCACGCCAAACACGACAGACTGAAGGATCGTCATGACCACCACTAGGGTCAACGCCAATCACATAATTGCCATCCAGTTCTGGCTGTTGCCAAATCCGGTAAGTTAACCCCTTACCTAAGTTATAGTTTTCCATCCATTCTAAATCTTCAGTAATCATTCCCACTGAAGGCTCAACCACCTTATGCTTTAAAGTGCTCAAGACATCACGGTTGAAATAGCACTCACCTTGAAACAAGACCATCTCGCCTTCAACCCTAGCACGACGCTCAGTATCTGACAGCAAGCTATAAATACCTTTAGCATACTCTTTGTCGATATAAGGGTTCTCAGTCAAACGGATTGACACCACATCCACATTAGGTGGCAAATCGTTACGCTTAGCTGGCTCTGCAAAAGTCTGGATCAACCATTCGCTACGACGGTAAGCTGTAGGGTTCGTATCAGAAGTAATAGCCGTAGCACCTATGACTAACCGCCCCTTCCTATCTAACAGACGGGCCAACTGCTCACCATACAAGAACTGGTCAAACGGTTCATCGTTAAGGATCAAGTCCACGTTAGCACGCTGGAAACCCTGCAACCCCTGAGCAGCAGACTTCAAAAACAACTGGCTACCATTCTTGAGAATAACCCTTGACCAAACACCTGTCTCGTCTGACCACTCAACCGTTTCGATCTGATCGCCTAACAGGTCAGGGAAATAAGCCATAGCCACATCTTTATGAGCAGACATCGAAGGGCCAGAGAACCAGACAATCGACGGCAACTTAACCCGTCTTAACCTTCTCAACTCTTGAGTATCTGGATTATCAAACGGATCAAGCTGGTCCCAGTCAGGCAAGCAAGGGTAATAAGAATAATCAGGCTCGTTAGGGTGAGGCAACAAATTAGCAGCTGCCAAGTGACACAACATATTACTCTTACCACTTCTATTACCACCCGTGACAAACAAGATATCCTTGATACTAGCCCAAGCCGTTGTCTGACCGCCAGGATTAGGTTTCCAGTAATACAAAGAGTCAGTTGCCATTAACTGTCACCGTTACCATTAGTAACTTTAAATAGGTTAGAGGCTGCGGTTGAAGCGATACCCGCTAGAACCAACAGCAAACGTTCCAAGAATTGTAAAAACATTTTTAAGGTTTCCGCTTGAGCATTTGCCACCCATTGGCTCTGTAAAGCCAAAACAGTTGTTAGTATCAACATCACAAAAAGGCCAATAAATAAAATACGGATCAAGCTAAACTGACTAGTAGTTCGCTTGAGTTGCAAAGACTCGTTCTCTGCAATCAAAACCTTACGCTCTAAATTTAACTCACGCTCTTCCAGCTCTTTAATCTTTTCATAAAGTTGCTCGTTGCTTAATTCCATTGCTTCCTGATCTGTCATAAGCTCCTAATAAAAAAGGCCAAGGCAACGCCCTGCAACCTTGACCTTATTGTGGATGCCTAGTTATCTAAGTTTAGATCACTGACACACCAAGTATAATAAAATAGCAATAAATAAGTCAAATCATACGATGTCAGGATCGTAATCCAAGACCTCAATCAAAGGGTCTGCCACTCGATCCTTGAATATCCACAACTCTTTAATTGCGAACTCAGGAGCCTGAAAACGGATCAGAGCTTTTTTCTCTGACAGCCTACAACGATTAGTCTTAACTTGGACCAACCGCAAATGATGATGGTTAAAACAGACTAAGTCCCAAGCACCCAGACTGGCTGAAGCTTTACAAACGTAATAACCATCATCCTCCAGAATAATCTTAGCCCTCCTCTCGTTTCTAGCACCTTTGCGCCTAGTATTAATTCGAGCCATATCCTGAATCTAACAGGTTGTCAATAGCACGACGAAACCAACCTCGTAAGAACCCGTTCTGCTTAGTTCTAGTAGTAAACCATTCAGACTGATTCTCAGGATAACTATCCTTAGTCAACTCTCTACGCCTCTGCTTAAACCCATAACTGCTACCAACAAAACAGTTGTTGGCATAATACATCAACTGCTCAGAGACATAATCCAAAGCTGTTAAATTAGCAGACTGCAAAGCCCTTCTGGTTCCACCACCCACAATCCCATCAACATCAATCCAACTGTCTGGATCATTAGGATAAAGCTTAGTATTAATAGCCATCTGCAGAATACGGTTAGCCCCACCTTTACCAGCATTGACATACATATCAGAATAAACACCTCTCAACTGGGCTGGCAGATTCTCTAAACCCATACCGTTCCACAATGTCAAATAGTAATCAACAGCATCTTCCCTAGTCATAGCCTCCATCTGGTCAACACTGACCTCAGAAGGTTCAACCCCCAGATGCTGGGCATAAGTATTAAGCGTAATACCAAAATTAGTAGCACCCCCTTTATCATTAGGGTCATTAACGAAACCACCTTCATGCTTTAATACCTTGTCTACCCATTCCACAAACTCCATCTCAACCCCCTAACAAGAAACTGAAAAACCCAGTCTTGACCCTCTTTAACCTTTCTACCAAATCAGATAAGATAGATTCTACTCGATCCAAAGTAGACCCAAAACGGATTACATTATCTTCCAGAGTATCCACCTTGCTGACCACAGCATTGACATGGTTGACCACCAACTGAAGCCTATCAGACAAATCTTGGATATCCGTAGCCACAGACATAGTGGCATCTGCACTCTCTTTAACCAAAGAAGTGTACCTGTCAGCCAATTCGCCCACGTTCTCACTACCCATATCCAAAAAAGACCTAGCTGCTAACAAGTGATTATTAGTAACCTCACGCTTGTTAAGCAAATCCAAGTCTAACAAGTCTAAACGCTCACGTATAAACTCTAAGCTCTGGACACCAGTAGTAAAACTGACATTGGCCTGACCATCATACTTCTCGACCAAGTTGCCCTGATGATCCTTAGCTTCAACCAAACCCAAACGGATGGCAGTATTAGCTGCTTTCTTAGCACGGTTATCCGCTGCCTTACGATTAATATCTTCACCCTCACGGTTCTGAGAGAAGTAGTCTGGCATCTGGTCCACAATCTCCGCTGGCACCAAAGCACTCAAGTTATTACCCTTCAAAGTAATTAAACCTACAAAATCCGCTACTGCCCTTGTATTCAGATCACTTATCATCACTTTTACTCCATCCTAAACTAGCTTCCACATAAGCTTGGTAATAATCAGACCAACCCAACGGTCGATCCTGATCATCAATATAATCTAATATCCAATTAAACTTCCTGTCCAAACGTAAAAAGCTACGCATACGAACAGTCATTGGAACCCTCTTTAGCCAAGTATGGAAAGATTTCCACTTATTCTTATAGGGACGTTTCAAGTACAGGACCACCTCAGACTTATAAATAGATATCAAAGACCTCAGATAGTCATCCAAGTCCATACCATTCGACACCTTAACCATCCCCTTATCATAACGGATATTACTTCCCTTGTTCTTGACCGCCTTAACTATGGCCTCGCCCATCAAGTAACGACCATAATACCTAATCAATCGACAATCCCTCCACTTGCTTTATCTCATTCTCTAAATTAAAGTTATGAGGGTTTAACTTTAAAACTCGTCTCATCATCCTTAAAGCCTTAGACAATTGTGAATGAGACAACTGAGACAGAGTTGACATATCCTTAGGCTGAAGGTCCAACTTACAAATCGAAGGAGGCACCTTTTGTTGACCTGTCAATTCAGACATAACTCAAAACCCTTGCCAGTAATGGCTAACTGAGCAGAGTATAGCACGAACCTTACTGCACCTGTCAAGAACTATTTAGAAAGGGGAATAATTAAGATATCAGCCTACTTACCGTCAGAATTGGCTGAAACCCTGACTACCACTAGCTTTAAAAAAACTTTTGACAATCAGGGATTTGCTTGATATAATTTCAATTATCCGTGGGGGAGCGGTTATAGGGTTAGGTAGAGGTATTGGATTACTCTACTTAGATGAATCAATTACCATTTCTCTTTATTAGCCCAATAAGCAGCAGACATCTTTCCCTTCTTAATATTCTTAGCATGCCTTGCTTTAAAAGAAGCTCTTTTCTTTTTCATAGTACTTGACTCACCTGACTTAGGCTTACCAGCCGTCTTAGCTCCTTGTTCGCCAAAGCGAATCAGCTTAACTTGAGATCCATCTTTAGCTAAAACCACATGGCTCTTAGTTTTATGAGATGGAGTTCTCTTGGGTTTATTGTATCCAGACAAACCAAACCGTTTCAAACGAGGGTCTTTATTCGACATCATACATCCCTGTTAATAATATTGTTAATATTGTCTCCCATGTACTTGCCAACTCCCCTGCTAGTATTTCGATGTTTAGATTGATAAGCTTTCAGCTTCTGTTGCTGGATAGCTTTCTCTAAATTGCGATCCAGCTTATCCTGCTTCAGTTTCATCTCCATCATTCTAGTGGTAATGGCTGACATGATCGTACTAATCATTTGAGTTCCTCATCTGTAAAGACTACTATGTGCTTCCGTTTCCGCTCTAAGCCCATTATATCATGAACCTTATTCCTAAAGTTATAAGTTGTTAACCTGATCTGGTCTAACAAGTCCAATATCTTTTCACGTTCCGCTTCTTTGGCTTGAGGGCATAAGTCGTTAGCTACCCTAACTTCAATACGGTCAAAGCCTTTGTCAGAGATGACAATACTAATCTCTGAATCATTTAACACTTGTGAAATACCTAGTTTATGCTTCATCACATAGCTCCTGAAATGCTAACTGGCAAGCCTTTTGTACCAATGGTTCAGCTTCAGACCAGTCAGAATCCTTAAAATATAAAGTTACATCGTTAGTTGTTACTAGTTCTGTTCCGTCCTGATAGATGGTTAACTTCCAATGTGCCTTGACACAGCTCTTAGAAATGCAAACCTGATAAACATCTACCTCTTTACTCAGTCCCATTACTGGTCTTTACCCATTAGCGAAGCCAATAGATTGCTTTCAAACTGGATAGTAGGGAATAATCCTGGCTGGTCAGGTGAAGCGATATTATGGAACTTATCATGACAGACTCGACACAACGTAATCAAATCAATATCCTCTTCATGGCCCACATTATTATAAGTAGCATGGTGGACACACAGATCTTCTGTTGAATGACAAAGCCTACACCTGTATTGGTCCCTAGACTTAATCATCTCCCTCCTGATATGCCACTCACCAGAACGCAAATACCGGTGATAAGACTGTCTAGTCATTAACCACCTCCGCTTCTATCACTTCAGCAGAGTTTAACTGCTTCTGCTCCAGATTGAGCCATAACTTCTCGTACCTAGCAGGTGTCATGTTGATCCGTTTGGCCATAGTCATTAACTGTTGGTCCAAGTCCTGATGACTAAAGACCCCGCTATCCTTGCTGGTATCTATATTAATATTAATATTCTTGTTCTCTTGCTTGATGTTCAAAGCATAGTCGTTATACAAACGCATCGCCTGCTCAGTGTAAGCTGGATCTTCGCCTTCCAAAGCCTTGTCCACCACAGTCCTTAAAACCTCTGGCCTTCTACTCCACAAATACCTATCACCAAAATGGTTTAATACCCTGACCCCAATCTCACTCTGCTTTAGCCTAGAGACCAAATGCCTGTCATGGCCAGATAACTTCTGTAACTGCAAATCATTGTGATGAGGAAACAATGCCATATAAGTCATCACCTTCCTACTCGACTCCGTCATCTCTAACCACTCGAAACCCAATAAAGCTTCTAACTCAGTATAGGCCTCCTGATAAACCCCCTGATCAAAGTCAGAGCCGTTATCATCTAACCTCTTAATCTCTGCCTGACGATCCACCATCATCTGATTGCCTAGCAAGTAATGCTCAATCATCTCCTCTAAGATCAATGACATCGTCTTGCCTTTGTCTTCAGATAACCTTTTCAAAGTCTGATGATGCGTTGGATTTAACCTTAACGTCATCTTCTTCTTATCTTGCCCTTGAGGACTATTCTTCCTGCTTTTCACTACCCTAACCCTAAAACAGATCCAACCTCTTGTTATACGCCATCCTCGAACCTTACAGAGGTAGCTGTTGTTGTTGTTGGATCTATTATATGTTATATTTGACACCAGATCAATACCTATCCACTAGCGGTAGGGTCTCTCAGTTATTAATCTTTATTTCTTTTTAATGGGGGTTAACCACTTTTTTTGTGGCTAAAGACAAGACAAAACAGCTCGAACAATACAATATAACTATCCCTAACCTAAAATTGATAGACTTGATTATACAATTAACTAATACTAATAAAAATAAGATAATAAACGATATCATAGATAAATATTCTTTACATTATTTAGAACAAGAAAGTAAATCTACAATAGAACAAAGACATTATCCTATTTCTATTCTTAAAAGCACATACCATCAATTATTTAGAGTAAGATTAGATAACTAGTCAACCTATCTTACTCTAACCATTACTCTAACCACCTCTAACTATCTAACTACTCTAAATAATTACTTACTTTACTCTCTACTCTCTCTCTAACTAATTACTTACTCACTAACTCTCCTCTCCTCTCTCCAATCTAACTCTACCAACCACAACAACAACCGCCTACGCAAACACCTACCCCTTCTACTCTTCATGAGAAACTGGATTATATACTTAATCCTAACTCTCAACATTATTAACAACTATTAACTAAGTACTATAAGGAGTACAACTACCATGAGACGCTTAGTCGAAATCAATTCAGCTATGTCCACTTGGACATACAACGAAACCAACAAAACCGTCGAGGAGTTCAACCTCGACAATATCAAGAACGCCCTGCAAAATGGCGATACTGTGTATCGCATCCACCCTGAGAAGGTCAACCTCTCAGGCAAAAAAGCAACCATCACATGGGCTAACCCCTATGTGATACATAAAGGGAAGCTACGCATCGACCTTGCCCCTTTTCCGTCTGACTCTTGGAAGTCAGACATGGAAACTATTATAAAAAATGCTCGCGAGATCTATCGTGAGCAACAAGCCTCCTTACTCCAACAAGCAGAAGCTTCACCTGAAGCAACTGCTTAACCAAAAAGGTGGGTGCTACTCCAGCACTCACCTCTCTCCACTTACCATATCCAACTCTGGTTTGATATGACTTTACCAAAGTCATGTTAGGAAGGCACCTCTGGAAACGTCAGTTTTCACCCGTACCACACCTGATATGACACCTGATCTGTTTATGTGATCCCCACCCATCCACCACGGAAAAGACTCATAGACAACAAAACCAACAGTGTTTAACGAGAGCCTTGATTATATATTTAGGCTCTCACTTATTAACTAAGTACTATAAGGAGTACTACCATGGAACTATTCTTCACCGTCCTAGCCTCGCTACTTCTAACAAGCCTGATAACTTTGTCAGGCTATATAGCCTATAGGTGGCTGACCCATTCACCCTTCCGTGAGAAGTGTGGTCAAGGCTGCTGGTATAACAAATCGAATCCTAACTTTTATAAGACATCCTACTCAAGGATGTTCTATATAAGATGGAACATCCGCAATTACAAAGAACTCTGGTTCTATGTGATAGAAACCGGCTTGGACACAGACCATTGTGAAAAGCTCTGGTCTTGGTCTTATGATCTATTAGGAGCAAAGGCAACGTTCAAGATATTTAGCCACTTGGTGGCTATCTTGCATCTGGCATCTGAAGTGCCATATGTTATATCTTCCCGCAAACCTTAACTTAACCATAAACGAGAGGCTGGATTATATATTTAGCCTCTCACTTATAAAACTATTAGTACTATAAGGAGTACAATATGGGATATTTTGAGAAGAACGTAGACGAGTTAATGAATTTAAGCAGTGCTGAACTGCTTAGACTGGCTGGAAAGATAGAACGCTTGGCAAAACAAATCAAATCAGACCAGCCTACTATTGAAATGGCTGTATCTGCGGGTGTGGTAGACCGTTCATACCACACCGTCAGGCACGGGACCGTCTCGTCCTACGAAGGCGAGGCGATAGTTGAAACTTCGAACCATACTTGGTACTGCAAGGGTACCAAGCCCAAAGGTAACGCCAGTTCCATCTGGAGGCAAGGCGAAGTCCTCTTTGCTAAAGGATGGCAAGCTTACTGGCAAGTTGGCAGTGGCAATAATAGGCCAATGACTATGGCCGTCAGTCAAGATCGTATTGTCGACGACAACTATTGTTGGATAGGAACCTATCGAACAAAGAAGTCAGCGGAACAGGCTGCGATAAATGCAATAGAAATTGATGATAACGGGTTCACCCAATGGAAAAGGAGGCTGTCATGAAAGTCGCAGACTTCTTGAAAGCTGGACTAGGAGCAATCCTAGTCTGGCTCTTCATCAGTTTCATGTTCATAGCTTTAGGCTGTTCCAAGCCTTTGGCTATGGACATGAACAGGCTAGTGGTTACGGCTACTAGTCGAGATATGCAAATGTCTATCAACAAGGCCAAGCACAAGGCCTTGCTGATGGGCATAGAGTCTCCACCTGTGGAACAACAAGTGGAGATGGATAGAACTCTTTATAAGTCGACTCTCTCTTATGAGAGATAGGCTAATAAAGATATTAACAAGAGACTTATCCAGTTCTGCTAGGAAGCAGTTCTGGGTAAGTTATAAGCACGCTCGAAAGAGTGGGCATTTACCCATCCCTGCCCTAAGGCTAGCCAGTATTACTGTATCGCATGTCAGCATGCAGTAATGCCCTGCCTTAGGGCTTTTTTTAAGCCCCCTACATAAGGGGAGCCAAGTAGCTCTCTCTTTTTACCAGTGAGATATCAGATTATATATTTAATGAAGGAGTTCCTATTATGAAAACCTTTAAACTTAGAAAGTTCTACATCTGTAATGGATGTAAAGAAGAAATAAAGATTGGAATTGAACCAAGGAGAACCACCTTGGTCACCAGCAGTTATGACCAAGGTCACTATTGCTCATATTGCCAGACCTATGCCTACGGCAGTGGGTCTGAAGAAGGGTCCTTTCATTTACTTAATACTCTTCTTGTTCACCAAGAAGAGTGCAACTGTGGTGGTATCATCCGTCATAACAACGGCGGTAACTACCACTACCAACACTTTGCTATACAGGCAAGGGAGTTGGACAACATCTAAAACAGCCCCATAACGGGGCTTCGCCCCCTACTCAAGGGGAGCCGTGTCGCTTTCCCTTCCCTGCTAATGATAGGTTTGATTATATATTTAATCATACTTATAACGTTATCAGTATAAAACTAAGGAGTTACTACCACATGTTAAATGAAAAAGAAACCAAGGAGCTGGAAGATATTGAAAGGCGAATAGTCCAAGGTCAGGAGTCAGATGAGAATCATCCTGCTTCTTACTTAGACACTGAAGATATCGACAGGTACTTTCAACTTCAGAGAAAGAAAAACCCTCAAGGTCACGCACCTGAGTGGTTCGAACCTGGCTATGATCAATGGGTAGAAAACCAAAGGAAGGAGCAAAACAAAGAAGGTAGAACATGGCATGACGAACTCTTAGACCGGATAGAGGATGACAACATCCTTTCAGACGTGGAAGAACAGGACAGGATCTACATGAGGAACCAACTCATGAGAGCACTTAGCCCTGAACTGAAAGCGTTACAAGACGAGGTCAAGCAGTTGAAGGAAGACAACAGCAAGTTGCAATTCCTTCTGGCTAACGAAGTGGAAACAAGGGAAGAGCAATGCAAGAAGACCTGCTTTTCTTGCTGGAAATGTAATTCTCAAGAGGACCTACCCTTTTAAAATTAATGAGAGGCTAGATTATATATTTAGTCTCTCACTTATAAAATACTAAGTGCTATAAGGAGTTACTACCATGAAAACTTTAATTAAGATTGAATCATCTGACAATAGTTTGAGGCAACAGTTTCGCCAAGTCTTTAGCCAAGGTCTGTACCCAATAAGAGTCACGGACCAAGAGGCAGACAGGCTGGTGAAAGATGGATGGACTTATTGTCCTAAGTCTTTGGCTAATAAGAACCTGAGGCTGAAGACTGATGACTTGATTATCAGTGTCAGGTCTGCCAATAGGATAGAAGAAGCTAAGATAACTACTGTGATAGAGCTTGTCACTGAAACAGAAGAGTCTTTGCGTCATAAAGGTCTAGGAACTAAGACCATCAAGGAGATTCAACTGGTCTTAAACGAAATGAAACTATCACTGGGTATGTACCAAGATAGTCAACCTCGTTGCGAAAGCTGTGGTGATGAGATGGATTACATGTTCAAGACAAAGAAGTATTACCTTTGCTGTAGCGACTGCCTACCCTTTTAGTGATAGGTTTGATTATATATTTAGGAGGTTAAATGGTAATCAACATTAAGGATAAGGGCCAGCATAAAGATACGGTTTATGTTGGCCGTGGAACTGAGTGGGGTAATCCATATAGGATAAGCCCCACCCAAACCAGAGAAGAGGTGGTGCAAAAGTACAGGCGTCACCTCTTCAATAAGCTTCAAGATGAAGGGGCCAAACGAAGGCTCCTTCAATTGGAAGGCAAAGTCTTAGTATGTCATTGCAAACCATTGGCTTGCCATGGTGACGTCATGCTAAGAGCAATTGAATACTATAAGGAGAATTAAGAATGTCCATATTATTTAATACCATAATCTCAAAACCCATAAATGACACCTATGGTGGCAAAAAGTTTATTAGGTTTCTGGTTGATAACGAACTGGATTATCACTTTGAATACCGTGCTGAGGACATATTCCTTTACTGCGGAATCAGGTCTGATTGGAACTCCAAGGGAGGTAACCGTGGCGAAAGGGTTTTTAGTAACTGGCAAGCCAAACGGTTAAACCAAAGAGTAAGTGAACTCTTCCAATTGGAATGGAACGATAGGTGTCCCTATGGTTACATGATTGATTACCGGAAGGTGAAAGAAAAATAAATCTGTTTTATTTTTCGTGACTAATTATGAGAGGTTAGATTATATATTTAGTCTCTCATCCTAAACTATAAGGAGATTATTATGTATTACACTGGCATAGGTTCACGGTCTACGCCTGCAGCTATGGCCAAGGTGATTGGTCAAATAGCTCGCAAGCTGTTCCATGACCCTGAACTGAACTACTACCTAAGAACGGGAGATGCGAGCGGGGCTGACCGCATGTTCTCCAGCGCTGTCCCGGCTGAAGTCTATTCAGTCGACTCGCTACGAACCATAACCCCTGAAGCTCTGGCTAAGACAGCACAGCTAGTCAGAGACTATCACCCTCTCAAGCTTGATCCTGACAGCTACGCCTTCAAGCTCCATCAAAGGAACGCCTTGCAGGTACTAGGCCCTGACTTGCAAACACCTAGTAAGTTTGTCATCTGTTGGGCCAACCACTCCACCTTCGATAGCAATGGTTTGCTAAATAGTGTGGGCGGTGGTACTGGACAAGCTATCCGCATCGCATATGCCCATGGCATCCAATGCTTTAACCTCAATCATCCACCCCACTTGGAAAGAATCCAAAAGTGGGTTGGGTGAGAATATTGATTATATATTTAATTATACTGGTAACGTTACCAGTATGGAACTAAGGAGTTACTACCATGAAACATGTAAAAGGTTACTTCCCCCTACCTAAGAGGGGGGAACTGTTTTTACCTAAGAATGTTATTACCTTTACGGGTAATAGCTATATAAGAAAGGATGGACACCTAGTGATGGGTGCTGGTGCAGCCAAGTCTGTTAGAGATTGGTGTCCGGAGGTTGGGCTTCTGCTAGGCAAGAAGATCCCTCACCTCCAAGAATACAACCTTGCCTCTGCCAAAGTTAACTACTCTGGCAGGCAAATACCTATTGGAGTCTTTCAAGTGAAGTATCACTTCCAAGACTCTGCAGACCTTGACCTGATCAAGAGGTCTGCTCAAAAGCTAAAGGAGATAGCAACGGAAAGCAGTTGGACTTTCCATCTTAACTTCCCCGGTATTGGCAACGGCAAACTAAAGTATGAGACTGTACTACCAATAGTCGAGGATCTTCCAGACAACGTCTGGATCTACACCCTTTAAGCGTTTACCTCTCGTCCCAGATTCCGTAGCCCTATATTTTGTTTAGGGTTATAGTGAATTTGGGATGAGAGTTAGACTTATCCAATCTAATCTGTAAGGAGAATCTAATGAGCGAAATAGAAGAGTACAATTTCTGTTGGGACGATTACTATCAATCACTCTATGACCAGAGGGAACAATTGCAAGAACATATCCTGACAGTCTTAGATGGCATCAGTATACACCCCTCAAAAGACAAACTCAAAAGCAAACTATGTCAAGTAGTATGCGACCACTTCTTTGAAGAGTACGGAGTTTAGTCATGTTAAAAAGAACATACAGGTTTGTCATAGATAGGCATGACAAGCCTTACCAAAAACTCAAGTATTGTACTAGAGTCTGCAAGGACATATACAATCAGAGTCTATTTATTCTCAGGAGGGAGTTGGAAGAAAACAATAATCTAATTTCTAAGTTTGATTTACCCAAGGTTATCAGAGAAATCAAGAACCTTGAAGGTGAACTAAACTATCGCAAGATACCGGCCAAGTCCAGTGAGAAAGTAGTACAACTGGCCTCTGAGACGGTCAAATCCTACTTCAAAGCCCTTAAAGACTGGAAGAAAAATCCCAGTAAGTATAGGGGCAAGCCAAAGTTCCCTAACTTCTTGCCTAAGAATGGCTACCAAGTCATGTCGCTTTATGGTTCATCCCTTAGTATCAAGGGCAACGTCATCCAATTTGGTAAGAAAACATTTGGGCAACCTGTACAGATCTCTATCCCAGAGAAAGAGTATCTTAAGTACAGGCATTTATGGTACAAAGATATCCAACGTTCGATAACCAACAGGTCAGACCTTTCTAACAGGCTGATCAAGATGGTTAGGATAATACCTACTAGCTCAGCTGATTACTTCTCTGTCGAGATAGTCTATGACAAGGCACAGCTACTAGCTCCTGTTGACCAAGAAAAAGCAGTGGGCATCGACTTAGGCATAGACAACCTGATCACCATGGTACCTAACTTTAAGCAAGAGATCCTGATAGTCAACGGCCGTCCGTTGAAAGCCATCAACCAATGGTTTAACAAGAAGAATGCAGAAGTCAGTTCACGGATCAACAAGGCAGGACACAGGAACACAAGGGAGAAGCGTGATCTTTATACCAAACGGAGACATAAAGTTTACGACTACATGCACAAGGGGAGCCGTGTCGTTATTGACTGGTGTGTCAAGCATAAAGTATCTAAGATTGTTATAGGTGTTAACAAGGGATGGAAGCAGAATGTTAACATTGGTAAGGTTAACAATCAGAAGTTTGTCTCCATCCCTTTCAGGACTTTAATCTCTAACTTAGAATACAAAGCTGAAGAGTATGGGATTGAAGTTGTAACCGTAACAGAATCTTATACCTCTAAGTGTTCTGCTTTAGACTTGGAACCTATTCAGAAACATGAGACATATCTAGGTCGACGTGTACATCGAGGCCTATTCCGTACAGCAGAAGGCGTTGAGCTTAACGCTGATGTTAACGGAGCTTTAAACATATTAAGGAAAGAGATTGGTGACCAATTTATTGTTGATGCTAAGGGAAGTGGCAGCAACTATTTAATAGATAACCCAATCAGAATTAATCTTAACTAACCACACATAGTTGGTAATACAAACCATCTTATATTTAGTTCTTTAACCATTCAAGTCAGAAATAGAAACCATGATTACGAATAACCATTAATGAAGTTAGTTCTAAAATAACCATAAAGCCAAAGTAAAAAAAATGAAGTCTCCTCTTTCAACAATGTGAGAATACGAGTAACCATTAATTAGAGTTTGATAAATCTACTTAACCATTAATCAGAGTTTGATAAATCTAGTTAACCATTACACTCAAGGATTTTATATAACCATGGTGAGTGCGATTCAAAAGGGTTTTATATAACCATAATACGACTGTCGAAGTAACAAATATGGTATACTATGGACAACAAAGTAAGCAGGTAGTACCTGTTAGTAGGGCTTTTGGTTAGTCCTAACTTTCCGTTGAAATAATGTCCATACTATCCCAACTATCTCACCGGAACAACCATCACACCCAATACTCTTTGTCTGGGTGCACCTTTGAGCTACTGCGATTGCATGTCAACACTTAAACCATTCAATGACTTCGATTTCATATGACAGATCCCAGCTCAGCTAAGTAGCTAGCTTCCTATAATAATTACTAGACTCTTTCTTGTTGAGGGAGTATAGTGATTATATATTTAGGAGGCTCAGATGTCTTATCACCATTTCAAAAATAATTTAAATCAAAGTTTCACCCAGATGGTCAAGAGTTATCTGGGTGATAGGAATCTTTCTGCCTCAGAAATCTTCAATGAAGAAGATTATTATGAGGACAATATCAATTGCTTGCCACTGGACAAAAGTTGGAACAGTGACCATAATTGCCACAGGTCACAGTTACTTAACGATAGTTCTAAGGCAATTGAAAACCCAACCTTAACCCTGACACCACAAGAGCTGGAGTCATGGTACAGAAACGGAGACATGTATGGACAAGGAATTTGAAATTCAAAGGGCAGAGGACCAGATGTCCAACTTAATGGATATCCTCCGCAAGCTGACTAAAGCCCAAGGCCAAGTCAGACGAACCACCAAAGAGTTCGAGGACCTTGATGTTGAAGTTAAGATCACCATCAAGAAGATGGACGACCTGTCCAAACAACTTAAAGACATGGGCGTCGATGAAATTAATATTAAGGGGGAAGCAAATGAAGACGCATGAGGTAGAAGTAACTCAAGCCCATATTGACATGGGTGAATCTCAGCCAAGTTGCTGTCCAATTGCACTGGCTGTGCTAGACAGCTTCTTGTTTGAAGAAATAGGACTTGACTCAGACCAAGCTGGAGTCCATGTCCACTCTGATTTCCTAGCCATTGACAAAAAACTTCATCTCAATCTTTTTGGTAGCCCTGCTATCTCTATCACCTCTGCATGGGAAGATGCTGGCGCTGATACTTTCCACATCTTTGCCTTAGACAATAAGGTAAGCAACTGGGTAGAAGCCTTCGATGACATTGGGGCTGAAAAAGAGGACAGGCCCAACAGAGATGTTAAGCCTATCACTCTCAGGTTTTCCAAACATGATGGGGTAGGCAAGGTTCACAAAGTATGAGCGACTATATCACTGTCCGTCAGGCCTCTCGCACTGTAGGGAGAGGCCACACCACCATCATTGGCTGGTGTATAAAAGATCAAGTGGATGCCATCAAAGACGGAGACAGGTGGCTAGTCAGCTTAAGGTCAGTAGTAGACAAAGACAAGAAGACGCCCAAAAGGAATCGACAAGTGCGTACACATAAGAGTGAACAACATATGATTCTAACTGAGCGTTGCCCCAAGTGCGGAGGTGACAAGTGGAAACGTCAAGACGCAGAGCTACTCGACAGTGGAGAAGTTTCCCTTCAACTCAAATGCTTAGACCATTTGTGTGGCAAGAGGTGGTCAGTTAGGCTACCTGCTGGTACCAAGATTAAGCGCCCTACCTCTCGTAACGGTAGGGAATACAACACTCGCCCCCAACCTGAATCAGTTGAAGAAATCCTAGAAGAACGTAGGAAATTAATAGCTGACCTGATGCAGGAAGGTAAGGACGAGAAAACTATCGTTGAAATCTTTGGCCCCAAGCTAAGGAGTCAAGTCCAAAAAATATATAGGCAGGAATCCAAAGCCTAGCCTAATGGTTTGAGCAGAAAATAGGATTATTCTATTTTCTTTTCAAGCCCTTGCCCTTCCCATACATTACTTCCCCTCGATTTTGTTTAGTGATAGCAGTGATTATATATTTAGTTACTGCTATCACAATTCTATCCAATAGGAGATTACTACCATGGTACGACTGCGAAACAAAGGTAACACCAGTGTGGTTGAAAACCATACCAGTGTTCTAGTAACTTTCTACCAAACCTTAATATTCTCATGGTACAAAACCATGGGATCAATAGTCCTCAACAGAGGAGCTTGCAGGTACTGGACAGCTACGACAAAGAAAAGAATCAACCAGTGCTTTCAAGAGTACAACCTACCCTACCATCTTTTCCAGAAGGATGGGGACTGGTATTTACGAACTACTGATACCACTGATGAGTGGTACAACAAAAGCAAAAGCGGTGACTGCTTTCCCCTAATCAAGTGGGAAGGCGAAGCCATAACAATACCACACTAGGAGACTACCATGAATTACAATCAGATTGCGAGAGCTATCAACCCAGAGAATCTCAACCTCGAACCACTAAGAACGAACACATCCAAGACAATGAAGTGTTATTACTCTCCAGCCTATTCAAACTTGGCCAGAGTACCATACGCACTTTATGTAGCCAGACTATTTCCCCAAGAAATTGGGGAACAGATTATATTGTCGTTACATTCTGGTCAGGTGGACCAGATCGCTAAAAAGAACTGGCAACACATCAAGTTGCGAAAGTCCATGAAGTTCATATACAACATCTGCTTACAGAAAATAGCAGAGCAAGAAGAATGTAAGGAAGGGTACATCGAAGTACCTACTGTTACCAACTACCATGTAGCTACTGGTCGTGGAGGCAAACCTATCTTCGAACTGCGTGGATGTCGTGCGTTTGTGGAACACTTCTATGGTATCCCCAAACCAAAGGGCTGGTCATGGGATAAGAACCAAGTGGTTCGCAAGACCACTAAGAGTATCGAAGACTCTTGGGAAGAAGGTGTAACCTGTAACATCCCTGCAGCTGCAGGATTTGAACAGTCTATCCTTGAGTTCCAGAACAGTGATGAGACCAATCATCTGTTCGACCTGAATGTCAGGAAAGCAAGGCTTAACAACACTTGGGGAACATTGCCCAACCAAGATATCCTTGATCCTCACTGGAAGATCTACTTACAGGAGAGTCAAGATCATCTGATCGAAGATGATGAACTCACCAATTCCATGTTAGTTCTGGATACTATTGGCGATCCACAACTCAACATCGAAAGCAA
>PBVO01000018.1 GCA_002729015.1 Candidatus Poribacteria bacterium
CATAGTTATAATTCTGTTCGAGTAATTAACTGAAACTGAGACTCAGTCTCACAAAGGGTTGTGGTCAAATGAAACATCTACTTTCTTATTTGTTCTTTTCATTATTCCTCATTCCCTTCTATGTCGATGCGAAAGAGGCGACAACAAATGTCAAGTCTGAAGTCGTCAAGACCTATGCGCGTTTAGTCTATCTAAATTATGTCGATGCGTATCAGCAAGCTATTCAACTTAATTGGGCAATTGATGATTTTTTATCTAATCCAAATGAAGTGAACTTCGATAAGGCCAAGAGTGTCTGGTTAGAGTCAAGAAAGTCTTATGGTACAAGTGAAGCCTTTCGATTTTATGAAGGTCCAATTGATTACTTTGACACTCAAACACAGACTGAAGGTCCAGAAGCTCGTATAAACTCATGGCCACTAAATGAAGCTTATATCGACTATGTAACTGGTCAAGAAAAGAGTGGGTTAATCAATGATCTAACATTTCAGATAAATACAGTTTCGCTAGATGAAAAAAATCAAAAGAGCGACGAGGCCGATGTTTCGACGGGGTACCACAGCATTGAGTTTTTACTTTGGGGACAAGACCTGAGTCTAGATTCGCCTGGTCAGCGCACTATTTCTGATTATCAGCCCGGTGGTCAAATTAACGAGCGAAGGCGAAACTACCTAAGGATTGTGACAAGTCAGTTGGTCGATGATCTGAGATTCTTGGTTGATTCTTGGCAACCAAACCGAACTGAAAATTACGCAAGTCAATTTCTTCAATTGGATCCTGATCTGGCTTTGGAAAAAATATTGACTGGAATTGCTACCTTAAGTGGTTTCGAGTTAGCGGCCGAAAGGATGGCGGTCCCTCTTGATAGTGGTGACCAAGAAGATGAGCATTCTTGCTTCAGCGATAATACACATAACGATTTTATCTATAATCTGGAGGGTATCGAGAATGTCTACCTTGGTAGATATGCAGATTTTCAAGGGGTTGGGCTAAAGGAACTAATTGAGAATGCCAACCCAGACTTGAACAGTGAATTCCTCCAAATTTTGGACCAGAGTAAGAAGCAGATTGATGACATCCCAGCTCCAATTGATCGCGAAGTATTATCAACGCCTATCAACAGTATAGGTCGAAAAAAAATGGAAGCTGCTATTGTATCTCTTCAAAGACAATCTGAGCTTCTAAAGCAAGTTGGCCAAGCACTTAGTTTGAAGGTAAGTATACAGACTGAATAGCTTTGATGTCATACACCAAGTATCCTATTCTTCAAATATTTTTTCATTTTTCCCTCGTAGCCCTTTTTTGTCTGGCAGTCGATTCGTATCCGACTTCGCCACTGCTCGGAGGGAAAACTACTGTAGTCAGTAATGGTAGTCGCGCCTTTAGTCAGCCGGCTCAAAACCTACCCGTGCACCAACTACGCCAATTTACTTTTGGCAATCGATTATTTAATACCCAGTGGATTAATGCTCCAGCCTCTGTCGATAGCTTTGACGGGTTGGGGCCACTATTTAATCGGAGTTCATGTTCAGGCTGTCACCTGAAAGATGGTAGGGGGCAACCACCAACGAAGACTAGCGATCGGTTAAAATCCATGCTGGTTCGTCTGAGTACAAAAGACTCAGATGGCGAACCCGTACCACATCCTTTTTATGGCGAACAATTTAATGAGCAAGCCATTATCGGATTTCAACCGGAGGGGCAGGTTGCTATCAACTATACACAAACCACTGGTAATTTCCCGGATGGTGAATCTTTCACTCTGAGACAACCTAATTATCAATTTGAAGAGTTAGCTTACGGAGATCTTGGGGATGATGTCATGTTCTCGGGGCGAGTAGCCCAAGCTGTTTACGGATTAGGTCTTCTAGAGGCGATACCCGAATCTCTTATTTTGGACTGGGCTGATGCCGATGATCGGGACAAAGATGGTATTTCTGGGCGGGCAAATTGGGTCCCGGATCTAAGATCGGGTCAAATTACAGTTGGCAGGTTTGGCTGGAAAGCTGGGCAGCCAAACCTGTTGCAACAGGCTGCCAGTGCTTTCTTAAATGATATTGGTATTACAAGTAGTACTTTGCCAGTTGAGAACTGGATTAGCCAGAACGACTCACACAAGCAAGTGATTAGTGGTGGTAAGCCGGAGCTAAGCGACTCTTTTTTACAGAAGATCACTTTTTATCTACAGACTCTAGCTGTACCTGCACAACGTAATTGGGATGACCCAAAAATCATCTCAGGTCAACTATTATTTGAGAAAATCGGATGTGTCAATTGTCATCGGCCAAATTTTAAAACTGGAAATCATCCTACAGTTGAGGCTTTATCCCAACAGGAAATTTATCCCTTCACTGATTTATTACTCCACGATATGGGAGAAGGTCTGGCTGATAATCGCCCAGAATTTTTAGCCAACGGAAGAGAGTGGAGAACACCTCCGCTCTGGGGGATTGGGCTTGTTCGTGTAGTTAACGGCCACACGTTCTTTTTGCATGATGGCCGCGCAAGAAATCTGCAGGAAGCAATCTTATGGCATGGTGGTGAAGCTGAACGTTCTAGACGAAACTTTATGTCCTTATCAAAATCAGATCGCGACAGTTTGCTGTCATTTCTGAATTCCCTATAAGAAACAGTAAAGATTCAATGATGATGAAAGAAAAGTTGAATGTTAGACTTGACCTCAGAGGTCAAGACGGCTAGTACGTGTGTTTTTGTGATGCAACTGAGACTCATTTTCGTTAGAGTTGAATCTCTTTAAGATTAATCGCTCAAGTAGTTTAGGTGTAAGAATTAATGAAAAAAACATATTTAGTCATACTGGTTTTGGTTTTATCTTCTGCGGTGCTCATTTTTTCGAGTTGTGAAAGCGATCCTATTCTTGAGCCACAACAGGATGGTGGTGAAGACAAGGGAAGCTATGCTAACAGTAATTTTATTGAGATTGCCCCGACTGTTTCGGGTGCGCCAAACGCCTCTGCAAAGGGAGCATCAGATGATGATAATCCTCAACGATTCTAAACCTCAATTAACTACAGGAATCATGGAACTATCGAATATGTTGACTCATGTTAGACTTACTACGTTTTTGATTTTATCGCTGATAGGGGCTAATTTGGTAGCCGAAGCTGATAAATCGGTATCAACTTCTTTAGTCTCTCCTGTTTCTCTAAATGGAATAGTCATAGACCAAAATAGCCAAAAACCTCTCGCCGGAGTTACAGTCAAAGCTTTGACTAACGGTGAATTTTCTACCTCGGCAACAACAGACGGGAATGGTCAATTTCGCTTGCTTCAACTTGAAACTGGCGAATGCCAAATATTGGTATCTGCAGCTGGATACAATGAATACAGTCGATCACTAGATCTTCAATCGAATGGTGATGATGTACTCAAAATAAAACTGGACAAGGAGTTAATCCAGCTTTCTCCAGTGGTAATTATTGGAGAATCGTCAACAGTCAGCAAGCAGTTGACTGGTACGGCTACCAAAATTAGTTCTGAATCAGTTGAGTTGATTCAACCAATTGGTACACAGGAATTGTTAGAACTAGTACCCGGAATAACTGGTTATGCAGACGACGGTTTTGGCAATTCTCGGCTCAGCATTGGCATTCGGGGTTTAAACCCACGACGTAGTTCTCGAGTCCTAATCTTGGAAGATGGAGTCCCTATTCAACCAGCTGTTTATGTTTATCCGAATGTGTACTACAATCCCCCAGCTGACCGAATTAATGCAGTAGAAGTAGTCAAGGGAAGTTCAGCTATTCGCTTTGGCCCACAGACGATGGGAGGTGTCATTAATTATATTACAGATCGCCCAGACGGAACTAAAAGTCTGAATTTTAAATTGACGGCTGGTAGTAATCGGTATCGCGGTATTCTTACTGAGTTGAGAGGTTTTGGAGTGGGGAGTTCTCAATCCGATCTGCAAATACTTTACAAAGGTGGGGATGGTTTTCGACAAAATAACGCTTTCAACCAGATTAACGCGACGCTCAAAACCCAGTTGGATTTAGGTCAGTCAAATCAGCTCTATGTTAAAGCTAATACTAACTACGAAGATTCAAATGCTACTTACACAGGATTGACCGAGTATTCTTTTGAGAATACGCCTGATTTTAACCCAAAGGCGGACGATAATTTTAAGATTTTTCGCCCAGCTTTGGATGTCATTTACAGTAAAAAGCACAGCGACAGCCTAGTTTCTCATACAACGCTTTATGCGAATCTTTTTGATCGTCGATGGTGGCGTGAAGATGATATTTTTGTCCGACCTGCAGATTTAGATAGCAACTCTAAGAAACCTATTCCTTACTTTCAATCAGGCGATTTGGTTCGGACCGGTGGGGGGAAAGATAACTTTGGTATTCTGAGAACATTTTACACTGGTGGGATTGAACGTGCCTACACGTACTCACATAAAATTGGTCAATATCAGGCTACTGCTGAAATTGGTGGTCGCGTCCATTGGGAGCGATTTATCGATGATAAAAAAGTTGGAAACTCTCCTTCAGCCAGAGAAGGTATTTACTATACTGGTGTGCCAGGCGATGAAAATGATCCGGTCAAGATTGTTGGTCAGAGTCATCACTACGAAACCATGGCTTTAGCGCTCCACGCCAAAGAAGAAATAGGGTGGGGGCGACTAACGATGACACCAGGTCTTCGATTTGAGATATTTGAACAAGAGCGGGTAGATAGACTGAAAGGGGCGATCTTGGCCGATAAAGTTTCGGCAGTTCTACTGCCGGGTCTTGGTTTCAACTATGATCTAACGCCTTTTAACTTATTCATGGGTTTGCATCGTGGTTACACTCCTCCGTCTAGTGGTGCTTTGAAAGTGACTAATTTTGGTCAAGATATTGAATCCGGTGGATTAGATTTGAAAGCTGAGACCAGTTGGAATCTAGAAATAGGAACTAGGTTTTCGCGACCCTGGTTGACATTAGAAACCTCTGGGTTCTGGATCAAAATTAACGACTTAGTGGCTGCAGGTCGGGGTACGGCTTTTAAAAACCTAGGAAAAGTAGATACCTATGGTCTGGAACTGGGTACAGTATTACAACCTAGCGTTTGGAAAACTGTATTACCTGATCTTAATTTATCTTACACTTTTCTACAAACTGAGATTAAGAGTGGCCTAGTTCGATCTGCAATTGCAGCTGGACAAGAAATTGATCTGACTGGTAACCAATTACCATACGCTCCCCCACACACAATCATCATTGGGCTCAGTAAGAAAGTAGGAAAAAAACTACGAATGAGAGCTGATATGAAGTTTGTGGATCAGGTATTCACTGATTTTGAGAACACAGCTAAAACTGCTAATCGGGGCGACATGGGACCGATTCCATCCTATTCAATTTTAAATGCCAGTCTCGATTATGCTTTGTCTAATGATTGGCAATTTTTTGTTACTGGTAAGAATTTGTTAGATGAAATTTATATTGGCTCTCGTTTACATTCAAACCCTGGCCAGCCACAGGCGAATTTGAGTTCCGGTATTCTAGTAGGTCCTAGAAGACAGATCAATCTTGGGATCCGGTGCAAGATCTAACCAAAAAGGAGAATTATTTATAAATAATTAGATTAAACCCAGAAAAAGAAAAAGCATCCCTGAAAATATAGTTATTTCTCTCAACTGCCAAATTGCAAGTAGTAACTATATTTTCTGCTAATAGAGCAGACAAAATTGAACCTAGTCATTCTATTGTTAGTAGAATGTGGGCCTATTCTGTTTTAGGATGCCTTTTCAGTTCAAACTTAACCAATATTTGATGTGATTGTCAAGATTTTTGGCAATGACTCTTAAACATTTATTATAAATAAAAACACGTAGGAGTATAGAGTAATGTACCAAAGAGGTGATTCAAATCACTGGATAGCCGTTTTGTTAATGGCTTGTAGCTTACTTTTTATGGTTGGCTGTGGAGATGACGAAGAAGATACAGAAGATGAAGAAGTAGCTATTGAAGTGCCAACTGCTTACACCTTTGATAGCCGGTTTATAGAAGGTAAAAGTAGCGTTTCTTACTCGGGCCAGACCGTTCG
>PBVO01000019.1 GCA_002729015.1 Candidatus Poribacteria bacterium
CCTTCTATAGCATCTAAGATCCAACTAACTACCGAACAGAAACATCATCTTGCTTCAGCCATAGACCAATTGGAGTCTAATCCAAACAGATCCGGGGCAGAAGAGATGGTATTAGGTGTTCTGCAAGCTATCCTACCTGAAAGGTTACCCACTCAGACGCAACTCTTAGCCAATTATCCTAATCCGTTCAACCCAGAAACCTGGATACCCTTTGAGTTAAGTCAGGACAGTCAAGTCGCGATTAGCATCTATGATGTACAAGGCCAACTGATTCGTCAGCTGGAACTAGGAGTGGTAACGGCTGGTAGGTATATCAGAGCCGACCAGGCAGCTTACTGGGATGGTAAGACCCAGGCTGGAGAAGCGGTGGCTAGCGGAACTTACTTCTATCAGTTACAGGCTGGTGATTATATAGAAACTAAAAAGATGGTGATGCTAAAGTAAGTTGGTGCTTCAAAAACGAGCCAGCCCAAATAAAAGGTTTGATCTCAACAGGGTTAGTCGATTCATCATCGGTTGACCCATCTTGGTATATCAAGAAAGGAGTAATTAATATGAGAGCAACACATTCCGATAAATCGTTGGTTAACTGGAGTCTAGGCCTGCTGGTGCTGACATCTTTGCTAATGGCCTGTGGAGGAAAGGCGGTACAGGACAATTCTCTAAATGTGCCGGAGTGGTTCCAAAATCCACCAGAAGATCCGAGTATTATGTTTTCTATTGCAACTTCAACCTCCAAAGATATGCAAATGTCAATTAACAAGGCTAAACAACAGGCCCGTGTTGATTTGGCGCAACAAATGGAAACCAAAATCAAAGCCATGACCAAGCAGTTTAGTGAAGAGGTGGGCTTGGGAGAAGATGCCGAGTTTCTGAGTCAAACTACAGAGGTCTCCAAGTCGGTAACATCTAAAGTCTTGACGGGATCGAGGGCCAACAAAGTAAAAACCATCAAAGAAGGCGGGGTAATTTATCGTTCGTATGTGCTGATGGAATTACCGATTGGACCGGCAAATTCGGCCCTGTTGGAAACCCTCAAAAAGCAGGAGAATATGTATACGCGTTTCCGAGCCTCACAGGGTTTTCAGGAACTGGAAGAAGAAGTAGAACAGTACGACCAGTTTAAGGCGGAACAAGGCCTAGCCCCCTAAAATTGAACAACCTCACCGGATTAGGTTAAGAGTAGATTTTCACATTTCTGCTTATTTTCTTTTTCTGTGAGGTTTTTTACAATTTCAATTCCAAAGTCTTTTCTGTCCAAATCACTTGTTTCATTTTGTAATGTAATTTGGTTACAAAGTTACAAATTATTTTTTATATATAACATGTATTTGTCTACTAATGTCTTGGTTAACTCTATTTCGTGGTTCTTTTGAATTATAGCGTGAAGTTGTTGGGACTGGTATGGAGCCGACTATTACAGTAGTTCACTAGCCAACAACCTGCTAGGACCGGAGATCAGCTTATACTGAGTGTTGCGGGTCGGTTCTTGGCTCAATAGTACCGATTGGCTCGTCGCCGCAGCAACTCTCCCGATGATAAGTACATCCACGACGATTTTCGATTATGTCATTGATATAGATAGTAACGGAAAATGGTTTTCGTTTAGAACAAAGTCTAATTACATATTTTGAGTACTTGATTTTAAAATTACTGGCACTATCAATTTGATTTCAATTAAGATAAAAGGAATACGGCGGTGAAAATTAAATTTCTAGTCGAATTTTAGATCTACCGGGTCTTTGGTTTGTAAGCCGGTTAGTTCTAGCTTAGATGGTCAACTAGATCTGTTATTTTGTATACGTAATAAGGTAAGAGTATAACTTGAGTAGTAAAACAACCTCCGATTTTTCTAATCATTCCATTAGCCCAATTTTCTGTTTGCCTTCCAGTTGGATTACGTTGCTAGCTATTAGTATCTATCTGTCATTAACGATAGGTTGTAGCGATAAGACCGAGCTGGGAATTGAAGGTAAAGTCTTAACCGAAAGTGGTCAGCCTTTGGTTGGAGCTCGGGTATCCATCAGTGGGCCGGAGAGTCATTCGTCAGCCACTGATAGTAACGGTAAATTTCTATTTGGCGATATCGTGGCCGGTAGTTATCAAATTACGGTTACCAAGTCTGGCTATCAGGCCTATACCAATCAGATAACAGTGATTGACACCATCTCCACTGCTGATGTCATCCTGGAAAAAGAAAACTCCCAGACTATTTCCGGGGTGGTGCTGAATAAAGAGAGTCAACAACCTCTGGCTAACGTCCAACTGACTACCATCCCAGTAACTACGGTAGTGACTAGTGATAGTAATGGCAACTACCAATTTGCCCAAAAACTTCAGCCAGCCAACTACGTGGTCAAGGCAGTCGCTGAAGGTTTTGAAACTACCCAGCTGGAGGTCGTGGTTAAGTTAGGTGAACCGGCTCGGGTTGATATTTTGCTACCTCCATTGAAACCAGTGTTGGCTTTTTCGGATTCCGGTCTGGATTTTGGCTTAGATAAGGATAGTCTGAAATTAATTATCAAGAATGATGGTACCGGGACTCTGAATTGGACGGTAGCTAGACCTAACGAGGCCTGGATTAAGTTAGAAAAATTGAAGGGGACAGCTAGTCCAGAGGTACCAGACATAATCAGCATCGAGGTTAAAAGGGACGAACTAGAGCCAAGGGACCATCAATTAGAGTTAGCTTTCACCTCTGATGGAGGTGTTCAGAAATTACCAGTTACCATTAACGTTAAACCCCAGCCAGCACTGTTTGTCTCACCAGAAAAATTAGACTTTGGTCGAGACAAACAAACACTAGAAATCAGCATTGAAAATCGTGGAACCGGTCAGTTGGAGTGGACTATCAGCACACCAGAAAAGTGGATCACAGTAGAGCCAATTAGTGGACAAACCCGCCAAACACCGACGATTGTCAAATTGAGGGCTGATCGACAAGATTTGGCTCCCGGCAACTACCAACAACAACTGACTATCATCTCTAAAAATAGCGACAAAATGGATATAAGTGTGTCGTTTATAGTAACGGAAAGGCCCCAGATCAATGTCGAGGCTAGATCCCTTGATTTTGGCCAAGATGAAGTCAATCAAACCCTAACCATTCGCAATGTTGGTACTGGTCAGCTAGATTGGCAAATTTCCGTGCCTGACTTGGAATGGCTAAAGGTCGTGCCTCAAGGTGGAACTGCCAGCCAACAGAATTCATCAGTGGTCAACTTGGGCGTAACTCGTCGAGGACTAGAGGCTAAATCCTATCAGCAGACCATTACTATTACTAGTGATGGTGGTGATTGGGCCGTCGAGGTTAGTATGTTGGTTGATCGTCCAATCTTAGTGGCTAATAAACAACGGCTGTCATTGGCGCCCGAGGAAAAAGAGAAAAGTTTTCAATTGTCACGTCAAGGATTCAGTCCCATTGATTTTGAAATCCAGTCCAGTCAAAAGTGGCTACAGGCCGACCCTCAGCGCGGGCAATTAGAAGATCAGGCAGTTACCGTGAGAGTTCAGGTAGATCGAAAACCTTTACCTCCCGGTAAGAGCCAAGCGGTGCTGACCGTTAACTCCCAACAAACCCAACAAAATTTGGACTTGACGGTCGTAGTCGAAGTGCTACCAACTTTCAGTCTAAAAGTGATAGACGTCAAAACCAATCGACCGATTTCCCAAGCGAAGGCCTTGAACCGAGAAACCCAAGCCGATGGGCGAATTCAGCTGAAAGATACCGATCTCTCGACGGTGGATGGTTCGGTTTCGGCTGATGGCTATCTCAATCAGTCTTTCTCCGTCAGCCTGAAATCCACCAAACAAAGACTGGTGGAAAAAACCATCCGGCTGACTCCGATTCCTCGTCCAGCTGGGCAAATTAAAAGCCGAGATCTAGATCTGCCAACCGAGATTGCGCTGTCAAGTGATGGTGTTTTTGCTTATGTGATCAACAGTGAGCTGTCAACCGTCAGCCAGATTGCCGTCGGTAGTGATCAGGTCTTAAAGACCTACGACCTATCTGACGATGGACAAGCCCCCAAAGACCTGATCGTTCATCCATTGACGGGTCAGGTAGTAGTGGCCAATAGCTTTGTTAAGCCGATCAAATTAGGGGCTGTCCAAAACGATACTATCTCTATCTTACCAGAATTATTGAATCGATCAATGGTAGTATCGGTGGGTAATTATCCAATAGGTCTGGCCATTGACCCGACGGCTAACCAACTCTACGTGGCCAATCAGTCCAGCCGAACTATTTCGGTGGTTGATCTGGATCAACGAAAAGAGATCGGTTTACTAACCCCGAGCCGAAACGGTGTGCCCAATCGTATGATGATGAGTAACGACCATTTGTACGCCATAGTCGATGGGACAGTGGAAATTTTTGATACCCGGTTGAAGAAGTCGATCAAAAGAATCAATAAGGTCTTTGGTCCGTCCGACTTGGCCATTTCCAGTAACCGAAAATTTGTTTATGTAGTCAATAATAAAAAGAACAGTCTAGGGGTGATTGATACTGTCAACCAAGTGGTAATTAAAGAAATACCGGTCGGACTGTCTCCGGTCCGAGTAGCTGTTAGTAAAGGTTTTCATCCTGGTCGAGATCTAATTTTTGTGGTTAACCAGGGGGACTCTACTCTAACCATGTTGGAGACTTGGACCAATGAAGTCGGGCTGTTTGAAGCTTGGCAAGCTGAAGTTGCCCCCCAACCGATCAAAGTTGGATTCATGCCCTTGGGGATTGCGGTGACGACCGATAAGGTTTATGTGGTGCTGCAAGAAGATTCAGTGATTGAAGTATTGGAGTTTTAATCAATGTCAGTTAGAAAATCACCGGACTATAAGACCTTGATTGTTGTTTTGGGTTTGTATTTATTAACCGGCTGTAGCCTAAGTGGAAAAGGTTTTGGTAACTGGACGGTTCGTTTACCGGAAGATGGAGATTATTTTTATGCTGTCGGTGGTCCTAAGGCAGAACGAATAGAGGCTAACGATCAGGCCCGAGCGGAAATGGCTAAATTCATCTCAGTTACGGTTGATTCCGAAATTGAAAGGGTAACCACTGAACAATCCGGCCAAATTGAAACTAAGGTAGTCGATAAAATTAGGTTACAAGCCAAAGAAACTATGGAAAATCTTTCCATAGTGGAAGTTCAAAGGAGTCAGGAAGGCTACTATGCATTGGCTCGAATGCCGAGTCGACCAATAGAAGAGATTCTGGATTCACTTCGTTTCAAGAAAGTTCCAGCAACAATGGGTGAAATCGGCCGCTCGGTGGCATTACCGGGCTGGGGCCAAATCCAAAAAAATCAGAACCGAAAAGGATTCAGCATCCTGTCAGCTCAAGCATTAACCATCGGTGGCACAGTTCTGTTTTCCATTCTCAAGTCATCGGCCGATGAAGACATGATTTACGCTAGGACAGCTGGTGTTCGACGAGCCTACCAACAAGACTCTCAAACCTTCCGTAGCCTGATGGTTGGCTCATTAATTACGGGTACAGCCATCTACATTTACAATTTAGTCGACGTAACGGCTGTACCCAAGAAAGTACCACTTCAGCCATGATTAATGCCAAGTGTGAACATAGATAATTGACTCCTCGGCCCGTGGTAAAACTGGGTACGGGGTATGTCGACAGGTGGGGGGCAAGTTTTTGTCCTTCACCTGTCCCTTCAGTTTTCTCTCCAATTCTAAACTTAACTTCCACCTTTCGATCAGCATAGGCCTGAATCCTTTCTATCAGCGCGTGTAAGACTGATTTACGTATCGTCTCACTTTCTCTGAGATTCTGAAAGAATAAGGTGTTTACAGGCATAAAAAAAGCCGAGGAAGACTCGGCAGGGTTGGGCTGTGGCTTTATTTTTCAGTAAAGCTAACAACCATTATCTCACAGTTTCTCCAATCTGTCAAGGTAGAAACCTATTTTTCTTCACTTCTGATTTTTTTCATTTTCCTCAAAATTCAGTTTTCACCTTAAATTACTCCTTAATCCCAATATTTAGTAGTAAGAAAATCAGGTATAATGGACATAATACCGCCAATCAGCTATCAGAAATCTCCTCTACTTTGTGAAGATATCTCAAAATCATGATTTAGCTGA
>PBVO01000166.1 GCA_002729015.1 Candidatus Poribacteria bacterium
AATTGGTCGAGAAGCTCAAATCAAATCTCGAGGAGGTTCGGGCACGTGGTGGTGCATTGTATATCTTTGCCGATCCCGCCGTTGAGCTGAACTCGCAACCCGGCGTCGTTGTACTCGACGTGATTCCGGTGGATGACACCATCGCACCCATCGTCTACACGATTCCACTACAGCTGTTTGCCTATCACGTTGCCGTACTCAAAGGTGCTGATGTCGATCAGCCCAGAAACCTGGCGAAATCAGTGACTGTGGAGTAGGTTTGAACAGAGAATTACGGGGTGAAAATGCAGATAATTTATGCTCATGCAACGTTAGCATTACTTGCAGTTCCACTTGGTCTTTTCATCCTCCTGACTAAAAAGGGCACAAGGCAACATAAAATGCTTGGGCAAATTTGGGTTATTTTTTTAATTCTAGTTTCTTTGACAGCAATATTTATTCAAGCAATTAACCCCGGACAATATTCATGGGTTCATCTTTTTATACCTTTCACTTTGGTTTCTCTGATTTATTCAATTTGGAGCATAAAGAAATATAAAAAAACAAAGATAGAAAGATACAAATACTCACACATGTATTCGATGATCGGTGTCTACGTTGGAGCACTTTTAATTGCTGGTGCATTTACTTTGATGCCAGGTAGATTTTTTCATCACATATTATTTGGATAACAATGAAACATAGGCACCAGAAGTTTTATTTGATGTTTGATAAAAGATTCAAAAATCCAATTCTCTGTTCAAACTTAAACTGTGACCGTCGAGTAGTTTTCAACGGGGTTGTCTTTATCTAGCAAGAAGATGTCTCAAAAGGATCGCGACAACGAGATACGTACCCTTCAGTTCGATATTGAAAAAATTGAGGACTCTATCAAAAGATTACAAGACGGCATCTCTGATAAAGAAATTGAGAAGATTTCCAATCCAACTGATGCGAAGTCGATTGACCGATTCATTCAGAAAATCAAAGTTACGATTGATGGGGAATTGCTGAAGTTAACTGATAAGAACAATTCTCTATCCTCTCTCACGAATGACACCCTATGGATCGACTGGGTAAAGGACTATCAAGACAGTCTTAAGCAATCCGATTCGCTGTCACGTGATGAGAGAAACGAAGAGATCAAGAAGTACGTTGATCAAATCAAAGTTTCCTTTGTTCCCGAGAGAAGAACCCATGTTGTTAATATCCGATTGAAGTTACCGTTGGTTGGTGACTCTCTTGAGTACAAAGATAAGAACCAGAAATCCAAGGGATACACTGTTAACGACGGATCCTTTGAAAAAGAGATCGAATTGCCGACTAACAACAAATACGTGGGTAAGAATCGATGAAAAAGAAGGATTGGGTTAAGATTACTCCGTCACGGTGGAATAGTTTCCTTTTATGGTTCAAGTCCTAATAAAAATCCTAAAATATCCATAAAATCAACGTTTTACTATCGAATTTGACCCTGTACGAATATCCGTATTCCGACTACCAAAAACTCCTTATTTCAAAGATTTTAGACCTTAGAAGTCAAGGTTGGAACGATTCCCAAATCAGTAAGTGGTTTAATGAAAATGGTTAAAAGTTTTTATCTAAACCCATTAGACTTTAACCTCAAGAACCTTCATTGTGTCATTGCCAAAGATATCAACTACTTTAACTGCTACTTTCGTCTTATCTTTTGCTATCTCTCTTTCAGATGTCTTAAGTTCTAATTTTTCTTTTCCATTTTTTCCTCTAAATGATTGCCATTCATTTTCAAATACATAGTTACCTGTCCATTCTTCTTCAACTTTTCCATTTTCTGTTTTGAACTTAATAATTTCAGGTTTCGACTCATAATCGAAATCAACAGACCAATAATCTATCCAATCTTGCCAATTTTTAGTTAATATAGTTTCTGAAATGATTCCATCTTTATCTTTTTTCTTTTCGATGATTTGACCATTTTCAACAACAACTTTTGATTTTCCGTTTGCGAGAGAGTCATCAATATTGGCATTACCTTCATTATAAAAAACAGCAAAATCAATTAACTCGACTGAGAGTTTTATTCCATTGAAATAAGGTTTAAATTCAATATACGCAACATCATGAAAAATAACTTCACCTTTAGAAACTGCTCTTTCATCAAAAACTTCCATGGGAATTTGCTTATAAGATAATCTCAATCCTTTATTTTTTGCTTCTTCTTGTATTGTCGGGAAGAGACCCATTTCATATTCAAAACCAAGGATGTCTAAACTTGTAATTTTATTTTTAATGCATTCAGAAATAACTTCTTCAACATGATTCCTTGATAAAGGTTGATTTATTGGTCCAAGAGACACAAAATCCCCACCTTTTTTGCCATGAATAGTTGTAAAACCATCTACATTTGTTGCTTTATATGCTTGAAGAATTAATCTTTCAAATTCTTTCTCTTTTTGTGCTTTTTTGTGTCGTTTAATTTCATCTCTTTCTGATTTGCCATCATAAATATAATGTTGTCTTTGGTATTTACCGAGATTAAGAATTTCAAATGCTCTCCAATTTTTTTCTTCTTTTTTTAATTCTCTTTGGATACCAATCATTCTCTTACGAGTGGTATGAATTGAAAATTTACCTAAATCAGTGCATATCCACTTTCTATTTAATTTCTCAGCAACTGCTGCAGTAGTTCCAGAACCACCAAAAAAATCAGCAACAATATCATTCTCTTCTGATGAAGTTTCAATAATCCTTTCAATAAGTTTTTCAGGTTTTTGTGTAGGATAACCAACTAATTCTGAACCACTCTTAGTTAACTGAATATCTGTCCATAGATTTTGACATGGTCTTCCATCCTGTTCATCTAAGTATTGTTTTAAAAAAGGGGTGCCAGTTTTAGTATAGTAAATTCTATTTTCTTTTTCTAACTGATCAATTGTTTATTGAACATATGTCCAATGTCTCCCCTTGGGTGGTTCTATAGATTCTCCTCTAAAAAATCTTGCGGGTCCCGGACCTTTGCCCGTAATAACATTCGGATAAAATCTGCCTCTTTCATCTTCTTGTGTGAACCTTTCTTTAATATATTTTTCATCATATGCTTCGGATTGCTGTATATATTTTGGAGTTCCTTTTGTATAATAGAAAATTGAATCTGTGATGACTCCAAATTTTTTGCCATCATTATGAGCACCAAATCTTTTCCAAATAATCTCATTTTTGAAATTATCTTTTCCAAAGACTTCATCTAAAACCAATCTCAATCTCGAGTTTACACGCCAATCAGAGTGAACAAAGATTGAAGAATTTTTAGACATTAGATCACTAATGAGTTTAAGTCTTTCATATATCATTGATAAAAATGAATTCTGTCCTAGACCCCACGTATCGCTGTAGGCAATATGTTCAAGAACGTTTGGTTTCTTTTCATATGAAATATCGCCTACGTCAACATTCATGGAAAAATCTGCACCTACATCAAATGGGGGATCTATATAAATTAGTTTGATTCCGCCTTCTTTTTCAATTTCTTCCCTCATTGGACCATTCTTAAGAGAAGAAAGAATATACTTGTTATCTCCCCAAATGAGTTTATTAGTCCATCCAGTTATTTGGCGACCTGAGGCAAAATCAAAAGAACCTTGAGACATTTTTACATTTTCAGACCTTGGTTCGTCTACTTGTTCAATAATTTGAAATGGCAGAACCACGTTTGTGACTTCATCAGATTTGCCATTCCAAGTTAGTTCTACTTGTTTAGATTCATCAAATAACAAGAAACGATATTTTTCAGGTAAGACTTTGCCTTCCTCAATGAGTTTTACTACATCTCGTTTTTCATTATCTGTTAGTTTCATAATTTAAGGTTATAATTTTTCTCTTAATTTTAGTAGAGATTTTTAAGTTTTAAGAGACCACTCATAAAGGGAAAGACTACAAAGAACTTGGTTTTTTAAATTAAAAAGTTTGACAGTACAAAATGCATGTTCTTTCGCATTAATTTTGATAAATTCTTCGAACCTTCATTATATTTTACAATATTCCATAAATCCCAAACTTTTGTTATCTTGTTGTAACTAAAAGTTTTAATAAGTTGTATGGAATATCAGGAGTCAAAAATGTCAAAGGTAATGATCGTTACAGGCGGGGGTCGTGGAATTGGAGCTGCAATCTCCCGGGGTGCGGGTGCACGAGGTTACTCGGTTGCCGTAAATTATACACAGGCAAAGGGCCGTGCTGAGGAGGTTGTATCTGATATTGAGAAAGCTGGGGGGCGTGCGATCGCTGTGCAAGCAGATATGGGCTGTGAGGATGACGTCATTCGTATGCTCGATGTTGTAGACCAGGAACTCGGAACGGTGTCGGCGATCGTGAATAACGCTGCAACTGACTACGTAACTATGATTAAAGATATGGAGTTGGAGGGCCTCCAACGCACGTTTTCCGTAAATGTATTTGGGTTGTTCATCATAGCTCGGGAGGCGGTAAAACGGATGTCGACAAAGCTCGGAGGACATGGTGGCTCCATCGTTAATGTGGGCTCGATTTCTGCTCGTTACGGTGGATTTCCGGGTGATGTTACCTACGCCTCTTCTAAAGGTGCGGTAGATTCTTTTACCAAGGGCTTGGCACACGAGTATGCCGAGCACGGCATTCGCGTGAATTGTGTTCGGCCTGGACTTATCGCCACCGATATTTGGGAGACTACAATCGGTATCGATGCCGCGATTGAACTTGGCAAGACTGGCTCTATGCTGAAACGTATTGGTGAGCCAGAGGAGATTGCGGGCATGGTGCTCTGGCTCTGTTCGGACGAGGCATCATACGTTACCGCCGCTATCTACGATGTTGACGGTGGCCGTGGGAATAGACCGGCATAGACAGATTTTTTAAAAGGGAGTTACGTTAAACAGGAGTTTCATAAAGTGGGAACAAAACTCTGAAATTATGAACACAAAGAAAGATGTTTGCCTCAACCTCAAGGATGTGAAAGAGGTGAGTTGCTGATATAGAGTGTGCCAAATCACTACGGATTCAGTCCGTTACGGTGGAATAGTTTCCTTTTATGGTTCAAGTCCGATTAAATAATTCTAATGGACTAAATTTAAACTGTAAGCTCGTGGGATCAGGTGTTCCTCCCTTTCTTTGCATTGTAATTTTACCAATTTTTAGACTATTTCTCGGTGTCAATTCAATCTTTCCTGCTGAATACTCTTGCACAACTTCATCAATATTTCTTAGAACATACGAAGTAGTTGAATCGACATCTCGAGTAACCAACATCCAATGAGCACTTAATTGACCTCTACCTTCTAATATGTCTTTTACAATTTCTTTTTTATTTTCTGAAAAAAAACTTATAATCTTTTGAAGATTTATTTCCGGAATTTCATCTAAAAATAATCTATTAGGTTTTCTTGCATTTTTTTATTGTGATAACTTGTTCCTGTAAAAAGTTCGAGTCCATATTTGACATCATCATTAAATCCCCACATTGATTGATATCTATCAACCTTTCTTTTGTCTACTTGGTTATAATCTGCTTTTGTTGCCTTCTTGCATGAAATATTTTGCACATAACTCTTAACTTCTGTTTTTTTAAAGTAAATTTTAATTATGTATATTTAAACTATGGGAATGAAATAATTACTAATTTAAAATATATAGATTTATTTGCCGGAATCGGAGGTTTCAGATTAGCATTAGACACTTTTGGAGCAAAATGCGTATTTTCTTCAGAGTGGAATAAAAGTGCACAGAAGGTGTATTATGAAAATTTTAATGATTTTCCTCATGGAGATATAACCCTAATTAAAGAAGAAAAAATACCTAAACATGATTTACTCTGTGGTGGTTTTCCTTGTCAGGCATTCAGTATTTCAGGTAAACAAAAGGGATTTGAGGATACTAGAGGAACACTATTTTTTGAAATAGCACGAATTGTAAATTTTCACAGACCCAAATTTATCATTCTAGAAAATATAAAAAATATATTAAAACACAATAGTGGAAAAACTTTAGAAACAATTTTGAATACTCTTAAAGATTTAAATTATAATGTTTATTTTGAACTACTGAGAGGAAGTGATTTTGGAGTACCGCAAAATAGAGAACGAGTTTTTTTTATATGTTTTAGAAAAGACTTAAATATAAAGAATTTTATTCTGAGCAAACCAAATTTTAATTTTAAAAGTGTTAAAGATATATTGGAAGATAATCCAAATCTTGATGATGTTGAAATTAAAAGAAATGATATAATTATAAATGATAAGAAAATAGATTTAAATTTATTCGATAACTATCCATCAAAACCTATAAGAATTGGTATAATTAGCAAAGGTGGTCAAGGGGAAAGAATATATTCAATTTATGGAACAGGTATAACATTATCTGCTTTTGGTGGTGGATCTGCTGCAAAGACAGGTGCATATTTGGTTGATGGAAAAATAAGAAAATTAACAACAAGAGAATGTGCAAGGATGATGAGTTTTCCAGAAAATTTTAAAATTTGCCAAAATAAAAACCAAGCATATACCCAATTTGGAAATGCGGTAATAGTAAATATTGTAAAATTTATCATTCAAGATTTAAAAAATAAAAACATTTTAAGTTTTTAATTTTAAAAGAAATTCAATCTTATCGTCATTAATTTCTATATCTAGTAGTTTTAAAGCCAAAATTACACTTGGACTTTTTGTTTTGCTGGTTTTATTACCTAAATAAAAATCATTATATTTTTTAGAATGATCTCTTTGGATGAGGTGATAAACAAATTTTTCTTTTTTAAAGACATCAAAATTATAGCGAATTGTTATATCCACCGCATCTTGCCCCCCATCAAATGCAGGGAATAGAATAGCTTAGTAAATCTTTTTAATAAAATTACCTTATGAATTAATTATATCGTCATTCCAATAAGCAGCAGTTCTTTTTATAAATGAGTCTCTAAATTGTTTGGTCGATTTAGGCATTAATTCCCCAGTGCCCCAATCGACTATTACACCATACCGGCGTACCATATCTAATTCACAAATTTCCCCATTTCGGTAACGCTTTGCAACATCTTCTGGGTCTTCTTGAATCCATTCTCGGCGTTTAGCAGCAATTTCCTGTCTTGCTTCAGTGGTTGCTGAAATGTCGACTGTATATTTAGCAAGATCTATATCAATAATACTTAAAACAACACCATAGTCTTTTCTTGCTCGGTCAAGTGAAACATAATCTTGTTCTACGTCTCGCATAACTGCCTCAGGATCGCGTTCTAAGGGATCTCCAAGGCCACCTCCACCTGATGTTGGTCGGCTAAATATATCTCCTTCTTTAATTGGAAGGTCAGAGAAAATAGTTCCAAGCCATTCCTTTTCACCGCTATCAGCTCGCTTAACCCAGAGACCCTGAGGCATTGATGGAAGTCCACCCTTTATTCCCCATGTAATGGCCCGTTCTCTATCACAGATATAAGACAAAACAGCATCACTTGCTTTGCCTAGCGTGCTTGTTTTAACTACACCTGCTCCACCTCTATATTTTCCTGGACCACCAGAATCGCATTTTATTTCCATCTGATTTGCCAGAATAGGAGAGAGCCTCTCCTGTCCTTCGACTGGCTGAGCTTGTAGACCTGTTCCAAAACATGATGTGGTAGAATTACAACCATCCTTGTTCGAACGTCCTCCCCAACCACCTGGTAACCAGTCATAAAACATAAATATTGGTTTATTCTCAGTTCTTAAATCACGTCCTCCTGTAAGGAGGTATTCTTGATTAAATGTACAGGCAATAGCACGCTCTGGCATAATGCTAGACCAAATTTCATATGTTGAATTCATAATTTTTTCAAACGGCATCAAAAAGCCTGTGACGGCTGTCGGCCATGGTGCATCTACAATAGAATCTTTTGGTGCAATAACTTTAATTGGCCTGTAGAATCCTGAGTTAAGTGGTAGGTCTGGAAAATAAGTTTTCATTCCGGCTACTACAGCTGAAAAAGTAGCACCGAATGCAGAGTTGTATAAAGTACTAATAGTGTTATGACTCCCTGAAAAATCGTATGTTACTTCATCTCCTTCAATAGTGAGTTTGACACATATGGGGATTAGTCCTTCACCTATAGCAGGGTCTCGATCAATGTGATCTACAGTTTCCCATGTGCCGTCTGGGATGGCTGCAATACGTTGTCGAGTTGCACGCTCAACATAGTTTTGCACTTCCTGAAAGCCTGTAACAACTGTTTCCTTAGTATATTTATCTACAAGACGAAGTATTTCTCCTTCAGCAATACGAGTAGCTTCAATTTGTGATCTCATATCACCAATAATAGATTCTGGGTCGCGAGTATTGGCAGCAATCATATTTGCTATATCTTCTCTGAGGACCCCTTGGTCAACAATACGAATAGGTGTTATCCGAATGCCTTCTCGGAACATTTCTCTGGCATTTACATCAAATGAGCCCGGCACACTACCTCCTACATCTGACCAATGACCATTGGATTGACTAAATGCAATTATATCTTCTTTGACAAAAATGGGTCTCATAAGGCGTACATCATTAAAGTGTGTTCCTCCGGCATAAGGGTCATTAATCATAAATACGTCACCAGGTTTCATTGTGCCCTTAAATGCTTTTATTACATCTTTACAGGTGTAATGTAGTGTACCGACATGAGCAGCCAGATCCTGATTTCCTTGAGCGATAGAGTCACCGTTGGCATCATTCAGTGCATTCGAAAAATCACGGTTATAGATAACAAACGAATAGCAAGTTCTTAGTACCTGTTCAGCCATTTGATCAACGGCAGTGATAAAGGAATTCTTCAGCACCTCAAAGGTCACTGGGTCAAGACTGGGTTCAGAGTTTTGATTTCTCATTTACTTTCCCCTGTTACAAAAATTCTAATATTAAGCCATTCATCAACCTCAACATTAACCTCAGGTGGTATCAAGGTTGTAGAGTCTAATTGTTCTATGATTGCTGGTCCTTTAAACTTTGTTCCAGCGGGGAGGCTCTCATGTTGATAAATAGGAGTTTCAATCGGATTATCACAACCATCAAAAATAACAAACCGGGTATTTTCTGCATTTAGTTTGTGATTTGAATTTGTGTACTTCTTTAATTCAGCTTTCTGGGTAACTCCTATTGCTGTTAAATTTAGGCGGAAAAAATCCACGTTCGCTTCATCTCGCCTGAATGCATATTCAAGATTATGGGCTTTATGAAAGGATTCTATTGCAATATCGACAGATATAAATGGACTGCTTACGGCTACGTTTAAAGAGCGCCATTGACCTGCATACATCATATCTATTGAGCGCTCTAAAATCATATCTACAGACTTTACCCCCTCTGTTTTTAGTCGGTTTATTGCTTCATTTTCCATATCGATAAATTTAGTTTCAATATCGTTAGCATTAGCCTTTTTTGCAGGCATGAGATAACTCTGTGCTAGATCGTGACGTATATCAACCAGTAAGCATCCAAGTGCTGAAGTAACTCCTGGATTTGGTGGAACTATGACAATCGGTATGGATAGTTCTTTAGCTAATGCCACTCCATGAAGAGCACCTGCACCACCAAATGCAACTAATGCAAAATCACGGGGGTCGTATCCACGGCTAATAGAGATAAGTCTCACGGCGTCAGCCATATTAGCATTGGCTACGCTTATAATTGATTTTGCTGCTTCATCGATGTTCATACCAAGTGGTTCAGCTGCGTAGCTCTTTACAGCATTTCTTGCTGCTACTAGATCCAGTTTGATATTTCCTCCTGCAAGGGAACCACCTAATCTACCAAGTACTACGTTAGCATCAGTATTAGTTGGAACTAAATTTCCTTTTCCATAGCATGCGGGGCCAGGAGAAGCCCCAGCTGATTGTGGACCATTATGCAGAGCACCTGCATCATCTATCCATGCCAGCGATCCGCCACCAGCACCAATTGTAAGCACTTCAATACTTGGGAAACGTATTGGATGGCCAAATTCAATGCCCCAATCCTTAGTTATGCGGGATTGGCCATTATAAACTAGGGACACATCACAACTAGTACCTCCCATATCAAGACCTATTGAGTTCTCAAATCCACATAACATTGCTATATGGCGGCTTGCGATGGCTCCTGCAGCGATTCCTGATCCAGCTAAACGCCCTGCAAAACGTTGGGTGGTAGCAGGTGTCATCACACCACCTCCTGAATGCAACAATAATAGATCGCTAAGGTAGCCTGCTTTCTTTAGTTGTTCATTCATGCGCTTTACATAACGTCCTACTACAGGATTAAGAATAGAGTTAACTACAGTTGTTGAAAAACGCTCATGTTCAAATATTTCAGGAAGTGTATCACTTGACGTTATTATATCAGCATCAGGCATTTCGCTTGTAAGGATCTTTTTTAATTGTTGTTCATGTCTGGGATTAATAAATGAATTCATAAGGCAGATAGCAACTGATTGAACTCCGCGTTTTTTGAGAATTCTTGCAATTTCACGTGCATCATCTTCATCAAGTGGTTCAACTATATTGCCAGCATGATCTATTCGTTCTGTAATAACTAAACGAGATTTTCTATTGATATAAGGTGGTGCAACATCTTCGTAAGTATCCCATAGTTCTTCTTTATCGGCACGACGTATCTCGATCACGTCACGAAACCCTCGAGTGCAGATCATTGCAGCTGGTGGAAGATTACGTGTAATAAGTGCGTTTGTTGCAACAGTAGTTCCGTGAGATAGAAGTGTTACATCTTTTAGGTTAATTTTAGCCTCACTGAGACCATGCATAGCACCTATTAAGGGATCTTCGGGTGTAGAAGGTGTTTTAACTACTCTTACTTCCCCAGTGACTTCGTCCATAATGCAGATATCTGTAAAAGTGCCACCAATATCAATTGCTACTCTTAGGTGGGGCATATAATCCTCATTCTGTTCAGATGTTTAGATATAATTAACACTATCCTATTTTTGTATTATATGTGAAGCTCATTGGTGTAGAGAGAAGAGTTTTTTTGGAATAAAATTTAAAGGAAGAAGCTTAATTGCTAGAGGGGTTAGATATGTATGCACGTTTCTATAAATTTAACATTAAAACAGAATATTTTGATCAAATGCTTTCTTTTTTTGATGAAACAGTTGAGCCTCTAATTGAGTCTGTAGATGGCCATCTGGGTTTACAATCAGTAAGAGTTGGTCAATCAGAATCTATAATGGTTGCATTTTACAAGAATAAAGAATCTGCAGATTCTGCAACTGAAAAGGCCGCACCAGTGTTTAAGGAAATGGCAAAGTGGATGTCAGCACCCCCTCAGATTTTAGGTGAAGGAGATGTTATGCGTTCATTAAATTTTGGATATTGAAAAGTAATCACTCTTTTCTCTATTTATGAGTCTATTCTTGGGGGTGAACTGGGTATCCTGATTTTCTTAAGGAATACAAATTATAGTTTTGAGATATTTTAAAAATGTCCTTAAAAATAAAAAAACAAAGCAGAGAAGTATTTGAGGTGAAAGTTTTAACGACTACCCCAACTACTCATTTGGTTACTATAACTGATGAGGTGCATAATAAACTTACAAAAAAGCTTGTAACAAAAGAATCACTCTTGGAGTTTTCATTTCAATTCCTTATGGATAGAGAGTCTAATACATCAATTTTGCCATCTTTTAATATAACAGATATTTCAAAATATTTCCCTGATTACAGTGACCAAGTTAATTGCTGGTGCGATAAAAAATCTTAACTTATTGAGGTGGAGAAAGGGGGTTTATTACATACCTAATATGTTCTTCAACATGCTCTTCTGTCATTTTAATAAATTCTGGATCTGCCATCATCGCTCCCATTGCTTCAACGTCAACAGAAAAAAGAGTAACTGTCGCTGTAGTCGTGTCGACTTCACCTACTAAAGTTTTAGACTCATCACAAAGTTGGGCACGTTTTTCAGAATGCAAATCAAAGAGTGCCTTCCACTCTTGATAGGAAGATTTTATTTTGACAATAATATGTAAGTCCATTTTTATCTCCATTATTTTTTTTATAAATAAGCATATAAACTATTTGAGTAAACAATATCTTTGCGATATTTAAATTGTACTAGGCGACAGTTTTTTTGAGGAATGCAATTGCACTATACGAGTAATGTTCCATTGAGTAATAAATGATTGAGAATAACGAACAATACATCAGTTTATCAACACAAAAAACAGATGGTAGTTTTGTTAGAACACCAGTGTGGTTTGCACGGGAGGGAATAAAACAAAATTATTTTGTATATACCGCTAAAAAATCAGGAAAGGTAAAAAGAATTAAGAACTTCTCACATGTAAAAGTAGCAGTTTGTAATTTTAGGGGAAAAATTAATGGTGATTGGATAGAGGCTAAAGCATATCTGATTGAAGATGAGATATTAGTAAAATTAGCCTTTTCGCTTTTGAGAAAGAAATACGGTATAAAGTTTTTTATTGGTGATTTTTTATCATGGATAGTAGGAAAGTATAATCAACGTCAAATAATAAATATTCAGATAAAAAACTAAAGGATTAATAATTTTTTTGTATACTTATAATTTTTTGAGAACAGAGTGATACATGAGAACTGTAGATGATGTATTTGACCACCATATAGAGGTATTTGGAGTTGGAGACCTGAAAGGTATTTTAACTGATTATGACTCGAACTCAGCGATGTTATATAAAGATAGAATATGGCATGGGGTAGAAGGAGCAAAACAATTTTTTTGTATGTGGTTAGAAGACTTGATGCCCCCCGGAAGTGCATTTGAGCTAATAAGTCGTTTGTCCCACCAACAGACATTATATATCACGTGGAGAGCTGAAACAGATAAATACATTTATGATTTTGGAACGAACACATTCATAGTAAGAGACGATAAAATTTGGAGGCAAACAGTAGCCGCTCATATAAGAGTTAAATAAGAAAAATGATATTATAATATATCATTTTTTATCTAACTAAATGCCTTTTGAGTATTAACAAAGAAAGATAATAATTGATGACCGATCAAAAAGTTATGATAGATCTTAGCTATAATTATGAAGATCTTAGAGAACCTGTCCAAGCACTTTGTTCTAAATTCCCAGGCGAATATTGGCGTGAAAAGGACGCTGAAAGGTCTTACCCCGAAGAATTTGTAAGTGAGCTCACAAAATCAGGTTTCCTTGCAGCATTGATTCCAGAAAAATTTGGAGGAAGTGGACTTGGGATCGGTGCGGGAGCAGCAATTCTTGAAGAAATTAATGCCTCTGGGGGAAATAGTGGAGCCTGCCATGCTCAGATGTATACAATGGGCACATTACTTCGCCATGGTTCCAATGAACAAAAACAAAAATATTTACCAAAAATTGCCTCCGGAGATCTTCGTCTACAGGCATTTGGAGTTACTGAACCAACTACAGGTTCTGATACAACACAATTAAGTACGACAGCAACTAAGAAAGGAAATGACACCTATATAGTCAATGGTCAAAAAGTATGGATTTCAAGAGCTCAACAGTCAGATTTATTGCTATTGCTTGCAAGGACAACTCCTAAGGAGGAATGCAAAAAACGTAGTGATGGTTTGTCTGTTTTCTTGGTTGAATTAGATAAGGCAGTTGGTCATGGGCTTGAAATAAAGCCTATAAAAACGATGATTAATCATAACACAAATGAACTTTTTTTTGATAATCTTGAGATTCCTTCAAATACTCTAATTGGAGAAGAGGGCAGGGGTTTTAGCTATATATTAGATGGTATGAATGCAGAAAGAATACTGATTGCTGCCGAATGTATAGGTGACGCACGTTGGTTTATAGAAAAGGCCACTTCTTATGCAACAGAACGAAAAGTTTTTGGTGGTCCAATAGGAGCAAATCAGGGGGTGCAATTTCCAATTGCACGTTCATATGCTCAAACTGAGGCTGCAAATTTAGTTGTCAAAAAAGCTGCTGTGCTCTTTGAGGCTGGCCAACCATGTGGGCCAGAAGCAAATATGGCAAAATTGCTTGCTTCAGAGGCCTCTTGGGAAGCTGGAGATACATGTATGCAGACATTCGGTGGGTTTGGTTTTGCAGAAGAGTATGATGTCGAGAGAAAGTTTCGTGAAACAAGATTGTATCGTACTGCCCCAATTTCTACAAATATGATCTTAGGTTATATTGGACAACATGTCCTTGGGATGCCCAGGTCTTATTGATGGTCGGTAGATTAGATGGTCTTCTTGTAGTTTCAATTGAACAGGCGGTGGCGGCACCATACTGTTCAAGCAGACTTGCTGATTCAGGTGCACGTGTTATTAAAATTGAGCGCCAAGAGGGAGATTTTGCCCGTCATTATGATGATGTATTAGACGGTGAAAGTTCTTGGTTCGTGTGGCTGAACAGAGGAAAAGAATCAGTAGTATTAGATTTTAAAAAACAAGATGATTCTGACCTACTATGGAGAATGATTAAAAAAGCAGATGTGTTTATACAAAACTTATCTCCTGGAGCTACAGATCGTGCAGGGTTTGGAAGCTCTTTGCTGAGAAAAATTAATCCAACCCTAATTACATGTGATATAAGTGGGTACGGTTCTAGTGGGCTATATAGGGATCTTAAAGCCTATGATTTTTTAGTACAATGTGAGTCAGGTGTTGCGTCTGTTACTGGAAGTGTTGATAGTCCAGCCAGAGTGGGTGTTTCTCTATGTGATCTTACAGCAGGTCTAAATGCTCATGGTGCTATACTGGAAGCACTTATTGCACGTAGCAAGTCTGGAAAAGGCGAGGGAATAAGTATTTCACTTTTTGATGGAATGGCAGATTGGATGAATGTAGCTAGATTTCATCAACTTAAACGTGGTTCATCCCCATTACGAATGGGGCTTTCACACTCTCTTATTGCACCTTATGGAGCTTACCAAGTAGGTGATGGTAACACCATTGTTATAGCAATACAGAACGATAGAGAATGGGGGCGTTTTGTAGATAATATAATTCAAAATTCTACTGTTGGACAAGACACTAGATTTATAAATAATGCTATGAGAGTTAAGAATAGAGATAGTTTAGATCTTATAATAACTAATTGTTTCTCGAATTTTAAAATAGATACGCTGTGTGAAATATTAATGGCTGAAAAAATTGCTTTTGGCAGATTAAATGATGCAAAAGCATTAGCTGATCATCCGCAGTTAAGAAAAGTAGAAGTATGCCTGCCTGGGGGAAATAAGGTGGAATTAATATCACCACCTTCTCAGTTTGAGTCGACAAAGACAACACTTGGCCCAGTGCCAAGTCTGGGAGAACATTCTCAATCTATAAAGAAAGAGTTTTCTTTTTGAGAAGTATAATAATGGAGATCCTGTAATTATGAATGAAGAAGCAATACAATCTCTGGTTGGGTCTGAGATGGAGCAAAAAGATATTATTGATAACCATAGGCTCAATGCTATGCGTGCATTACTTGATCGTGATGATATTCCATTACAAAAGGGAGATGCTCTACCACCGTGCTGGCATTGGGCATTTTGTGTGGATACGGTTGCACAGTCCCAATTAGGTCCTGATGGTCATCCTAGGAAAGGTAATTTTTTACCTGACTTAGGCCTGCCAAGACGTATGTGGGCAGGCAGTAGAATCAAATTCCATACTTCTCTTATAATTGGTAATTCTATCACAAAAAATTCTAAGATTGTTAGTATTACGCCCAAGTCAGGTAAAACAGGAAAATTAGTTTTTATTGTTGTCAGACACAGTTGGTATGCCGGTGGGACGTTAGCTATAGAAGAGGAGCAAGATATTGTTTATAGAGAATTGTCTGGAACAGTATCAATGAAAAATAATGGATCAACTATTTCCCAACGCCCAACTTGGACCCGTGAGATATTTCCTGATTCTGTAAAGCTTTTCCGTTATTCTGCAATTACCTTTAATAGCCATAGAATACATTATGATCGCCCTTATTGTTTAAACGATGAAGGATATTCAGGACTGGTTGTTCATGGACCACTAATAGCAACACTTCTAATTGATCTATTTCAAGTTAACAATCCAAATTCTATTATTAAAGAATTTTCTTTTCGTGCTGTTGCACCGCTTTTCGACGGTAAAACATTTAAAGTCAATGGATTACGAGAAAATGATGATGGGTGGTGTGATGTTTGGGCAGAAAATGCAGACGGTTTTTTAGCTACTCATGGCAGAATTTTTGCTCATTAGGATTTTCGTTTAGAACTTTATTATAAAAAAGGATTAAACTTTGGGAACTTCTATAATAAAAACTAAAATAAATAAATGCGACGTGATTATTTTATCCCAAAATCCTTGAAGCGTTTATTAAATCGTGAAAGCTGACCACCTTCTATTAGACGTTGCTGTCCACCGGTCCAGACTGGGTGAGAAAGGGGGTCAATATCCAAGGTCATTGTATCCCCAGATTTACCCCAAGTTGTACGTGTTTTGAACGTGCTCCCATCGGTGCGCGTTACTGTAATTTCGTGGTAGTCAGGATGTATGTCCTTTTTCATCAGTATTGTTCCTTTACTATTTTGCGGTTTATATCTTTGCTAGAACGTTCTTTCAAGATGTAATCACATATTTTTTCAATAGGTTGTTACAAGATATAAGGACTGATATAGGTTTCCCATAGAATTTAAAAAATTATATAGATTTAAATATTATCAGGAGCATCGATCAATGAGTATTTTTGGCCCCGGTGGTCGTAATTCCACTCAAAATCGCCCTAGCGAAAGCAACAAAAGCAAAGATATCAAGCAAATCCGTCATCTTTTAAGGTTTGCTAGTCCTTATCGTGGAAAAATACTTGGATCTTTAATTGCTCTTCTTATTTCTGCGGCTTCTGTTTTGGCTATGGGTGTGGGCCTTCGGTTGCTTATAGACAATGGCCTTTCGGGCGAGAATATCAGGTTACTTGATAGTGCCCTTATTTATTTAATTGGAATGGTAATTCTTTTAGCATTGGCTACTTTTGGTAGGTTTTACCTAGTTTCATGGTTGGGTGAGAGAATAGTTGCAGATATCAGACAAGAAGTTTTCGAGAGATTATTACGTTTAGGACCCAGTTTTTTTGAAGTAAACAAAACTGGTGAATTGTTATCAAGGATTACTACGGATACAACTTTACTGCAAACGATGATAGGAAGCCAAGCATCATCTGCACTAAGAAACCTACTCCTATTTTTAGGTGGTAGTGCAATGTTGTTAATTACCAGTCCAAAATTAACAGGCATTGTTGTAGTTTTAGTTCCTATTGTAATTGTTCCTATAATAGTGCTAGGCAGATTAGTTCGTAAACGTTCTAGAATATCGCAAGATAAAGTTGCTTCAGTCGGTGCCCATGCTGAAGAAACATTAAATGCCATACAAACAGTTCAATCTTTTGGACATGAGGGGTCTCAAGGAGTTCAATTTGGTGATAAGGTAGAAAGTGCATTTATTATTGCTTTAAGGCGTGTTCGAGCAAGAGCCTTTCTAACCGCAATAGTAATTGTTTTAGTTTTTTGTGGCATAGGACTTGTTTTATGGATGGGGGGGCACGATGTTTTAGCTGGAAGAATGTCAGGTGGTGAACTTTCAGCATTTCTATTTTATGCAGTCGTTGTTGCTGGTTCTGTGGGTTCTCTAAGTGAAGTATATGGAGACCTGCAACATGCAGCTGGAGCAGCAGAGCGTTTATCTGATTTACTAAGTAAAAAGCCGGATATTATTACCCCTCAAAACCCACAACATTTGCCATCTCCAGCGGCTGGAAAAATAGAATTGCAGGATATTACTTTTTGTTATCCTTCAAGGCCCGAAACACCTGCTCTTAAAGATTTTTCTCTCTCTATTAATCCCGGTGAAACAGTTGCTCTTGTAGGTCCCTCTGGTGCTGGCAAAAGTACTGTATTTAGCCTTTTACTTAGATTTTTTGACCCACAAAGTGGTAAAATATCATTAGATGAAGTTGATATTACAAAAGTTGAACTCTCAGATCTCAGAAAAAGTTTTGGTTTGGTGCCTCAAGATCCTATTATTTTTGCTGCGAGTGCAGAGACAAACATAGGGTTTGGTCGACCGGAAGCAAATATTGAAGAAATAAAGAAAGCTGCAGAAGCAGCGGGTGCAGATAGTTTTATTTCTGACCTTCCAGAAAACTTTTCAACTTTCCTTGGTGAACGAGGTGTGAGGCTATCTGGCTGTCAGAAACAACGAATAGCGATCGCACGAGCTGTATTAAGAGATCCCCCTGTTTTACTTCTTGATGAGGCTACGAGTGCACTAGACTCGCAAAGTGAGAAAGTAATTAAGGAGGCCTTGTATCGTTTAATGAAAGATAGAACAACGCTCGTTATAGCTCATCGTCTAGCAACTGTTCGTGAAGCTGATAGGATTGTAGTGATGGATAAAGGAAAAGTTGTTTCTATCGGCACACATGAGGAATTAATTCAGGACAAGGAAGGGTTATACATGCGTTTAGCAGAGTTACAGTTCGATTCAGATTCTTCAAAATGAATAAAAATTATTATCGTTGGGTTAGTTTTAGTTCTATTCTACGATTTCTTCTGTGCCCAATTTCATCATTACGTTCGTCTATGGGTTGAAATTCGCCATACCCTGTCGCACTTAATCGATGGGGTGGTATTCCCAAACTACTAAGAAAATTTACTACAGAAATAGCACGTGCAGAAGACAATTCCCAATTTGAGGGGAATTGAGCAGTTCTAATAGGCCGATTATCTGTATGCCCATCAACCTGAAGTATCCAGGGCAAATTGTCGGGTATTTGTGGAATTACTTCTTTTAAGATTGTTGCAAATGTTTCAAGCCTCTTTTCTCCTGCTATATTGAGCTTAGCTTCTCCCGATTTAAATAAAACTTCGCTTTTGAAAACGAACCTATCACCGATGATTGAAAAATCTCTACTATTACCTAAAACATCTCTCAATTTCCCAAAGAACTCTGAACGATACTGAGCCAATTCTTCCACTTTTGCTGCAAGAGCTAGATTTAGGCGCTTTCCAAGGTCAGCAATAATAATTTCTTGTTCAGCAGACAATTGTTCAGAAATTTCAAGTGCCGTTTCAATTTTTTTAAGTTGTTGTCTCAAAATCATAATTTGTTGATTAAGAAGGGATACTTGTTCTTGTTGTTGCAAAGATAATTCTTTTTCAGATTCAAGTGCCGATTTTGTGTTCATATAAAGTGTTTGAAGTTCTCGCAGTTCTATATTTCTCGATTCTAGAGTTTTTTGGGCTAAGCTAGTTCTTTCAACAGATGTGTCTAATTTAGATTGAAGTTCTTTTTTTAGATCTCTTTCAGAAGTTAGACTTTCTTGAAGCATTTGCATCTCAATTTCTTGACTTTTAACAGAAGACGCAAGGTTGCTTACTTGTAATTCTAAATCTTTACGAACAGCGTTAAGAGCTATAATATCTCGTTTTAAACGCTCTAAATCGGATAAAAGTACACGTACTTTATCATTGCCAATTTCAATTTCTTCAGTTAGCTCCTCAGCTTTCATTGCTGATTCTGAGCGGAATCTTTGTAGTTGAAGCGTTACGTTATCTCGTTCAAGAATTGCTTTATCTAAATCTAGGAGGAGTTGGTTACGCTCATTAGTTGTATTTTCCAAGTCAGTTGACAATTCAGATAAGATAACCCCAAGGTCTCGGTTAGTTTGGCGTTCAAGAGATAGCATTTGTGCAAGCTCTGTGACTTGTTTGTTTAGTTCTGCTAGTGCCTCAGATTGACCGGTTACCGTTCGCTGAAGAAAATATTGGGCTAACATATATACTACAAGTAAGAATATAAGTACTAGTAGCAATGAAGATAATACATCTACAAAGCCTGGCCAGTAGTCAGAAGAATTACTACGTCTTCGTCTAATAGATGTATACATTAACTAATTCCGCTAAAGTCCGTATTTGTTTACAGGCTTATCGGCGCTCCTCTTCTGCAATTGCGGCAATAGTGCGAGCTAATAATTTGATTTCACTTCTTAATTCGCTAATTATTTGTTCACGTCCAACAGACACGTCTTCAACCATTCGTGCTGTATAGGTTTCTATGTTCTTGAGGTGTATTTTGCTAGCATCATCAAGGCCTGATGTACGAGTAATCGATATAGCAATCTTATCAAGTGTAGGTTTAATCTCTAGTTGGCTTTCTGCCAATTGGGTAAGAAGTTTTTGCTCCGACTCCATGTTTTCTGCGAGTGAAGATAGTCTCTCAGTAAGTGCCAACATATTAGCACTTGATTTAATCCGGCTCTCTTCTCCACGATTTAGCGTCCGCTGGAGTTCATCCAAACTATCAGCAGTCTTTTCAAGTAGTGCACTCACATATGCAGGGACACTTTCTCCAGCCTCAACACCTATGTTTCCTCTTGTTAGGCGGGTATAGCCCGAAAGCCATTCTTCTAATTCATTATAGAATCTATTTTGTGCTTGGCTTGCTTGTAATTCAAGAAAACCTAAAATAAGTGAACCAGCAAGGCCAAACAGTGATGAGCTGAATGCCGTACCCATTCCTTCTAAAGGTTCTTCTAGACCACCCTTAAGATTTCCAAATGCTGAGGCTATATCACTATCAGATGTTATCGACATATTGCCGATTACATCGCCAACCGATGTAATAGTCTGTAATAGTCCCCAGAATGTTCCAAGCAATCCAAGAAATATTAGAAGTCCAATTAAGTACCGAGCTATTTCTCTAGATTCATCTATTCTCGAACCTATACCATCAAGGACGCTTCTTAAATTAACTGCTGATAATGCAAGGCGCCCATCACTTTCATTAAACATTGCAGCTAGAGAAGCTAGTAGTTTGGGAGGTGGAATGTGTGGGGTTTCATTGTCTTGGCGACGTTTCATTGAGTTTAGCCAAGCAAAATCTGCATTCAATAATATGACTCTTCGGAAGCTGAAGGAAATACCAATTAATAAAACACCTATAATTACCCCATTTAATACAGGGTTAGCTATAAATGCTTCAATAAGTGCATTATATAGTACTGCTATAACAGCTATTACAATAGCTAAAAAAGCTAACATGCGTATAAGGAAATTACGTTCTGCTTTCATCGCTAAGTTTATACTCCAAGAATACAAGGCTTGTATTTTTCATCAGCGTTTATTTATGAAAATGTCTACTCGGTCTGGCTTATCACCCGAGTCTTTGTGTCCTAATGCTCGAACATCAATTCTGGTTGAACGAAGTCCATTCTCAATAAACTCTGTTCTAACTGAAAGAGCACGTGATAAAGATAATCTTCTAGATTGACTAGCTGATTCAGCATTTCCAGTTGCATAAGCTTTTAACTGTAATCTTAATGACTTATCACTAAGAACTATTTCTGTTAATTTTTTAATAATCTTTTTGGCAGTAAGGTCTAAATCACTTTCGTTAGTAGGGAAGAATATAGTATAAAGCTCATCTCTTTTAATTTTACTAGATTGTAAAGATTCAGCGGGTTTTATTTCTGGTTTAGTTTGTTCGTTTTTGATTAGCTCAAGTGTTTCCTCTTTTACTACGACGTTTTCCTTTTCTAAAAGACTCGATGATTGGGGGCGGTCACTAACCGGATCAATTTTCAAAGATTTATCTTCCTTACCTTTAGAAAAATTCTGGTTAGAATTTGAGTTGGCTTGAGAGTCAGTCTTTATCGAAGTAGAAATTTCAGTTTGCACCTCATTTGAGCTTGTGTTCTTTAATTTAACATCGGGGTCAGAATTATCAGGTGCAATTAAAACAATTTTTTTGCCTAACCATTTTCCAGGGTGGAATAAAATTCTTTCACTCAGTATTCGGTTATTAGTATTAAAACTATCTGGGGATAAATAGTTAGTCTCTAAAGATTTCTGGCCACTTCCACCAATTGTTAGGACAGTTTGTCCTGCCAATGCATCAATGGAAATAATGGTTAATATAGATATGGATACAAAAACACTGGTAATCAGTTTTATTGTTTTGTTTTTTATTGGACTGTTTCTTTTATTCATTTTAGATCGTTCAGCCCCTAAGTTATTATAGAGAACATTGAGTTAGGAATAAAACTTAAACACTGTATACATAATGTGGCCAGATTTTGACTAATTAGGCAACTGAATCAGGTTTTTTTCAAGTATATCATTAAGTTTGATGTGAATATGACCGTTACTAGCCAAAATATCACCTGTATCTAATACTTTTGATCCACCATGAATATCAGTAACTTTTCCACCCGCTTCTTTGACGATAATGACTCCTGCAGCTATATCCCATCTGGATAACGCAAATTCAAAGAAACCATCATATCTTCCTGCAGCAACATAAGCTAGGTCTAAGGCAGCAGCTCCGAAACGCCTTATACCAGAAGTTGTTGACCAGACCCTATCAAGCATTTGAAGGTATTCAGGGTTAATATCTTTCCCTTTATAGGGCATTCCAGTTGCAATAAGGCAATCTTCTATATTACGACGGCTTGATATTCTGAGACGTTCATTATTTAAAAATGCTCCTTGACCATTTTCTGCCCAGAACAATTCATCCATTACTGGAGCATATATTACTCCTGCAAAGGGCTTTCCATCCCTTTCTAGGGCTATAGATATTGCAAAATGAGGTAGGCCGTGTAGAAAATTAGTTGTCCCGTCTAACGGATCAATGACCCAACGATTCGAAGTGTCTTCCCCTTGAATTATACCGGTTTCCTCTAGCAAAAAACCGTATTTAGGACGGGCCTTGCTTAGCTCTGTAACCAATGTTTTTTCGGCCCTATGATCAGCAATGGTTACAAAATCTGAAGGGCCTTTTTTAGACACTTGCAGATTTTCCACCTCTCCAAAATCTCTAATTAACGATTTAGCTGCTTTGTAGGCAGCGTTAATCATTACTGTAATTAGGGGAGAGCGATATCCCATCAGATTTTTGCCCGTTCTACATATTCAGAATCTTCAGTATTAACAACAATACTTTCTCCCTCCTGAATATGTGGAGGAACCATTATTCGCAGGCCGTTTTCAAGAATTGCTGGTTTATATGATGCTGCAGCAGTTTGTCCTTTTATTACTGGCTCTGTTTCCTTGATAGCTAAAATTACAGTTGCGGGGAGTTGAACACTTATTGGTTCACCTTCATAGCAATTAATTGTTACTTCCATACCTTCTTGAAGGAAAACTACATTTTCCCCAATAGCTGATTCTGGAAGACTTATTTGGTCATATGTATCTACATCCATAAATGTCATTAAATTATCTTCAGCATACAAAAACTGGAATGGTTTTTCATCAAGTCTAACTCTTTCGACATTCTCGGAAGATCTAAATCTTTCATTTAACTTTGTTCCATCTCTTATGTCTTTCAACTCGACTTGAAGGTAGGCTCCACCCTTACCAGGTTGTGTATGTTGAATTTTTACTGCAATCCATAATCGATTTTGGTGACCTATCACCATCCCTGGTCGGATTGTATTACCATTAATTTTCATCTTGCTCCTCGCTTCTATGAATTAGGGAAATTTATTTGAGATGGTGCGAGTGCTATAACAATTTGATTAACTTCGTGCAATGGCATCGTTAAGAATTTTAACTGCTTTTTCTGGACTATATTTATTATTCCATACTGATCCGATTACGGCGATAAAATCTGTCCCAGCATTAACTAAGTTATAACAGTTTTTCTCAGTTATTCCTCCAATAGCGACTGATGGTACTATCATTACCTCATTCCACCATCTAAGAAGTTCTATTTTAGCTTTAGCTCGAGGAACTTTTGTGTTGGTAGGGTAAAAAGCCCCAAAAGCTACATAATCTGCTCCTTGCTCGGCCGCAACCATTGCATAGTGTCTACTGTCATAGCAACTGACGCCAACAATAGTATCCTCTCCTAAAATTTTTCTAGCTTCTTGATAAGGTGTATCTTCAATTCCAATATGTACACCATCTGCTCCCATTTCTGCAGCTATTTCTGGACTATCATTTACTATAAATGCAACACCGTATTCTTGGCATATAGGTATTAGGATTTCCGATGCTTTTTTTACTTGATAATCATTAGCTCCTTTTAGTCTGAGTTGTAAGCAGGCAATATCTCCCCCTTGCATTGCTGAATTTAATTTGTCAGGGAAAGTTTTTATATCGATTAATGGTGGTGTGATAAGATAAATTCGACATCTTTGAGTTTTTTCATCTGAAGTCATTAAAACTAAGCCTTTTTAGCTCATTGACATACAAAAAATAGTTTGTAAGAGGAATTTACGCTTTCCCTTGATATATTTTAATTACTTTGTCGAGTAAATCTAGAGCTTCGTTCCTAGGACGCTGGAAGGTATTTCGTCCAATTATTGATCCATTTGCACCGCCATCTCTAATTGCTCTAATCTCATTAAAAATATCATCAGCTTTTTTTGATGCACCACCAGAAAAAACTACAATACGTTTTTTGTTAAAAGCACTTTTCATGATGTGTGATATTCTTTGTTTTAAAATTTCAGTTTGTACATTAAAATTCTGGTATGTTTCAGCTGCGGCTTCTAACTCTATAAAATCTGTTGGTGGTTTGACTTTGATTATATGTGCACCCATAAGTGCAGCAATATGTGCAGCGTATGCAGTGACATCAATAGCTGTTTCCCCCTCTTTACTTAAATTTCCACCTCTTGGGTAGGACCATACGACAACGGCTAACCCGTTACTTTTAGCCTCAAGACTTAGTTCTTGTAATTCTTCCATCATTGAAAATTGATCATTAGACCCTGGATAAATTGTGAAGCCAACTGCTGAACAACCAAGTCTTAGAGCGTCTTTAACACTGGAAGTTATTGCTTGATCTTTAATGGTAGCATGAGAATTTGAACTATTAAGTTTTAAGATTGTCGGAATCGCTCCTGCAAAAGTATCTGCACCGGCCTCTATCATACCGAGAGGGCTTGCAAAAGCATTGAGGCCTGCGTCAATTGCTAGACGCCAATGATAGTGTGGGTCGTATGCATCTGGATTCGGGGCAAAGCTCCGTGCAGGACCGTGCTCAAAACCCTGATCAACAGGTAATATAACTAGGTGGCCACTGCCACCTAATTTTCCATTCATTAAAATTCTTGCAAGGTTTGCTTTCGTGCCAGGGTTATCACTCTCGTAATGAGCGAGTATATTTTTAACTTTTTGCGTTATTCTCATAGCTTTTCAATTGCTCCCAAGCCATCAAATTAATTAAATCACCTTAACTTGAAATGTTACTTTAAGACCAGCTATTTTAATCCAATCTGCATTTTTATTATAAAATAATTACAGAAATTTTGATTTAAATTTTGATAAGTCTTGTTTCGGGTCTATTGAATGTTCTAAATCAAGTGAATTGGAGGGTAAACTATACGGTAGAATCTTAGCACCTTTTCTTTTTGCGATTCTAACAAGTTGTTGCCTTATTCTTAAATTTCCTGAAAAACATATATATTTAAATCCCATACCTATAGCTTCCCAAGCAATAGCACCATCACTATAGCAATCTATGCATGTGTCGGTAGGGGGAGGCATGTTATTGTTATTATTACGAACCATTGCTCTAATATACTCAAGTCCAAGATTGTTTGCTAGGAGAGGTCCTGTTCGAATAATTGGATTGGTTAGATTAGGCCAAATAACATCCCTAGTAACAATAACATCGAGTCGTTTATAAACAACGATTATAGGTTGTTTATATTTAGAGATCTTTTTGCAAAGCCTCTACCCCGGGTAGAGGCTTTCCTTCCATCCATTCTAAAAAAGCACCACCTGCCGTTGAGACATAGCTGAAATCCCCATAGGCCCCAGCCTTTCTTAATGCTGCTACTGTATCCCCACCACCCGCTATAGAAGTTAATTTATTCTCTTTTGTAAGTGCAGCGGCAAATTGTGCAGCAGTATTAGTTGATCGGTCAAAGGGTTCTATTTCAAATGCACCCAAGGGACCATTCCAGAGTATTGTTGAAGATTGTTCGAATTTTCTTTTGATTTCCTGCAAACTTTTGGGTCCTAGGTCTAAGATCATTGCTTCATCAGCAATTGAATTGATTTCCGCAATATAGTTTGGAGCTCCAGCCATGAACTGATGTGCTACAGCTCCATCAATTGGTAGAACTATTTCGCACTTTTCTTTAATAGATTCATCTAAAATAATTTTTGCAGTTTCAGCTAGATCCTTTTCACAGAGAGATAGACCAATATTAAATCCTTTAGCATGTAGGAAGGTGTTTGCCATCCCTCCTCCTATAATAATAGAGTCAACTTTTTTTATTAGGTTGCTCAAAACATCTAATTTAGTTGATACCTTTGCACCGCCTACAACTGCTGTTAGAGGTCGTTTTGGCTTTTCAAAAGCAGCTTCCAAGGCAGTCAGTTCAGCTTCCATCTGGAGTCCCGCTGCAGAAGGCATCAAATAAGCCAGTCCCGTTGTTGAGGCATGAGACCTATGTGATGCCGAAAATGCATCATTTACAAAAATATCTCCCAGTCTTGATAAAGACTCAATAAATTTACTATCATTTTTTTCCTCTCCAGGATGAAAACGTAAGTTTTCAAGAAGTAGTATTTCCCCTGAATTCATAGTATTTATCTCAGATTCGGTTGTTGGACCTATACAGTCATCTATAAACTTGACGGGTATTTTGTCTATTGCTGCAGATATTATTGGAGCCAGAGGTGCCAAAGACATTGCGGAGTTATATTTACCTTTTGGTCTGCCAAAATGTGAAATAAGAATTGGATAGCCACCTCTTTTTAAAACGTTTCTTATTGTTGGGACAATTTTTTCGACCCTGTGGGAATCACTTACAATACCGTCTTGCATCGGTACATTTAAATCTAGTCGGACTAGTATTTTTTTCTTTGTAACCTCAACATCATTTAGTTTACGATATGCAACCATTTTATTTCACATGTTTGTTTAAACGGTGCCCATAAGAGCTGCCACATCACCCATACGATTAGAGAAACCCCATTCGTTATCATACCATGTAAGTATCCTGCAAAGAGTTTTATCGACGACACTGGTTTGTGTGGCGTCAAATGTCGAGCTATATGAGTTATGATTAAAATCTATTGATACAAGCGGTTCTTCGTTATACCCAATTACATTTTTTAATTCCGCTTCGGATGCTTTTAAAATCTCTTCGTTTATTTCATTCGCCTCAGTTTGTCTTGATGAAACAAATTTAAGATCAACCATAGATACATTGGATGTTGGAACTCTTATAGCTGTACCATCTATTTTTCCTTTTAGTTCTGGAAGTACAAGTCCCACTGCTCTAGCTGCACCTGTTGAGGTTGGTATCATTGAATTACCAGCACTTCTTGCACGACGAAGGTCTGAATGCAATGAGTCTAAAATATTTTGATCTAAAGTATAAGCATGAACTGTAGTCATGTAAGCGCGTTCGATGCCAATTGTTTTATTTATTACGTTTACTACTGGAGCTAGGCAGTTAGTTGTGCAGCTAGCATTTGAAATTACTTTGTGCTCAGTAGATATCTGTTGGTGGTTTACTCCATATACTACAGTGAAATCTGCATCATTACTGGGGGCAGAAATTAAAACCTTTTTTGCCCCAGCTGAAATATGTTTACTGGCAGCACTTCGAGATGTAAATATTCCTGTGCATTCAAGAGCAACATCAACTTGAAGATCTTTCCATGGAAGTTTTTCTGGATCTCGTTCATCGAAAACAGCTATTGACCCAAGTCCAATATCAATATTTTTTCCTGACACATTAATGGTTCCAGGAAATGGGCCATGAATTGAGTCATATCTCAAAAGGTGGGCATTAGATTCCACGGGTCCCAAGTCATTTATAGCTAATACTTCTATGTCTGACCGTCTACTTTCATATATTGCTCTTAAAACATTACGGCCGATGCGACCAAAGCCATTTATGGCAATTCGCACAGTCATGGTTCTTTCTCCATAATATAGTTAATTAATAAATATTATTTTTCCTGAAGTTGCGATTTAACAGATAAAACAATTTGTTCTGTAGTGATGTTGAAATGATTATAAAGTTCATTAGCTGGTCCAGAGGCACCAAATGTATTAATTCCTATCATGCTACCGCTAGGACCAACAAATGTATTCCATCCCATATTTGATCCTGCTTCTACAGCAACTCTTGCAACTTCATTACCGAGTACAGTCTGTTTATAAGTATTACTTTGTTGTTCGAAAAGCATCCAACTTGGAACAGATACAACACGTGTAGGAATTTTTTCTAGTTGTAGTATCTTTCTTGCTTCAACAGCTAATGATACTTCGGAACCAGTTGCAAATATTACTGCTTTTGCATTTCCACCTTCTGCCTTTCTTAGTTCATATGCACCTTTCTCACATAAATTCTTTTGAGTGTCAGTTTCTCTTAATAATGGTACGCCCTGTCGTGTCAGAGCTAAAACACTGGGTCCATTATACCTGCCAATTGCTATCTCCCAGCATTCTGTTGTTTCTACTGCATCTGCAGGACGCATAACATTCACATCTGGGATAGCTCTCAGAGAAGCAAGGTGTTCGATGGGTTGGTGAGTAGGGCCATCTTCTCCCAAGCCTATTGAGTCGTGAGTCATAACATATATAACTTTTTGACTCATTAATGCAGAGAGTCTTATAGATGGTCTGCAGTAATCTGAAAAAACTAAAAATGTTCCTCCATAAGGGATTATTCCCCCATGTAATGAAAGGCCATTCATTACTGCCGCCATGGCGTGTTCTCTAACTCCATAATGAATGTAATTTCCACTAAAGTTTTTTGGTTCAAGTATATCTTGAAAATTAGTTTTTGTTCCATTGGATCCAGTTAGGTCAGCTGAGCCACCAATAAGCTCTGGAAGTTCTGGAAGCAATTTTTCTAGTGTTTTCTGGCTCGCAACCCTAGTTGCCCACTTTGGCTTAAGTTCTATAAGTTGTTTTTTATGGGATTGAATTTGTTTGTTCCAGTTATTAGGTAATTGACCTAAGGCTAATCTATTAAACTCAGCTATTTTTGTTGGAGCTAAATTAGCTAATCTTTTCTGCCATTCAACAAAATATTTATTCCCACGTGTCCCGTTATGACGCCATGCTGATAGAATATGCTCTGGGATAAGAAAAGGTTTATGGGGCCATCCTAGCTTTTTTCGGGCCCCTGCAATTTCATCTTCGCCTAATGGTGCACCATGAGAAGAAGCACTCCCAGCTTTTGTAGGTGTTCCATATCCTATTGTTGTTTGGCAAATAATCAGTGACGGTTTTTGAGAATTCTTTGCATCTTTTATTGCACTTTTGATTGAAATAGGGTTGTGCCCATCTATCTCAATTGTATTCCATCCAGAAGCCTCAAAACGTTTTGAGACATCATCAGCACAGCTTAGTGATAGAGGTCCATCAATTGAAATATTATTACTATCATAAAGTACAATAAGCTTATCTAAGTTAAAATAACCAGCAAGAGAGATTGCTTCATGAGAAACCCCTTCCATTAGGCAACCATCTCCAGCAATTACATAAGTATAGTGATCTACAACATTTTCTCCGAAGCGGGCAGCCATATTTCTTTCACCTATTGCCATGCCCACAGCCGTTGCAAGCCCTTGACCCAACGGTCCAGTAGTAACTTCTATTCCTTTTGCAGCACCAAACTCTGGATGGCCTGCTGTTTTACTACCCAATTTTCTAAAATGTTTGATTTGATCAATGTCGATTTCTGGATAACCCAATAGATATAGTAGGCTATAGAGTAGCATCGAGCCATGTCCAGCAGATAATACGAATCGATCTCTATCCGGCCATTCGGGGTTATTTGAATCAAATTTAAGAAAATCAGAAAAAAGTACTGTTACAACATCTGCCATGCCGAGAGGCATGCCGGGGTGTCCAGAGTTGGCATTTTGGACTGCATCCATTGATAATGCACGGATTGCATTTGCCATATCAGTATGCCCAGGCAATTCAAATTTTTGATTTGTCACCATTTAGTAGCTGGTCTTCTTTTTATCTATATCGTTTCTAATTATAGCAGAACGATGAACACCATGCCGCCCATTACTTCTGTCGTCAACTGGTTCTATAACATACTTATTATGTTTATGTGGTAGTTGACGTCCTATTTATGTAAGTCATATGCTCTTGTTTAGTAGTTTATATCCTGAAAAATCTGTTAAGAGGTTGAAAAATCGTAAGAATGGGGAAATTTAAGGAGGCTAGTAGTCGCTTGGAAGCTGCTGTAAAGAGGCTAGAAGATTTGCTTGCTGATAGTGGTACTAATATGGCAGGGCAAGTTGCAAGTCTCGGAAAAAAATTAGAAGTTATAGAAAAGGAGCACGACTCCCTAAGTGACGATTTTGATAAGATTCGTCTAACGAATGAAAAGTTGCATGCAACTTTGCGAGAAGCTCAGAAAAAAAACGCCGCAATGCAGGTTGTAAATGAGGCAGTGGCCGAAAGAATTGACCTCACAATCAAAAACTTGAAACGTGTAGTTGGAGGTTCATGATGGGTCAGATTTCTATAATGGTAAATGGAAGAAATTATCCAGTTTCATGTGATGATGGGCAAGAAGATCATTTATCACGACTTGCCTCATACCTTGATAAAAGAGCCTCAGGCTTATCTGAACAGATAGGGGCTGTAAGCGAAGGACGTTTGTTGGTAATGACGGGACTTTTAGTTGCCGACGAACTTTCAGAGGCCTACGATGAGGTGGAAAAACTACAGCAAGAAGCAAAAGAGGCTGCTGAACAGGCTAGAGGGCAAACACTTGAGGAAATAGAGGATTCCTTGTCGCAGTTACTAAATAAGCTCTCTGATAGGATTGAACATATTGCAGACTCGCTTCAGAAGAACTAGATTTGTATTGGGCGGTTGCTGCGAGTTTCGATACAATTTTGTTTCCTGGGGCCATAAATAAAAACTTCTAGGGGGCTATCCCTGGCAAGGCCTTGGTCTTGTTATATGGTACCCACCTGCCTTTTAGGCCTAGAGGGAATCTTAATATGACGGACTAAGTGGCGCCGTCCAATATGGAATTTGGAGTTTATAGGATTTCTAGATTGTCACATGGTCTAAATATTCAGGCTAGTAAAGAGTCAATGCGAGAGTATGCGATAGCTCGTAGGAGTCATGCAATTCGTAAGGCTGGCCCTGCTGCGTCGATTCGTGGGGCAGAACATTTTTTAGCAGCAATTAAAATTTTTCCTGGCACAATTGTTTCTGGTTATTTTCCCGTAGGAGAAGAATTTGATGTGATGCCATTATTAGGTAGACTTGCCAGAATTGGAGTCACTTGTTGTTTGCCAGTTATTAAAAACAAATCTAATCCGTTGATTTTCCGTACATGGTGTCCTGGAGCTAATTTACGAAAAAACCCCTATAGCATACCTGAGCCAGATTCTGAATTTGATGAGATTATACCTAACATTCTTTTGGTGCCATTATTAGCGTTTGACTCAAAAGGGTTTCGACTTGGTTATGGTGGAGGATATTATGATCGAACCCTTAATATGCTTCGAACACAATCTCATAAGATATTAGCGATAGGTATGGCATATACTGAGCAGCAAGTCGAACATGTTCCTCACGATTTTCATGATGAGCGGTTGGATTGGGTGGTGACTGAAAGAGGGGCAATGCCAATAACAGAAATAGCTGAGCTAGCAAGAACATGAAAATTCTGTTTCTAGGTGACGTTGTTGGCCGTTCTGGCCGTGATGGTATATCTGAGCATTTACCTTTTTTAAGAAGAGAGTTGTCTCCTGATTTTGTAGTTATTAATGGTGAGAATGCTGCGGGCGGCTACGGCATTACAGAACAGATATGCAAATCTTTTTATCAACAAGGTGCAGATGTAATAACACTTGGTAATCATGCTTGGGATCAAAGAGAAACTTTTAGATATATTGAAAGTGATAATCGTCTAATTCGACCAGCGAATTACCCTAAAGGTACTCCTGGCCGTGGATACAAAATTTATCAACTGGTGGATGGTCGAAAAATTCTCGTTATTCAACTAATGTGTAGGCTTTTTATGGAATCATTAGATGACCCATTTGCAACTTTAGAAAAAATAATTGATGGCCATCAACTTGGCTCTAATAGTTCTAGTCCGACATCTTTAGCAGCAATTTTGTTGGACATTCATGGAGAGGCTTCAAGTGAGAAACAAGCTCTAGCTCGAATGTCTGATGGCCGTATTTCCATGGCTTTAGGAACTCACACTCATGTTCCAACTGCAGATCAAGTTATCTTACCAAAAGGTACTGCTTATATGACAGATGTTGGAATGTGTGGCCCTTATAACTCAGTAATTGGAATGGATCCAAAATTTGCAATAAAGAGATTTGTTAGTAAGGTTCCTACTGGTCGATTAAAGCCTGTCTCTGAGGAGGCTACTGTATGTGGTGCTTTTGTAGAAACTGATGATCTAACAGGTCTTGCAATTAGTATTTTTCCTGTTCGCATAGGTGGTGCTTTGCAACAATCTTTACCGGATCAAAAATAATGCATGCATTAATGCATAACTTTATTATTTCATGGTAGGAGATATGTCTGACCTTAATCACTGGAATGCAGGCCTTTATGATAGGTCATTCTCCTATATTCAGGATATGGCTGTTGAACTTATTGAACTTCTTGAGCCAAGAAATGGTGAGAAAATTTTAGACTTAGGTTGTGGTACTGGAGCTATGACAAATAATATTGTTCAAAGAGGTGCCCATGTTGATGGTATTGATAATGATTCCGCAATGATTAATTTGGCCAGAAAAAGATATCCAAAAATAAAATTTCTTTGTATTTCTGGGACAGATTTTTCTTCTAACTCACAATATGACGCAGTATTCTCTAATGCTGCTTTACACTGGATGAAGCAACCTGCAATTGTTATTGACCGTATGTCGAATGTTTTAAGACCAGGAGGCAGGTTTGTTGGGGAAATGGGTGGTTCAGGTAATGTTCAGATATTAATAAAATGTTTGTTACAGACTCTTGAGGAAATGGGATTATCAAGAGATAAAATCAACTGTCCTTGGTATTTCCCTCATCCTGATGAATACGCAAAACTTCTAGAAGAAGGTGGTTTTAGGGTTAAATATATTCAACACTTCTCCCGCCTAACACCTTTAGATGATTGTCCTAACGGAGCTGCAGACTGGTACAATATGTTTGCAGGTAAATTTCTTGAGAATATTGAGTTGGAAAACCGTGATGTAGTAATTAAACGAGCTACAAGGCTTGCTAAGAATAGCCTATTTAAGGATGGCCGTTGGTTTGCGGATTATAAACGGCTTCGTTTTAAGGCTCTTAGAAGAGAGTTTTAGTTAGAACTATATTCTTGAGTATATAATCAGACAATTTATCGCCCTAATATTGCCATATTAACCGAATATCGGTTGTTTGGATAAGTGTGATCGTATAAAACTTTAGAAAAATACATTATATAGTATTATGAACCACTAATAACTCTAAATAATGTATATTGTAAATAAAATATGGCTAGTAACATAAAAGATAAGAACCATGGCAGGACATTCCAAATGGGCTAATATACAGCACCGCAAAGGAGCTCAAGATGCAAAACGTGCTAAGCTCTTTGCAAAGCTTGTTAGGGAAGTCATTGTTGCTGCAAAACAGGGAATTCCTGACCCAGACCATAATGCACGTCTAAGGACAGCTATAGCGTCTGCAAGAGCACAAAGTGTTCCCAAAGATAATATTGATAGGGCAATAAAGAAAATTGCTGGTGGAGAAGAAGGTGCTGCATTAGAGGAAATCAGATATGAAGGTTATGGCCCTGGCGGTATAGCTGTTTTAGTTGATGCAGTTACGGATAACCGAAATAGAACAGCAGCAGAAATACGTTCAATATTTAATAAACACTCAGGAAATTTAGGTGAGACTGGATGCGTTGCTTTTATGTTTAAGCGTGTCGGTACTATTCGATTTTCATCCGATGTTGCTACTGAGGAAGAGGTTTTTGAAGAAGCCTTAATTTTGGGTGCTTCAGATTGTGAAGTCGATATAGATGGTTATGAGGTAATTTGTGATCCAAATGATTTTGCTTTAGTAAGTGAAGGTCTCGAAAAATCATTTGGAAAACCAAGTGGTGCAGGGCTTTCATGGCAAGCCCAAACCACAGTTGAAATTGATGGAGATTCAGCCGAGGTTTTATTTAAACTCTTAGAAGCGTTAGATGATAGTGATGATGTTCAGCAAGTATCAGCAAACTTTGAGGTGGCAGATGAACTAATGCAAAGGTTGTCGGGTTGAGTTTTCTGGGGATAGGTTTTTGAGTAAAGCTCGTCGCTTGATAGGCTTAGACCCTGGTCTTCGTTTTACTGGGTGGGGTTTAATAGAAGTTGAGGGTAATCGACTTCATCACATTGATAGTGGTTATATAGCCTCTGATAGTAACCTCGATATTTCAAGGCGACTGCAACAAATTCACGACGGGCTTTCAAGGGTTTTTGAGAATCATACTCCAGATGAGGCAGCAGTAGAGGAGACTTTTGTGAATAAAAATCCTAATTCAACATTAAAACTAGGACTCGCAAGAGGTATTGCCTTAGTTATACCAGCTATATTTGGTATTCCTGTGGCAGAATACTCTGCAAATACAGTAAAGAAATCTATTGTAGGAGCTGGCCATGCTACGAAAGAACAGATGGGTTTGATGGTAAAAAATATTTTGCCAGGTTGTGACCCACAAAATAGCGATGCTGCAGATGCACTAGCTCTAGCAATTTGCCACGCACATTTTTCTGAAACTAGACAAAAATGGCGTAAAGAAAATTATTAACTATAAAGGTTAGTAACAATGTTTGCAAAACTTACAGGACTACTAGACTCTAAGGGTGATAGTTGGGTAGTGATTGATGTAGGAGGAGTCGGCTACCTAGTCCAGTGTGGTACTCGGACTATTAATGAAATACCTGTTTCTGGTTCAAGCACTACTGTGTTTATAGAAACTGTAGTGAGGGAAGATGCTTTCCTCTTATATGGATTTTTGTCTACAGCAGATCGTGATTGGTTTCGTTTATTACTAAAAGTTAAGAATGTTGGTGCAAGAGTTGCACTGGGCATTCTTTCTTCTCTTCCTCCAGAAAATCTGTCTAACGCTATAGCGGCAAATGATCGTAATGCATTGACTTTGGCACCGGGAGTTGGTCCAAAACTTGCAGAAAGAATAATTTCTGAACTTAAGGATAAAGTAATATTTTCCCCTGAAATTAATGTTGAGAAAAATAACTTTTCAAATTCGAAAGATCATAGTAGGCATCCCCTCGGATCTGAAATAATCAAAGATACTGTATCAGCCTTGACAAATTTGGGCTATTCACCGGCTGAGTCTGTCGAAGTTGTTGGAAAAATAACACAGCATCTAGAAGAAAAAATAGAGATTAAATCCCTTCTGAGAATGAGTCTAAAGGAACTATCAAAATGACTAGTCATAAGGGTCGTGAAATCAATCCACAACATAATTTCGAAGATAGTTCAGAAGTCGCTCTTAGACCTAGGTCATTAAAAGAATTTATAGGACAAAAGGAACTTTGTGAGAATCTAGAAATTTTTATTAAAGCAGCATTAGATAGAAAAGAGCCCTTGGATCATGCATTGTTTTATGGGCCACCTGGATTAGGTAAAACTACTTTAGCTCAAATTGTATCAAACGAACTGGGAGCTGGATTTAGATCAACTTCAGGACCAGTCATTGCAAGGGCTGGTGATCTAGCGGCAATTCTTACCAATCTTAATGAGGGTGAGGTTCTTTTTATTGACGAAATTCATAGACTTAATCCTGCTGTTGAAGAAATTCTTTACCCAGCAATGGAGGATCGTGAATTGGATCTTGTTATAGGAGAGGGGCCAGCGGCTCGATCGGTCAGAATTGAACTTCCAGCATTTACCCTAGTAGGTGCAACAACTCGTTCGGGATTAATAACGACACCTTTACGCGAACGTTTTGGTATTCCTTTAAGGCTGAATTATTACAAAGATCATGAATTGGAGACAATCATTATTCGAAATGCAAAATTATTAGATGTTCAGGTTAATCAATCAGGAGCAAGGGAAATTGCTCGACGTTCAAGGGGTACTCCCCGTGTGGCGGGAAGGCTGTTAAGGCGGGTTAGAGATTTTGCAACTGTTGGAGGCTTCAGTGAGGTAGACTCTATTATTGCAGATGAAGCACTTTCAAAACTTGATGTTGATAGCCGTGGATTAGATCAGATGGACAGGCGTTTCTTAGAATGTATAGCTTTAAATTATGCAGGTGGTCCTGTTGGTGTTGAGACTCTGGCCGCGGCTTTATCAGAAGAACGAGATGCAATTGAAGAAATAATAGAACCCTATCTTATTCAACAAGGTTTTATCCAAAGAACTCCTCGCGGAAGAGTTTTGACCAAGATAGCCTATGAGCATTTAAAAATTAAGACACCAGATATTAAGAAGCAGCTTGAACTTATTGAAGAGAGCAAAAACAGTGAGCAGAATTGAGTATTTTGAAAATGAAGAGATCACCAAAAACTCGATTTAAAAAAAATGATATTGATAAACAAGAATATAATGATTCGATTGAGGCACATCATGAATATTTTGTAAGGATATATTATGAGGACACAGACTCTGCAGGCATTGTTTATTATGCGAACTATCTAAAATTTGTTGAGAGAGCAAGAACAGAAATGATGAGATCCTTAAAGTTGACACATTCAGAGCTTAGAAAAAAATATAATATATTTTTTGCCGTGCGGAATTGTTCAATAGACTATTTGAGCCCAGCAAAAATTGATGATGGGTTATTAATAAGATCTTGGGTTAAAAGAATACTTGGAGCAAGCTTGTTGATTGATCATAAGATTTTCCTTGAGGACAAGTGCCTAGTCAACGTTTCACTGCGTTTAGCGGTTATGAATATAAATAGAAAACCAGTGCGTCTACCAGATAATTTACGTAAGTTATTTCTTGATCTGAATGCCTAACAGAGGAGAGTGATAAGAGATGGAAACCAATTTTTTAGAGGAACAAATAGTGACTGGATCAATCTCTGTGCATCTATCTCCTTGGGAACTTTTTACTCAGGCGGACATAATTGTTCAGCTTGTCATGCTTATTCTAATTGGTTGTTCATTTTGGTCATGGGCCATTATTTTTGATAAAGTTATAAGATTAAGAAAACTCTCAAGCATGGCTGAGATGTTTGAAGAAAGGTTCTGGTCTGGTGGGTCCCTGGATGAACTATATGAAGAGATTAAATCTAATTCATTTCATCCAATGGCTCAAATATTTGTCTCGGCAATGAAGGAATGGAAGCGTTTTTCTGATGGGACTTCTTTATCAGTCGCTGAAGCTAATGTAGATGGACTTCAGGAGCGTATAGCTCACAATATGAACGTTACTGTAGACAGAGAAATTGGCAAGTTACAGAAATATTTAGGGTTTCTTGCTACTGTTGGTTCGACAGCACCCTTCATTGGACTTTTTGGCACTGTATGGGGCATCATGAATAGCTTCCAATCCATTGCCGCAAGCCAAGATACCTCTTTGGCTGTAGTTGCTCCTGGTATAGCTGAGGCATTGTTTGCAACTGCATTAGGACTGGTTGCGGCTATTCCAGCTGTAGTTGCTTATAATAAAATCAGTAGTGATCTTGATCATTATGCAGGGCGTTTGGATAGTTTCGGAATTGAATTTAGAGCTTTAATTTCTCGGCAATTAGAAGAAGGTTCCCGCTAATGGGAGTTCAACTTCAACCATCACGTTTACGACGCAATAGACGTTCTGGACATCGGCGTATTCCAATAAGTGAAATTAACGTTACACCCTTTGTTGATGTAATGTTGGTTCTGCTTATTATTTTCATGGTTACTGCACCTCTTCTCACATCTGGTGTTGAGATAAATTTACCTGAAACAAATGCTGGATCTATAACTGAACCTGTTGAGCCCCTGACTGTTTCAATCAATTTAGATGGTAGAGTCTTCATTCAAGAAACAGAAATAGAACTTGAAAACTTGGTGCCAAAGCTTATGGCGATAACTGAACGTAAAACAGATACTAGAATATACGTGCGTGGAGATAGCAGAATTGATTATGGGCGGGTTATGGTAATCATGAGTGCAGTTAGTAAGGCAGGATTCAGAAATGTTGCCCTAGTAACTGAAAAAATCAAGGCTCAGTAATTTTTACTTATGAAAGCAAAGGGATGGATATTTTCTGGAGTTTTTCATGCTATAATTGTTGTGGTCGCTATATTGGGATTACCAGACCTTTTTGATGGAGAATCTGATCAATTGGTAGAGACAGTAGAGGTAGCCTTTGTAGAAATAGATCAGTTCAATAGTGTTTTCCCAGAGCCAGAACCGGTTCCAGAACCAGAGCCTGCGCCAGAGCCAGAACCGGTTCCAGAACCAGAGCCAGAACCGGTTCCAGAACCAGAGCCAGAACCGGTTCCAGAACCAGAGCCTGCACCAGAGCCAGAACCAGAGCCTGCACCAGAGCCAGAACCAGAGCCTGCACCAGAGCCAGAACCGGTTCCAGAACCAG
>PBVO01000156.1 GCA_002729015.1 Candidatus Poribacteria bacterium
AGACCTTATAACTGTATTTTTAGCCTTACAAAGACAGAATTTTGTTCTTGCTAACTCGATGATAAATTTAGTAAAAAACTGGCCACATGAAGAAATCGTTTTTATCCACTCAGGCGAAGGAATTCCGAAAGAAATATAACCTAAAAAGTGATGCTACTAGATCAACTAGAGCTTACCAAAAGGATTTAATTGTTGAAGAGTTCAAAGAGTTTCTTGAGGCTGAAGGAATGTTATTTAGACACGGAAGAAATGCTAAAGAAGAGTGTCTAAAAGAATTAGCTGATTTAGTATATGTATGCTATCAGTATGCTGAGAATATGGGATGGTTTCTAGATGAAGCCTTAGACCGTGTTCATCAGTCAAATATGTCCAAACTCGGTGAGGACGGTAAACCTATATACCGAGAAGATGGTAAGGTTCTTAAAGGACCAAACTATAAACCACCTACACTGGAAGATTTATTCTAATGACTGCAGAATTAATATCTCGCACAGGGCGGGTCCAAAATTGGTTGGATAATCCTGAATCACGCCTCCCCGTGAGCTGTACAGTATTCGTTGTCGAAGACAGCATGGAAGGTGAAAATGGAATCGAAGCGTCATGGAGATATGTCAGCCATGGACTACGTTTTGGAGCAGGGGTTGCGGTCCATCTATCTAAGCTCAGACCCAAAGGAAGTGAAAACGGAAAAGGTCTTACAGCTTCTGGCCCAGTATCATTTGGCAAAATCTACTCAAGTTTAAATGAAACATTACGTCGTGGTGGTGTCTATAAGAATGGGGCTGTGGTTTTGCATTTGGACATTGATCACCCTGACATTCTTGAATTCATTACTACTCCTAGAGCTGAATTACCGTGGGTCAAAAGATGTGTTGACATCAGCCCAGGAAGATGGAGTAAAACAGATAATAAAATAAAAGAAGCCTTACTCCACGGACTTAAAAGTGGAGATATATGGTTAAATAAAATTAAGTACGACAATAACGGATTAAGAATCTATGGAAACGTGTGTCTTGAAGTTTACTTGCCCTCACGTGGAACGTGCTTGCTCCAGCATGTCAATCTCTCTGCCTGTGATACACGGAATATCAAAGAGGCTTTCGCTAGAGGCATGTCCGAGTTGTGCGATCTCCATGGCCGAACAGGTGTTGGAGGGACTGGAGAGTACCTACCCTCGGAGATCGATAGGCAAGTCGGGCTCGGAATGCTTGGATTGGCCAACCTCCTTAGAAGGTACGGAGTAACTTATGAACAATTTGGGCAAGCTTTAATAGCTGTAAATAATAAATTACCTCATGAACAGAATAGTGCACTTGATTTAGCTGTTTCTTTAAGAGATGGTATAGAAGGTGCAGCATATATAGCAAAGAATGCAAGGATGGTTAGAGCTTTTGCAATAGCTCCTACCGCAAGCTGCTCTTATCGTAGCCAGGATTGCGATGGGTACACCGCTACCCCTGAAATTGCACCTCCAATAGCACGCTCTGTCGATCGTGACAGCGGCACTTTTGGAGTAGAACATTATGAATATGGCGATGTTGAGATCGCCTCGGAAGTAGGATGGGACGCATACAAGCGTGTAGCAGACCAGCTGATGATAATGCTCAACAATACAGGACTTCTTCACGGATATTCCTTTAATTCATGGTCCGATGTCGTGACTTATGATAAGAATTTCGTTGAAGAGTGGTTGCTATCACCCCAGACCTCCTTATACTACTCCCTACAAGTAATGGGCGACGTACAGGACAAGAGCGATGCGTATGCAGCATTAGATAAAGCCGAAGTCGATGATTACTTGCAGGATATACTCGGTAATGCCGAGCCGATAACCTGTGATTGTCAAGAATAATGAGAAAACATCCTTATCAAAAATTATTAGAAAGAAAAAGAACTTGGACACCAGTTCAACCCACTAAAGGAGAGGTAAAATACGGTGCTGAAGAAACCATCAAACGAGCTCTGGCAATACGTCATATGGAGCTACCAGTTGGAGAATTTATTAAAGAAGGTCTTGAGAAAGAGGTTCCCGACATTGCTCGGGTACTTCTCGAATCAAACGTTAAAGACGAGATTAAACATGATCTCGCATTGGGTTACATAGTAGAAGCTAATGGAGCTGATTCACAGTCAGAAAAGGAGGCGTTGTTATTAAGAGATGCTTGGATCGAACATCCTGATCATTGTCTTCTTAAAGCACTTGTCGCAGAAAGAGCTATCTTCTTTGTTCTTCTCCCTTTCTTTAGGTTTAATGGCGATGCTGCTCTTAGGACAGTATCTGCAGATATCTCGAGGGACGAACAAATCCATGTCGGATGTAATACTCTTGTATGTGCAGAGTTGGGTCTATCTGCTTCTCCTTCTTTGGATAAACTTAGGAAGGCCACCATTAACTGGGTTCTTCAACCTCTAGGTATAAATACTACCGATAAATATTTGGACAAAAAATTTTGGCTGGATGCTAGCGATCGCTTAATGTATGAGGGCAAAGCCCCAGAGTTTTCTGATACAAAGGCAGCTCGTATGCCAGCGTTCTTTGAGCATAGCAATGTCAACCTACCCCAATACGCTTGAGCCTTTAATCGGGCCAACACCTCCGTCTCTTTTATTAGAGATGGAGGATAAATTCCCACCCATCAATCCACATCCTAAAGAGGACTTAGCAAGTATCATGTATAAAGCAGGACAACGCTCCGTCGTGGAGTGGTATAGAAATAGAGTGGAGGAATAAATATGGGTGTTCTTCAAGATTATTTACAACATCAGTCTGGATCTTTAAAGCAGGTTGGAGATACTATTAATCCAGGAACTGAAACCCAACCAACAGCTAGATATATAACGCCAGAATATGCAATTACAGGTTATAGTGGTACTAGAGATGAGGTACTGAGCCAGCTTTTCAACCTAGATTCTCCTTTTCGTGGAATGAGTGTTACTGAATCCCTTTTGGAAATTGGTTATACTCAAGAACAGGTAGATAAGGCTAATGCTGTATTCGATCAACAGTTTGAAAAGTATAGCAAGAGTAGAGAGTTTAAAAAGAAATATGGTAAAAAATATGACTCTAGTGATTGGCACAGTAAAGCAGATACTGACAAATGGCTGATACCAGAATCAACTGAGGTTGCATCTGCTGGTGATCTAAGTGGTTTACTTGCTTCTAATCCTAATCAAAGAACCATGGATCAAATCCTAGCTGATTGGGATAGTGCTTATAAAACTCATGAGAGTTGGGACTGGCAGAACCCTGCAGCTAGAGCTGCTTGGGATGATTATCAATCCTTAAAAGAAAAGAACGCAGCAGCTAATAGAGAGAAGAGTCGTATATGGTCAGCAAGTGGCTACATGGATGATAACCTTAATTGGCAGTATAGATTACCTACTCCTACATATACATATGAAGGAGAAGATGCTGCTTATGCTGCTTATGATAAAGCTATACAAGGTGGTAGTTATAAAGACATCGCTGGTTATGATGAAATAAATAGAGGAGGTCTTGAAGCTTACGATAATATATCTAAGTTTGAAGCTGAATATAATGCTATGGTTGATAGCTGGTCTGATTTCTATCAAACTGAAGATGAACCAATAGGTGATACTATGGGAGAGATAGAGATATCTAAGAATATCCCACCAGGTAAAGGTGGTTCACCAGGACAACCTTACCAACCTCCTAAAGAAGATCCTAAGAATCCTTATGTACCAGCACCTGGTAAGAAGTTAGCTGAAGGTCATCCATACGTTAGTGATGACTCAGACCTACCTTACAATTGGGATGGTAGTGGTGATTGGAAGGATGATGATGATCTTCAGAAGGAAATTGATTCTTTAATTGGTCCTTCTGGTGGTTTTGAAGCACAACTACCTACACGACTTCAAGATAACCTTAGAAGACAAAAGAAAGCAGCAAATATAGCACAAGAAAGTTGGAATATTGGAAGACCATCCTCTAATAGACAGACAAGGATACCAACCCTTACAGAAGGTGGGATTAATAATCCGAATAGACAAAGACAAACATTTAGAATAACCTAATGTCAGCAAAACAACGCTACTACTATTTATCGAGTGACCGTTCCCAGTTTCTAACAGAAGCAGAAGACGCAACAAAACTGACTCTACCTTATCTCATTAGAGGACACGAGGAGACTAAGAGTGGCATGAAGCAACTCAAAACTCCTTGGCAAAGTGTAGGAGCTAAAGGGGTAGTAGCACTAGCAAGTAAATTATCTCTTGCTTTAGTGCCTCCCCAATCTAGCTTCTTCAAACTACAACTTGATGAGTCACAGTTAGGAGAACAGTTTCCAGCGGAAGTAAGATCAGAATTAGACTTATCCTTTGCAAAGATAGAGCGCACTATCCTTGATGCTATTGCTGCATCAGATGATCGTGTAGTAATACACCAAGCACTACAGCACTTAGTTGTCGGTGGTAATGCTCTCATCTTTATGGGTAAGACTGGTCTAAAACTATTCCCGTTGAACCGCTTTGTGATAGAACGAGATGGTAACGGCGAAGTGATTGAAATAGTTACCAAAGAAACTGTTAACAAAAAGTTAATAGAAAATCAATTACCACCTGAACTAGAAGATTATACTAATTCTGTCACCGATGAAGGTGGTGGGAATATAGGTAAAGAGGAATGTGACATCTACACTTGGGTAACCAGAGAGAACAATAGATTTGTTTGGCACCAAGAAGTATATGGTAATATGTTAAAAGGTTCCTTAAGTAAAGCACCAGTAGATGCTACACCATGGCTACCACTACGATTCAATACAGTAGATGGAGAAGCATATGGTAGAGGTCGTGTTGGTCAATTCATAGGAGATCTTAAGTCTTTAGAGGCACTCTCTCAGGCACTTGTAGAAGGCTCTGCAGCAGCTTCAAAAGTTGTTTTTGTAGTATCACCCTCAAGCACTACTAAACCCCAGACACTGGCCTCTGCAGGTAACGGAGCAATCGTTCAAGGAAGACCAGATGATATAGGTGTAGTACAAGTAGGGAAGACAGCTGACTTCCAAACAGCTTATCAGTTGATGGGTCAGTTAGAGAAAAGATTAAATGAAGCATTCCTAATACTATCAGTTAGAGATTCAGAACGTACTACTGCACAAGAAGTACAGATGACTCAGATGGAATTAGAACAACAGTTAGGTGGCCTCTTTGGATTACTTACAGTTGAATTCTTAGTACCATATCTCAATAGAAAGCTTAGTGTATTCCAGAAGACTGGAGAGATTCCACGTATTCCTAAAGGAATGGTTAAACCTATTATTGTTGCAGGTATTAATGCATTAGGTAGAGGACAAGATGTTCAAGCATTAGGTCAGTTCCTAACCACTATCTCACAAACAATGGGACCAGAAGCAGTTGCTAAGTATATTAATCCTGAAGAAGTAGTTAAACGATTAGCTGCAGCTCAAGGTATAGATGTATTAAATCTAGTTAGAGGAATGGAAGAGGTTCAACAGGAAGAGCAACAAGCTCAACAGCAAGCGATGGAAATGGAAAGGATGAAACAAACTCCTAACCTATTAAAAGCTCCTGTAATGGATCCATCAAAGAACCCTCAACTAGCTAAAGAAATGGAAGACGCTGGTGGTATTCAGCAGCAAGGCGGACCACCTCCTGAAGATGACTTCCCAATAGAACAACTAACATAAACACATGGCAGAAACACTCACCTTTGAAGACACAACTGAAACCACCACCATAGATAATCTTAATGCTGATGAGCAGGATTCTCTACAAGTTGGTGAGGCAATGCAAGAAGCAGAAGATGGTCGTCTTGCAGGTAAATATGAAAACGCTCAAGAATTAGAGAAAGCTTACATTGAATTAGAGAAAAAATTAGGTCAACAATCTAATGAATCTAAGGAAGAAGCTGTAGAAGAAACTAAATCTTCTAACCCTCTAACAACAGATGGAGCTAAGAAAGAACAAGAGACTAAAGAAGAAGCACCTGAAGTTACAGATTCTACTGTCCTAGAAGATCTATGGAATGAAGCTACCTCTAAAGAAGGTAGATATACAAAAGAAACTGTAGAAGCTTTGGAGAAGATGGATGTTAAAGAAGTAGCTAGACTACATCTAGAATATAGAGCAGCTAATTCTAACAGAGATCTATCCCAATCTGATGTAGAACAGTTATATGGTGTTGTTGGTGGTAAAGAAAACTACACTAACATGATGGACTGGGCTGTACAGAACTTAGGTGAAAAAGAAGTTAATATGTTTGATACAGTAATGGAACGTGGCGACCCTTTGGCTGCGTTCTTTGCCGTTCGTTCTCTAGCTTATAGATATAACGACGCAGTAGGATATGATGGTAAAGTGGTTACAGGTAAAGCATCTAAATCTGGTAACGATGAATTCAAGAGCCAAGCTGAAGTAGTTGCTGCTATGGGTGATCCTAAATATGAATCAGATCCTGCATATAGAAGGGCAATTATGGAAAAACTAGAACGCTCTGATATTAATTTCTAATGTCAACACTCACATTACCTCAACAGAATAATTGGAATCAGTTCTGTAAATGGGTAACAGATACCGACAACCGACTGTATGTTGGTTGGTTCGGTGTCCTTATGATTCCATGCTTACTTACTGCAGCAACAGCATTCATTATTGCTTTCATCGCAGCACCGCCTGTAGACATTGACGGAATTCGTGAACCTGTTGCTGGCTCACTACTCTATGGAAACAACATCATCTCGGGAGCTATCGTCCCATCATCTAACGCAATCGGTCTTCACTTCTACCCAATCTGGGAAGCTGCAACCCTCGACGAGTGGTTGTATAACGGAGGACCA
>PBVO01000157.1 GCA_002729015.1 Candidatus Poribacteria bacterium
ATCCGGATGTTATTTACGTACCTGAAAATTCTGTTTTTAGACTCAACAATCGTAGTATTTCCTGGAAAGCCCCCCGTAACTCATCAATTCAACAACAGATTAAGTTGTTAGCTAATAAAGTTTACTTATTACCTTCGGGTTATAAGGTGCAGTTGGTAAAATCGGCTAATCAACCGCTTGGTTCATGGAAGTTAATTGGTACACGTGCCCAACCTTGTATGACCCATAAACCATGTACTGTTTCGGGAGGTGGAAAATCAGAGATCTCAAAATCGATTGCTGATGCAATAATCCATGCCCCATTTTATGTGAGCGATTTATCGGACAGTTTGGATGCTGTTGAAAAAGTATTAAGCCACAACTACCAAAACCGATTTAAAAATCAAGACCGAAATCAGGACCAACGTTCAATATTAGATCAAGACCGTTCTCTAGGTTCGGTAATTCAGTTGTTAACACCTTCAGATTCATACACAGATCAGCATAATGCTTTTATTGAGTCAATTCCGATCGAAACTAAAGAATTAGTTCTACTTTTGAAGCGACTTTACAAACCAACTTGGGGACAAGACTGGAAACAACACTTTGGTGTGACAATGATTAACGGTGTTCCAGGACATGAACTCCGTTATCAAGGAAGATTAGTTGCCACAAATTATCTTAGAGTAGGTTATGAAACTGATAAATCTTGGAGAATCTTCCGTCTTCGAAAGGACTTCTCTCCAGCTCAAAAAATTCAGACGGGGGATGATATTACAGCCTCCATTTTAGTACCAAGAAATTGGTTGACTGTTGAATTCGGAGAGATAGAGAACCCATCAGTCAAATTAGTTCACAATTGTGAATATAGGCTATTTCAGAGGCCTGACGATGCTATCATTGCCGGTTATGATCATCAAACCGAACATGACCTATCGCGTTCCAACAATTTTCTTGTTAATTACGAGCCAATCCCACAGGTACAAGCTGAAGAGATTATAGATGATGTCGTTCATTTTGATGAGTTTACCGAACCAATGAAAAGATTCATTCAAAAAGTTGGTCAGAATATATCTAGCGAATCTTATTTTTGCTGTTCATCCTACCCGAGAGTTATTGCAGGCAACCCCTCAAAGAACCCACGTTACTTACAAAATCGGCCTGATCTGGATAATCCTCGTGATCAGTATGTGGCTGAGATGGGATTGCGACTTTTCCGACACCTAACCTTAGATGATCCCATTCACACACCAGTTGATGTGGTATGTCCAGGAAGACGAAACAATCCACCAGAAGAAAGCGTTCGCTGTTTAGCTGTCTTCAACCCAATCCATTATTTGCCACTGCCTGAAGCTTTTATTGAATTCATTTCATCCATGACTGGGAAAAGTCCTTCCACTACTGGTGCTGGAAGCGAGGGTGCTTTAACAAAAGGGCCCTTTAATGCTTTGCTTCCAATTCATGATTTAAACGCAGCACTATTGTCTTATATTATAAGTGGTTATAATCCGTTCGTTACGGCCTCAGGTTATGTAGGCCCCAATTTTCGTGTAGACCACGATATTAGTCTATTAGTCCCAGAAGTTTTTTGTCGAATGGAACGTCATGAAAGAGATCCGGAGTGGTTGATTAAAAATCGAATGCTAGAACCTGTCCCCGATTTAGTTTATCAGAACCGAACCTTGCCTAGCTCAATTCTTGGCTACCGCATCACTGACGATTTTATTAACCGGTTTATGGCTCGTATATTTAGCCACCCATCTGTTCTATTCACCGAGTCTATGCTGAAACCTGAGCTACAAGACCTTGATGCTTTCGCTGAAGGTATTGACAATGTTATGTCAACTCATCGTCGAGTAGCTCAATACTACTTTGAAGATAAAAGTATCAAATATGCGGTTCCTCCACTAGTTGCACTACTTCATATTATGAAGGACGGCCACTACCAGAACAAAACGCTCAAGGATTCCGAAATTCGAGGTTTATTTAAACGCGAATATGTGATAGAAAGCGAATGGTATCAAGAACGCCTTATATCACAGCAAAATCGGGATATTGTGAGAAGTCGGCGGATAGAAGCATATTTGGGAACGTTGGAATCTACCAGTGAGCTACAAGAGAAAAAGAGCCAGATAGACAAGCAGATTGAGTATTTTCAATCCGGATCATACCTTAAATCGTTGGTCGGTACAATTGGGCGAGATCCAGCCCTTTAGAAAGAGTTAATCACCTACTTCTTTAGGCTAGCCCAAGTGTTTGCTAAAAGTCGAAGAGGCTTGACAGCCGTAATGGCGTCTAAAAAAAGGAATGTGTTCTGGATAGAAACAAAATCACTAACCGGTGTGGTGACAGGGATACTAGTACCAGTTAGCATATATCCTTTCCCTTCATCAACAGCAATCACTTGAAAAAACTTAACTTGCGTTCCATCGCTAGCACTACCAGTGTAAATTAGTCGGTATGCTGGCCGCCCCCCTAATTCAACCAAATCGATAATAAGGTTATTTAAATTCCTAATTCCGACCTGGAGCGCTAATAAACTGATATCTAGATAATTATTTAGAGTTACTTTTCTGGAAGAGAGTTTCTCGGCTTCGACACTGAGATTGGCTATAATACCTCTATTGGCCAAAGTTTTATCATCTGTTGACATCATAAATAAAAGTTTTGGTATATTATCTTGTAATCGCCAATGAGATAAACTCACTGGTAGACTAATCCGAAAATTAAAATCGGTGTTAGTGTAAGTATTACCCTGAATTCCAGTTTTATGTTGTGCTAATGACGAATTAACACTACTCATCATCAGAATAGCGGCCATCAAAGATATAAATCGAAAGTTGTGGTTAATCAACATCCTCACTCCACCAGCTTAGATTTTCCGTTTTTTTTCGGTTAAGCCGCAATAAATTCAGTTGTTATTGGTCAATTCGAACTTCTTTCCCAGCTGATTGACTTTGATAGATACCGTCCAGAATGGACATAACTTGTTTTGACTGTTCTGGAGGAACTGGTGAGGGAGCACCATCAACAATTGCTTGAGCAAATTCAATACATTCTTGAGCGTGTGCTTCTAAAGTTTCTGGGAAGTTTTTTAATTCTTTTTCTTCGAAAGACTTATTTTCCTTATCATCCCATAAAAACTCACACTTTGGCCAGTGGCAACCTGCTTTAGTGCCATAAAGCCACATTTGCATATCTTCACCAGTAGTACGATGATGCATAAGCCAACTGACTTCCAAAACTAGGGTTGCTCCATTTTCAAATCGAACAAAAGCTGCAGCATAATCTTCCACGTCAAATTCTTTTGGAATCTCACTATGTCCCCAACCAGTAAATGATCCATCTTGTTTGGCAAGCGGTGCCGCGGCTACACCACTGACCGCCACTGGATTAGGATTACCCATAAACCATAAGGTTAGATCAAGAATATGTACACCGATGTCTATACAAGGTCCCCCACCACTGTTTTTTTTCAAAATGAATCCCGAACCGGTTGGTATTGCCCAGCGACGAATCATCCAGCTTCGAGCATGATAAATATCTCCAAGTGTGCCCTGATCAATTTCGGCCTTCATGGCTTTGGAATTACCCTGAAAGCGAAAGTGCTGTGCCGTCATTAGCAATTTCCCCGACTTATTACGAGCGTCAATCATTTTTTGGATATCCGATGGCTTTGGCGCCAACGGTTTTTCACAAATAACATGCTTGCCAGCTTCTAATGCTGCAATAGACAAAGGCGCATGATACATATTTGGCACACAAACATCAATTATATCAATGTCAGGGTCATTGAATAAATCTGAGGGGTCATTAGTCAATTTTTTGACATCATGCTCTTTCCCCCAATCTGGAAGAATATCTTCGCGCAAATCGCAACCAGCAACAATCTCAGCGTGCGGGGATGCTTTCCAACCAGGTAAGTGAGTATTTGAAATTCCACCAACACCAATAATACCAACTTTCAAGATCTTCGACATTTTTTTAACTCTCCGACTTTCTATACACCAATTAATCCTTACAGAGGCTAGATTATGCCTATTTACTTAGCAAATGTCAAAGTATAAGGCCAACCGAATCGGCTTCTGTCTTGCTAGATTGTGTACCATTTGATATTATCCAATCTGTGGCCGACTACATGACAGATAAAACTCAAGAAATTCTCAAAAAAATTCAGCGTATCGAAGTTCTTACTCGCCGATTAGTCAATAATATCTTTGCCGGCGAATATCAGAGTACTTTTCGAGGTCAAGGTATGGAATTTGATGAAGTACGTGAATATCAGCCAGGAGATGAAATTCGAGCTATAGATTGGAATGTAACTGCTCGTATAGGACAACCATTTGTCAAAACCTTTGTCGAAGAAAGAGAATTAGTGATGATGCTGCTAGTTGATGTTAGCAGATCCAATGACTTTGGTACAAGACAACAAATTAAAGCAGAAATTATAGCAGAAGTTGCTGCTCTGATGGCATTTTCCGCTATTAAAAATAATGATAAGGTTGGGCTAATTAACTTCACTGATCAGATCGAGATTTTTGTTCCACCTCGCAAAGGTAAAAAGCATGTGTTGCGATTGATTCATCATATTTTGCAGGCTAAACCAAATGGAAAAGCAACCGATATCAGTTTAGCTTTAGAATATCTCAGTCGTGTACAAAAAAGGCGGAGTGTAGTTTTCCTAATTTCTGATTTCCAAGATAAAAAATATGAAACATGGCTACAGGTCATCAACCAAAAGCATGACCTCATCGCGATTGTGGTCACCGACCCTGCTGAACTATTTTTGCCTAATGTAGGACTGATAGAATTAGAAGATGCTGAGACCAACTCGACCTTATTACTGGACACAAGTAATACTAAGACACGGAATGCTTATAAAGAACTAGGACAAAAGAAATCCGAAGAGCGACAGTTACTTCTTAATTCGAACAAAATTGACCAAATTGAAATCCGAACGGATCAATCTTATGTCTTTCCTTTACTAAATTTCTTTCAGAATCGACGTTAATTTACTGCCAATAATTACGATCTAAACTTCGGTATTGAATGGCTTCCGAAACATGGACTGGCCGAATATTTGGACTGTAGTCCAAGTCTGCAATGGTACGAGAAACTTTCAAGATACGATCATATGCACGCGCACTCAACCCTAATTGATCCAGCGCTACTCGCAATAAATCCTGAGCATTCTCCGTGACCTGACAATATTGTCTAATTTCTTTCGGACGCATACTGGCATTAGAATGAATGTTGGCCTCAGTAAATCGATCTACCTGAATCGACCGGGCGGCCTGTACACGTTGTCGAATTTCCACTGATGGTTCCCCAATGGTACTATCTGCTAAATCTTGGTATTTGACTGCTGGGACCTCAATTTGAATATCGATACGGTCTAATAATGGCCCCGAGATTTTCGAAACATAACGCTTTATTTGTTCAGAATTACACTGGCAGTTACGGCTGGTATCTCCAAAAAAACCGCAGGGGCAAGGATTCATAGCTGCTACTAGCATAAAATTAGAGGGGTAAGTTAAGGCTGCGCTGGCACGAGAAATTGTCACTTCGCCATCTTCCAACGGCTGTCTCATTACTTCTAGTACATTCTTCCGGAACTCGGGGAGTTCATCTAAGAATAGAACACCATGGTGAGACAGGCTAACTTCGCCAGGTTTGGGAATTCTACCACCACCAATCAAACCTGCATCGGAAATAGTATGATGTGGGGATCGAAAGGGTCTGGTGGCAATTAAAGGCATTCGATCATTGATCAGACCTAAAATACTATGAATTTTAGTAGTTTCCAAAGACTCACTCATACTCATATCAGGAAGAACTGTTGGGACTCTTTTTGCAATCATCGTTTTCCCAGAACCAGGAGGACCAATCATAATAATGTTATGCCCCCCCGCTGCAGCAACCTCTATCGCACGCTTTGCGTGCTCCTGCCCTTTAACATCCGCGAAGTCGATAGTATACTGCGACTGCTTTTTCAATTCTGCTTGGCTATTATAGGAAAATGGAGGAATAGTAGATTTACCATTGAGAAAGTGAACAACTTGCTGCAGATTCTCAACTGGATAAATGTCAATACCATCTACCATAGCAACTTCTTTAGCATTTTCTTGAGGTAATAGGAAACTCGTCAATTGATTAGACTTGGCACTTAGAGCAATAGGTAGACTACCGTTGACAGGACGAATACGACCATCAAGAGCCAATTCACCAACCGTTATTACACCATTTAAATTGCCAGCATCAATCTGGCCTGTAGCAGCTAAAATACCCAACGCAATAGGTAAATCAAAGGCCGATCCCTCTTTTCGAATATCAGCCGGAGCCAAATTAATGGTAATACGACTGGATGGAAAATGAAGGTCAGAGTTTTTGATAGCCGCAGTGACTCTGTCTTTGCTCTCTTTAATAGCACTATCAGGAAGACCCACTGTATTATAAGCAGACGATCCATCAGAAATATCAGTTTCAACTTGAACTAGATAAGCATCCACACCTAACAAAGTACTACTCAAAACATGTGCTAACAAATCCGACTTCCCCCAATATAATAAGACCAACACAAAAAGTGGTTATATCATTTTCGGACTAAATTGACAAATTAAACCTTGTTCTCTAAACCACGAACATCATCAATTTCTTTTCGTGCGACAATATCCACTGACGATAATAATTAATTCTACTGATGGTGCACAACGAATGATTTTACTGCTGATTTTAGGTGTCGAACTTTCCAGATAAAGATTAACCGCCCACGGTAGAGAACTGAGTATCTCTTGATAATTTGACGAACTAAGATTTTGAGTTATCAAAGTAACATACTGATCAGATCGAAAAAAACTTGATTGACTGATGATGTGGGATGAGCCTACCACTCAATACATTCTCAACTGAAAGATTAATACCAATTTTAAAATCATTTCGGGTTCGATCTCACAATTAAGATAACTTTTCTTATATTATATAACCTGATACCTTCTCGTTTAACACATGAAAGATTTGTAGAGCTATTAAACCCACTTTGTAGGCCACAGTAGAGGTTCTACGTTTCTTATTCTCATAGAAATCAACGAAATAAGCTTAGTTAAGACCTAATTATCCGGAATTTTTTAGAATTCTACGATCCAATAGTATTGGTAAAAAGAGCCACAAAATCGTTTATTTATTCGCCTAGTTTCGTTCTTCGAGACCAACATTACGAATTTTACTGGCTTTCAATCGAGTCGTTAGTTGCACTGATAGATTGAATTAATTGATCAATTCGTATTCCTAACTGGTTAATATAAAACTCTTCACCATCAACTTTTACCACAGCTAATGGTGGAAACGATGGGAAAATAATGCTTCCAGATCCTTGCGCTACTTGGTTAATTATGCTGGATTTGGCTATCTCAAATCTTTGAAGTTGAGATAGGTATTCTACTCGGTTAATTTGTTGATTTTGATCTTGATCGTAGAAGTTGAAAAAGTCTTTAATTTCGATTTCATTACTTTCACTACGGACTAAGGTTAGATGAAAAAGCTCTACAATTCGATTAGTTTTTGCTGCTTCAATCGATAAAAACTCTCTGGAACGCCCAAATTCACTCTCCCCGATTTGCCCGTCTCGATTTAAATCTAGCTGATCAAAATAATTTTTATACTGTTCGGATATAGGTACAAAATCTCCCATATCAATAGACATAAAACAAAATCCACTTGAATTTGTATTCGAAGAAACCAATTCTAACTGTCCAAGACTCTCCAAATGAAAGAAATCAGAAGCTTGATCAAATTGAGGCGAGATTTGGTATTGTCCACTCTTATCAATATAGCCATATTTACCGCTGACGCCATCCAAGGCACAAGCCAACTGATACTGAAAGTTTCTTGCTTGCTGGAACTGAGCTGGAATTACAACATTACCGCCTTGGTCGATATAACCGAACTTAGGTTTTTTATCGGAGGTTGGGCTCTCTTTGTTACCGACCGACTCAACAATGGAAAAAACGGCTAAGTTGTCGAAAAAATCATATGCAAGGCCTAAATCTACTTCGAATTGAAAATCCCCATTTCTGTCAATATAGCCACGTCTTGTCTGCCCCAAGTTGTCGGTTTTTTCTACATACGCCCGATTATTCGAAAAATCTTCAGCAAAAGTAAACTG
>PBVO01000030.1 GCA_002729015.1 Candidatus Poribacteria bacterium
ATATGACATTTGAAGATTTTAAACCTGCATTTGACAAAGTAGCTAAAGCAGGATACCCTTGTACTACACATGCTGGAGAACACTTTGGACCAGACACTATACTTGATGCGATTGAAAAATTACCTGTATCAAGAATAGGACATGGTGTTCGAATATCTGAAGATGAGAGTGCTGTAAAGGAAATAATCAAAAAAGGAATTGTTCTAGAAATTTGTCCTGGAAGTAATGTGTCACTGGGCGTTTACAAAAATTATTCTGAACATCCATTCCCATATCTGAGAAATTGTGGATGTAAAGTTACACTAAATTCTGATGATCCTCCGTTTTTCCACACCAATATTGGAAAGGAATATGAAAATGCTCATACCAATTTTGGCTTAAGCATAGATAATCTACTAGATATCACGAGGACTGCAATAAATGCCGCTTTCATCAAGGATGATGAGAAAAAAAGATTACAAGCTAAAGTAGATTCTTGGAAGAAATCAGGATAAATGTTATCATGGTCACTACAGATACAGTAATAAGAATGAAATTTGACATGCGAATACTATGTATTTGCCTCATGCTTACTATGACTAGCGTCTCTGGATGCTTAGATGATGAACCTGAAGTTGAAATTCCTATTGAAGAGCCTACTCTTCCAGAGGGTGTCTTTGTTACAGGGTCAAACGGAACTGCATTAGATGTCGAACCATTAGACATGGATTTTGTTTTTAGCAATGTAGGTGAACAAGGAGCTGAACCAAGTATTGGAGTTACTTCTAGTGGATGTATCTTTTTCATAGCATTTGAGAAGCCAATGCGATCATGCGACCATGGACAAACATGGGTAAATACAAGAGACATAACACAAGCGCCTTTTACAAATGATCCATACGGATGGGTGGACCCAATAACAGATAGAGTATTCAATATTCATATGATGGGGCTTCAAACTACGTGGGTAGGTTGGTCTGATAATGATGGAGAAAGCTGGGCTGGAAACCCTCATGATTCTGGAACAACTCCGCTAAATGACCACATCAAACTTGGTTCTGGCCCATGGACTGACGAAGGTTATGGTGCACTAGGAAGCCTCAGTTCAAATCTTTACGAAACTGCCGTATACTTTTGTTACAATAAAATAGCTGGAATTTTTTGTTTTACTAGCTTTGATGGAGGGGCCACGTTTGAAGCTGGTGGGCAAATAGTAGGGTTAGCTACTTCTAATGGAGGATTACATGGAGCAATTACAACTGCACCTGATGGCACTGTTTATTTGCCACCTAGAGTAGCTACACCAACAATTATTTTTTCTAAAGATAATGGATATAGTTGGGAAGAACGCTACATGGGGGAAGACGTAGGTACACCTAGTATACGTAAAAATGGAGAAGTTGCCACAGATACTGAATCTAATGCATACAATATATGGGTTGGAGGAGATCAAGGTGTTTACATGTCGACTAGTGTAGACTCTGGAAATACTTGGAATCAAAAAAGTATTCGAGTAAGTCCAATCGAAGTAATTTCAGCAACATTCCCACACACTTCAGCCGGTGATCCAGGAAGAATAGCAATTACTTATCTTGGTAGCGAAGATGCTGATGAACTAGGTCAGCCTGATATTGATGATCAACCATGGGATGGTAATGCGCACTATGCCACTACCAATGTTAGTCACTACCTTTATGTTACTTACAGCCTTAATGCACTTGATGAAAATCCTGTATTTCACACTCAAAAAGTCTCACCAGACCCTGTTCAAGTCGGAAGTATCTGTCTAAACAGTGGTGATTGCCGATCAAATGAAGGTGGCTCTAATCGTAATCTTCTAGATTTTAATGATTTACATATTGATTTAGAAGGTAGAGTCTACATTGCTTTTGCAGATGGATGTACTGGGACCTGCGCATCTGGAAATGAATCTACTTCGTCAAATTCAAGAGATAGACTGGGATCTATGTATTACCTAGGGAATGGTCCAAGTCTATACGAATCTGTTGGGAATTTAACTGAATTCTACCCCTCAATTGAAGATGATGAAGAAGAAAACGCTGCGCCACTACTTTCTATTCCATTTGTAGCTATGTTTGTAGTACCAAAAGCTAAGCGTGTTTTGTCAAAAAAACTGTAGTTTGATCTGGATCATACTTAACATTCCCAAAAATTTCTTCTTCTTGTATTTCTTCTAGTACAAGAGATTTATCTTCTAAACATATTTCCTCATAGAAACCTCGTGGAACTGGATATGTCTGAAATTTGTAGGAGGAATCTGTATAGATATTTGCGCCAATCCAAAGAAGACCTCCTGGATTCAATAAATTCGTAATTTTAGCTATTATCTCCTTCTGCTTCTCAACCGTAAAACAACCAATAACTCCATATAACATGACAAGATTAAATCTATCTTTAGTTTCATCCAAGTATTTCATAATATCTTGACGAAAGAATTTACCATTGGGCATCTTCCTACGACATTGGTGAATATTCAAGCGAATCAAATCAACACCATAAGGAATACAATTTTCTTCTTTGTGGATATAGGATAGCATAGTCCCAGTTCCACAACCAAGATCTAAAACATTCTTTCCACTAAGAACAAGAGAATTATGAGCTATTGCCTTTTTTGCCATATTCTCAAGATCTGAGGTTTTTAATTTCAACCATACTGCCCCGTTCCCAGTAATAAAATTACGAAGTGAATAAAGATTCATCAAGACAGTTATATGAAGAAAATTCTTTATTTTAGTAAACATTAGAGGGAAAACTCCATACCTTCCTCTCCAACTTCCCAACCCATATTTTGTAATTTTTGATATTGGTCAGAATCTGTGTAATGTAAGGGATTTGTATGATTTAAGTGTATAAAAATAATCCGAGGGTCTCCCTCTTTTCTATTACCAAGCAATTTGATTGTTTCGTTTACAGTTGGATGAGGTACTTGGGATTGAACTCTATTTTTGAGTTCATTATCATCCCAAAAAGTGCCATCTAGGAGAACAATACTTGCATTGAGTGAACTAAACCATTCGAGTGGATTATCATAGCCAACTAAATCTAATGTTTCTTCCCAAGTATCATGATCGGGTAGAAATAATACATTATTATTTTCACCCCTAAAGAAAAGTGCATGAGTATCAAAATCGTTAGAGCGATGAGGGACTTCAATAGGTTCAATTTGATCTGAAGAATAATTAGCAAATGTCAAATTACCTCTAGATATCAATTTCTTCCATATAGGATGCTCCAAAACATAATCAACTACGGAATTAGAACATCTAAGTTTTACATTCTTAGAATTTAATGATTCTCTGCCAAATTGCCCTAAACCTTCGATATGCCCTAAATGTGCATGAGTTAACCAAATTTCGGAAATGGAATTATTGCCCATTAAATTAATTTGATTAGTGACACATCTAGTGGCTTCCACAATGCCAAAAGTCTCTCCAGAAAGGCCCAACGAAACTGGCATTCTAGAAAGATCTGTGTTGCACCTTGCATCCTCACAGCACTTCTGGGTACAACCTAACTGTGGTCGTCCTGCATCTTGTGCATTGCCTAGGAGAGTTATTTGGTTGTACACTTTTGTAATTCCTTCCTGAGCCATTCACGGGGCAATGCCCTACCAAGGCCTTCCGGAGTTCTCTCGGGATGCCATTGTACTGCAAACCAAGGTAATGTTTCATGTTTAACGGCCTCAATCATTCCATCTGAAGATCTAGATAGAATCTCAAGACCTTCAGCTAAATCGCGAACACCTTGATGGTGGTGGCTCGTTACTTCGAATTCTTTACCTTGCATCTCGGTCCAGTGTGCAATGTCTCCTTCAGGTGGTTCACCACCTTCACCATCGCGATGTATACTGCCGTCAAACCCACCTTGGCTAACATCTGGCCACAAGGTACCGCCCAAAAAAACATTCATGACTTGCATACCTCTACAAATTCCTAAGACTGGCATCTTTTTTTCCAACGCTTTCTCAAGAAGTTGTTTCTCTAATAAATCTCTGTCATCATTAACGCCACCAATTGGCAAATTATCAGTCTGCTCACCATATGCTCCACTAAGAATCCCCATATCGCCGCCGCCTGAAAGGACCAAAACATCATATTTTTCTAAGTCGTCTGCTGAAGTTATCCTTTGTGGATCACCGTCTGCTTCTGTAATAAATTTCGCGTAACGCTCAAAATATTTGTCAGAAGTTAAGGTCAAAGCAGTTGATTTCATACTTCTATGCCAAATAAGGCTGACTACTTTAGAATGACTCAGAAAACATTGAATAAGCAATAAGAAACATCACAAAGGCAATTACAATATCAAGTATTTGCCAAGCTTTACGGGAGCTCATAAGTGGAGAAAATATTCGTGCCCCAAAAGCCAAAGAAAAGAAGAAAACTGCACTAGCGAGACAAGCACCTAATGCAAATTGAAAACTGTCTTCAAAACGAATTGAGACTGTTCCAATTAAAACGATTGTATCTATGTAAACATGAGGATTAAACCAAGTTAACGCTGCGCAATTAGTCAATACTAACTTCAGATCTGTCTCTGTCTCTTGAGAGGCCTCAAGATAACTATCTGCCAGATAAGCACCTCTAAGCCTCAGAAGACCATAGCCAGTTAACCAAAACCCACCAATTATGAACATATATTTGGAAAAGTTTTCGAGTTCAGAGATTAAAGAACCAAAACCAAACACACCCAAAGAAATCAGGATTGCATCTGAAACTGCACAAAAGAGTGCAACTGCAAAGACATGTTGCTTCATTAGCCCTTGGCGTAGAACAAACGCATTCTGAGGACCAATTGCCAATATAAGTGACAAACTAAGAAAGAAACCTGATACGAAAGCTACATTCAAAATAAATTAACTAAATCTATGATTCAGCCTCTTCAACAATAGGCACCCATTTCTCTTGACCAGTCTTAGGGTCTTTAATCATCTTAACGGGCTGGCCTTTGATAAATGCCTTGAATTCCTTAGCCATAATTTTGCAATGAAGCCGGTATATTAGCTTTAATGGTAAACTAAACTACTGCTGTCAAATAGGCGTAATCTGATTTTACAATCTCCACATTATACAATTGACCTAATGGTAACTCCTCTTTGACAATAATTGGCCTATAGTTTTCATCCCTGCAAAGAGTACTCCCTGGCCTCTGGTTCTCAATGGATAAAACTGAAGTCTTACGGCCGACAAATCTTTTGAAGCTTTTAGCACCCAAATCTTGCCTGAGGGAAGTTAATTGACGGGATCTATCCTTGACAATTTTGCCATTTAGTCTTTTTAATTTTGCTGCAGGTGTGCCTTGCCTAGGTGAAAAACGTGTGATATTTACTAAATCTGGTAGCAAGCGTTTGAGTAAATCAACAGTTGCTTGGTGATCTTCTTCATTCTCACCTGGAAAACCAGTTATCACGTCAGTAATTATCATCATTTCGGGATAATATGATCTAAAAGTATCAACAACTTCCCAGAAATCTTCTAAACTATGATCCCTAACCATGGAATCAAGGATTTTCTGAGAACCTGACTGTATTGGCAAATGAAGGAATTTATATGTTCTAGAATCTCCCCAAGCTTTAGCCATGGACTCTGAGCGGCCTGATACTAACATTGGATTAAGCATTCCAACTCTCAATCTAAAATCACCATCTAAATGAGACAATTCTTTTAGTAATAATTCAAGACTAGTATCACTGTCTGCTCCAAAGGCACCATTGTCTTGAGAAGTCAAAAGAAGTTCTTTACTCCCACAATCAATTGCATATTGAGCTTTGAAAAAAATGTCATTTATTGAACGCGAAGTAACACGACCTCTCGCTCTGAGAGTAGCACAATAAGTGCAACGACCTAGACAACCTGAAGAAATAGGCAATATAGTAGATAATGGAGATTCTTGCTTCTCTGGTTTACAACCACCTCTACCAATCAAATCTCCTAAACCTTCTATATCTCCTGGAGAAACTAATGGCGCATCTGGAAATTTAGAATTCAAAACTTTGGAATCTGCTGTAGCCATACAACCACTGACTATCACATTCTTACCTTGATCCATTAACTCAGAAATACGCCTCTCCATTTTGTTCTGAGTAGACTCAATTACTGTACACGTACCAAGGACTACTGTCTCTGCTACGTCTGAGTTTAATGCTAATTCATGCCCTAATTCATTAGCATGATCTCTCATCTCTATTGTTTCGCCTTGATTGGCCGTACAACCATAACCTTCAAACCAGATAGACACAGAATTCCAACAAATCCTCTAATTAAGACCCTTCCTCTATGATTAGAGTGCTTATTGATCTAGAAGGAATCGATGGTTGCGGAAAGTCCACCCAATGCAAATTGCTAAAGGAAAAACTAGAGCGTATTGGAAAAAATGTCATAATCCTCAAGGAACCTACGAATGAACCTCATGGCCAAAAACTATGGGATGTATTGCACGGGAAAAGAAAGGCAACCAACGAAGAAATATTAGAATTTTTTATATTAGATAGAAAACAGCATGTAGAAGAAAAGATTCAACCGGCTTTAGATCAAGGAACTGTGGTAATTATGGATAGATATTACTACTCATCAATGGCTTACCAAGTTGCAGGTGGTTTAGATGTTGATTACATTAGAAACAAACATGACTTTGCACCAACACCCGATATCGTTCTTATCTTTGATTTGCCAGTTTCTACAGCACTAGAGAGAGTAAGAGGACATAGTGAGGCTGATGAATTCGAAAAAGAAGAGCACCTAGAAAAAGTTCGAGACGCTTATCTCAATCTGAAGGATGATCCAATTGTAACTATATTCGATGCTACAAAAAGTCCTAATAATATTTTTGAAAACGTCTGGAATAGTATTTCGGAGATAATTGATGAATGAATTACTTTTCTATGCAAAAGTGATACTCTTTGTTGTGTTAGTGTACGATGTAGGTATACTTTTTAGAAAACCTGAAAAGGAGAGTAAAATTGTTACTCTAGATATTTTGAAAGAAATGGAAAGAAAGGGAATCAATGCAGTTCTTATTCCTTCCACAATGATATTCATTATTACTCTTGATTACATTCAAGGAGTCGAGATTTATCTATCTTTAGCGCTTCTTATTCTCAGCATACTTTATTTGGGATATCCTAGACCTTTTGCCTTTGGAGAAAATGGAATCTTATTAGATGGGAAAACCATAGTCAAAGAACGAATATTGAAAGCCAAGAAAACAGACACTGGCGGGAAAATATCGATTGAATGGTATGGCTGGTTGATGGAAAAAGAATTACCTGATTGCGAAGTGACGAATGCAATCTTAGAAGAATTTAATGACTAATTTCTTCTTAAGATTGCTATTACCAATATTGAAAAGATAGCTGCAACAAAACCCAAACTTGGGACTTCAGTTTCTTCTTCTAAAGATTCAAGTTCTGGACCTGAATCATCTGGCTGTTCTGTATTTGTATCAGTATTTCCTGAATCTGAAGTGTCAACTTCTTCGGGAGTCTTCAACTTACAACCATTCTCATCTACTTCCACATCATTTGAAGTATTTGGACAGTTATCTTCTGAATCTAATACACCATCACCATCTGTATCTAAAGGAAAAAGAGGTAAACCTTCGCAAGAATCAAAAACGTCAGTTGGTGACTGACTAAATGGCCAATTTTCTTCCTCAATTACAACACCTGCATCAATATCGTGAAGAGTTACCTCAAAAATGTAGCAGCCACCTTGACCAAGGTCATACAATGTTGTGTCGTTAATGAAATATTCCGCACTTGTGGATGCAGAGTCAGGTGAAAATTCCCAAGAACCTGAAGCTGCCCTTGTGCCATCGGCAGCCACAACCCAACCCCCTAGTGCAGGTACTGATATAATTGGATACCATATCTTCCAATCAATCCTATAGTTTGTACCTACAATAAGCTCA
>PBVO01000158.1 GCA_002729015.1 Candidatus Poribacteria bacterium
ACTGACACCTTTTGTGTAAAAACTTGATAAAATCTCTGTGGTTATCAAAACAGGACATCGGTGTTCTGCCTAGTTCATATCTTAGTACGTACAAAGACCGCGAAAATCTGATCCAGCAATGGATTCTCGTTACACAGAAGATAATCATATAACAGATAACCAAAGATGTAATTCTGGTTGAATTGAAGTCCAGTATCTATTAATCAGGACTGTTGAAATGCTAGATCTGTGGAAATAACTTCCAAATGGACTTTGACAAACGCAATCCCAAGCAATCCTTCTATTGCTGTGGTTCCAGCCGAAGAAGGGCCAAACGATGTACTAATTCCCGTTACTTGAACCAGGAAAGGTTGGAGAATCTAGTGCTGGAAATGGTGTTAGAAGTAGTACTCGAAAAGGGATAATTTGAAGAATATTATCAAAAATGTTTGGAAGAATATAGTCGTAGTCAAGGGCAGAGAGAAGAAGAACTAAAACGATTACCGCAGCAACTTCAAGAGTTAGAACAGCGAATCGAAAACGTGATGCAAAGTCCCAATTTAAAGGACCGATTCATTCCCAAAACTCAATCAGACGAGGACAAGATTAGAAAGGTCAAAACCGAGATTGAAACACGGAATTTAGCCTCGGCTCCAACAGGCGTAGATTTGGATAGTTTCAGAGGTGAGATGGAACAAGCTTTGCGGAGCGATCTACAGATACAAAAAACCGCCTTGAGTTCACTGATTCAGAGAATCGATGTAACTCAAGACGGTAAAGTCGGCGTCGAGTTTTATATTAATACCCGCGCTCTCGGTAATACCCCGTACGGGATTTGAACCCGTGTCGCCAGCGTGAAAGGCTGGTGTCCTGGACCAGGCTAGACGAACGGGGCCTACAACGTGAGCCGCACAGGGATCGAACCTGTGACCCTCTGATTAAAAGTCAGATGCTCTACCAACTGAGCTAGCGGCTCCCAAGACCGTACAATGATACTAAAAACAACCCCAGATGTCAACCTAAAAACTATCGTCAATAGTCAATGTTTGTCGGCGTTTGGGACCGACAGAGATGACTGAAACCGGCACCTTTAGAAATTTAGAAATATAGTCAATATAGTCCTGTGCAGCTGAGGGAAGGTCGTCGTACTTTTGTGCTTCAGACGTTTGTTGTTTCCACCCAGGCAAGGTTTCATAAACCGGAACACATTCGTCTAAAATACTCAGACTACTTGGAAATGACGATAATAACTTTCCGTTTCTTTCATAGCCAATGCAAACCTGAATTTCAGTCAGACTATCCAAGACATCTATCTTGGTCAAAACTAAGTCAGTGAATCCATTAAGATTGGTCGCATAGCGAAGAGCAAACAAATCTTGCCAGCCACAGCGGCGGGGGCGACCTGTTGTAGCACCAAACTCAGCACCAATTTGACGGATTTCTTCTCCAACTTCTGTTTCCATTTCGGTCGGAAACGGACCGCCACCTACTCGTGTGACGTAAGCCTTAGCAACACCAAGAACCCGATCAATAGAACGAGGTGGTAGACCTAAACCTGTGCAAACACCGCCAACAGTCGTATTAGAAGATGTTACATAAGGATAGGTTCCAAAGTCGACGTCTAGTAAGGTACCTTGCGCTCCTTCTAGCAATAGACGTTTACCGGAAACTAATGATTGGTGCAAAAACTCTGGTGTTTCAATCACATGTGGTCGAAGTCGATCAGCGTAGGCACCATAGGTAGATAGAATCTCATCTACCGACAAATCGTCACCAACTTGAGACAAAACATGGCTTTTCGCCTCAAGATTGTGCTCTATCTTTTTCTGAAATAAATCAAATTCAAGCAGATCAGCCACCCTAATGCCTGCTAAGCGATTCATCTTGTCGGTATATGAAGGGCCGATCCCACGCAAGGTAGTGCCAATTTTACCACTACCGGACGTTTCCTGCCAACGCTCTACTGATCGGTGATAAGGAAATATCAAGTGGGCTCTGGAGCTAATCAACAAGTTATCAGAATTTACGTTGATCCCGCGTTGTTGGAGTAAATCAATCTCTTCAAATAATTCCTCTAGGGCAATCACGACTCCATTACCAATAACACACTGTGTATTTCCACGCAGTATGCCAGACGGAATCAGGTGAAGAACAAAGGTTTCCTCACCGATAACAATGGTGTGCCCAGCGTTACCACCACCTTGATAGCGGGCAACCACGTCAGCGTCTTCAGCCAACCAGTCAGTAATTTTTCCTTTACCTTCGTCTCCCCATTGGGCACCGAGTACAACTGTTGTATTTGACATCGATCCGTTTTACCGCTTGGAGAACTGAAATCTGCCCCTTGCACCTTTACGGCCATATTTTTTCCGCTCAACCATCCGCGCATCTCGGGTCAAGAACCCAGCCTTTTTCAACGGAGGCCTCAAAGATTCATCTGCCTTGATTAAAGCACGCGACAAGCCGTGCAGAATAGCTCCAGCTTGTCCTGAAATCCCACCACCTTTCACATTAACAAAGACATCATACTGCCCGGAATTTTCCAAATGTTCGATAGGCTGCTTAGAAACCATAACTAAATCATCTCTATCAAAATACTCTTCAATAGATTTTTTATTGACTACAAATTGACCAGAACCGTTAGGTCGGATCCTCACTCTCGCGACAGATGTTTTTCTCCGACCGGTTCCCCAGAATTGTTCTAACATGCTAACTCCTATGCTAAGCCTAGAGCCTCGGGTTGTTGTGCTTGGTGTGGGTGATCAGGTCCAGTGTAAATTTTGAGACCACGCAGTAGCTTTCGGCCAAGTCTATTCTTGGGTAACATCCCCTTAACCGCTTTGCGCAACACTACCTCTGGGTCTTTTTCCATCTGTTCGTTGAACGTTCGGTATTTGTCTCCACCAGGATATCCACTATGGCGAAAATAAAATTTTTGTTCAGATTTATTACCAGTAATCTGTACATTTTCGACATTAATAACTGCTACACGAAACCCACCATCAGCGTGAGGTGTAAAGGTCGGCTTGTGCTTTCCTCTCAACACTTTGGCAATTTCAGTCGCTAGCCGACCGAGTGTTTTTCCGTCGGCGTCAAACAAGTACCATTTGATTTCTTTTTGACTTCCTGTCGGGAAGTAAGTTCGATTTCCACGCATGATTCTCTCAACCTAAAATTCTTTTTGAGCTGGACAACAGCCGCTGATCTTACCATTAATGAGTCTTTCTGTCAAGTCAATTCAATCACCAAGCTACAAACGCTCATAGAAATCTGCCGCATTTTTAACCCCTAACCCATTTTCCATTCTGAGTAGCTGTTTCTGTCGATCTGTTAGTAAATCTAACCATTCTGTCTTAAACCGGTGATGTGGGTCACATTGAAACCTCATCCAACTACCGTTTCGGTAATGCCCAAACAGGGCATGTCGAACTTCATTGCTAGTATTGGCTCCCCCACCGTGCCAACACTGCCCATTGAAAATCAGAACACTACCTAATGGTGCTACCGCCGTTTGGATATTTCTAACCTCGACACCTTTTGGTATTTGAGCATAACCGCTTTTGTGTGAGCCAGGAACGATTCGCGTAGCACCAATTTCCGGTGTGAACTCATCTAGCATCCAAACTGTATTCATCATTACGGGGAATTCAGCATTCTTTTTGATGAGTGGTTGAGGGATATCTCCATGTAGATGTTGTTCAGTATCACCCGGACGAACGATTCGGGCATTCAGGCTACCCAAAATAATATTCTCACCCATGAAATGTTCGATTAACGGCAAGACTTTTGGGTGGTCAATAGTCTTAAAAAAGATGGGGTCGTATGTGGGCAAGTTAGCAACATGACGGGCCGTTCCCAAATGCTGGTGTTCAGTACCAATCTCTTGGTTTAATTCAGCTAAGACCTCTTTGATTCCTTTCGCTTCATCGGGAGTTAAAACTTCCTTTAATACAGTATATCCATATACATCGATTTCAAATTTCTCTTGTTTGAATGGTTCATTGTGCGATTCGGGCATCATAGACTCCTATAAGCGTTCGACTCATATTGAATGTGATACGTTTCTAAACTGAGGAAGGGCGAGAGTTAATACTGATTTAGTGCCCTTTATGAGGTATGTCCTCGACTGAAACACTATCGAGGGCTGACTTCTTGACAGCCCCAATTTGAACTATACGAACTTTCGCTGGAAAAGGCTTAGTCGTAAGAGATATAGCTGTATCTTCTTCTAAAAACGCTAACTTAAGTAAGAATGCAGAAACAACTGCGTAAAAAATTATCGCGGCATAGTTGACCAGGCTAGGCGGTAGATTCAGTTGAAACTTACTAAATAACCAATTGAATGGGTTTGCGAAGGAGGCTAATCTCTGCCTATAGTGAACCCGTCGGATTTCTGATTGAGTATCAGCCAATAAATCTGTGGGAGGTGAAAGAGTCGACAACTCATCCAAGATGAGAGAAACATGCCACATCTGTTCGTATTCTTGTTGGCAATCCTTACAATCTAGCAAGTGTTGCTTCAATAATGTTTTTTCGGATTCCACGAGATCAGCGTTAATATGAACACTGATTTCTTTTTGTACTCTTTGACAACTGATTGGATCTTTTGGGTTCACAACTGCCTACCCAGTAAATTCTTTAGGTTACTAATGGCCGTATTTAGTCGCGAAGCAACAGTGCCCTCAGAACAACCTAAAACCTCTGCAATTTCTCTGTATTTCAGATGCTGCATATAAAATAACGTTACAACAGCTTTTTGTTTGGTAGGCAGACTGCCAATTGCTAACTGAACAATCTGCTCTTTTTCGGTTTTAAGCAAATGCTGATCAGGTTGGGTTGGACCGGCGGCCGACCGTTGTATATTTTTTGTGTCTTCTGTATAGGAGTACATAGTACGTTTGCGAGAATCCGACTTACGTAAATGTTGTTGGCAAGTGTTAATAGCAATACGATATAGCCAAGTTTTGAAGGTGGATTGAAATTTGAACCCACCAATCGACTTGAAGCTCTCCAAAAATGTTTCTTGCGTTGCATCCTGTGCATCATTAGTATTACCTAACATTCGATAAGCCAGATTATAAACCATGCCATGATAACGTTCTACTAATGAATTAAATGATTCTACATTTCCGCCAACAGTTTGTCGAACTAACTGACGGTCACTAACATCTAAAAACTTACTCATGTTAGTAGATGTTTGAAGGCAATTTCTTCATCTGATTTCTGCATACTGATTAACTATTTAACTAGGATCATACGCTGAATTTTTTTTTCATTTAAAATCAATGAAGTCACCTCCGAATCCCCTGATTGGAACGACGCAAAGTAGGTGCCGCTTGCTGCTTCATCTCCAAATTCATTCTTCCCATCCCAATAAGCAGCTCTTTGTTTGGTTGTATATTCCCCAGCCGGTAGTTGCCCCAAAGATAATATTCGGATGCGTTGACCAGATATGTTGTAAATACCGATATTGACACTCTGGGGTTGCATTAGACGAAAAGGTATCCAGGTTTCTGGGTTGAACGGATTAGGATAGTTAGCTAGAATTTCTTTCTGTGTGGAATTTTGCCTTATCAGGTTATTCAGTAATTGAAAGGCATATTGGGCCTGAGGAGTTTTCACTACTGAAAGTTGCTTAACAGCCGTTTCTATCTGGGAAATTTCTGAATACCCTAAGTTGTAGTCTATTGATGCTTCGTAGTGAGTAATGCTAGGAGCAGCATTTGTACCTTGACCGAAATGGTTGGCAACCAAAACTAAGTCAAATATATCAACATTCCCGTCATCATTGACATCACCTTGTTTGGCATTCAATAAGCCAAAGTTGCTGGCAACCAAAACTAAGTCAAAAATATTTACTTGTCCATCTCGATTGACATCCCATGGCTCAGCAGAAACAGCTAAAAAATCAGGCAAAGAAATTACACATCGAAATCCGATTTCATCATGACGAAAGGTAACCGGCAAAGACGAACGTTTAGCACTTCGAGCTTTGGCTCCATCATCACGCCATGAACCACCTCTCAGTACCTTGAAGTTACCTGTTGCTGGTTGTTCTGGTCCTTTTGGATTTTTTAGAGGGCTTTTGCTATAGTAATCTTCTGCGTACCAGTCAGCGACCCATTCGAAAACATTACCAGCTAAATCATGTACACCAAAGGGACTAACTCCTGTTGAAAAACTACCTACTGGCGCGGTTTCCTGTTCAAAACCATCAGTCGCTCCTTCAACATTAGCATGATGAATTTCCTGATTGATTGACTGATCTAAGACGTTACCCCAAGGGAATTCAAGACTCTTTCCTCCACGAGCAGCTACTTCCCACTCGGCTTCTGTTGGTAGCCGTTTGCCTGCCCATTTAGCATAAGCAAACGCATCGTCCCAAGAAACACCTACAACCGGCTGGTTTGGTTGGTTTAATTTGTCGTTTGTCCAGTACTTTGGTTCTCGGTGCCCAGTGGCTTGCATAAAGCTCATGTACTGAGTGTTAGTAACTTCATATTTATCGATGTAAAATGCTGGCAACTCAACCGAATGCGCAGGGGTTTCATCTGGGTCAGCTTGCTCAGAGTCTGAACCGATGGTGTACGTATCCGCCGGAATAAAACACATAGTCGAAGAATCTTTCTGGAATTCAATCTCACCTTCAGCTAATACACCTGCGTTAACAGTAAAGGTCAAAAATGCAAAACTAATTATGAAAGAAATGATAATAGATTGGGAAAGCCGAAATAACGGAGTTTTCATCATCGAACTTAATTCTCCTTCGAGGGTTGAGTCTAATCTACCTAGCATGCCAGGGGCCGGCATAATCCCGGCCAAAAGGAAGGCCAAATGGTTCTTCAAAGGGTCTAAATGGTACCATGTTCGCAATTTCTCGGAGTTGATTCATAATATCGCTGCTCAATGGACCTGAATTAACGGCAGCCACGTTTTTCTCGACTTCTTCTGTCGATCTAGCTCCCATCAGAGTTGTTGAAATATCTGGGTTAGAAATGACCCAACGTAATGCTAATTCAGGTAGCGAAATTTCGATTTCGTCTAAGAACTTGTACAAAGCTTGAAACTGATGGCGACGGGGAGAACTCAGCCATCTAGCTCCTGTTTCGATTTCTTTGTAACGACGGGCTAAAGCTCCTTGCTGTAAGGGGGAACCAACAACAATTCCGACTTTCTGTCGTTTGGCAGCTGGTAGGACTTCAAATTCTGCTTCTCTCCACAATAAACTGTAGTTAAAAGCTGTCAAAATAACGTCGTAATTGCCCGTACTAATGATGGGCGGTAGTTGATAAGCGCTTGTTCCTCCTAAGCCGGTGAAACGGATAATACCTTCTGATTTTAATTCGGCCAAGATTTCGGATACTGGGCCGTGGTAATTATCGTAATTATCCCACCAATCGTATTGCCCTGGTCGGTCTGGCTCGTGAACCATTAGTATATCGATCGTGTCTTTTTTCAATAATCTCAAGCTATTATCAACGGACCGTCTTAGTAAATCCTTGTTTTTGGGGTCAAATGGTTCTGGCCGTCCCCCTAATTTGGTTGAAATTACGTATGGTTGAGAAACACCTTCCAGAGCTAGACCTAAGACCTCTTCGCTATCGGCATAACTAGGTGCTGTATCTATGTAGTTAACACCAAGTTCTAGGCAGCGATGTATTGCTTGTTGTGCTTGCTCTCGTCCTTTTCCACCAACTTGGGAGACGAAAAGACCGCCCATTCCCAATACACTGACCGAGATCCCAGTTTGACCCAAAGGCCTTTTTTCCATCGGAGTTACCCCCTACCCTCTTTACCAGACTAAAAATTTAATTAAGAGTCGTAAATCCGCACGCCACAGTCCGGCTAAAGTATATCATTTTTTCCACTCTTTTTATCATAGGACAGCTTATTAGTATGACTGTTAATTATCAATCAATACGGAATTAGACTTAAGATTTCAAGTTGCAATCAGCCAAAGATACTAAGCATGATTGATGAGTTCTTTTTTACAATTACAGCAAATTTATTAGTTGCGACATTACCGTGCAGACAAATTCGATCAGCACAAGTTACTCAGATTAGCTGAACAATAGGTTAGACCAATAATTACAGTTTCATAGCTCAGGATCAAAATCCTTTTTGATTCCAACTCGAGACCCGGTGGTATTTGCATCTGTCTAGATAATTAGTTTGTAGGGAATTGGTTACGGATGTTTCCTAAATTAGGTTCCACTAGGAAAGACCTAAGACCAAGCAAAAACGTAGGCCAAGGTCTGTACCCGGGCAAAAGTGGGCCTTGAATTAAAATTAAAATAACATTGACTGAAAATGGGAACTAGTTCTTGAAAATCACTTTTTCATCATATTAATCAGATCTAAACAAAGAAAATTACTGATCGAATGAGCAGTAATTTTCGATCTTGCTTAGTTATTGTATCCTATTTCATTGAGTAATACTAAGTGTCGTTTGTAACAGAATGGCTTTTTGGCTAATCAATACTTTCTTTTCTTTCAAGACAAAAATACAGAACCAAAAGCCGGATGAACACAAAATGTGGTAGGATTAAACTACCCATTTCCTTTTGGGTTAGGTCTTTCGAATTCGTCAAGTACTGTTTTTTTCTTTCCAACGCCGAATGAGACCGGCTTCAATTCCAAACTGGTCTAAGGTTTTACTAACCACAAAGTTGATTTGGTCATCAATGGTGTCAGGGAAGTGATAAAAAGCTGGCATCGCAGGTAAAATTATCACTCCGTTTTTTGACAACTTAAGCATATTTTCTAAGTGAATTGTACTAAATGGTGTTTCCCTGACCACCAGAACTAATTTCCGCCGTTCCTTCATGCACACATCGGCCGATCTTTGTAACAAGTTACGAGACAGTCCCGTTGCTACGGCAGCTACAGTTCCCATACTGCATGGAATAATTACCATACCTTCTGCTCTAAAAGATCCGCTAGCAATCGAAGCTCCGATATCGCTAGGGCTATGATAGATAACGTTGTCTGCATCCCGACCAATCAAATCAGACAATTCGAAATTGTCAATATCAACATCTATGCCAACTTCTTCTAATAATGATCTAGCACCAGCTGGCGAGATAGTTAAATGTACTTCAAAGTTGGTTTGGTCAGCTAATACTTCAACCAAGCGTATGCCGTACACGGTTCCGCTTGCCCCAGTTAAACCGACAATTATTCTTTTCATTAATACTCTTAGTTATAGCAGTTATGCTAAATTCGGCGCAATTTTGAACTTCTAATTAATCAACTACCATCTGGTTATTGACAGTGTTAAAAAAATGAACTAGCAGCCATGATATTATTAGATTCTTGAACATTCCAGATATTGGCCAAAGCCAAAATCTTTTCATCAGACAAATAGCAGTACCTCTGCACCCACATCCCATCAGCATTGCTGTCCCGAATTATAGATACTGTTCGCTTCCACTGATCAAATGGCACATATCCGTGCGCGAGAGGGATAACTGGCGCACGGCCAGAAACCTGACTTGCTACTTCGTTAATACGATCGTTGAAGGTCCTGAATCTGACAGGGTGTTTGTCATTTGGTGCCGGAATATGATAATCAGACCAAGTCGGATGGTCAATTGAGTCTGGCAGGTTGAACCAACTTTTGACAGCTTGTAAGATAGACGCAACAACTAGGTTTGGATTCCAATTCTTTAGTGCCTGACCATACCAGCGTGGTAATGCCGACCAGTGGAAGGTGTATAACTTTGGTCGAACCGAATCTACAATTCCGGCTAATTCAGCATAATCCATACCACTTGAACGGTTAAAAGGGGGTGGCCATCCATTAGCAATCAATTCGACATGACCGAATCCCGATTGATCCATCGCCAAACGAATATCGCGATATAATCCAGAAATCACATCAGACTTGAAGCGAAAAAAGTCGTACACGCCGGGGAAGCGGACTAGAAGTTCAAGTATCCGGGATGGACTATTTAGAATCTGGCTAATATGATCGAGACGCTCAGTGGTTAAGTCATTAAAATGATGCCATAGGGATAGTACATCACTCTTAATTCTTTTTGCTTCATAACCAAGATTGTTCATATGTGCTTGGGAGTGAAGGCTAAAACAAGAGAAGTGATCTTCAAGCAAATAGGTCGTGTATTCGACCCAATCTAGACACACCCCATCGGGGGTAGGTTGCTGGCTGATTTCATCCAACACACAAGCAATTGCCCAGGCTCTCACATTAGGTGAACTGGGGCACCCTTGATTTGCCACTCGACGGTTTGGGTCAGGGATTTGCCCATTGATCCATTTCATTTGGTCTTCTACTTTAAGGTCAGGCACGGCCAAGGGTGTCACAGAAGTGTACACCTTCCAATCTCGGCTTCGAGCCGATTCATAAATTTGGTTAGGCAAACTGGAATCGAGGTCTGATGGGAATTTTTTCCATGTTGGTTTGTAGGAGGTGTCTGCATACCAAGATAAGTTTGGCTGTTGGCTGCGGAAACTTTCTAAGTACAGTTCTCTCTTTCCCCAAACGGGCCGATCAAAAACTCGGTCGTATCCGTCGATGTCGATTGGTGGTGCTCGAAATCCAGCACCTACAGTCGAAGGTCGATTGAGAATCCGACCGCAATTGATAGCTGTAGCACCTGTTGACTCTATTCGGTCCATTACAGCATTCAACCCTTCGACTTGTACGTCTAGGGGAGTCATGACCAAGCCTAAAAATTTTCCCATTCTGTTCTTTTCTCTTTCTCTGATTGATGTTTTGATTGGATTCACCAAATCGATTTAGACTATCAAGGATTTGTTTTTTTGTAAAGATGATTAGCTGTTTTTGAAATGATTTTCTTCAGATTGGGAGTTGCGAGAGTGCATAACTGGACTTGATTAAAACTAAATAAATATGATAAAATAAGTGATTCTCTGCCCGCATCCAATCCGGAAAGTGGGCCGCTAGTCCAAAGGGAGGATAGAATTATGAATAGGTACGAAAGTCTTTTTATTGTCAGTCCTACGCTTGACGCTGGTCAAATCGGGGAGCTGACTGAAGGAATTAATACGCTGATTCAAGATGGTGGTGGAAACGTCTTACTCACCGATCACTGGGGCCAAAAGAGATTGGCTTATGCTATCAACAAACACTCAGACGGGTACTATGTCTTTTTAATTTTCGATGCACCGCCGGATCTCGTTAGTAAATTGAACAACCATTTCTTAATTACTGAAATGATTATGAGGCATGTCGTGCTTACTTTTAATGGCGATTTGGAAAAGTTTGTTACTGTTGCCAGCCAAAGAGGCCAGAACGAAACGTCAGCAGAAGAAACTTCTGCTACTGGACAGACCACGGGAGATAGTGAAACATCAAGCGAAGATGATGATGAAAATCAAGCGTTAAAGGATAGTTAAACCCGAGTGATGAACAAAAATCGTCAAGCAACAGAGAGGTAAACATGAGTTACAACAAAGTTATCTTGATGGGGAACTTAACTCGGGATCCCGAGTTGAGAACTCTGCCCAGTGGGGCGTCGGTCGTTAATTTTGGAATAGCGGTCAACGAAAGCTGGACCGATAAAAATACTGGCGAGAAAAGAGATGAAACTTGTTTTGTCGACATTGATGCTTGGGGACGGCAAGGCGAAGTAGTCAATGAATATTTCTCCAAAGGCAAACCGATTCTGGTTGAAGGTAAGCTTAGATTTCGTCAGTGGGATACAGACACTGGCGAACGTAGATCGAAGCATTCTGTTACCTTGGACCGTTTTAGTTTTGTTGGTTCTCGCCAAGACGATGGATTCCAGAGCGATGGTGGAACTGGCGGTGGGATATCGTCAGCGACAGATGATGACATCCCCTTTTAGTTTTAACCCCACTAGATTATATTTTTAGAATTTTGGAACATTTATATGAATCAGGATAGACCAGCAAGTCGTGATCGGCGCCAAGAAGGACGTTCGCAGTACAATAACAATCGAAGACCTTTTAGACGTCGTCGCCGTAAAGTTACTTTGGAAGAAATTGACTATAAGGACGTTGAGCTCTTACAACAGTTCATCTCAGAGCGGGGAAAAATCCTCCCGCGCCGATTTACTCGCCTAAGTGCTAAGCAGCAGAGAGAAGTTACTCGTGCCATTAAGCGAGCTAGAAATATGGCATTACTCCCCTTCTCTAATCACTAAAAGAAAGAGAGAATAAGATGGAAATCATTTTACGTCAAGATGTCGAAGGTCTCGGGGCTACTGGAGAAATTTGTAATGTTGCTGCCGGATATGCTCGCAATTATCTCATTCCTAATCGATTTGCAGTGCAAGTCAACACACAAAACCTGAAAGCCTTGGCGCATGAAAAACGGCTTCTAGAGGCTAAAGAGCTGAAGAATAAAGAGTCAGCTAGAGAGATGGCTGGTGTGATTAGTGGACTGACTTGTAAGTTTGCCAGACGCGCGGGAGAAGAAGATCGTTTGTTTGGTTCAGTAACTAGCATAGATATTGCAAATTCGTTAGAGGAACAAAACGTAGTTGTCGATCGTCGGTCAATCGATCTAGACGAACCAATCAAAGAACTTGGTATCTTTATGATTCCAATTAGCCTTTACCCTGACATCATTCCAAGCCTTAGGGTCGTTGTCGTTCGTGAAGAAGAATAGATTCCTATTAGCCTTCATCTTAGGATCGCGAAATTGACAATCACCCCACTTTGAATAGATAATCATCGGGTGCCCTGTTTCCTTGGAGTAGACCAGAGGCACCCTCCCATCCATCAAGCGAATATCCTTCATGCAATCGGTAGAATCTCTTCATGATCGGCAAGCAGAGCAGTTTGTTCTTGGGGCGATGCTGACTGATGCTACGACAATCCCCCTGATAACACCGGTTCTGGGTGAAACTCCCGACGCTTTTTTCACTACTGACCATCAGCTGATTTACAGTGCTATTTTGGCGTCTTACGAGCGCAACAGTCATGCTGAGCCTGGTCTAGTGGCTCATGAGTTAGAGCGTGGGCAACAAATCAACCGAGCTGGCGGTAATATATATCTCTACGATTTACAGGCCCGAATCGTTGAAACTGAGAGTGCAGAATTTTATGCGCAAATTGTTCAGGAAAAGTCAACTCGCCGTCGTTTCGTCGTCGCGAGCAAAGAAATTCAACAATTAGCGTTAAATCAAGAAGAAGAAATTCAGACAGTTCAAGACCAGATTCAGGAAGCTGTTTTTCGAGTTAGTTACGAAAATCGGCAGGAAGGTTTTGTTGCGATTTCTTCTGTTGTAAGGGATGCACTTCAAGATGTTCTAGCTGCGGCCAATCGAGATGATGACATTTTAGGTGTAGCTACTGGTTTTGTTGATTTTGACATCTTGACTTCTGGCTTACAGAAAGGTGCTTTACATATTATTGCAGCTCGACCTGGAATGGGAAAATCTACCTTCATACTAAATGTGGCTCAAAATATTGCCATTGAAAAAGAGCTATCTGTAGCTATATTCAGTTTGGAAATGCCAGCTAAAGAACTAACATTAAGAATGTTAGCAGCCGAGGCTGGTGTCGAATTTTCTCGCATTCGATCCGGTTATTTGAATGATAATCATTGGGATTTAGTAGCAGAGGCTGTAGCTCGATTCGAGGAAGCTCCCATCTTTCTTAATTGTACATGGGGTTTGACTATACAGCGCTTACGATCCGAGGCTCGTCGTTTGAAAAGTGAGCATCCCAATTTATGTTTGGTAGCAGTAGATTATTTACAACTAGTTAGTGGGTCCAACAAGAGTTTACCACGTGAGCAAGAAATTGCTGAGATCTCTCGATCTCTAAAGAGCTTAGCAGTGGAGTTAGAATTAACGGTAATTGCCTGCGCACAATTAAGCCGAGAAGTTGAGCGCAGGCCAGACAAAAGACCCGTTCTGTCTGATCTACGCGAATCTGGTTCAATTGAGCAGGATGCTGATCTAGTGGCATTTCTGTACAGAGATGACTATTACAATGAACAGAGCGAAGAAGCTGGTATAGCAGACCTAATGGTCAAAAAGCACCGTAGTGGTCCTACAGGAACGATTCAGCTCGAGTTTGTGGCTGAGCAGATGCGGTTTGACAACTGTACTCGTTACTAAGAACACACATATTTACAATGGGAATTATGTTTTGTCTGCTTTGATTAAACCAATTGAAAAAGTAGGACAATTGATGATTGTCTTTTTCACTGGTTTAGGTGAGGCTACTCGATTGACACTTACTTCTGTTAATCTAGCATTTCAACCCCCTTACCAATTTCAAATGACTCTTCGTCAATGCTATATAGTTGGAGTAACAGCTTTGCCTGTTGTTATTTTCACTGGTATCTTTACGGGGTTATTAGTAGCGACACAAGGTTATCATCAACTTAAACTTTTCTCAGCTGAGGGCACTATTGGTGGATTTGTCAGTGTTACTATTATAAAAGAATTGGGCCTTGTGGTTCCAGCATTCGTTATGGCTGGTCGAATTGGAGCGTCTATTACTGCAGAACTCGGAACAATGAAGGTTACTGAACAAATAGACGCATTAGAAGTAATGGCTGTTGACCCGGTAAAATATCTGGTTGTTCCTCGTTTGGTAGCCTGTTCAATCATGCTACCGGCCCTGACGCTTTTTTCTATTGCTTTCGGTATTGGTGGTGCTTACTACGTAGTAATTAAATTATTTGATATGAACGGCAACTTTTTTTGGAAAAATCTGAAGTCTTTTATGTATCTGAGCAGTATTGTGGTCAGTGTAGTAAAAGCTATATCTTTTGGTATATCAATCGCAATCGTTGGTTGCTATAAAGGATTTTCGGTGTCCTCTAATAATGGAGCTGAAGGTGTAGGCCGTGCTACCACAGGATCTGCAGTTACTGCAATTATGATTATTTTAATCATCGACTTCCTACTGAACCATCTACTATATGCGATTCTAGGATTTAAATAAGAGAATCTTTGGTTTAGAAATCTTATGATTGTGGTAAAAAATCTATGTAAAAGCTTCGGTGAAAACAGGGTTCTAAATGGAATTGATTTGCATATACCGCGTGGAGAAACACTCGTTATAATGGGACCAAGTGGTTGTGGGAAAAGTGTTTTACTTCGATTGTTAACAGGCTTATTGAAACCAGACCAAGGTGAGATCTGGTTCGATGGCCAAGAAATATCGAGCCTGTCCAAGAGAGAACTAGTTCCGATTAGGCAGAGAATCGGTATGTTATTTCAGTCAGCTGCATTATTCGATTTTATGACAGTAGAAGAAAACGTTGGATTCACACTTCGCCAGCACCATGGATGGAAAGATATTCACCAAATCGCCAAAGAGAAATTAGAGCTAGTAGATCTACACAACGTTGGGCAATTGAAGCCAGCTGAAATTAGTGGCGGCATGAGAAAAAGAGTAGGATTAGCCAGAGCGATCGCTGCAGATCCAGAAGTTATTTTCTATGATGAACCGACCACAGGTTTGGACCCGATAACTTGTGACGAAATCAACCAACTGATGTCTGATCTGCACGAAAAGTTGAAAGTTACATCTGTCATCGTCACTCATGATATGGACAGCGCATTTTTTGTTGGTACTCGGATGGCAATGCTTTACGAGGGGAAAGTAGTAGCAGAAGGAACGCCTCAAGAAATAATGAATAATGAAACTCCAATCGTTCAGCAGTTTATTTATTCTGGTTCTAGAAAGATGCTAGCCCCCAAATAAAAGCAAGGAATATTAATTATGTGGAGCCTAAATCTTAAAGTTGGGATTACTGTTTTTATTAGTATTATGATACTGGTAATCTTATTGATTTCTGCTACCGATTCTCCATTTGAAAGGCGTGGTGATTTTGTTACAGTACATTTTAATTTTGTTAATGACCTAAAGGTCGGTGCGGGTGTTATGCTATCTGGGGTACAGATTGGTCGTGTGACTAGTATCCGTTTACTAGACGATGCTAGTAAAGTTGAGGTTGATTTACGAGTTGATAAAGCTCTTCAGCGACTACGTCGTGGAAGCCGTATCGAAATTGGCATTATAGGATTTGTAGGAGAAGCATTCGTCGACATTGAAAATGGACCAGATACTGAACCTTTGATAGAAACTAAAGATTTCCCGCTGACTGGCATCGATCCAGCTTCTGTAGCTGATGTCATTCAAAGTGGAACAGATATGGTGGTTGAGGTGGCCGGTTTAATTGAGTCATCTAAAGCGCTAATCGATGACAACCAACACCAAGTAAAAACGCTTATTACTGACCTCAGTCAAATGGTCCGCCAAATTAGTGAGACTGTTGTACATAGTCAGAAACAATTAGAACAGACTTTATCTGTTCTGAATCAATCTGCTAACGATGCACAACACAATATCCAAATTACATTAGATAACCTGAATACTACTATCGATCAGGTTTCGTCCGCACTTCTGCAGGTTGCAGAAAATACAACTGCCATTACCGAATCAGTGGACGATCTAATCTATCAAAACCAGCCCGCTGTTACCAATACATTAAACTCATTTCAGAGTCTTGCCATGGATCTAAAACCTCTAAACCAAAGGATTGAGGAGACAATCAATAAATTACAGAATGAAATTTTAGGTTTAGCGATTATGAGCCGAGAGTCCATCGAAACAGAATTACCTAAAATAGACCAGGCTATTACTGAAATCACTGAAACCAGTAAAAAATTTGGTCGGCTAGGTGAGGATTTAGCAAAATTGGTTAATCATGCTAGTAGTGGAAACGGGACTTTTGCTCAGCTAATTCACGAACCAGAATTGATTGAAGAAGTCAAAGAGAACTTAGGTCATCTAGGTCAGACTCTTGAAAGTACGGCCGCTTTAGCTCAAGACTGGCAAGCAAAATCAGCCGCTTTTCAGTTACCTCCGATTAATTGGCATTCCGAAGTGCGTTATCTTACCTTAGATGACCAGTTACAAAGCGAATTTCTACTCGGTTGGTCTCCTGGCAAAAAACAATTACTGCAATTTGGTTTTTCCGGCCACAGTTGGAACACAAATACAACTCGATTATCTCTTCAATACAGCTACAAAATATTACCATTTATGAGGAGCCGAATTGGTCTTAACCGGATGAGTCCCCGAATAGCGACTGATTTTATGTTGTTTGATAATAGGATTGGTTTTTCTTTGTTGATGAGTAGTCTTAACTCGAAAAACTTTTTGGCAAATTCAGCTAAGAGCTCAACTCTCACAGCAGAACTATACTGGAAATTGAGGTTGACAGATTCAACATCTTTTCACTGGTTAATCGGTCTCGATGATTTTGCTGATAGAAACGGGTGGAAAAAGCCTCAACTAACCCTTGGTCTTCGGCTCGCCGATAGCAGTTGGTAATAGTAATAGCTCGTGTAGAAATGGGAAAAGCAAAAAAGACGCAATTTATCTGTCATTCCTGTGGTCATGTGTCATTGCGTTGGTTGGGTCGTTGTCCGGATTGTAACAAGTGGGATAGTTTAGTAGAAGAAACCGTCACTTCCAAAAAAGAAAAACAACACTTAACTTTTGCTGCTAGTCAGCCAGAACTAATCACTGACATTACCGCAACCGACTATCAAAGACTCAGCACGAGGATTAGTGAATTTGACAGAGTTCTGGGTGGTGGAATTGTTCCTGGGTCTGTGACATTGATTGCTGGGGACCCAGGTATTGGCAAATCAACACTTTTATTGCAAGCCAGTAATGAGCTTAGCCTCCAGCACGGAACGGTATTGTATGTATCAGGGGAAGAATCAGTTTCACAAACCAAGTTGCGCGCTAATAGACTTGACATCGATTCGGATTCGTTGTATGTTCTCTGCGAGAACAGCCTTGAACAAATCGAATCTCATATTGCCTCTCTTAACCCGAGTGTAGTAGTTGTTGATTCTATTCAGACTGTTTTTCAACCACATCTACAATCAGCACCGGGTAGCGTAACCCAAGTTCGTGAAAGCGCCGGTCATCTGCTTGTGTTGGCTAAGACAAAGAATGTTCCTGTCATTTTAGTTGGTCATGTCACCAAAGAAGGTGCTCTAGCTGGACCAAAAGTTCTCGAACATATGGTGGATACGGTCCTCTATTTTGAAGGGGAGAATCATCATGTGTATCGAGTATTAAGAGCTGTAAAAAACCGATTTGGTTCGACCAACGAAATTGGGGTTTTTGAAATGTCGGCTAGTGGGTTAAGCGAAGTTCTAAATCCATCTGAGTTGTTCATTAGTAACCGAATTGAAAACATATCAGGTTCTGTGGTTGTATCCAGTATGGAGGGTACTCGACCGATTTTATTTGAACTTCAGGCATTAGTTGCACCATCAAATTTCAGTATTCCTCGCAACACAGCAACAGGCGTTGACCGTCAACGTATTGCCTTATTAGTTGCTGTTTTACAGAAGCGTGTTGGCTTCGAGATTGGAAACTCTGATGTTTTCGTGAATGTGACTGGTGGTATGCGGGTTGATGAACGGGGTGTGGACTTGGGGATTATTATGGCTATTGCCTCTAATCATCGTGACATTCCAATCTCAACTAAGACAGTTGTCATGGGCGAAGTAGGATTAGGTGGTGAGGTTCGACCTGTAACACACATTAGTAGACGACTCCGAGAAGCAGATAAGCTAGGATTTAACCGAGCAGTGTTTCCAGAATATAACTTAAATAACTACTTGGAAGACACAGATAAACAAGCGAGGGAGGAAATAGAACTTGTTGGCGTAACTGACCTATACAGTGCCATTAGCGCATTGTTGTAAATTATTGCCGATTTCGAGCTAAAAACATCATCTTATTGTGGGAGGGTGATGTTCCTCGTTCAGCAGAAAGTTGTGACGCGTCAAATCGGCGTGTGGACACATTTTAAGTTTGTGTTCACTGCTATTGCATATTCCCCACCCAGAAGAAAGGGGACGTTATGATCATTTGGTTAATTCGCCTTAGTTTCATATTGGTAAGTGGATTGTTTGGCTTTGCGCTTGCTGACGGTTTTGGTGGTGTGGCCGGCGCTAGCGTTACCGCTGTTTTAGTCGCATCTGAAACCCTGAGTAACAGGTCACATTTGTCAGATTTGTTCTCGGCTTTGGTTGGATTTTCATTAGGTCTCATTCTTGCGGGTATTGCGACTTTTATTATCTATACTCTTAGGCCTGAACCGGGTGAGTTGACTCGTAACGCTGTTTCTGGCATCACTTTACTGTTTGCGTCCTGCGGTACCATGATTGGTTATCACAGTCGGCGTCAGTTATCGATGTTTATTCCAATAACTGACGCCGATGGAGGCCTCGCCGAAACAGTCCATCGCCAACTACGTGTTCTGGACACTAGCATTATTATCGATGGTCGCGTTTTAGAAATCTGCCACACTGGTTTCATTGATGGTTTGTTAATCATACCCCGATTTGTACTAAATGAACTGC
>PBVO01000014.1 GCA_002729015.1 Candidatus Poribacteria bacterium
ATTGCTGTTGAGCCATCATGTGCAGCCGTACAAATATAAATATAGTTGGTGTCCCAAGCTATCATCCCAGCCACATCCCCGGCGGCACCTGTGCTGCTGCTTGGTGTGGCCTGTTTCATGGCAACTTGTCTAAATGCACCATCTGAAGAAACTACGGGATAGTTCTTCTCATCGTCCCACAGAAAAATACCGTTATCGGAGGGAACATCACCAGATGATTTAAAAAACAATTTACCTAAGTTTCGGCTTAGAAACAGATTTATTTCTCTGCCCCACTGTCTAATGTCTGTGCCTATAACTGGAGGTGTGACTGGCATTAACGTCTACCCCCGGCTTTTGTTTCTAATCGCATTGTCCCTACACGCCAATTAGCTGCTTGATCGCCCTCAACGCGCATTCTCATTTGCCTACCAGTAAAACGCAATGCAGTAGGGTTGCTTGGATTAAAAGGTCCATGAGTTGTTTCGGTATCGTTAGGATAAAATCTTGTTTTAAATTTTAAATCAACGTCACCTTGAGTTTTTTCATCAGGTATCACTTCAATTACTTTTGCAACAGCATCACCGTTTCCAATCGAAATTGGTCCAGTTTCGCAAAAAATAGAACCGTTATCATAATTTAAGCCTTGCTCATGGTTAAAAACCATTACTGGCTCTAGTACGTTTATAGTTCCTCCCATTCCTGAGTGATTTGCACAATAATAATAAAGCGTAGAAGGTGTGCTGTCTGTGACGGTTATCTCGACATAGCTCCCGGCAGATCCCGGCGATCCTGTTGAAACGACGTTTGTATTATACGCAGAGCCGCCGCCATGTGTGCCGTTTGCAGTTGTGGAAAAATTAAAGGGGTGGTTAATATTTGTATTGTTTGATTGGTCGAAGCGATATGTATTTCCCTTCCTAAATGTAAGAGTAGGAGCCGCTCCAGAGTGGTCTGATATAAAATATTTATTACCTCCACCACTTGCCGCAACCGTAACATTATAAGTTATATTCTCACTATATTCTCCACTTAAAACTGGCGTTCTAAATACACCCCTAGAAACCCCTCCTGTTCTTGATAAATTTCCTATCAGCCAGTGATTTTCTAATAAATCAATTGCAACGTATCTGTCTATTTCTAGACTGCCGGACGAAGGATAAAACCACCAAACCTCGTTAAATTCTGTATTACTCCACCCCCAAATTTTAGATTGTTGATTTACGTTAAGATCGTCAAAAACGTAGTCATGTACTTCACAAGGCAATTCTCTAACGGTGTTACCATCGAACGCGAAAAAGCCCTTCTGCCCCATCCAAAATGCACCCATGTCAGTATCTACCGCTGACATTCTGGAAACAGCCCCGCAAGAAGTTCCCACCCTTGATGCAGAGTAAACATACGGTGGCCCCAAATATCGCATTGCAAAACAGTCTGTATCTGTGATGACTAGTGTCTGACCTCTAGTTTTTAATCCTTGCATAATTTGACCAGTTGTTTGCAGTGTTATGTCACCCGCTTCATTTGTTGCGGAGGGAGTCCAAGTCGTGTTTGCCTCTTTATCGCACCACTGCACTTTTCTGGGATCCCCACCCGCGCCAAGTAAAAATATAAATCTTTCTTCTGTAACAACTAAACCTAGATTGTTGAGCGGCGCATTTGCAACAGGCGCTGCAACCGCAGATGAGCCAAGTTGCCACTCAACCAGTGTGCCAGTATCATAATGAACACCTACTAAATATTGACCAAAATTATCTAATTGCCATGTTGTCGCTTCTGAATAAGTACCAGTGGAAGGCCTTTGCGTACCAAAATAACCAGTTCCGTAAAACCCACCACCAAAACCTAAATTAAGCCCTGCATCCTCACGACCAGTTGTCATTGAAGTTGGTGTAATATCGTAGGTTGTGCCAGAACCTACCATTGCCGTAAGTTCGTTATGGCTTCCTGCTGCAAAGTAGGCCGTTCCGTTTAAACTTTCCCATGCGTGAGCGCCTCTCACCGGGTTTGTGCAAAATCCAGATTTGAAATTTTGCCAACCACCAATGGGGCGCAAAGATCCATCACGCCATCTTACTAAACTTCCGTCGCGCCATCTGTTTGACGCATCAAGATCTGTGCCGTTTCTATAAAAACCCGCTTTTAAATCTAATGGTACTAATGCCATATTATTTCCACGATGCTGTGCATAAATTAACCGGCATACCGCCACCTACTCCACCAAGTCCAACACCAGTAGTGTTTTGAACATAATTTACATTACCTGATGGTGTTCCTTCGTCTTTCCAAGAAAAGTGAGCCGTTGCGCTTTCTAAATGAATTTGTTGCACTGCGTCAGCATTTGTAACTGTTGTGGCGGTCGCACTGTTTCCATCTTCTGACATTCCACAACCAATAGTTACGCCGTTGTAATTACTGGCAACAGTGATAGTTGCGCTATTGTCTAAATCTGTATTTTTTGCGCTATCTGTTGTGTACGGAGTTGCACTATTATAACCAGTTATTTCGTAAACATCTGCTGTTGACCTACCGCTACCGCCATTACCAGTTACTTGGACTGAGCCAGATGATGATGTTGTAATATAATAAATTGCTGTTTCTAAAGCCGCACCCCAGACAGGGCCGGGTCCACCCGCAGTTACGCTCATTGGGTGAGGGTCGTTTTGCCTTACCGCAAGTGTCATATTTGTGCCGCCTAAACTAACATAAGAATTGCCGCTTCCGGCTAACTGGATACACACAACAACAACTTTCGTTCCAGAACTTAAAGTTACATTTCCAGTTGGAAATCCGTTACCAGTTGTGAGTGTTCTGCCTTTATAAACAGCGACAGGGGCAGATGCCGTGACACCATGATAGTCGCTAAACCTATTAATATCACCCGAACCTTTGCCTATTAAATCACGAATAAGAGTGTCGTTTAAACTTGCTTGCGAACCGCTAGAGCCGCCCGCCTCAACGTGAATTTGGTTTAAACTTATTTGTGAACCGCTACTTGGTAAAGGCATAGTTACGCATTCCCAAAGGCTGTTACGTCATTTTCTGCCGTTAGCGCACCACTTGATGATAACGACAGCCGATTTGTTCCTTGATAGGCAAATTTTAAATCTGACCCAGATTGCGTAATTGTCCAATCACCTAAATCTACCGTTACGGCTTGGACTTGACCCGATGACCCATAAACAACCGCTTTGCTATTAACTACTGTGTTAGAAACTGAACCATCTAGTAAATTTAACTCTGCCGCCGTTGAGGTTATACCATCTAAAGCGTTTAGCTCTGAAGCTGTTGCGGTCACACCGTCTAAAATATTTAATTCTGCCGCAGTTGAGGTAACACCATCGAGAGCATTCAACTCTGCTGCCGTTGCCGTTACGTCAGTTCCGTTAATTGTTATTTTAGTTAAATTTGGGGCAACAGTTCCCGATGTGCCGTTTAATGCGTTTTGAACGTCATCAAGCGCTGTATTTATGGTATTTCCCCAAGTTCCCTCCGAACCCCCGACTGTCGGTTTAGTGAGTGTAATAGCCATTTTAATCTCCTATTTATAATAACCTAGCACGTTAAGCCGCATCCGTCCATATTGTAGGCGGTACGGTTGGGCTAAACCAACCTCTTGTTTTAATGTCTGCCGCAAAAGAATAAGTAAATTCACCAGATAGTGGTTGAAACAGCCTTTGAACCGTCATGCCTACTGTTTGCCCTGTGTAGGTAAATGTTCCAACAGCAAAAGCCTCGCCAACACCTTTAAAAGCATCTTGACCAGTATATGCAAAAGTGCCTGTTTCGGCTGAAATATTCATTTGCTTTGTGAAGTCTATACTTTGACCAGTTAAGCTAAATGACCCATTGTTTGCACCAATTCCGAAGCCAACATCTAAAACAACATTTTGTCCTGTGTAAGCAAATGTCGTTACATCAACTACAATTCCAAAACCGTAATCGAGCTCTACGTTTTGCCCAGAATAAGTAAAAGCACCATTATTAACAGATAACGGCCTTTGAGCCGATAAAGTTACAGCCCTTCCGTCAATCTGAAAAACACCATAAGGAAAAACATCACCAATAAGTAATGCCGCACCACGCATAGATAATGCAAAAGTTCCATGAGTAACTGGCATTTGGTAATTAGCATTGGTGCTTGATTGGCCTAATGATGTTGCGGCTATAGGTGCAAAACCTGTCATAATTTAAACCTTTCTATTGCCACTTTGGTCCAACAAACCAAGCTACTAAAGACTTTCTAATACCTTTTGTTACTGGGGTCACTGCGTGTTGCAGATAGCTAGGAAATACCAATACTGTGCCTTTTGCTTTTAACGCTTCTGCGCTTGGGCTTTCTGTCTCTGAAAATGTAAAATCACCACCTTCGTACTCGCTTGGGTCACTTAGTTGAACCGTTACAGATAGCTTTCTGTCTAAGCCGTTTGTGTTGTTCCAATCAACATCGTGATGCCAATTATAGTGACCGCCCTCTGACGCATGATACTCAGTAAATTGTATATCAGCTTTTTTGTATAAATTGACATGAAAGGCATTCTGATTTGCCCAGTCAACCAAATTAAATAAAACATCTTTTACCCACTCATGGTGAGTAAGCCAACTAACGCGACTAGATCGCACACTGTTATCTGCATTATTAAATGTTGAAGCTCTTTGTGTTTCGCCACCAAGTTTAATTATATTTTCAACTAAATCGTCTGACATTGCTTCATCAAATAGTTGCCAATTTTGCCTAGGTGTCTCCATCATACATCTGGTTTCGTAGGCCAACTAATTGTTTCTGGAAAACCTGATTGCTCTGGAACATCTAACAATGCCTGACGATAAGTTGCCCACTCAGCTTGTTTATCGTTTGACATTGCGTCCCAACGTAAAGGGTTTGAAAGAATACTGTCCATTTCTCCCAGTAAAAAAGCACGATGCATTCTGGCAACTTCAGCAAGTTGGGCTTCGTTTTGTTCTGCTGTTAAAGGGGTAAAAGGCTCTTTATCGTCACCAATAAGAGTAAGCAGTGCGCTATTGTCGATGGTCATATCAGTATCGTGATCATCAAGTGTGTATTCAATCCAACCATAATCAGGGTGGTTTATCTCAACATCTATTCGACTTCCGTCTTCTGTTAATACTCTTGCGTTACGATATTCAGTAATTGGAATAGACATTTATGAATACCTCACAAATAAAGATTGAAGGGTGTAGACCCAAGCTCCACCAGAATTGCCAGAATAACCAGTATTGCCCATCAATCGCCAAGAGCCACTTGGTCTGTTAGTGGAAGAATATCCCACTGCTCCACTTGTCCAACTAAAGTTGTTTGCGGGATAAAGATTGCTTGAACTGGTTGTGGCACCTGCGTTTTGCGCCCCTGCACCTGACCAATACATAAAACCATAAGACCCAACGGAATTATAAGATGTGCTTGGCGTTCCAGATGGTCCTGTCGGTCCTGTCGGTCCTGTTCCACCCGAAGGTCCAGTCGGTCCAGTCGGTCCAGTTGGCCCTGTCGGTCCAGTGCTTCCATTTGAGCCATTCGATCCTGCGGGTCCAGTGGGTCCTGTCGGCCCTGTTGGTCCAGTACCTCCGTCACTGCCATCACTACCTGATGGTCCTGTTGGGCCAGTGGGTCCAGTTGGTCCAGTTGGTCCTGCAAGTGAAGCGTTAGTAATAGTTGCTTTTTTAAGACCACCACTTGTTATAACTGGTATAACATCTGAGCCTGATATGCTTGTTTCAGTTGATAAGGCATTTATTGCTGTAGCAGTTACATCTGCACTAGCTGAAACACCGTCAAGTTTAGTTCCATCAGTTGCTACGTTTCTGCCATCTACATTTCCAGAAACAACAATATTTCCAGTAATTTCTACACCGCCTGCCGCCGCTACAATTTTAGTTGCGCCACCCGATTGTAGTTTTCCAAAATCATCAGCTAAAGAACTAATAAAAACTTTTGCATTACCGCCTAATGTTATAGCACTACCGCCACCGCTGCTTTCGCTTGGAGTTCTGGTAAGGGAAGTGCCGCTAGAGCTATAGGTTCCTGTGCCTATTTCCCAGTTTGTACCTTCCTCAATAACGTATGTAACAACATCGCCATTTGAAACGCCTGCATCAGCAAAAGTCTGAAAACCAGTGTCAGCCGTTGTTAGCGTCATGGTTCCAGTACCAGTAGTGCTTGTGTTCATCTTGGCTCTGTTAAATAGTTTTGCCATGATGCGCTCCTACTAAGTAAGTGTTAATAGCCCGTTAGTACCGATGTCGATTGTAAACGTGTCACCATCATTAAGCGTTAATGACGAACCGTAATCGTAATATCCTACTATTGGATCAGCGGGTGAAGTTGGCGTATCGTTATAAATAACAACATATCTAAAAGCGGCAACAGAACCGCCAGAAGCAGTCAAAACTTTATCGTCAGCCGATAACTTATAAACACCACCTGTTTGGGTACTGGTTACGTTTGCCAATGTTCTATCGGAAAGATTTGTATACGATATTTCTGAACAATTAGCCAATACACCGTTTCCATCTGTTACGACACTTGTGCCAGATGTTGGGTCAGTGTTAGAAAGCGCAACTTTAAACGTGTCAGCGTTCATGTCCATCGCGTTCGCTAGATTGACCACAAAGTCATTTACTTTAGTAAAACTTGCCATTTAATAGCTCCTAATTTGTATTCTACGACCCGAACCTGATGTTCTAGCTCGCTCTCCTTCTAAATTTATAGCAGAAACTGCATTTAGATACAATGTATTCCAGACTGCTACTCTCTGGTCTTCTTGTAAATATGGCGAACTATGAAGCAATGACCCATACAAATACGCATCAGGGTAATTTGTTAAAAGCCAATTCGTGTTGTTTGCAGCTAAATCAGGTATGTTTTCGTAATATACTAATTCCACCACATAATCAGCATCTGGCGTTGGAAATAACTCGAAAGATCCATCAACAACTGCGTAAAACTCGGGTCGTCCCAGTGCATCAGAATTATCCATACGCAATTTAGAAATAGCA
>PBVO01000159.1 GCA_002729015.1 Candidatus Poribacteria bacterium
ACATTTTTCATATTCCAAATTAACTACAGAAAGGTATGATAAAAGAGAAGACAAATCTTAGCACAATATACGTGCTAGCGTCAATTATCACCTTTTTTTTGGCGAGCTAGATTCAAGTTTCTTCTTAATACGGAACTTTTTGGTATTAACTTTAATCCTGATTCAAGATATTGAATCCCCTTTTTTGTCTCGCCAGAATTTAGTGACCTAACTGCTTCGTCGTTGTAGTATGCCTCAGCTATATTTTCAAACTTTCTTCTATTTCTTTTTGACCGATTAATACCCTTAATTATGATCTCGTCAGCTTGATCCGACTGGTTTCTCTTGAAGCAAAAATTGGCCCAATCCAACATAATAGCATCCCAGTTATTGAGTAACGTTTTATCTGTGGGTTTTATTGATATCCCATTTTCGATGATTTTTACTGCAGATTCAAACTTCTGCAGTTTTGCAAGTTCCAACGCCCAATTGTTATATACTAGAGTCTTTGCTTTTAGTAGCTGGTGCAGACTTGGTAAGACCTCTTCCCCTCTCTCCAGTAATTTAATTGCTTGTAAAAACTGTCTCTGGTTGGCTAACTTCTGAGCAGGGGCAATGTACACAAATGCGAATGCTTCTAACAAAATCTTGTCATTTGGTTTATCTCTTAGGGCTTTGCGAAAAATCGGCACTGATTCTTCTACCGATAGACCTTTTGTCGATTCAACAATTAAATTGACGTTTAGCTGGTCAAAAGTTTCTTCTTTGGGCAAAGCTGATTTGGCTTTGGTGATTAACTGTTTAGCCTTCTTAAATTGGCCATTTCTAACAGCCAATTGGATTTGATCAATATAGGCAGCCCGTAGGTTCTGTTCTAGTCGTCGGTCTTTTGGGTACTCTTGTAATCCAGTTTCAACAACTTGGATACCTTGCATAAACTGATTTGATTTAAGTAGATGATAGCTCCAATTGACATAAACGTTATATCGAAGCTGCCTAGGTTGTTTCATGTATGGAAATAGATCTAAAGATTTTTCGATAACAAAGAGTGCGTCAGAATAACGCTTAGCGTGATCAAGTGATATTATGTAGTTAGACAACCCACTTTCCCAAGAATTGGTATTCCTAGGTAAATCTCCTGCCAAGTACCAACCCAAATGTAGAGCCTTAGCAGCTTCAGCGTGCCGATTTTGGTCGCTAAGTGTCTTGTATCGGTTTGAATAGATTAGGGAAATCATCTGTTTGTCGCTGATTTCTGATCGTGCTCGGTAATTGCGTTGAGGCACATAAGCGAATCCAGTCAATTGGCCAAATTGGTCTAATATATCTTTTCTCGTGGAAGGATCAAATCCATATTTGATTGTTGTTTCAACATCTATTTTTTTGGTTGGGAGCTTTAGTTGGGAAAAAGCATGGTCTTTAACAATAACCCCCGTGATGTTTATCGCGAATTTACGGCAAACAATAGCATAAAGTACTGAAGACGAAACGCAATTAAAATCTCTGTTCTGTAGGCTAGTGTCAAGGCGGGTTTGTTTTGCTTTGTAGGAGCGAAAGAAACGAGTGTGAAGCCAATGCAGGATGAACTCAGCACGCTCTATTTTCTGACCCGATACTTTTTGAGTTTCTAGAGCGACAGAGAGGTCCCGGGTAATACTGTCGATGCTTCGTTTGAATCTTGTCATTTCTTTTTGTTGGACACCAGAGGCGAACAAAGCAAAAGTTGCGTAGTTATCATAGGTATATGGTTCATTTGTGTTCACCATTCGCTTTTCATGCTCAGATAACGTTATGATGGTTTCAAACTCTTTCTCAATTGTGGATTGACTTAAAATGTTAGTTGGCATGAGCATGGCGAGTCCAATTAAGATTGGAATATTGCACCTAGAAAACAGGTTAGACATAGTTGAATCATATCATAAACTGTGTTAGATTGAAGACTCGTTGCTAAATTCAGAATTAATGCTATCTTATTGAATGCTATTATGTCGAAAATTGAACGTGTGGAGATTTTTCCAGTTAAAGTAGGTCTTAAAACAACCTTCGATATCGGAACTGGGTTCGTTGGTGATAACTTATCTGCTGGTGATCACTTGTTTGTTAAAATTGTCACCGAAGATGGTCTTATTGGTTGGGGAGAACAACGTGCTTTACCCTCTTGGAGTTACGAAACTATAGAGTCTATGGTAACGACGATTAGTCGTTATATCAAGCCAATTCTCTTGGGATCCAACCCATTACAGATCAATCTTATTCATCAAAAAATAAGCCAAATCATAAAACCTTCAGTTAGCAATGGTCACCCATTCGCAGTAGCCGCTGTTGATATCGCTTTGCATGATTTAGTTGGACATATGCTAGGAGCACCGATTCATGCCTTGCTCGGTGGGAAAAAGTACAATCAGCTACCACTCTGCTATGCGCTCAGTATTGATCAGCCCAAAATTATGGCTCAGCAAGCTCTACTTCTTTCTCCTTGTAGACACTTCAAAGTTAAGATCAACGGTGACCCAGATCTTGATGAAGATCGGATCAGAGCGGTGGCTGAATCTGTAAAACATGCTGAGATTTGGATTGATGCTAACCAAAGTTATACTCTTTCTCAAGCCATAAGTTTACTTCGACGAATTGAAAATTTACCGGCTGTTAAAGTTTTTGAGCAGCCACTAATAAGCCAAGATTGGCTAGGCTTAAAACGAATACGCGAAAACAGCCATGTTCCGATTGCAGTTGATGAAGGGTGTTTTTCCATCTATGACCTAGCAAAAATCATCCGACTTGAGTGTGTCGATGCTGTAGTCTTAAAAATTTGCAAATCGGCTGGAATCCGTCAATGCTGGCAGGTAGCTCACTTAGCCTCGGCTAATTCTATTGAATTATTCGGTAGTGGTTTAACTGAATCAGGCGTTGGTTTTATCGCGTCAACCCACCTTTTTTCAACCCTGGATTTGGTTTTTCCACCAGAGCTAAATGCGCCAGTGTTCTTGGATAATATGGTTGCAACCAACTTGACAATTGACCAAGCTGTTGTCAATGTTCCAGATGCAGCTGGGCTTGGCATTGTACCAGATGAAAATTATATAATCGATCACAGCTTCAAAATATGAGTATACGATCCAAAGCTGGCCAAATTTTGAATGGCATATCATTTTAGAACTATCTCGAAATATGTAGTTATGTTAGCAAAACTGGTTAAGAAAACCCCCGTTGAGATTCGGTATATTGCTGTTTTATTTTTTAGTTCAAGGCTTATATTGACGTTGATCGGTGTTTTTTCTCGTTTTTACTTACAACAGAGAATTGACTTCAGTAAAGTACCCCATAGAGCACCAACCTATCCCGACACCCACACTTGGTTGAATATTTGGGGCGTTTGGGATACTGGCTGGTATCTAAATATCGCTCAGAATTGGTATAACAACATTTTAAATGGTCATGGAGGGGCTAATTACGGTTTTTTCCCTTTCTACCCATTTTTGATTCGAATAGTGGGTTTTATCATAGGAAATAATTTTATTAGTGGGTTACTAATTTCTAATATGGCTTTTTTATTTGGAGCTTACGTACTTCACAAACTTGTTTCGAATCAGTCAGGTTCAGAAACAGCGGACCGAGCCGTCTTATTCATGTTCTTGTTTCCAACGGCATTTATCTTTTCTGCTGTTTTTTCTGAATCCTTGTTTGTATTGTGTATGCTATCCGCTTTTTACTTTGCCAAACAGGATCGTTGGTTTCTGGCAGGTGTTTTTGGCGGTTTAGTTGCTCTCACTCGATCGGTTGGTGTGTTTATTAGTTTGCCTCTATTTCTACTCTATCTACAAAATCGCAGTTTCAATTTACATAAAATTCGGGCCGATATCTTGTGCTTGGCCTTCGTTCCGTTGGGTCTAGGCTTATTTTGCTTGCAGTGCTATTTGGTAACAGGAGACTTTTTGGCTTTTGCTCATATTCAACAGACTGGTTGGGGACATGAATTGACTAATCCATTGATAGTCTTATGGCGAAGTTTACAAGATGGTAATATTTTACACCTTTGTAATGGCATTTTCTCAATCAGTATGATCTTCATAATTTGTATAGGCATACGGCAGATACCTTTGGCTTATTCGCTGATGGCAATGATTTTAATGATCTTTCCACCGCTTGCAGGTCATACGTGTATGAATAGCATGTTGCGCTACTCGTTAGTAGTTTTTCCCATTTATATACTGTGTGCCAAGATTCCTGCACATAGTTGGTACTATCAACTGACAGTAACTAGTTTGTCAATGTTGCAGGGGGCTTTGATGGTCTTTTGGACTAATAGTTTTGATTTGATTATCTGATTGTTTGTAAACTTATTCAGGGTCAACATAGTAGTGTCTCAGTCATAGATGGATTTAAGTGGCAAAATCGAAAAACTATATAATTTTGAACTCCTTCTGTTTCCATTACTAACCTGATCTTGCTTGGATCAGGTGTCGTACCTATTTACGTACGCTTCTATAGAAAATGCTACTAATTGTAACTTTTGCGTCTTAAACTGGGTTTGTGGGTATCTAATAAAGTATGCTCTATCACTTGGTTATTAACATTTGTGAGATTTATTGCAAATGGTATTTCCTAAGATGACCTGAATATAACTCTACCGTTATATGTTAATTTCGTGAAGGTGATAAATTACTAACTCTTGGCTCTATCGAACTTTAGACCTAGAGCTAAGGCTGGAAGGCCCTTATTAAGCCAATGGTCTTGATGGTTTCAAACTGACCATAATAGAAGTAGCATTAGTTATGCTATTGATTCACGTCCATTATCGCCATCGGTGATTTGGCTTGAACTGGTCTAGGCTGTGGGCTATAATCTGTGAGCCGCGCGGGCGGGAAACATTCTCTAAAAAAAATAATGCCAGATAACCCAAATCTTTATTGACTTAACAAGAAAGAAATATCAATGAACAAGGATTAAACATGGTGTGGTACCAAGAGGAAGAATATAGAAAAAAAACGGCTCTTGCTGAAATGCTGAAAGGAGGCGTCATAATGGACGTATCCAACGTAGAACAAGCTAAAATTGCTGAAGAAGCGGGCGCCGTATCAGTCATGGCATTGGAACGTATTCCTGCAGATATTCGCCGAGACGGAGGCGTTGCCCGAATGAGCGACCCTCTGTTAATTCGTGAAATTCAGGAAAGTGTTACGATTCCAGTAATGGCAAAGTGCCGAATTGGCCACTTTGCTGAAGCACAAGTTTTGGAGTCTCTAGAAGTTGACTTCATCGATGAAAGCGAAGTTTTGACTCCGGCTGACAATCAGTACCATATCGATAAATGGCGTTTTAAGGTTCCCTTTGTTTGTGGATGCCGTAATTTGGGAGAAGCCTTACGCAGAATTGCGGAGGGGGCAGCTCTGATTCGCACTAAAGGTGAGGCTGGTACTGGTAACATCATTGAAGCTGTTCGGCATATGCGTTCTGTTCAAAGCGAAATCAAGCAAATTTGTGCATTAGGTCCCGAAGAATTAGTCGATTTTGGTAAAACTATCGGTGCTCCAGTCGAACTAATTCGGAGCGTTAAGGAAAACGGTAAGCTCCCCGTACCTAACTTTGCTGCAGGAGGCATTGCTACACCAGCAGATGCCGCATTGATGATGCAACTCGGAGCCGAGACGGTGTTTGTTGGTAGCGGCATCTACAAATCTGATAACCCCCCAGAGCGTGCCAGAGCTATTGTTCATGCAACAACGCATTATCTTGACCCTGACGAAGTTGCAAAAGCAAGCGAGGGTATTGGCGAAGCTATGAAGGGAATTGAAATCGACGATATTCCAGAGGCTGAGCGTATGCAGGAGAGAGGTTGGTAGCAGCAAATAGGGTTCAATAAACAAGTAATGAAGATTGGTGTACTAGCTCTACAAGGCGACTTTTCACTCCACCAAGTGTCCCTTGAACGGATGAATGTGGAAACTACACTAGTTCGAAAACCGACAGAGTTGCACGGTTGTACAGGCTTAATCATGCCTGGTGGTGAGTCAACAACGTTGATTAAGTTACTTCATAATATTGGGCTTGTTGATCCGATTCGCGCATTTGCACAGCACCACCCGATATTCGGTACATGCGCGGGCTCGATTTTACTTGCGACACATGTCTCGAACCATCCTATGGAACCACTTGGGCTAATTAACGCCAGTATTGAAAGAAATGCTTACGGTCGACAAGTCGATTCGTTTATTGATTCCCTTGAACTTAAGTTAGATGGGAAAATCACTGCCTTTGAAGGTGTATTTATCCGTGCACCCAAAATTCAAACGGTGGGGCCAGATGTAAACGTGTTGGGTCTCAATAAATTAGAACAATCATCAGAAGAGACCGTTGTCCTAGCAGAAAATGAAAGAGTCCTGATTGCGACCTTCCATCCTGAACTAACTGAAGATAATCTAGTACATCGATACTTTGTTGATAAAGTATTGAAAACAGCGAATTAGTAAACAATATCCAACAGAGGGAATAATCACAGATGGATTTTCAACTGAGCGACCAAGCACTCGTTTCTATTCATCAAAAAGTTATGAACCGGGAACGGCTGAGTTACGAAGATGGTTTAACCCTTTTTAATAGTCGGGATTTACTAGGAGTTGGTTATTTAGCTAACATCGTGCGTGAAAGAACAAACGGAAATGTTGGCTATTACAATCTGAACCAGCATATTGATTACACAAATGTTTGCATTCTACACGCCCGATGCCATTTCTGTGCGTTTGCACGCAAAAATATTGAAACTCAGGGGGCTTGGGAATTGAGCTTAGAACAATTTCTCGATAAAGCCATGTATTCATTAGAAAATGGATGTACTGAAATACATAGCGTTGGTGGCTTGCACCCTAAATTGCCATTTCAATACTATCTTGACTTGCTGAGTGGGTTAAAAGAAAGGATGCCACAAGTCCACAGAAAATTCTTTACCGCAGTCGAAATTCATCATTTAGCCCGACTGTCCAAACAATCAATCCATCAGACCCTGTCAGCACTGAAGGAAGCTGGTCTGGATTCCATGCCTGGTGGGGGTGCTGAAATTTTTTCGAAGCAAACGCGCGACAAGGTTTGCCGGGGTAAAATTGATGCAGATGAATGGTTCGATATTCATCGTCAGGCCCACGAGTTGGGCATTCCATCAAACGTTACCATGCTTTACGGGCATTTAGAAACGGTTGAAGATCGTGTCGATCACCTTGTTCGAGTTCGGGAAGGCCAAGACGTTTCTGGGGGATTTGTGACCTTTATACCTTTGGCATTCCACCCGGAAAATACTCGTTTGGCATACTTGCCTAGTACGTCAGGCTTAACGGACTTGAGGTGTGTCGCAGTTTCTCGCCTGATGCTAGATAACATTCCCCATATTAGAGCCTATTGGATTATGCTTGGTCTAAAAACGGCTCAAGTTGCCCTCAATTTCGGTGCTGACGATATTCATGGCACAGTTACTGAGGAAAAGATTACCCATATGGCTGGGGCTTCTTCTCCACAGTCAGTATCTGTTGATCAGATTGCGCAATTGATTAGAGAAGCTGGTCGAGATCCAATTGAGCGAGATACGCTCTACAATCAGGTTATACGTAATGGTAGTGATTGGCAATCAGTTGCCGCATAATTGGAGTTGACTATCACTTCTCCAAAACAGAAACGAATTGGTGCGGTTTCTTTTCTAAATACAAAACCGCTTGTACATTCACTGATTCAATCTCCAATACCTGACATTAAACTTAGTCTTGGTTATCCTAGTCTCTTGTCTGGTCAGTTGGAAAAAGAAGAGCTAGATCTAGCTCTAATCCCTATTATTGAGTACTTTCGTCAACCTAACTACCGTATTGTTCCTGATATCTGTATTGCTTCAAGAGGTCGAGTTCAAAGTATTCTCCTATTTAGTCAAAAACCACTGAGCCAATGCAAATCTGTTGGTCTCGATAGTAGTTCTCGCACTTCTCAAGCACTAGTAAAAATTTTGTTGGCTGAATATTGGCAAATTTACCCTGAGTTTGTAGACTGCTCACCAAATACACAACCATCAAACCATGGAGCCGACGCCGTGATGTTGATTGGAGACCAAGCTCTACGTTATCGGAAAGACACCAAATATGTGTTTGATTTAGGAGAAATTTGGCAGCAATTGACTGGATTACCGTTTGTATATGCTTGTTGGGTCGGGCGATCGAATACTAAACTAGGAGACATTAGTCGAATTCTGAATCAAGCAAAAGATGAAGGATTAAGTCAAATTGAGATAATCGCAAGTGAGGAGGCTAAGAAATTAGGATTTTCTTTTGAACTTTGTCATCGTTATTTGACAAAGCATATTTTCTTCAATCTTGGTTCAGAAGAAATAGACGGTTTAGAATATTTTTATCAGTTAGCCAAAAAATACGACTTGGTGCCAACTAACCGTTCTATCCTATTTTTTAGTTGACGAACTACTATTTTTTGGGTTAGCCTGGCAGCATAGTATAGCCTTCACCAACCACAAGGCCAACAATTGCCCATACACCACCTATAAAGCAATCACCTAATACTAAACCAATAAAAAAAGGCTTAGCCTTTTGAAATGTCTTCAAACCACCGGTCCCTAGTAGGATTTTTTTTAAAACCCATCCCACAAAAATAGAAAACCATATATTATTCAATGCAAATTCCCCAGGCGAAGCTATAAATCCAATAGGATGAAATGGCCACCAAACAAATTGGCTTCTCATCCAATATAGCCAACCAGTTCCTATTGCTCCTGTAATTACAAAACCGAGATTGACCCAGTTAGTTTCAGTTGGTGTTTGGAATTGCGTTTCCAACCAACGGAATGGAACTATAGGTGCAGTCATGAAAGTCCAGTACTGTAAGTTCAGAGCCCCGTGCTGATAAACTAATTTTAGAAAGAAGAAACTTGTAAGTATTACGGCTAAAGTGATGGAAAGTATCATAGTAGTGAGAAGTTGTTGGCTCTTGATATTAGACGCTGTGGCCATTTTAAATGCATTACTCACGTGCGGCATTAGAAGTCCACGTTTAGTACGAAAAATGGCTGAGGGTATCGATAAAACGGCGAGACCATTTGGGCTAATTTTACTTGAACCTAATACAGTATGGTAAAAATCAAAAGCTCGAAATGAACTATTAATGTGAATGACACCACCAGCAACGACTATGTAAGTCAATATAATCGAGGCAATTCCCATTAGAATAATCACTCCCATAGAAAGGAGTAGACTAGCTCCGGCACTGTAGAGTAACAAAGATGGAAGGAGAACACCAACTGCTAGACAAGGTAGAACCCATGGTTCTGCGATAGGCTGATTAGGGTCAGATCGAGTGCGGCTGAAAAAAGACCATAATATTTCAAATAAATACCGCCGGCCAGTCCACAAAAAATATGTTACTGCAACTACATAACCACCTATTTCCATATGAGAAGCGTATGCCTTGCTTACATACCCCATTGATTGTTCCATAGGGATACCCAAAGTGCTAGCGGTGACTAATTGTAATCGATAGAAAAGAAAAAAAAACCAAATGCTCAAAGAAACGTCCAACCGTACTAGGTATGTGAAACCAATCACCGATGGAAATAAAAATAGCCACATTGGCCGAACCACAGACCACGGTTTTTCATTCAGGTAACTATTAAGATTAAGCTTGAGAGGAAATGCAGGAAAGTTTGGAAAGTAAAAGTTTATTCCATTACAAGTATGAATAACAACCGGAATTGATATACTAACCCACATCATCTTTTGCCTCAAAAGATGGCTCGATCTGCTACCAATCGATTGCTGCTTGGCCAATTCGCTGGGCAATTCAGCCAAAGGGAAAGTGTACTTCTCACGCTCGATCCACTGCTGTCTGAAAATAGCACTCAAAGTAATCATTAATAACCATAGACCTCCAATCACTCCCATCCAGAATGAAATTGGTTTGAACCAAACCCAGTATGGGACGGGTGCCTCATCAGGAAGTTGCTCATAGAAATAACGAATAGCATATGAATCAGTTGGAGCTAACCACTCAGGGAAATAGTGGCCAAATAGTGCCTGCCAGTCGTTTTCGGGTGTCGCAAAATATCGAAAACCAATTAGAATTGGATATAGCCAACGTGCTAGGCCAACTGTCGGTACACTAATTGAAACTATCATCATGCACCATATGGTAACTAATTCAACCTCATTCAAAACCCATGCATGATCGAACTTATTATTAATATTAGAAAGTAAATTCAACAGAGGGTTAATAATAAATAAAATGAAGATGAATAAGAACATGGCTCCGATCGGAAAATGATTACCAGCAAGAAATGTTCCTTCAATGTAAAAATCATTATAGGGAATAACCGCACAAAATAATATAACTAGTAGTAGGCCCATAATTATAGATCGTAGAGTTGGGCTATTAGCAGTTTGGCTATGGACTAACTTAGTCATTTATATTATCGGGTAAAAGTAATTTACTCGCTCAATCGGTTATGTGAAACAAAAGTGCCGGACATGCGTTGCAATCGTTAGCTTCTGTTAAATTTTAAGTGGTATAGAACAATCATGGGAAAGTCCAGGCCATCGTACATCATCCTCCAAGTGAAATCAAGCGTGTCCACTTTTTATAGAAC